>CAVQDS010000001.1:0-870306 GCA_963711345.1 uncultured Bacteroidota bacterium | reverse complement strand
CGCCGCCGAGCGCAGGCGGATCGGCGAGCAGCTGATCGATTCCCTGGTCGAGATCCACTCGGTCGACTGGCGCGCCGCGGGGCTGGAGGACTTCGGCAAACCCACCGGCTACCTGGAACGCCAGCTGCGCCGCTTCACCGGCCTGTGGGAGCTGAACAAGACCCGCGAGATCGAGGCCGTCGAGAGCGTCGGCTCGTGGCTGGCCGAGAACCTCCCCGAGCAGCGGCCCCGCCACGATCGTCCACGGCGACTACCGCCTCGGCAACACCCTCTTCGCCTGCCGACGCCCCCGGCCCACCTGGAGGCCGTGCTCGACTGGGAGATGGCCACGATCGGCGACCCGCTGGCGGACGTCGGCTACCTGTGCATGATGTGGACCGAGCCTTCGGACCCGGAGAGCGGCCTGCGGGAGCACCTGGGGCGGGTTACCCGCGCCGAGGGCTTTCCCACCCGCGCAGAGCTGATCGCCCGCTACGAGGAGCGATCGGGGCGCTCGATGCGGGACGTACGCTGGTACACCACGCTTGCGCTGTGGAAGAGCATCGTGTTCATGGAGGGCAACTACAAGCGCGCTCTGGCGGGCACCACCGACGACCCCTACCTGAAGACGTTCGGCGAGGGGGTCCTCGAGCTCGCCCGCCAGGCCGAGGAGGTGGCACGTGGCACAGCCGCAGTCTGAGGACGGGCAGGTCGACGGGAAGCCCGACGGGCCGCGGCAACGGACGGAGCCGCAGCGGCCTGCTGATCGACTGGGGAGGGGTGCTGACGACGAACCTGTTCGCCTCCTTCCACGCCTACTGCCTGCGCGCCGGGATCGACCCGGCGAAGCTGGTGGGGCGCTTCAAATCCGACCCCGAGGCGCGCGAGCTGCTGATCGAGCTGGAGACCGGCAAGCTGGCCGAGGACGAGTTCGAGCGCCGCTTCGCGGCCCTGCTGGACGTCGCCCCCGAGGGCCTGATCGACGGCCTCTTCTCGGGCGTCCACCCCGACGAGCTGGTGGTCGACGCGGTCCGCCGGGCCCACCGGGCGGGAATCCGCACGGCGCTGGTGTCGAACTCGTGGGGCGTGCACCGCTACCCCCGCTCGATGTTCGACGAACTCTTCGACGGCGTCGTGATCTCGGCCGAAGAGGGGATCCGCAAGCCCTCCAAACGCATGTACGAGCTGGGCGCCGAGCGCGCCGGCGTCGCGCCGGAGGAGTGCGTCTACGTCGACGACCTGCCCTTCAACCTGACCCCCGCCCGGGAGCTGGGGATGGCGGTCATCCACCACACCGACTCCGAGCAGACGGTCGCCGAGCTCGAGCGGCTGCTGGGGATCCCGCTGCGGGCGGGCGAGCCCGTCTAGGCCCGGGCCCGGCCGGGCGCCGGCGGCCGCACCGCTCTGCTCAGTCGCGCTTGCCGCGCCCGTAGAGCAGTTTGAACATCCGCCCCAGCATGCGTGAGGTGCGGGCTTTGTAGGGGTACATGAAGGGTTCCTTCTTCATGCCCAGGCGGGTCACCACGATCGCCTGCTGGGAGCAGTACTTGCGGATCCCGCCGGCGCCGTGCCGGGAGCCCAGGCCCGACGCCTTGGCGCCGCCCATCGGCAGCTCGAGCACGGTGTAGTTGATCATCGCGTCGTTGACGTTGGCGGCCCCGGCTTCCAGACGCCGGGCGATCTGCTCGCCGCGCTTGACGTCGCGGGTGAACACCGACGAGCCGAGGCCGTAGGGGGAGTTGTTGGCCAGCCGCACGGCCTCGTCCGCGTCACGGACCCGCATGATCGGCAGCGTCGGGCCGAACGTCTCCTCGGTCATGCATCTTCATCGAGTGGTCCACGTCCACGAGCACGGTGGGCTCGTAGAAGCGCCCCGGCCCCGGCGTCTGCTTGCCTCCCGTGAGCACCCGGGCGCCCTTCTCGACGGCGTCGGCGACGTGGTCCTTGATGATGTCCAGCTGGGGCGGGAAGGTGATCGCGCCGACCTCGACGGTGCCGAGCCCTTCGGGCTTGCCGACCCGCAGCTGGCGCACTTTCTCTGACACTTTCGCGACGAACTCGTCGTACACCGGCTCCTCCACGTACACGCGCTCGATCGAGATGCAGGTCTGGCCGGCGTTCTGCATCGAGTAGTAGGTGGCGAAGTTCGCCGCCCGCTCGAGGTCGGCGTCGGAGAGCACGATCATCGGGTCCTTGCCCCCGAGCTCGAGCGAGGCGGGGATCAGCCGCCGGGCGGCCGCCTCGGCGACCTTGCGCCCGGTGCGGGTGGAGCCGGTGAACATGATCATGTCCACCTGCTCGATCAGCGCGGCGCCGGTGGCGCCGTCGCCGGTGGCGATCTGCAGGACGTTCTCGGGCAGGCCGCACTCGCGCAGCCCTTCGGCCATCAGCAGCGAGGTCAGCGGCGTCACCTCGGAGGGCTTGAGGATCACGCTGTTGCCCGCCGCCAGCGCCGGGATGCAGTCGCCGAAGGAGTTGGTCAGCGGGTAGTTCCAGGGGCCGATCACGCCGATCAGGCCGAGCGGGCGGTAGCGCAGGATCAGCTTCTTGCCCTTCACCAGCAGCTGGCTGGACTTGACCTTCTCGTCGGCGAGGTAGCCGGGGCCTCCTTGGCCCAGAAGCCGAAGGCGGCGCCGGCGTAGCCGATCTCGGCGAGCTGGGCGTCCTCGTAGGTCTTGCCGGTCTCCGAGACGATCGTCTCGACGATCCGCTCGGTGTTGTCCATCACCCACTTCTGGGCCCGGCGCAGCACGCGTCCGCGGCCCTCGAAGCCGTACGCCTCCCACTCCGGCTGGGCCGCGCGTCCGCGGGCGGCCATCTCGGCGACCGCCTCGGGACCGAGGTTCGGGGACGGTGGCGACGATCTCGCCGGTCGCCGGGTTCTCGACCGGGATCACGTCGGCCGCGACCGGCGCGCCGTTCTGGGTCTCCGGGTACGTGCTGCTCGACCGTGGCCATCTGACTCTCCCTCTCGCTCGCTGTGCCTGTACCGAAGGTTACTCCGCCGCCGCCGAACGGGCCGGTGGGCGAGCCGCCGGGAGGCGCTACTCGGAGAGCTCGATCGAGGTGATCCCGATCGGCTCGGAGGGGCGGTCCTGGCCGTCGGTGGGGACCGCCTCGAGGCGGTCCACGACGTCCATCCCGTCGCTGCACCTCGCCGAACACCGTGTGCTTGCCGTCCAGCCACGGGGCCGCGCCGGTGGTGACGATGAAGAACTGCGAGCCGTTCGTGTTGGGCCCGGCGTTGGCCATCGCGAGCGCGCCGCGGACGATCTTGTGGTCGTTGAACTCGTCCTCGAAGGTGTAGCCGGGGCCGCCCGTGCCGGTGCCCAGCGGGCAGCCGCCCTGGATCATGAAGTCGCGGATCACGCGGTGGAAGGTGAGGCCGTCGTAGAAGCCTTCGCCGGCGAGCTTGCGGAAGTTCTCGACCGTCTTGGGGGCGTCGGCGTCGAACAGCTCGAACGTGATCGGCCCCTCGGTGGTCTGCATCGTGGCGGTGGACATGCGCTCGACCCTAACCTACCCGCTCGGCGGTCAGCTCGCACTCGTGGATGCTGCGCCCGTCCAGCCCCTCGATCACGCGTTCGGCCTCGCCGGCCGGGACCGACAGGAAGGCGAAGCGGTCGAGCACCAGCACGTCGCGGACCGCCTCCCCGTCCAGGCCGGTGGCGGAGGTGACGGCCGAGACGATGTCGGCCACCGTCACGCCCGCCGAGCGCCCCGCCCCCAGCACCAGCTTGACGTACCCTCGCCGTCGTCGTCGCGCGAGACGCGCGGCTTGGAGTGGCGCCGGGGGCGCTCCCTGACCGGCGTCGGGGGCGCCACGCGCCCTTCTCCCACTGGCGCGATGCTGGTGCCGATGTGGCGTTCGATGGCCTCCAGCTCGCGCTTCTGACGCGACTCCACGAACGTGATCGCGCGGCCCGAGCGGCCGACCCGGCCGGTGCGGCCGATGCGGTGGACGTAGGTGTCGGGGGAGGTCGGGACGTCGTAGTTGATGACGTGGGTGACGGTCGAGATGTCCAGGCCGCGGGCGGCCACGTCGGTGGCGACCAGGATCGGCACGCGCCCGCCCTTGAAGGCCAGCATCACGCCGTCGCGGGCGCCCTGGGTCATGTCCCCGTGCAGCGCGCGCACGTTGAGGCCGCCGTCGCGCAGGGTGCGGTACAGCTGGTCGGCGCGGATCTTGGTGCGCACGAACACGATCGCCTGGTCGGGCTTCTCCGCGCGCAGCACCTCCACCAGCTTCTCCGGCTTGTCCCGCGCGTCGACCGGCAGCTGGAACTGGGCCACGGTGTCGATCGTCAGCGTCGCGGCCTCGACCTGGATGATCACCGGGTCGTACATGTAGCGGTCGGCGAGCTTGCGGATCGGCGGCGGCATCGTGGCCGAGAACAGCGCCGTCTGGCGGCTCGAGGGGGTCAGCGAGAGGATCCGCTCGACGTCCTCGAGGAAGCCGAGGTCGAGCATCTCGTCGGCCTCGTCGAGGACCACGAAGCGGCAGTCGTGGAGCATCAGCGAGTGGCGCGAGATCAGGTCGAGCACCCGCCCCACGGTCCCCACCACGACGTGGCCGCCGGCCCGCAGCTGGGCCTGCTGCGTGCGGATCGGGGCGCCGCCGAAGACGGCCACCACGTCGATCCCGCTGTGGGCCCCGTAGGTGCGCAGCGCCTGGGTCACCTGGATGCACAGCTCCCGCGTGGGCGTCAGCACGAGCGCCTGGACGGTGTCCTCGCCCGGGTCCACGTACTCCATGATCGGCAGCCCGAAGGCGGCCGTCTTGCCGGTTCCGGTCTGCGCCTGGCCGATCACGTCGCGGCCTTCCAGCAGCAGCGGGATCGTCTGTTCCTGGATCGGGCTCGGGGCCTCGTAGCCGACGTCGCGCCAGCGCGCGGAGAGTGGGCTCGGAGAGACCGAGTTCAGCGAATGTCCTGGCCATGTGGTCGAGAGGCGTTGGGCTTGGGAGCGAGTGTTTGGTCGAGCGCTGGAGCGGGCGCTCAGGCGCTGGGGTCGAGCAGCAGCTTGCCAGTCGTGCGCCGCTCGCGCAGGTCGGTCTGGGCCCGGCCGGCCTCGCGCGAGTGGATAGGTGGCCCCCACGATTGCCCTCAACTCGCCCGCCGCGGCCCGGGCGAACAGGTCCGCGAGCGCTTCGGCGAACATCCCCGGGCGCTCCAGGCAGTGGAACAGGTAGAAGCCCACCACGGCCGGGAGTGGCGCAGCAGCGAGCCCGTCGAGACCTCGTTGGGGACCTGCGTGGAGATCCCGCACACGACGATCCGCCCGAAGTGGGCCAGGGCGCGGTAGGAGGCGTCGAAGGCCTCACCGCCGTACATCTCGAAGACGACGTCCACGGGCTCGCCGCCGTTGGCCTCCAGCAGCCTCTCCGTGAGGCCCTCGGGGGCCGGATCGACGGCCGCGTCGGCCCCCAGCTCGAGCGCCAGCGCGCGCCGCTGCTCGCCCGAGGCGGTGGCGATCACGCTGCCGGCCCCGAAGACGCGGCCGAGCTGGACCGCCAGCGAGCCCACGCCCCCGGCGGCGCTGTGGACCACGACGCTCTCCCCGGGGGCCACCCGGGCGGCCGTGCGGTACAGGTGCCAGGCGGTCGTCCCCTGGATCGACCATCGCCAGCGCGCTGCCGTCGTCGAGCCCGTCCGGCACCCCGAACACGCGCTCCTCGGGCGCCACGGCGTACTCGGCGTAGCCGCCGTTGCCGACCAGCGCCACGACCCGCTCGCCGGTGTCCTCGCGCACCCCCGCCACCTCTCCGCCGGGGACCAGCGGGAGGCTCGCCCGCTGGACGTAGGAGTTCGTGCGGGTGTGGGTGTCGGCGAAGTTCAGGCCCGCCCGGGTGACGCGGATCAGCACCTCGCCCGGGCCGGGCACGGGGTCGGGCAGCTCGGCCAGCTTCAACACCTCCGGCCCCCCGAACTCGGTCATCTGGATCGCTCTCACCTGGAAATCCCAGGCTATCGGAGTGGGCGCACGGGCCGGTGGCGTGGTGGGCCGCGTGCTCTAAGGTGCCCGCCGCATGCCGATCACAGTTGTCGGATCGATCGCCTACGACACCGTCAAGACCCCGTTCGGGGAACGCGAGCGGATGCTCGGGGGCGCCGCCGTGCATTTCTCGCTGGCGGCCTCCTTCTTCGACGAGGTGCGGGTGGTCGGGCCCCGTGGGCGATGACTTCGGCGAGGAACAGCTCGAGGTCCTCGAGCGCCGCGGCGTGGACGTCTCGGACATCGAGCACGTGCCCGGCGGGCGGACCTTCTTCTGGCACGGCGAGTACGGCTGGGACCTGAACTCGCGCGAGACCCACGACACCCAGCTCGGAGTGTTCGAGGGCTTCGCCCCCAAGCTCTCGCGAGCGCTCGCGCTCCAGCGAGGTGCTGTTCCTGGCCAACATCCAGCCGCAGCTGCAGCTGCGAGGTCCGCTCCCAGCTCCCCAGCGCCCGCTTCGTGGCGCTCGACTCGATGAACCTGTGGATCGACATCGCCCGCGAGTCGCTGGTGAGGGCGATCACGAGCGTGGACTGCGTGATCCTCAACGACGCCGAGCTGCGCCAGCTGACGGGCAAGCCGAACCTCGTGGCGGCCGCCCGGGAGGTGCTCTCCTGGGGCCCCGCCGAGGACGCCCCGGCCGGCACCCGGGGGCCGTCGGTGGTGGTGGCCAAGCAGGGCGAGTACGGCGCCGCCCTGATCACCCGCCGAGAGCTTCTTCGCGCTGCCCGCCTACCCGCTGGAGACCGTGATCGACCCCACCGGCGCCGGCGACACCTTCGCCGGGGGCCTCGTCGGGTACATCGCCGCCCACCCCGGGGAGGAGCTCTCCGACGAGCTGCTGCGGCGGGCGATGGCCCACGCCACGCGTGCTCGCGTCCTTCAACGTGGAGGAGTTCGGCACCGACCGCGTGGCCCGCCTGCGGGGCGAGGAGATCGTCGCCAGGATCCACGAACTGCACGCCATGACGCAGTTCAGCGGCGCCCCGCTGACGCTGCGCGGGTGAGCCTCGGGCGGGCTGCCGGCGAGCGGCCGCCGCGGCCGGCCATCGGGGGCTTGCACCGTCCCACCAGGGGGTAACATCCCGACAGCGTGACCACGTGGACCTTCATCTGGCTGATGTTCCTGCTGAAGATCCCGATCGTGGCTCTGTTCCTGATCGTCCGCTGGGCGGTCCGCCAGACGCCCGAGACGGCGGGAGGTCAGGACGGCGGCATCGGGCCGCGGCCGCGGCCGCTGCACCCCCACCACCCGCGGCCGCGCCTGCCACGCCTGCCACGCCGCGGCCCCCATGGGGTCGCCGAGCCGGGACCGCCGGCCCGCGTGCGGGCCAGCGTCTCGATCGACCGGCTGCCGCGCCACTAGCCGGGCGCCGGGGCGCCGGTCAGGCGCCCCACATGCGCATAATCAAGCTAGGAGCTCCAGCAACCGTGGATAGGAGATGCATATGAGTACCGAGCAGTCGACGGTCGAGGGGCAGAGCGGCGCGATCGAGGGCCTCGGCGGCGGCGACGGCTCCTCGGCAGCAGGACCGGCTGCTCGTCACCGACTCCCGCACCGGGCGCTCCTACGAGGTGCCCATCACCGACGGCACCGTGCGCGCCATGGACCTGCGCCAGATCAAGGTCGAGGAGGACGAATTCGGGCTGATGTCCTACGACCCGGCGTTCATGAACACGGCCTCGTGCCGCAGCGCGATCACCTACATCGATGGTGACGCCGGCATCCTCCAGCACCGCGGCTACCCGATCGAGCAGCTGTGCGAGCACTCGAGCTACCTCGAGGTCGCCTACCTGCTGATCAACGGCGAGCTGCCGACGCTCGACGCGCTGGGTGACCAGTTTCTTTGTGATGGCTAAACCAAGTCCTGTTCCTCCGTATTTACGGGTAGTATCTACATCTGCCTGCGTAAAACTTTCAAATATTTCCTGTTGTTTATTGGAAGGAATGCCGATGCCGGTATCCTTTACCATAAATTGAATGGTCGCTTTCTGACTGGTTGAAAATATCTTTTTCGCAACAACAGTAATTTCACCATAATGAGTGAATTTGATAGCGTTGGAAAGCAGGTTACTGAATACCTGGTTCAGCCTCGTTTCATCTGTCATCACTTCAATATCCAGACTGTCATATTCCATTTTGAAACCAATGTTCTTTGCATGTGCCTGAGCTGTAAACTGAAGATTGATCTTTTCAAGAAATTTTTTCAGGTCTACCGGATGTTCTCCCAATTGAAGTTTCCCTACTTCAATTTTGCCAAAGTCGAGGATCTCATTGATGAGCATCATCATGTGTTCGGATGAATACTTCAGAATATCCAGATGTGACTTCTGATCGGGCAGATAATCTTCCTGCAGAAGTAAATTTGAAGTTCCTATGATCCCATTGAGAGGTGTGCGCAACTCATGACTCATATTGGAAAGAAAACGCGACTTTGCCTGAGATGCCACTTCGGCTTTTTGCTTAGCTTTCATCAGTTCAAACTGAGCGGTCTTGATTTCCGAAATATCAAGTATACTGATCTTCAAAAATCTTTTTCCAAGATCGAGGAAGGGTACAATATTTACGAAGGCAAAAAAAGTTCTTTCTGCAGAAGTCAATGCCAGCTCTCCCTGCCAGTCTTTTGCCTGTTCAGTAGAAAGATTCAATTCAATTGTTTTGAACAACTTGATATGTTCGCTGGTAAACCAGTCTTCAATGGCCGTACCTTCTATTTCTTTTTTATTTTTAATATGCAGGAGTTCACATGCTCTGTTATTACAGCCGATGATCTTACGGCTTTCTGAATCCATGATCAGGACACCATCCAGAGAAGTATTGTATATGGTATCTACAAAATGTTTTTCTTTCAAAATTGCTTCTTCGTGATCACGGTTTACACGGAAAATAAAATAAGAGAAAAAAGTAGTAAGCGTTAGGGAGATCGCCAGGTTTGAACTGTATAATCTTGTGAACATTCCGGCTATCCTGACCTGGTAATAATTTTCAAAGGGGCTAAGGTTTAAACAAATCAGTACTGAGATGATGGTAATAAGGTAAACAAACTTCAGCTCTGTGAAATTTCTTTTCACATCAATCACCAGGGTCATTACAAGGAAGTATGGGAAATAAAGCAGGTACTCCCCTGCACGTAATCCTTCCATATAATTCATAACAATCAGGTAAAGATTGAGATTGACGATGGCTATAATACGTGCCAGTTCAAATCTTTTCTTGGAATTCAGATGAAAGGCCAGGATAAAAATATAACCTGTTGAAAGATTTACCAGTGCACTTATATAAAGACTTAAAGTAAAATAACTGACTACTGAAAGAAGGGTACCGCAAAGGGTAAGAAATATGAACTGGTTAAACCTGATTATTTTCTTCCGTTGGGAAACTGTATTACCCTCAGCCAATCCGGAATATACAATATCCTGATAGACAGACCACAAAATGGGCGATAGGCGGGATTTCAGGGAGGGTATCAGATGAAATTATTTGAATATTAAAACGCGGCAGGCATAATAATTATTATTTAAAGCGTTAATATAAATGAATCCATAACATGAATAACCTGAAAACAGCTAATGCATTCGTTTTCAACGCCGAAATAGATGCAAATTACCTTAATAGCCTTTACGGCGATGACTATAACTACATGCAGGAAGTATTCAATACTGTCCTGGATGAATATGTATCATTAACCGATAATATTGAATTCAGTTATTCTTCCGGCAACCTCGCAGCATTAAAAGCATCTGTTCATAAAATCAAACCTGTATTTGGGTTCGTAGGACTCACCTCCGTTCAACAGCAATGTCAGCAATTTGAACAAATCTGCGGCACGGTCAGTTCACCCGATCAACTTTCCGGTGAATTTGAAGCATTAAAAAACAAAATATTTCAGAGTAAACTACTAATAGAAGAAGAAAAGAAAAAATTGGAACTGTTTAATAGCAATTGTTCATGAGTCTCAGCTGTATTATTGTAGAAGATTTACAGGTAGCCGCCAATTACCTTAAGAACTGCTGTGAAAAAAGCGGACAGGTTGAAGTCAGGGGTCATTTTAGTAATGTCACCGATGCACTTTCATTTCTTAACAGTAATACGGTGGATCTGATATTTCTGGACGTGGAAATGCCCGGCGCCAATGGTTTTGAATTACTTGATCAAATAGCATTTTCGCCGAAAGTTATTCTTACCACCGCCAAGTCGGAATATGCTTACAATGCGTTTCAATATAATGTTTCTGATTATCTGATGAAACCTTTTACTTACCAGCGATTCATGGAGGCATTACAGAAAATTCAACCTTCTAAAGAAACTATTTCCACCAACAGCGCATCGGACCATATTTACATTAAAACAGATGGCAAATTAATAAGGCTGAATAATGACGCAATTTTATATATTGAAAGCATGGGCGACTACGTAAAGTTTGTTACCATGGATGGCAAGAAATATATAACACATAATACCATCAAGAATCTCGAAGAAAAAGTAAGCAAACAGCATTTTCTCAAAGTGCATCGTTCTTATATCGTCAACCTCCATAAAATCGACGACATGCGGGAAAATCTTTTATTCATCAAGGGCAATGAAATTCCTGTAAGTAAGGCCAATAAGGCTGATGTTTTCAGAAGGCTAAATATTGTATAAGCGTAAGACTTAATGTCATTCGTGAATCGTAAATCGTTTATCGTAGATCAATGTACAATTAACGACTTACGATAAACGATTAACGATTCACGATTACCGATCCTTCATCAGCCATTCATTATTTTTTCTGTCAGCATCAGGTAATACTTTCTCAGGATCCAGAATTACTTTATCAATTTTTCCTGTGGAAGCATATTTGAGGGTCCATACTCCTCCTCTTTGCCATATTTCCACGGGCAGTTTAACAATGGCTGAATCGCCATTTGTCTGAATGATTTTCAAACTTACCGGCATGATCATTTTACCTATGTTCTCAATGGTTATCAAAATTCCTTTTGATGAATCATTGTCAACATATTTTACGCCCGTCAATGCCTGATCCAGCGTCCATGTTGTAAAAAACCATTCCTTCCAGAACCAGTTCAAATCTTCACCTGCAGCGCTGTTCATGCAATGAAAGAAGTCGTTGGGTGTGGGATGCTTAAAGGCCCAGTACTCTGTATATTTCCTGAATGCATAGTCAAAACGTTCTTTACCTAAAATCACATTTCGAAGTAATATCAAACCAAAAGCAGTTTTGCCATAGTACTGACCATAGTCAGTCAGGGCCATTGCTTCCGGCACCACCATAAGAGGGTCTTTATACCTCCTGGAGGCAGCCGGCTCAAGCATACTAAAAACTCTTCTGCTTAACATTGGATCTTTTGCAAACTCGCCATTGTTAAAAATCTGTGTGGCCTGATAATTTATAAATGTGTTGAATCCTTCGTCCTGCCACATGTATTTTCTTTCATTGGAGCCCACAATCATTGGATACCAGTTATGACCTATCTCATGTGTGAGGACATTCCATAAAAAACTTTTTTTCGCCGTATATGCATTAAAAATAATTCCGGGATATTCCATTCCTGTTACCGGGCCTCCGATATTGACAGCAGAATTCCAGGGATATTCAAAGTAGTTTTTTGAATATATTTCGATGCTGCCTTTTAGAAATTCAGTCCCGCGTGAATATGCACTGTCCCCGACACTTTCCGCTGGGTAAGCTGACATCGCAATAGCTTTTCGTCCGGAAGGCAGGTTGATCCTCGCCGCATCCCAGACGAGTGCTTTTGAAGCCACCCAGGCAATATCACGGCTGTTCTTCATGATAAAATGCCAGGTGAGATTTCCTTTAGCAGAAGGCCTCAAAGAGGATTTTCCGATTTCATCCTTACTGATTATTGAAATGGTTTTATCGGATCCGGCTGCCAATGAAAGTCTTTTAATTTCCTCTGCAGTTAAAACCTGTGCAGCATTTTGCAAATCACCTGAGCCATATACAATCATTTCCGAAGGTGCCGTAATGTAATAATCAAAATTGCCGTATTCACAATAGAATTCACCCAGTCCCATATAAGGCAAGGTGTTCCATCCTTCCACATCATCATACACACACATACGTGGATACCATTGTGCTATTTCATAAATCTCTCCATTTTTGGTATGCATTCTTCCCATGCGGTCTGCTCCATGACCGGGAATCTCAAAACCGTAATTTATCCTGATGGATATTTTATCTCCTTTGGGCAACAAGGGATTTTTCAAACGAATCTGCATCCTGGTATCAGATATGATTGGCTGAACATTGTAAGTTTTGCCAGCATAAGTTATTGTTACGATACCAATATGATACCCGCCGCGGTTAAATTTTCTTACATCAAATCTGTCGCCCGAAATCGGGGTTGCAGCTGCACCCCTCGAGGTTGAATCAAAAAGATTTTGATCTAACTGTAGCCATAGATAGTCGAGTTTATCGGGACTGTTGTTGGTATATGAAATAACTGCATCGCCTGAAATACTTGTATCTTTTTCACTTAAGGTAGCATGTATCAGATAGCTGGCGTTGTTTTGCCAATACAATGGTCCCGGCATCCCACTTGCTGATCGATAGGCATTTACTGTAGCCGGGTTAAAACTCTGCAGGAAAAAATCATGCTTATTATACAACATACTATCCTTTTGTTCATTTTGAGCAAATAAAATATTCAGGCTCATTAAAATAAAACTCAGTAAAAACCCTTTTTTCATATCGTAATTTTAATTGTCAATTTATCTGGCAGAAATATATGATATTTTAATTTCAGCTTACAAACGGATTATGGGATATGGGTTATGGGATATGGGATATGGGATATGGGTTATGGGTTATGAGATATGGGTTATGGGATATGGGATATGGGATATGGGTTATGGATTATGGGTTATGGATTATTGATTATTAATTAAAATGTCATTTAAGAACTTATTTATAGTAACCCAGATCTCATAACCCATATCTCATAACCCATACCCCAATAAATCCCTCATCCATAAGGGTTTACCCTTAGATACAAGCCCCTAAAACCCATCTATCGTGGTTTTTTACCCAAAAATCGAAGGTTTTATCTACCCGGTCGAATAAGTTAAAGAAAGCGTGAAAGGCTTTGCATCTTTGTATTGTTGAAGCGCGCGAATGATCTGATCCGATGAAAACCTAAAGAATCCGAACCGAGAAAAACCGAATTGAATCCTAAGAAAACCAAAGAATCCGAACCGAGAAAAACCGAACCGAATCCTAAGAAAACCGAATAACTGATCAGACCATTCGAAGATATTAAACCTATGAAAACGAATCCAATACCTT
Source organism: uncultured Bacteroidota bacterium (assembly GCA_963711345.1). Classification (GTDB taxonomy): domain Bacteria; phylum Bacteroidota; class Bacteroidia; order Chitinophagales; family Chitinophagaceae; genus Puia. The sequence goes on along the minus strand of CAVQDS010000001.1, from coordinate 857,025 downwards.
AGAAAAAAATGTTGACGATCCCTGAACCCTTATCCTTTTGAAAACCAAACGAGATCCAATGTTCGAAAAACTCTGAAATCTGTACCTTTTCTTGACGGAAAACTAAATTTTGATGACTCTTAAACAGATTTAGACGGCCACCTTATGGTGGCTGTTTTTTTTATTTATTAACCTCTACAATACAGGCTACAATACGGTTGCTGTTTTCGTCACTTTTAAAACGAATATTGCCTTTTGAAGAAAGATCAGCATGGATAAACCGGGTTGAGGATCCGAGAGCTGAGCGGAGTCTTTCCCCATAATCTTCTGTTTTATTCTGGCTGATTTTTTCGTTAAGTGAACTCCAGTTTAAACTGTCTTTACTTACTACCACAGCCATTATATCTTTAGTACCAATACTATCCGGTTCCATACTTTTATCTTTCGGGAATAAACGGTATCCTGCTATTCCGCAAAAAGGTGAATATTTAGTTTTTGTGGGATCGTCTGAACGCGGATAAGGAAACAATGTATAGCTGCTTCCATCTGTTTCTTTTCCGAAGACATATATATAACATTCAGATTCATTTCGAATCTCCATTTTAAACCTTGTGCCTGATTTTAAAGCATCTGCGGTTGCGAACACATTATCTGAAGTTTTTTCCAATGGAATATAATTGCCGGCAACAGTTTTCTTTCCGTTAAAACTAACCTGTACCAAACCTACTTCGCATTCAAATGGTCTATTTGCAGCAGCCCCTACTGCCGGCATTGCTTCAAGTCCGTATGCTTCTCTTACAAAGTATTTGAAAACATTATAATTGACCCAGGCGAAACCATTGTTACCCCACTGCGGTCCCCAGCTGTTCATAATCAGAAAAGCGCCTCCATATTTCGCGTCATCATATCCTACCACACATTGGGCATGACCTGCAAATCCCATCATACTTTTATCATCCTGATCGGGGATCCAGACATCTTTGCCCATCATGGGCTGCATATAGCTGCCACCGACCATCATTCCAATCACAACGGGAGCACCTTGCGAAAGATTTTCTTTTATTGCGCGTAAATCAATCTGGTCTGTCCTGTCACCTACAGTCAGTCTGTTTGAGCCACGCATGCGGAATTGCCTGGCCTGATCCAATAATTGTTGATCAGGCTGGCGTTTACAATCCTGATCATTATAAGGAAATGCATCGTAAGGGACGGAGCCCCGCTGGCTCATAAATTCCATGGCGCGGTTGATATAAGATCCGTCACATCCGTTTAGTCCGATCTGATTATATAAAAAAGCAGGACTGAATTTTAATGCATTTGGATCTGAACCAGTTCTGACAGATTCTAAAATAGTTCGTGCACCGTAGGCGCTGCTCCAGGCTACACAACTTCCCTGTTTGCCCTGATCACCCACAGCTGGTGCATATTTTTGCAGGTTGGCTGATTCAGGCAGCGGATTTTTATTATCATCGTCAGCAAGGGCTTCATATACTTTAGCCTTATCAAAAACGCGCGGATCGAGAATACCTCCTGTTGCGAGTTGCTGAACCTGCTGTGAGACAGAAGCAATATTACATCCACCTCCACGGCCTAATAAAAAATATCCGGCAATAGCGAGTCCTATGATCAGGAGCAGGCTTTTGGGTCCGCGTATGAGACCGAATATGAGTGGAAGCAAACCAAAAAGTCCGCCACCTCCTGATCCACCACCTCCTGATTCGCCACCTTCAAAACCTCCGCCACTGTCGTCTGATTCAGCCGGATCGTCTGTCATTCTTATTGGCATTGTGAAATATTTTAAGATGAAGAATTCCGGAAGATGTTTCCAAAGCACCCTTAAAATAAATAAAGGGCAGAAGATGAAAAAATTTAAATCACTTCAAGCTGGTTACGGAGAAGATCATCAAACTGATCTCTGCGGCGGATCAAATGAGCCCTGCCTTCGATTACGATAACTTCAGCCGGCTTAAAACGTGAATTGAAATTAGATGACATCTCAAAACCGTAGGCGCCTGCATTGCGGAAAACCAGTAAGTCTCCTTCGCGGACCTGGTTCAGCGGCCTGTCCCACGCAAACGTATCAGTTTCGCAAATGTTTCCGACAACAGAATAATTTTTAATGGGGCCATCAGGATTACTGATATTCTCGATATGATGATAGGCATCATAAAACATTGGGCGGATGAGGTGATTGAAGCCGCTGTTTACGCTAACAAAATCAGCAGTACTGGTTTCTTTCAGCACATTTACTTTAGTAATAAAATTTCCGGCTGCACTTACCAGGAATTTTCCGGGTTCAAACCAGACCTGCAGGTTCCTGCCTTTTTTATACGGATGTCCGGCGAATGCCCTGCTTACTTTTTCCGCGAGTAAGGGAATATCTGTTTCCTGCTCTCCTTCCATGCTCGCCACTTTAAATCCGCCACCGAGATCAATGAATTCAAGGTTTTCAAAATGTGGTGCTATGTCGAACAACACTTCGATTCCTTTTAGAAAAACATCCACATCTTTTATTTCGCTGCCTGTATGAATATGGAGGTCACTGATCTGCAGCTGATATTTATTTACCAGTCTGAGAATTTTTTCTATCTGTTCAACAGGAATTCCAAATTTACTTTTATCATGACCGGTGGAAATCTTGATATTACCACCTGCCAGAATATTCGGGCGCAGCCGGATACCTACCGGATATGTGTAACCGAAAGCCTCCCCGAATTTTTCCAGATTGGAGAGGCTGTCTATATTTATATATACGCCAAGCTCTTTCGCGTCCCTGATTTCATTAAAATCGATGCCATTGGATGTATAAAGAATCCTGGAAGGCGGAAATCCGGCGTGCAGGGCGAGCTTCACTTCATTAATAGAACTGCAGTCCACATTGGCACCCAGGTTTTTTATATAGCGAAGTATGTTTACATTGGTGAGAGCTTTACAGGCATAAAAAAAAACAGTATTGGAATTTCTGAAAGCATCCAGCAATTTCCCATATTGTTCTTTAATTTTCTCTGCGTGATATACATAAACGGGTGTCCCATATTCTTCTGCTATGGCAATGAGATCGGCATGGGAAAGGGGATGCATCATGTTTGCGAATATAAGAAGCAACTATGAAAGTATGAGAGTGTGAGAGTGTGAGAGTGTGAGAGTGTGGAAATTTAACTTACACTTTCCTATTTGATTTGCGTTAAGCGTTAGGCTTTGGGCTTTAAGCCTTATCATCCTCATCTTCCGAAGTAGGTGACAAGGGATTATTTTCAAGCAATTCACCTTCTTCACTTACCACGAGGGCGGGATTTATTTCCGGCGTGACGGGTTTATAATTCAGCAGGGAAGGTTCTTCCAGGCTTTCTCCCAAAACTTCTCGGAGTCTTGGCAGATCGGATGTTTGATTGATGCCAAAATAATCCATGAATGATTTTGAAGTTGCATAAATCAATGGTTTTCCTGGCATATCTTCATTGCGTCCGATGATTACGATCAGTTCTTTTTCCAGTAGTTTCTGGATGGAATAATCACTGTTCACACCCCGTATAGATTCTATTTCTCCTTTGGTGATGGGTTGTTTGTAAGCAACAATCGAAAGGGTTTCCAATGCGGCCACAGAAAGACGTTTTAGAAATTTTTCGCCATTCAGCTGGGCAATTGTTTTATGGAAAGCTTTTTTGGACAGGAATTGCCATCCGCCTCCGCTTTCCCTCACTTCAAACGGGTAAAATTCAGAATTATATTTAGCTACGATGGCTTCGATTCCGGATGAAATCTGGTCGAGCGTCAGCTTGTCATCCATGAATCCGAATGCATTGTTTAATAATTCGGTCATTTCCATTGCTGTCAGCGGCTTATCGCTGGCAAATATCAGGGCTTCGATGTGCGGAATTAAGTCTGAAAGAATCATACATTATATTATAGTGTGAAAGTGTGGTAGTGTGGTAGTGTGGAAGTGAAATACATTTATTTTAGTTCGCATGCAAATTATATAAATGGAGTTCAAATTTTAAGTACCGCAGCTATTAAATGCACACAATTCACCCACATTTTGGCTTTTGACTATCAGAAACACTACCACACTTCCACACTTCCACACTTCCACACTATCCTTGTAATGCTGCTGCTCCCGAAACGATCTCAGTTAGTTCTGTGGTGATACTGGCCTGACGTGCTCGGTTATAGGAAATGCGGAGACTCTTCAATATCTCATTGGCATTTTCAGTTGCCTTATCCATGGCAGTCATGCGTGCGCCATGTTCAGAAGCATTGGCATCGAGTACGGCTTTAAATAATTGTGTATTGAGGATTTTAGGCATGAGTTCGGCAAGAATAATTTCTTTTGAAGGTTCAAAAATAAAATCGCTGGATTTTGTTCCCGGCCTTTTTTTCACCTTCGGAATGGGAAGGAAAGGTTCGACTACAAAGTTCTGTGTAGCAGCATTTTTAAATTCACTGTAAACGATTTCAACCGCATCAAATTCCCGGTTTTCAAAAGCCTTAACCGCAGCCTGAGCGCAGATCTGAACCGATTCAAAACGAAGATTTTGAAATATATCACGAAATTCTCCGTTTACTTTATAGTTGTTCTTCAGGAAATGTTCATAGCCTTTTTTACCAATGCTCCATATAGTTGTGTTGCCTTTGGCTGTTTGTGCAGGATATTTATCCCGCATGGTGGCCTTAGCCAGTTTAATAAGGTTTGAATTATAAGCTCCGCAGGAGGAACGGTCGCTCGTGATGACGATAAGTAATACTTTTTCAATAACCTGTCTTGGCGTTGACAAAGATGAGCTCAGATCACTGTCGGAATTGCTTACAATGTTGCTGAGGACCTGCTGAAGTTTTCTTGAATAGGGCCGCATTTGCTGAATGGCTTCCTGGGCCTTGCGGAGTTTAGTGGCGCTGATCATTTTCATCGCCTTGGTAATCTGCTGTGTGCTCTGGATGGATTTGATCCTGTTACGAACCTCCTTTAGTTGTCCTGCCATAAAGGTATTTTAAGCCGGTCGCAAAGGTAACGCAACAACTTAAGAGAAGGAAAAAAATAGTACTTTCGCAACCCCCTTATAACTATGTCAAAATCAAAGAAGAAAAGTTTACCTGTCATATTGATTACCAATGATGACGGTGTAATGGCACCTGGAATTCTCAACCTCGTTGAAGCGGTAAAGGATCTGGGAAAAGTAGTGGTCGTAGCTCCGGATAAACCCCAGTCGGGCATGGGCCATGCCATCACAATCGGATTGCCCCTTCGTCTACATCCTGTTTCCCTTTTTGAAGGTGTGGAAGCTTGGCAATGTTCCGGAACGCCGGTGGATTGTGTAAAACTGGCTGTTGATAAAGTGCTGCACCGCAAACCAGATATTTGTCTGAGTGGCATCAACCATGGCGCTAACCATTCCATCAATGTCATTTATTCAGGAACTATGTCCGCTGCGGTTGAAGCAGCGATAGAAAGTATTCCTTCCGCAGGTTTTTCTTTATTGGACCACAGTGTGGAAGCAGATTTCACAGGTGCAAGAAAATATGCCCGTCTGGTGGTACAGCAGATGCTGAGAACCAAACTTGATAAACATACGGTGCTGAATGTAAATATTCCGGCTGTTCCGGAGGAACTGATCAAGGGTGTCAGGATTTGTAAACAGGCTTACGCAAAATATGAAGAAGATTTTGTGGAGAGAAGTGATCCAAATGGGAAAAAATACTTCTGGCTTACAGGCGAATTTGTGAATTTTGATAAAGGAAGGGATTCAGACGTATGGGCTCTTGAACATAATTATGTAAGTGTAGTACCAGTACAATTTGATCTGACAAATTACGTTTTGAAATCCAAACTTGAAAAATCCTGGAAATTTTGATATTTAAAAAGGACAATTTTAAATTTGGGTTGGTGCTGGGCATTATCGGACCTCTCTTCGCAATGACGGTCTATTATTTCTGGGTTTTCAGCCGGACGATCAGCTTTTCAGAATATTTTTACGTTCTTCATACGAATAAACAACTTCTAACTGCTATAAGCAGCATTTCCCTTCTTGCAAATGCGGTTCTTTTTACGATTTATATTAATTCCCACCGGGACAAAACAGCCAGGGGCATTTTTGCTGCCACACTCATTTACGGGATCGGCGTACTCATTTATAAGCTGGTACATTAAGAGGTTCTGGGTTATGAGATATGGGATATGGGTCATGAATTAATAAACAATCATATCTCATAACCCAAATCTTATATCTCATAACCCATATCCCATAACCCACAACCCTTCTTTATCTTTGGTCCATACATGAAATACTATATAATCGCAGGCGAAGCGTCAGGGGATCTGCATGGGAGCAACCTGATCGTGGAGATTAAAAAAAAAGATACCGCTGCGGAGATACGAGGCTGGGGTGGTTCCCTCATGAAGGATGCCGGCGCTGAAATAGTAAAAGATTACCGGGACCTGGCTTTTATGGGATTTACTGAAGTGATCCTGAACCTGTCGACCATTCTGAAGAATATTAAATTTTGCAAATCAGACATCACCGGTTTTAAACCTGACCTTGTTATATTCATCGACTATCCCGGGTTCAACCTTCGCATTGCGGAATGGGCTCATAAAATGGGTTATAAAACAGTTTATTATATTTCTCCGCAGGTATGGGCCTGGAAAGAAAGCCGTGTCAAAAACATCCGTACGAACATCGATAAAATGCTGGTCATCCTTCCATTTGAAAAGGCTTTTTTTCAGAAATGGAATTATGAAACAAGCTATGTGGGGCATCCGCTGGTGGAAGTGATCGAACGATTTAAAGCTTCCCCTGAAGCAGGGAGGCTGCCCATAATTTATACCGCAGGAGGCAGGTCCATACAGCCTGCTTTGCCGCTGGTTGCCCTTTTACCCGGAAGTCGTAAACAGGAAATATTAAAAAAACTGCCGGTCATGCTGGAAGCCAGCCTGGCTTTTCCCGATTACCAGTTCGTTGTTGCAGAAGCTCCGGGGCTTGATTCTGATTTTTATGACGAAATTTTAAAAAACTATCCGCAGGCAGGCAGGGTAAGAAATCAAACCTATGCCCTTCTCGAACACGCGCAGGCTGCATGTGTAACTTCGGGAACAGCTACGCTCGAAACTGCACTATTTGGAGTTCCTGAAGTGATTTGCTATAAAGGAAGCAGCATATCCTATCAGATTGCAAAACGCCTGATTAAAGTAAAATATATTTCACTGGTCAATCTGATCATGGATAAGCCGGTTGTAAAGGAATTGATCCAGGATGAAATGAACGTCGCAAATATTATTTCTGAATTGAAGAATTTGCTTTCAGATGTAAAGACCAGGGACCGGATTCACAAAGACTATTCCGACCTGCGATCGCTTTTATCCCAGGATGGAAATGCTTCTCGTAAAGCTGCGGAATTGATAGTCGACTTTGGAGAAAGTGTGAGAGTGTGAGAGTCCATCATTTGTTCTCACACTCTCACACTCTCACACTCTCACACTTTCTTCAGTGTTTCTTAAAAATCAGACGGAAGATGATAACGAGTATTCCGACCAGGAACATAAATATTGAAATCCTGTTAATCGTATTCATATAACCGATCCAGCTGCTGGTCGGTTCTTTCGGATCTCTTTTCCTGATATAAAGATATTCGGCAAGTTTGCGCAGTATTCCCATTGTGATGGAATCAAAGATAATTAACAAGAGCATCCGGGATTTGTTTAGATTGGATATATTTGCAGCTCTTTAATATCAGCTTCCTTCATGGATGGAACTGTTAAAAGGTCTTTACCTGAAAACATGTATGAATACCCAATCATCGGCGAATGTACGTAGACTGGTTTGCAACATGTTCTGGTGGACTGAAGGGGGATTAGCTCATCTGGTAGAGCGCTAGCATGGCATGTTAGAGGTGACCGGTTCGATCCCGGTATCCTCCACTTATGAGTCAACAAGTTAAGTTCGAACCTTAACTTTTTTTTGTTTTATAGCTGCCTGTTCTGCAATTCCACCCATTCTGTAAAGCTTATGTTTCGTGGAAATAATGAAATCGAGGGACCTTCTTCCACTTCCTTCAATCAAAAGAAACAGGCAGGATAGAATTTGGGCATAATCTGACCTGGTTTCATGAAGAACGGCCCATATGCCCATTTTTGGAGGTGCAGGAGGCAATGGTAATGGACTTGTTCCAAGATATAAATCAATCTTAGTACTGAGCACCGCTACGATCATCTGAATAATAAAATAGAATGATACGATCCTGGTGAAAAGTCCAAAAATAAGAAGCAAACCTCCAATGATCTCACCTGTTGCAATCAGGTGTGCCGTCGTTGCCGGAAAGGGAAAACCCAGTTTCGTAAATCGCCCGACGCCCTGATTTACATAAACAAATTTCAATAAACCTTCCCAAAAAAATACTGTTCCGGCCATCAGGCGAATAATCAAAATGGATGTCTGGCCTGTAACAGGCGGATTCGTAAACCAGGTAATTATTTTTTTCATATTATTTAATTCAGAAAACAAATTTCCGCTCATTGTACAACCTGACAAAACAATTTACATCAACCATTGCTTTCCCTTGATCAAACAGGGGATTATCAAGAATTCCACGCCATTTGTGTAATAAATAATATTACCTGAATGATGTTGCTACTTTTGTAAAAAATAGGCATTGAAAGGCAGGCCTCTATTATTCCATTTTTTATTCTGGGCCACATTATATATACTGTGGGTGGTTATTTTTCGCAGTTATTCCATCTCCATTACCAGGACGATGACAATCGAATTTTGTTATTTGATTTTCATTACTGCGGATTATTATATCATTAACAACTTCATCATCCCCGGATTTCTTTTTCGAAGAAAATATGGCCTGTTTATAACGGGTTCCCTGTTGACTGTTTCACTTTCTGCAATGGGCAGATCCCTGATTGCTTATTATATGAATCAGCACTATTTTCATGTTACCGCTATCGTCGATTTCCCTTCTCTCTATATTCATTCACTGATCAATATTTCACTCTGGGTACTTCTGATTACAATCGGGAATATGATGATTGAAAGGGGGCAGGCCCACCAGCAACTTGAACTGATGGAAAAAGAAAAGGTGAAAACCGAATTGGATTATTTAAAAGCCCAAATTAACCCACACGCACTTTTTAATTCTTTGAATACCATTTACGGTCATATCGAGAAATGCAACCAGGTTGCAAGAAATACCCTTTTGCAATTTTCTGAATTGCTCAGGTACCAGCTTTATGAATGCACTGAAGAAAAAGTAAGTCTTGAAAAAGAGATTAATTACATAAATGATTTTATTTCCTTCCACCGATTGCGAAAAGATGAAATTTTGCAAATAAACTTTCAAATAGAAAAAATAAAACCAGGTTTGGTGATTGCACCGCTATTACTGGTCGTTTTGATAGAAAATGCATTCAAATTTGTCAGCAGTTTTCCTGACAGGGAAAATAAAATCTGTATCTGCTTGTCTACAAAAGATAATATACTGTACGGAACGTTTTCAAATACAAAAGACACCCAGGAATCTGATGTTGGAAAAAAAACTAATGGAATCGGGGTAGCCAATTTGAAAAGGAGGCTTGAGCTTTTGTATCCCGGTAAATTCAGATATACCATAAAAAACGAATTGCATTTTTACGAAACCACATTAACAATCGATCTCTCATGAAAATCAAATGTATCATTATAGAAGATGAACCTGTTGCCAGGAAAATTTTGCTGGAGTATGTGGAAGAAATTGAATTTCTCGAATTGAAAGGCGTTGCGGAAAATCCTTTGAAAGCGATGCCCTTGCTCAATGATAACGACATCGATCTCTTATTTTTAGACATCAATATGCCAAAAATAAATGGAGTCGATTTTTTAAAATCATATAAATCAGATGCAAATATTATTATTACAACTGCCTATCCCGTATATGCCGTTGAAGCTTTCGGATTAGATGTTTTGGACTACCTGGTAAAACCCATATCATTCGAAAGATTCCTGAAAGCTTGTAATAAGGTGAAAGAATTCAGAGAGTTAAAAAATAATCTTCATGTTCAGCTAAATAGTCAAAGCGATCACTTTTTTATTAAATGCGACAATCAGATTGAAAAAGTGTTTTATGATGAACTCTTATTTGCTGAGGCTATGATGAATTATGTTCTGCTTTATACGAATTCAAAAAAAATGATGGTTTATATCACCATTAAGGGTTTGGAAGAACAATTGCCCGCAAAGACATTTTTAAAAGTTCATAAATCATTCATTGTGAACATTAGTAAGATAAAAAGTATTGAGGGAAACATCTTAAATATAGGAAGTGCAAAAATCTCTGTTAGTCAGAACCTGCGGGAAAAAGTCATGAATGAGATTATTAAAGACAAAATGATCAGGCGCTAAAATTATCATCAGAATCTTTGTTTTATTTATAACATGAGGGATTAATTAATGTCAAATTCGAAAGCGGGCAATCCGTGAAACCCAGTATTTTTAATTACAAATATAGATCCTGCCAATGGCTCTTTTCTTAATTGGTCATCGCTCAGGCCGGTACTGGCAGAAGTAATATATAAATCATCCAGGTTTTTTCCTCCAAAACAACAGGAGGTTACCCTGGATACCGGCAACAGAATCGTTTTGATTTTTTCGCCTGTCACAGGATTCCACCGGCTTATCTGCCAGCCATCCCAGTGCGCAATCCACAACATTCCTTCGCTGTCTATAGTCATGCCATCAGGGGTTCCTTCATTATTTGAAAATTGAATGACATATCTTTTATTTTCGATATTACCATTTGTTTTATCGAAATGAAAAGCCGCTACCTTTTTTGTAGGTGTATCAATGTAATAAAAGGTATTCTGGTCAGGACTCCATGCCAAACCATTGCTGATTGAAACATTTTCGATTTTTTGTGTAACAGAAAGATCTTTACCTAATAAATAAAGACTTCCCTTTTCAGGTTCGTCGGTATGAGACATTGTTCCTGCCCAGAATCTTCCTGCGGGATCACACTTGCCATCATTAAACCGGTTGCCTGGCAGGTGAGGCTCGGGATTCGAGATCATCATAGTTGCTCCTGATTTTCTGTCAATAAATCCAAATCCATTTTTCAACGCAGCGATGAAATGACCGTTTTTGCAAATGGCAATCGCGCCAATCATTTGTTTTGCAGAAATTGTTTTGTGTAAATCATCTGCGGGGCTGTATTCATGAATTTCTCCCCTCAGGATATCAACCCAGCAGATAGACTGATGATGCATATCCCAGACAGGTCCTTCGCCCAGTAAACAACGATGATCGATAACTAATTCTTCCAATTGTAAAGAATGAATGTTTAAAACCGGTTAATATTTTCAGCAGGCGCTCAAAATCAGTCTGGTGGAGGGCTCACAGCGGTCCAACCACCATCAACAATTAAAGTCTGCCCCGTAATATGCCTCGCTTTTTCTGAAACGAGAAATAATGCAGTATCTGAAATGTCTTTTGTTTGAGCAGGTCTCCCCATGGGAGTTATCCTTGACCAGATTTTAATATATTCAGGATCCTGCAATGTCCGTTCCGTAAGAGTTGCTCCCGGAGCAATGGCATTCACATTTATTTTATAACCTGAAAGTTCGATAACCAGATTTTTCGCCAGCATTTCCAAGGCAGCTTTGCTCATTCCATAGGCAGCGAGGTTTTTATGTGCCTGGTGTCCTGTAACTGAAGAAGTAAATAATATGGACCCTCCATCTGACTGCAATTTCATTTGATTGGCAGCTGCCTGTGCGAGAAAAAATGAGCCACCCAGATTAACCTGCATTACTTTATAAAAAGATTCAGGAGTATAGGAAAGAAAATCTCCAAATAAGGTAATTCCTGCGTTGGCAATTGCGATATCCAGCCTTCCAAATTTATTAACTGCTTCGCTTACCAGTTTTTTAATAATTTCTATTTTACTCGAATCCCCCGGAAGTGCAATGCATGCATTCTTATTCACCTGATTAATTTGCATAGCTGCAAGTTTTGATAATTCAGGATCAATATCATTTAGAATAACCCTTCCTCCCTGTATTGCAAGATTCCTGCAAATTTCAAATCCGATTCCCTGGCCGGCTCCGGTTATTATGGCAACTTTATCTTTAAACTCATACATATTCTATTCTTTTGAAAAGTTATGGGTTATGAGATTTGAGATATGGGTTAGTAGCTCGGTCTGGTCTATCAAAGTATTTTAAAAATCGTTGACAATAACTCATATCCCATATCTCATATCTCATAACCCATAACCCTTTATTCATTCCAACTCGTCGTATATCCGGGGTTCTCCAATGCTAGCGCAGTATCAGTTAATTGCAAAGGATGAAATGTATCTACCATAACCGCGAGCTCTTTGGTTTCCCTGGCACCCAGACTTTTCTCAACAGTGCCTGGATGAGGCCCATGTGGTATTCCTGCAGGGTGAAGTGTAATCATGCCACGGCTCACTTGTTTACGACTCATAAAATCTCCGTCGACATAATATAGTAATTCGTCACTATCAATATTACTATGGTTATAGGGGACAGGTATGGACAATGGATGATAATCAAATAATCGCGGAACAAAACTGCAAACCACAAAGTTATTTCCTTCAAAAGTCAGATGAACGGGCGGGGGCTGGTGTATTCTTCCTGTAATGGGTTCAAAATTATGAATAGAAAAAATATAAGGATAACAACAGCCATCCCAACCAACTGCGTCAAAAGGATGATGGGCATAATGAATTCCATAAAGCATTCCCTGTTTTTTAATACGTACCAGAAAATCTCCCGTTTCATTAATAGCCGAAGTAAATACTGGTTCCCGCATATCCCGCTCGCAGTATGGTGAATGTTCAAGTAACTGACCATATTTACTTATGTACTTTTTGGGATAGCGGATGGGGCTGAATGCTTCAACGATGAAAAGGCGATTAATGAAATTATCAAAATGAATCTGATAAATGACTCCCCTGGGGATATGAATATAATCGCCATATGTAAAACTGAGTTCTCCATACAGGGTTAATAATTTCCCGCTGCCTTCATGTATAAAAATCAGTTCATCTGCATCGGCATTTTTAAAAAAATAGCTTGTAAGTGATTGTTTGGGCGCTGCGAGTGTGATATGTACGTCACGATTAACCAGTATGGGTTTACGGCTTTCCAGGTAATCTTCTTCCGGATTCAATTTAAAACCTTCCAGGCTCCTGTGTTTAAGCATTTTTTCTTCAGAAATATTTATGACTACCGGAGAAGGCTCATCTGTACGCAGGATCTGGGTAGGTGCATGAATATGGTAAAGAAGGGAATAATCGCTTGAAAATCCTTCGGTCGACACCAGCTCTTCAGAATATAATTTCCCGTCGTGGCTTCGGAACTGTGTATGTCGTTTGGGTGGAATAATACCTCTGCTGATATAATGTGCCATTATATTGATTTTTTAAACTGCAGGTACAAAGTTCAGTTTCAATTAAACAATTCAAACAAATTTATTTTATTTAATTTTAGGGTACTCATGCGTCCAGATTATGCCCGTAAGTTATTTGTTGACCAGCGCAGGCGATATATTTTTTTACTGATATCGCTTGCCACCGGTTCGTTGAATCTTTTTCAATAAGAGATATTCCGCCCTCCAATTTATATTCTTAAATCTTTATTATGGAAAATGATTTTCTGCCCTTGCTTGGCACAGATTATATTGAATTCTATGTGGGCAATGCAAAACAGGCCGCCCATTATTATAAAACTGCATTTGGATTCCAGGGAATTGCTTACGCGGGACCTGAAACCGGTTTAAAAGACCGTGCCAGTTATGTTGTTCGTCAAAACAAATTAACCTTCGTTTTTACTTCAGCCCTTCGGCCCGACCATACCATCGCTCAGGAAGTCCTGAAACATGGTGATTCCGTCAAAGCTATTGCACTGGAAGTAGAGGATGCGGAAAAAGCATGGAAGGAAACCACTCAAAGAGGCGCAAAGAGTTATATGGAACCTGCTGTTTTATCTGACAATTCAGGTAAACTTGGTCTGAGTGGAATCAGGCTCTATGGAGATACCGTACATCTGTTTGTTGCCAGAAAAAAATATAATGGAATATTTATGCCGGGTTATGAGCCATGGATTTCTGATTACCGGCCCGAATCCACCGGAATATTATACGTTGATCATTGTGTGGGTAATGTAGGCTGGAACCAAATGAACAAGTGGGTTTCTTTTTATGAAACTACCATGGGATTCAAAAATATTTTAACTTTTGACGATACGGATATTTCTACTGAATATTCCGCCCTTATGAGTAAGGTAATGAGTAACGGTGACGGACAGGTTAAATTTCCGATAAATGAGCCCGCAGAAGGCAAACGAAAATCGCAGGTTGAAGAGTTCCTCGAATTTTTTAATGGAGAAGGTGTTCAGCATGTAGCTTTTGCAACAAAAAACATAGTAGGTACTGTAAGTGAGCTGATGAGACGGGGTATAGAATTTTTAAAAGTGCCCACCAGTTATTACGATGAATTGGAAAGCCGTGTGGGAAAAATAGAAGAAGATCTTGAACCGCTGAAAAATCTGGGTATTCTCGTGGATCGCGATCCGGATGGATATCTCTTACAAATTTTCAGTAAGCCTGTGCAGGACAGGCCAACAGTTTTCTTTGAGATCATCCAGCGTAAGGGAGCTAAAAGTTTTGGAAAGGGGAATTTCAAAGCGCTGTTTGAAGCTATTGAACACGAACAGGAAAAAAGAGGAAATTTATGAAGCTTACCAGTTTTTTAAAAAATGGAAATGAATGTGTGGGGTTAATTTCCAAGGACAGGGTGTATGATATATATATGCTGAATGCCGGACTTCCGGATTCCATGGATAAATTATTGTCACAATGGGACACTGTTTATCCCGATTTACTTTCCGTTTCAAAAAAAATTACAACATCACCACAAATCATCAGGCAGGGAATCCCAATAAGCGAAGTTAAGATTTTAGCACCTTTGCCTCACCCATCCTCTCTGAGGGACGGTTACGCATTTCGTCAACATGTTGAAACAGCCCGGCGAAACCGGGGTCTCGGCATGACGCCAGTGTTCGATTCCTTTCCCGTTTTCTATTTCGGAAACCATCATACTGTGTTTGGACCCGGACCGGTTTATTGTATGCCCGATCACTTTAAAAAACTGGATTTTGAACTGGAGGCCGCCATCGTCATTTCCAGAAAAGGAAAAAATATCCTTGCGGAAGAGGCCGATAAATATATTGCCGGCCTCATGATCATGAATGATTTCAGTGCACGCCATTTGCAAATGGAAGAAATGCTACTGAATCTGGGTCCTGCAAAAGGGAAAGACTTTGCCACAACCACAGGACCCTGGCTTGTAACCATGGAAGAACTAAAGGCTCATGAGACAACTTGTAAAAAGAATCATGTTGGAAAATCATGGGACCTGAAAATGACGGCATTAGTAAATGGAAAATCTGTGAGCGAAGGAAATCTCTCAGATATGGAGTGGACTTTTGCAGAATTAATTGCAAGAGCATCTTATGGAGTTGAAATATATCCGGGGGATATTATCGGATCAGGAACTGTCGGCACTGGATGTTTCCTTGAACTCAATGGCACAGGAAAATTAAATGATCCGGGATATAAAGAACAATGGTTGCAACCCGGTGATATAGTGGAATTGAAAATAGATGGACTCGGAACTTTACGGAATGAAATTTTGCTTGAACCGGCGTAAGGCGTAAGGCGTAAAGCTTAAGGCGTAAGGCGTAAAGCTTGAGGCTTAAAGCTTAAGGCTTAAGGCGTAAGGCTTAAGGCCAAAGCGCAAAGTAAAAGACATATATAACCACACTTCCACACTTCCATACTTGATTAGGTCTTTAAGTATTCAGTTAATGATTTATCCAGTATATAAGTCCATCCTCCGGCAAAATTTTCTTTTGCAAAGTCACGGCCCCCGGCTGCAAAAGTTTCGAGTCCGGCATGTGTAAGTTTAAGTCTTGTTTTTTCTCCTTCCTCAAACAATTCAAAAGAAACTAGAGAATTGCCTGGTAAGCCATCATATCGCCAACTGTAAACTAATTTTTTTCCAGGTACCACTTCAGTTATTTTACATAAGTGAAGATATTCTTTGTTATCCTCCGTTTTCCCGATAAATTGAAATTCAAATCCAACGACTGGTTTAAAATCTGCTATTTGAAAATACCATTTTTTTAATTGTTCGTTTTGGGTAAGAACATCCCAGACTTTTGTAACCGGCGCAGCAAATATTCGTTCGATTTCAAACGGAGGATTACTCATTTATCTAATTTCATTTACAAATTTATGGGTAACAATTAAATAAAAAAACCCGCAATGGCGGGGTTTGGCGAAATATAAAATTTACGATTCAAACTATGAATTTTATCGCTTTTATTTTTTTGCCGGCATAACTGCAATTGGAGGTTTTACTTTCTCCTGCTGCCGGTTATGACCATTTTGGTTTTTTGTATGAATGACAATCATGCCGATAATCAGAAAAAAAGCCGGAGCGCTTAACCAGTTAAGGTCTTTTGAATGATTCATGTAAAGTATTATTTATAAGGTCAGATCTTCAGTTTATCGACTTATTCGGGATGTAAATATAAAACATAAAATTTAGTCTACATAATTAATAGGGTTATAAATTTCTATACTTTCTTTCTCATTGGAAATGAACACAATCGCGGTCCCGCCTGGTTATTTTATTCACCAATCACCTGACGGATAAGCATCAATAGTCAGTAAGCGTTAAGCGTTAAGCTTTAAGCTTTAGGCGTTAGGCGTTAGGCGTTAAGAGTTGAGGCTTTCACAAATTAACTGGTGAAAGTGATGAATTCCCTGTTCCCGTGTAACGGAATACCTGCCCTGGTGATAGAACCTGGAATGAATTCCTTTTTGTACGGCTTCCACAACTTCCTCATCCTCCATTTCAACCGTGTCCAGTTGGGAACCGGCGCCTTTATTGAATAGTTCCTCTTTCCAGATATAGGTGTAAAATGAAACTTTTGTCCTTTCGATAGAAAGTGGCTGAACAAGGTTTATACTTAATCCCCAGGGATAAAAATTAAACATCATATTGGGATATACAAAGAAATAATATGCCGCTACTTTTTTCCCGTGATCAGGTGATGAAACCGGAAGATCAAAAATCTGCTCATCAGACTTTGCCAGACCCAATTGAAGATTAGATGATTTAAATATTTCAGTTGTATAGTTTCCGAAATCGATTTTTGCATTCAATCCTGCGTGTACAAAAGGAATATGAAATCCCTCCAGGTAGTTTTCGCAGTAAAGCGCCCAGTGTGCTTTTACAATATATTCGCTTGATAAAGCAGGTTTATAAATAAATTTATCAAGAGGTAACCATGACAGGCGCTCCTGCATCTCCTGGAAATATTGTTTCGTATCCGTTTTAAAATCCAGGGAAGTAAAAAGCCAGGGTCCCCAAACGATGAGAGGCAGGCGTGTAAGATCATCCTCCTTTCCTGGAAAATTTCTCACTTCCTTAAACTCGGGCATAGATAAAAAACTCCCGTCGAGACGGAACTGTCGTCCATGATAACGACATCTCAGATTAACGGACTGGCAGGCTTCACCAACAAGGGTTGTACCACGGTGTGTGCATACATTCGACAAACAGTAAATCTGTTGATTCGCATCCCTGGTAAGCAACAGCGGTTCATTCAAATAATTTTCAAGTAAAGTAAAAGGATAACAACTGCCGGAATCTGAAACAAGAGAATTATCGCCGATATATTGCCAGCTTTTCGAAAAAATTTTTTCTTTACTTAATTCAAATAAATCCGGATTAGTATAAAATTCTGTGTTCAGGGTTCTCGCTATCGATATGTCTTCGGCAACATGAAATCGTGTTTGCAATATGTTAAGTTTAAAATTTAATTTTGCTCTCCTTAAAATTGCTTTAGGCTTTAGGCTTTAGGCTTTAGGCTTTAGGCTTTAGGCTTTAGGCTTTAGGCTTTCTTATACTTCCAATTCCGGCTTTTCCCCTCTTCCAGCCATTGAATGGTTGTCTCCAGTCTTTTATTCAGCGTTTCTTCTGTCTTTGCTTCAACGATCCATTCAACATATTCCCGTTTGTTGGAAGGTGAAAAAGCTTCGAATACAGCCAATGCTTTTTTATTTTTTTTGAGTGCAGCGGTAAGAGGTTTTGGAATGGGTAAATCTTTTTTTGGGGTTAATTTTTGCTTTTCAAGTTTTATACCATTTTTATTAAGCAAGGCTGCTTCTTTGAGATAAGATATCATAATCCTGTCAGCCGGAATATCTTTCAGTGAAATAAGTTTGTCAAAATGACCCATGGCATGCTTATCAGCCAAATGCAAAATATCGTCAGGGTCCTTTAATAATGCAGCTTTCCAAAAGCCGAAGGAACAGTGTTCCTTAAACGCAGCCATATTGCATAACATGGAGCCGTAAATTTCATAATTTGGAAAACTCCATTTGATTGTTTCCACCGCATCCGGACAGGCCTGGAAAATAAGTTTGCGGAGTTTTACTAGAATGGGTTGGGCGAACGGGGCTGCCTTTTTAATATAGGTTTCTACCCTGGGATCAGTAACTGGCATGTATCGTTATTTTATTCAACAATTTACCTAAAGCATTTTATATGACAGAATTCAGTCTATTTTTGAATAGATCAGGGCGCCCTGTATCTCAAAGTTCTCAAAATTCTTCCATTGCCTGCACCATCACTCAAACGAACACTCAGTCCATTTCTCCTATGGGGACTTGGCGTTGGCTATGTAATTTCCGGTATGTACTTTGGCTGGAACCTTGGGCTGGAAAAAGGAGGCACCGGGGGCTTAGCCATTGCCACTTTTTTTATCATTATTCTTTATACAACATTTACTTTCAGTTATGCAGAACTGGCGGCAGCCATACCTAAGGCAGGTGGGGTTTTTGATTATGCGCATCGTGCACTGGGAGAAGACCTTGGATTTATTGCCGGTATGGCGCAAAATATCGAATTCATTTTTGCACCCCCCGCCATCGCATTGTCTATCGGAGCTTACTTTAATTTATTTTTTCCTCAGATACCTATATTAATGATAGCGATATTCGCTTACGTATTATTTACAGCTTTGAATATTTACGGCGTAAGGGCCGCTGCTTTATTTGAACTGGTGATTACCCTGTTGGCTGTCGGGGAATTGTTATTATTTACCGGAATAACCCTTCCCCATTTCGAATTGAAAAATATTCAACAAAATGCTTTTCCGCAGGGCTGGCAGGGAATTCTCGCAGCGATTCCTTTTGCAATCTGGTTTTTCCTTGGTATTGAGGGTGTTGCCAATACCGCCGAAGAGGTTGTCCGTCCACAAAGAACACTCTTAATTGGTTTCGGCTCAGCTATACTAACCCTGGTGATTCTATGTGTGCTGGTGTTTATCAGTTCTATCGGTGTTGCCGGCTGGGAGGACATTGTTTATAAATCAGACGGATCAACTTCAGATTCCCCACTGCCACTGGCCCTCGGTCATGTTACGGGAAGTAACCATATGTTATATCATCTGCTTATAACCATCGGCCTTTTTGGATTGATTGCTTCATTTCACGGACTGATATTATCGGCCGGAAGGTCGACATATGAATTCGGAAAAGTAAAATTTGCCCCGGCTTATCTTGGTAAAATTCATCCCGGTTTTAAAACACCGGCCAATGCACTGCTGGTCAATATGGTACTGGGTATGATTGCCCTGCTTTCCGGAAAAACGGATCAGATTATTACCATTTCAGTTTTTGGTGCACTAACCCTTTATATACTTTCTATGGTCTCCATGCTCCGCCTCAGAAGAAAAGAACCGAAGCTTGACCGGCCATTTCTTGTGCCAATGTATCCGGTTTTCCCTGTCACAGCATTAGTTATTGCAGGTATTTCAATTGTCGCCATGGTAGTCTATAATTTAAATTTAGCGTTATTTTATATTTTACTGATGGCCTTATCGTACGGATTCTTTAAACTGCTTAAAAAACAGGGAACCATTTAAAAATTATAGTATGGATATTAAAGAAATTCTTCCCTATATAAAAAATCACGAAGCGGGTAAAGTAAAAATCGCCATTACAGATATTGACGGAGTCTTAAGGGGAAAATATATTTCCACTGAAAAATTTCTATCCATCATTGATGCCGGTACGAGTTTCTGCGATGTCATTTTTGGATGGGACGCTGCTGACGCAGCCTATGATAATGTAACTTATACGGGCTGGCATACCGGCTATCCTGATGCAGCTGCCCGTTTGGATTTATCGACCTTCAGAAAAATTCCGTGGGAAAACGGGGTTCCCTTTTTTCTTGGTGAATTAATCCTAAAAGAAAATACTCCGCATGTCTGTCCGAGACAACTACTGAAAAAAGTGCTTGCTGCTGCTGAATCTGCAGGATTCTTTCCAAGTTTTTCCCAGGAATTTGAATGGTACAATTTTGAAGAGACTCCTCAAAGTATTCATGAAAAGCAGTTCAGGAATCTGCGTCCCATAACGCCCGGCATGTTCGGTTATTCTATTTTAAGAAGTAGTCTTCGAAATCCCTTTATCACAGATCTTTTCGCCCTTCTTACACAATTTGATATTCCAATAGAAGGACTACATACAGAAACCGGACCGGGTACATATGAAGCCGCCATCAAATATTCCGGAATTCTGGAAGCGGGAGACAGGGCAGTATTATTCAAAACAGCTGTGAAAGAAATTGCATATAAACACGGCATAATGGCCACGTTTATGGCAAAAGTGAACGAATCCCTTCCTGGCTGCGGCGGTCATGTTCATCAGAGTTTATGGGATCCTGAAAAAAAGAAAAATCTTTTTTATGATGAAGCAGACCTAATGAAAATGAGCGGTATTATGAAACAATATCTGGCCGGACAATTGTTATTAATTCCCCAGCTCTTACCTATGTTTGCGCCAACCATCAATAGTTATAAACGTTTGGTTGAAGGAGCATGGGCACCCACAACACTTACCTGGGGAATTGATAATCGTACTGTAGCGCTACGTGTTTTGAACGGCAGCAAAACATCATGCAGGCTTGAGACCCGCGTAATAGGTGCAGACACGAATCCTTACCTGGCCATGGCTGCCGCACTTGCAGCAGGTTTATATGGAATTCAGAATAAATTAGAATTGAAACAGGCTGCTGTTTCGGGAAATGGATACCTGGATCATTCCAATGGCCGGTTACCTTCAACACTGGATGAAGCTACAAAGCAGATGAAACAGTCTGTGGCCGCAAGAGAAATTCTTGGAGAAGGATTCGTGGATCATTTTACCGGCACCCGCGAATGGGAATGGAGGCAGCATTTAAAAACGGTGACAGACTGGGAGCTGAAAAGATATTTCGAAATCATTTAGAGATACCAATCTTACTTGCAATGAATTTTAATAAAATAGTTCAATATAATTTTCCTACAGTAATCAGGTTCGGTGCAGCAGCAAGTAAAGAATTGGGACCTTACCTGATAAAAAACGGATTAATCCGGCCTCTTGTTGTTACAGATCCGACGATTGCCGGGCTTGGTTTTTTTAAAGAAATAATTAAGGACCTGGAGAAATTACATATTTCGGTTGAAGCATTTCATGAAATTCATAAAAACCCAGTGAAGTCGGACGTATACCGGGGAACCGAAGTATTCGATGCCGAAAGGAGGGATTCCATTATTGGAATTGGCGGCGGTGCGGCGCTTGATGTTGCAAGGGCTATTACGCTACGCATAAATCATCGCGAAGATCTTTTTAAATATGATGATCTGAAAGGCGGAGATGTATTTGTTACGAATGAAATGCCTCATTTTATAACGATACCTACAACAGCAGGTACAGGAAGTGAAGTGGGAAGAAGCGCTATTATTTCAGATGATGAAACACACCAGAAGAAAATTCTTTTTTCGCCCAAACTCCTGGCGCGTATCGTTTTCGCGGATCCTTTGCTTACCATGGAACTGCCCCCTTTTATAACGGCTGCTACCGGCATGGATGCGCTCACGCATAATATGGAAGCCTTCCTGGTGAATATGTTTCATCCCATGTGCGATGGCATAGCACTACAGGCCATTACTTTAATTCACAATTCACTTGAGAAAGCGGTTAACCATCCGGACCTGGAATCGAGAAGCCGCATGCTGATCGCGTCATTAATGGGCGCAGTCGCGTTTCAAAAGGGACTGGGGGTAGTGCATTCGCTTGCGCATCCGCTTTCTTCATTGCTGGATACTCATCATGGCCTGGCGAATGCTGTTAATATTCCATATGGTATGGAGTTTAATATTGAAGGATTTGAAAATAAGTTTAAACAAATTGCGCGGGCCCTCAACCTGGAAAAAGAGTCAGGAGAAGCCGTTGTTAATTATCTCTTTGATTTAAATATTAAAATAAATATTCCAAGAAAACTAAGTTCGATTGGTGTTCACCCGGAACATATTGAAGCGCTGGCAGATTTGGCAATCGCAGATTTTGCACATCCGAATAATCCGAAACCTGTAAGCCGGGAAGATTTTAAAAAGCTCTATTTAAAAGCACTCTAGTTTTATAATAAAATATTTTGTGTATGAAAATTATCAATCCGTCCACTGAAGAAATAATCCGTGAGATCAGGGAAGATACCGCTGAAACCCTTCATGCAAAATACCAGTTGCTGAAGGAGTCGCAAAAGGAATGGTCTGTTTCGGATATATCTCATCGGGTAAAAATTATTCAAAATTTTTCTGATTCTTTGCAGAACGAGATCGAATCACTTGCTTCTATATTAACCTCAGAAGTCGGGAAGCCATTACAGCAAAGCCGAAATGAGATTAGCGGTGCGAGGACAAGAATAAAATGGCTTACTGAAAACGCGGAAAAGTATCTTGGTGATGAGCAGATGACAAAGGAACAGGGACTGGAAGAAAAAATTTCCTATGAGCCGTTGGGCGTTATATGTAATATTTCTGCGTGGAATTATCCCTGGCTTGTTGGAATAAATGTTTTTGTTCCGGCACTACTTGCAGGCAATGCTGTCATGTATAAACCTTCTGAATTTTCTCTGCTGACCGGATTGGAAATTGAAAAATTATTGAAACAGGCAGGTCTTCCTGAAAATATTTTCCAGGTGGCACTTGGCGGTAAAGAGGTGGGAGAATTGCTTTTAAAGATTCCGTTTGACGGATATTTCTTTACGGGATCCTATAAAACTGGAAAATATATTTATGAAAAAACCGCTCTTAAAATGGTTCCCTGCCAACTGGAGATGGGCGGAAAGGATCCATTATATGTTTCGGATGATGTTGCTGATATAAAACAGGTTGCCGCCGCAACAGCAGACGGGGCGTTTTATAATAACGGTCAGAGTTGCTGTTCAGTTGAACGGATTTATGTGCACGAATCAGTTTATGATGAATATATCAGGGAATTCGTTAAAGAAGTTGGCTCCTGGAAAGTCGGTGAACCAACTGAACCAGGCGTTTATTTTGGTCCACTGACAAGGAAGGCCCAGATAAATATTTTGGAAAATCAGGTGGCTGATGCAATAGCAAAAGGCGCACGACTCTTATCAGGAGGAAAACGCATGAACAGAAAAGGGAATTACTTTGAACCAACTATTTTAACTGATGTAACACACGATATGCAGGTGATGAAGGAGGAATCCTTCGGACCCATTATTGGAATCATGAAAGTGAATTCCGATGAGGATGCAATTCGCTTAATGAATGATACAGAATGTGGTTTAACCTCTGCCGTATACAGCGCAGATAAAAACAGGGCAGAAAAAATACTAAAGCAGATCAATACTGGATCCGGATACTGGAACTGCTGTGACAGGGTATCCGCTGCTCTGCCCTGGAGCGGAAGAAAACATTCAGGGTTTGGTGTGGCGCTCTCCCATGCTGGCCTCCACTCTTTTGTACGTCCCAGGGCCCTGCATTTGCGGGGTTGATCGGATATTTAATCTTGAAGTTGAAAACCTTTTTTATATGATAAGAAAACTTTTATCCTCCAGCCGCACCGCAGAAAGCGGGACTGAAAGAAAACGTGATTTTGAGGTTCAAAGAATAGAAACTTTTAGTGATGGCGTATTTGCGTTCGCAGTAACATTATTGATCGTTTCGCTGGAAGTACCAAAAAGTTTTGAAGATTTACTGACAAGTATGCGAGGGTTTTTTCCATTCGCAATCAGTTTTACAGTACTGATTACTATCTGGGCAGAACAACACCGGTTTTTCAGAAAATATGGAATGGAAGACGGTTTGACAATTGTGCTGAACGCTGCTTTATTGTTTATAGTACTCTTTTATACCTATCCTCTTAAATTCCTGTTTACATTGATGTTCAGTGATCAAATTTATGGAACACAAAAGTCTCCAATAAAAATTACTGCACAACAGGTTCCGACACTAATGGCGGTTTATGCATTGGGTTTTATAGTCATCTATTCAATTTTTGTTCTTTTGTATTATAATGCATATAGAAAATCAAAAGAATTGGGATTTACTCCAATTAAAAAATTTGATTGCAAATCGGATATGTATAAAGAAATCATTATGGTGAGTATAGGTTTTTGTTCTCTTTTATTTAGTTTATTGTTGAAGGATGAAAGCTCCGGAAATGCCGGTTTGATATACGTTTTAATTTTCCCGACCCTTTCAATTTACTTTTTCTTTCGAAAGCGAATAAGAAGGAAATTATTTCCACATATCAATCCGAATAACTAAAAAAAAATCAACTACGGATCCGTCATATCCGTCGTTGATTTTAACATTTGTTTAAAAAATGCTCAGCCTGCAGGTTTATTTCCTTTCCTCTATCAGATATGGTCTCCTGGTCGTATCACGCTTAGGATTCCGGGTAGTATCTGGTTGTGGAATGGTATCTCTTATTATAAGCCGATCCGTATACTGATGCCCAATGAATTTTCCGGCATTGACAGAAGTACTCATAACAGATGTTAAAATGCACAAACCTGCAAATACTGCAAAGAGCGCTTTTTTCATATAATAAAATTTAGGTTCACAAAAAATCCTACGCTCGGGGTCCGAAGTTTTATTATTCTGATAGAAGCAATTTGCAATAATTAGATCTGCAGGTATGCATTTAAAAACCGTGCCAGTATTCCTGAGAATTATTTTATTGCCAGGGTTACACCTCCGCTGCCGGCATTGATATCCACTGGAGTGCCTCCGCCGTTGACAGTTCCGGTAATGGATTGTTTTTCCAGTGAGCCGTTGAAATTACTCAGTCCTTCAGTTTTAATTCTGTCCCCGTGAATATCAAGATCAAGCCCTTTGCCTTTTGGAATTTCCAAATGAACACTGCCGCCTGAATTACTCAGCTTCACGTATTTCCCTGTTTCTGTTACCTGAACATCTATATTCCCTCCGCTTGTTGAAGCTTCCAGGCTTCCGCTAATTTCGGTCAGGGAAATATTTCCACCTGAAGTGTTGGTATTAAATTCACCGGTTATTTTTTCCGCGTCTATACTTCCACCACTGGTAGTTGCCCTGATATTTCCATTCAGATCTTTTAAATCCAAAGATCCTCCAGAAGTATTCAGCCTGATTTGACCAGAACAATGACTTGCTTCAATTCCTCCACCACTGGTTTCGAGATCGATATCATCTTTAGAATCTGAAACAGTGATTCCGCCGCCGGATGTGCGACCAACAATTTTTCCACTGAGACTTTTAACTTCCAATCCACCACCGCTTGTGTAGAAATGTTGTTCTCCATTCAGATTTGAAATACTTATTCCGCCACCGCTTGTATTTAAGTGGGTTGCGCAGGACACCGGAACATAAATGCTGTAAGAAATACTTAACTGATTATTATTCCAGTTTCTGAATTCTTTCTTAAGTTTTGCTATGGCTGTCAGTTTATTCCCGGAAGTTGTAACAGAAAAATCATAATCATCTGTAATCATTTTTTGAATCTTCTTCTTTGGAATAGGAATTGCGATGTCCATTTTCTGTAACATACACTTCAATTCGGGCTTCCGAAGGATTTACCCCGGTAACTTCAATACCCCCTCCCGAGGTTCTTGCTTCCACCTGATTTATCGATTCAGCAGATAAAGGTTTACTTAAATAAAGCAGTCCTTTTTGGGAATTCTGTGCCTGCACAAGAATTGCTGAAAAGATGAATAAAAAGCTTACAATGATTCTCATGATTCTAATTTTAAAAGATTTATGAATTATTTTTCTCATAACTTTTCCTCCATCGAAAATTATTCCTGCTTGCCGACCGATATTGAATAGGGATGTTCATATTCTATATGATCTAACCCAATGCCAGATAGACAAGTGATTAGTAATCAATTCAGTAATCATTCAATGGAGTAAAAAAATGACCGCTTTCGATACGGTGATTGTCCGTTTTTCGAAAACAGCCGTTGACGGGTAAAGACACATCATTTGTTAAAATGTTGCATTATTACTGTGCTGGTTTAACTTTCTTAAAGAAACTGCCAATATCCTGTCCCGTTCTTTCGGGTCCATTCGTCATGGATCTTTAAACACTTAAAAAATTAAAAAATGAACGAATTTTTATTGATTTTCAGGCGGGATTTTAATACAAATGGCATTCAGCCTTCTCCGGAGCAGTTGCAAAACATGATGAAAGAATGGCAAAACTGGATGGGAAATATCGCAGCCCGCAATAAACTGGTTAATTCAGGTAACCGTTTGTCTGATGAAGGCAAAGTAGTAAAGCCGGGTGCCATTGTAACAAACGGACCTTATGTTGAAATTAAGGAAGCCATCGGAGGCTATATTATCATCAGGGCTGAGTCCATGGATGAAGCGGCGGAAATTTCAAAAGGATGTCCGATTTTAACGATCGGCGGGAATGTGGAAGTCAGAATCATAGTTCCGATGGATCTTCAACTTAGGGTTCATGATAAGGAATCTCATCATGCATGAAAAAGAATTGCTTCCACATCTTTTCCGGACCGAATATCGAAAAATTATTTCGGTACTGGTCAGACATTTTGGATTCGAACAATTTGCTTTGGCAGAAGATATTGCCAGTGATACTTTTTTAATAGCAGCGGAAACCTGGGGGCTCAAAGGTTTACCGGATAATCCGGTTGGCTGGTTGTATACGGTAGCCAAAAATAAAGCGCGTGACCTGATAAAACGGAATGCTGTTTTCCAGCATAAAGTTCGCGCCGCGGTTATCGTCGATGAAAAATCTAATCCCGAAACAGATATTGATCTTTCTGAGGAAAATATAAAAGACAGTCAGTTACAAATGATGTTTGCCATTGCAGATCCCCTTCTGTCCATGGAATCTCAAATTGCGCTGATCCTTCGAATTTTATGTGGTTTTGGAATTGAAGAAATCGCTGACGCCTTTTTAACCAATAAGGAAACCATTCATAAGAGACTTACCAGGGCAAAGGAAAAATTAAGAGCAGCTAAAATTAAAATCGTCTTTCCGTCCCCGGAAGCGATCAATCAAAGAGTGGATGCCGTTTTAACCAGTTTATATCTTTTGTTTAATGAAGGTTATTATTCCAGCAGTCAGGATTCAGTATTAAGAAAAGATTTCTGTCTTGAAGCTATGCGACTGACGCTACTCCTTATTGAAAATGAACAAACGAATAAACCACGCGTGGAAGCGTTGTTTGCACTCATGTGTTTTCACGCTTCCCGTTTCGAAGCGAGAGTAGATGAAAATGGTGAAATCATTCGTTATGAAGATCAAAATGTTGCATTATGGAATAAAGAACTGATTTTAAAAGGTCACTATTTTTTGAATAAATCGTCCAGGGGAAAAGAATTGACCAGTTACCATATTGAAGCTGCTATTGGATACTGGCATACGATTAAAGAAGATAGCAGCGAAAAGTGGGAAAATATCCTGCAATTATACAATCAGTTATTGTTTATTGCGTATTCCCCGATTACTGCGCTAAACAGGACATATGCGCTTTCGAAAGTAAAAGGTAAAGCAATGGCTATTGAAGAAGCTGAGAAACTGGGGTTAACGAATAACCATCTTTACCATGTATTACTCGGTTATCTGTACGCCGGAAATGATAGTAAGAAAGCTATTCAGCATTTAAAAACTGCGCTAGACCTTGCTAAAACGGAAAGGGAGAGGACTCTCATCACGAAAGACATTCTGAAGTATGAGAGTATGAGAGTGTGAGAGTGTGAGAGTGTGTGAGAGTAATTCTGATTTACACTCCCTCACACTCTCACACTCTCACACTCTCACACTTTGTTTAACTTTCCTTCGTATGTAAAAAGCTGCTGACTTTTTCCTGTGCAGTGTGTAAAAAATCACCGCCTTTAGCCTGGGCCTGGGCAAGAAACTCAGCGCCCTTGGTTTTAATCGAATCTCCCAAAGCAGCAATATCCAGGTGTTCATGCATAGACGCAGGAACTCTTTCCTTGATATATTCCATCATATGATTTGCAGCATCTTTCGCCTGGTCTGCGGTTAAACCGATTTTTTCCTGTAATGACTGAATTAATGCGTTCATAAAAAAAGATTTAGACAGGAAATTTAGTGAATTACCATCATTAAAATCCCATTGTTCCCTGAATTCATAATTGCTTACTATTTCGCAGAAGGCACCAGTTTAAAAACAATCACTTCATGAGACGCAATTTCCCGCACCAGCTTTTTGTCTGTTTTACCGGCATCTTTTTTTAACCAAAGATCCCTGAGAGAAAAATATTGATTGTCGAAATGGATTTCAAGTCCCGACTGGGCATCTGATATATTAAAATTCTTCCAATCCATATCTATTTTCTTTGAACTGCCTGTGCGGTTCAGAAAACAAATCGCCAGTTCATTATTCTTTAAAGGCTTAACCCACATCTCAAGGCTATCCGGCATTTCCATCTTAAACGCAGCAATTCCCCGCGAATCCTGATCGACAGCAATCATTTCTTTATTGGTAAGAATATCACGCGTTTGTGATGACATTTTCCGTAAATCATTTCCAGCGGCAAGGGGTGCAGCCAGCATACACCACAAAGAAAAATGGGCTTTGTCTTCATTATAGCTCATGCCATTTCCAACTTCCAGCATGTCCGGATCATTCCAATGATTCGGTCCATTGTATTTCCTGATGGGTATTTGTTTATCCAGGATACTTATCACAGATTGTGCCTCCCAGTTACCATAATTTTTGTTTGAAATAAAACTCAGGGTAATATCTCCTGTGGTACGATATAGTTCTCCAATCCCCCCTGCCCAAAGCCAGGGGTTATGGCTTCCCCATTCACAAATGCTGAATACGATGGGTCTTCCGGTAGCTCTTAATGCCGCACTCATGGTTTTATAGGCTTCAGGTGTATTCAGACTATCTGTGTTGCACCAGTCGTATTTTAAAAAATCCACGCCCCAGGATGCGTACAATCTGGCGTCTTCATATTCATGACCCCTTGTACCGGGATATCCTGCACAAGTCTTGGAACCAGCGCAATTATAAATACCGAATTTCAGACCTTTTGAATGGACATAATCTGCAAATGCTTTCATTCCATGAGGAAATTTAACAGGATCAGCAATCAGACTGCCATTCTGATCGCGTTCCATCGACATCCATCCATCGTCCAGAACAAAATACAGGTAACCGGATTCCCGCATTCCTGAACTGACAAAAACATCCACCATTTCCTTCAGCATGTCTTCGCTAATCTTTGTCTGAAAAGTATTCCATGTATTAAATCCCATGGGTGGGGTCGGGGCAAGTTGGCCTGTGAGGATCTTACCGGCAGATTTATCATAAGCAGCTGATCCGCTGCTTTGAGAAAAAGCGTTGAAAAGATTAACCAGGCAGAAAAATGAAAGCAACAGGGCTTTGAAATAATTCATGTTTAAATGTATTAAAGTGTTGAATATAGTCCGCTAATCAGGATACTTTTTGTCGTTGATATATTGAACAATTCCCAGAAGGCTCTGTTCATTTATTTCATCATCATACAGGGAGAAAAATCCTTCCAGCAGTTTTGAATCATCTTTAAATGCGCGTCTCACCGCATTTTCTTTCAGCAGGATTTTCCGGTATGACTTGTTCCCGGGATAAGTAAGAAAGTATTCATAGGTATCTGTAAATTCATCAAATTTTCTTCCTTTGCTGGAATAACCATCCGATGTATAATCTGCCCAGTAATAATTTGTAATAAGCCTTTTATATAAAGAATATCCTTTGGAAGATTCAATTACCGGGATCAGGTAAAATTTATTGCTGATCCAGGATATTTTCTGAAATGTATAAATCATATTATTTTCTACCAATTCAAAACTCGAAACAGAATCGATCGGATACATTTTAAGTTTATATGTATTGTCAATCACATAAATAACATTTTGCATCTTATCATAATTGAACAACATTTCCTGATCAGGTTGTGGAATTCGTTTATGATTTATTAATTCAATATAACCCTGAACCCAGGTTTTGGCCAGGTAAGGACTTCCTACAACCTTTTCTTTTTCGAAAAAATGAGGCAACAGGTTAGGGTTTCTGTCTAAAAAAGTAGGGAGTTTGGGTTCTGCCGGAGGTTCCTGGGCTTTTACATTGCATATAGAAAACGATATGCAGAATAACATGCAAAGACACAATCGTTTTCTATCTTTCCCTGAGATTAACACCAGGTTTATATTATTAATAATCCACTTCAAAATTAAACAATATAAGCCAATGCCTTCAGACTAATGCGATGTGTTACCTGTTTTTATACAAATTTTAAATCAGGAAGTGAGAAATCCCATACAATTTCGCGGGCGGTTTGAATAGGTATCGTCTATTTTCACATATATGTATATCAATAGGGAAGCCGTGCAAATATTCATTTACACGGCTTCTCAATCATATTCAAAAATCTTCTTAAGTTTTCCTGAATCCTACTGACCCATCATATCCCACAATTTCGAAAGATCGGGATTCAGGACAATCTGAATCCGACGATTCATGGCTCTTCCCTCTTTGGTGCCATTATCTGCAACCGGATTATACTTGCTTCTTCCACCCGCAAGTAGTCTGGTTGGGTCAACATCATAGCTATCTCTTAAAACGCGTACAATACTATTTGCTCTTTCGGTACTGAGTGACCAGTTGTCTGCAAACCGGGCATTATGTATTTTGAGTGAATCGGTATTGCCTACCACATAGATCTGAACCCTTGGATAATTATTCAGAACGGATGCCAGTGGCGATAATGCAGCCTTGAATTTTTTACCCAGTGTGGCGCTTCCGGGAGCAAACAATAAATCTTCAGGGAGACTGACATACAAAAAACCATTTCTGAAACTTACATCTATGCCTGAATCAGCCAAGGCAGACAGGCCGGAAATAATTTTGTCTCTGATTTCCTTCAGGGATGTTCCCTGTTCGGCAAGTGCAGCGTTCAGCATTTCCTGTCTTGCTTTCAAATCTTTTATCAGGTCCCGGTATGCTGTGGCATCTTTGCTCAAAGACGCGTTTTGGCTGGAGAGGCTTGCAATCTGGTTATTCAGATCGGCAATCTTAGCATTGCTGGTATTTATTGTATTAGTAAGATTGGTGTTGCAGGTTGCCGAATCAGCTTGCAACCTTTGAACATGATCCTGGGAAGCCAGAAGCTCCTTCTTTGCTTTGCAGGAACTCATAGCGATCATGACAGCGAATAAAATACCTGTGATTAATCTTGATTTCATAAATGAGGCTTTAATTTGTTTGAATTTATCAGGAGTTCAAAATTCGGGGAATTATGGTTATAAAGTTCATATTAATTGTTGTGATTGATTATGTAACGGTTAAATAACAGCAAAAATGGTAAAGTGATAAACTCTTTGTAACTTCTAGGTCTTCAATGCCTTTCATAAATCTAAGCTCTTGTCAGTTATCCACTTTATACTATCGTCTGTTTGTATTGGTATTGCAAATACGGTTATTGAATGGTTTTTCATTGGCTTCTTATTTCACAAATACCAGGCACTAACTCCTCAAACCTGGCGACCTGAAAAATCAGTAAGCTATGCATATAGCACTTTGTTATCTCTTCTGTTTGGAATTATATTTACTTTCTTCTACTTAAAAATAGGTTCTAAATATGTTCTGTCCGGAGATATATGGTCATCTTGTAAACTTGGTTTGATATGTTTCGCAGGCTTTACTTTTATCTCAGAACTGGGGAATGCTATCTACATAAACTATGACAAAAAATTCATGGCGGGCAAACTGATCGCCACCTGTCTGAGCTACATGGTTGCAGCAATTATCGCAGGTCATTTCTATTCTGCATAATTTTTATTATGGGGAAAATACACATTGTGTATAAATTATTGACACAAGCTTAATACTCCTCTCATTGTAATTTACTTACCTTTCAAAACGAAATTTATTTGATAAAAATGAATTTCTCTTCGGGACTATTCTCATTTCTATACTTTTCTCATAACCTTTTAAAACTATTCATTACCGGGCCACAAGCCGGACTAAGCTGACCCATTTAGTTAACATCATTTTTTCATTCTAAAATTTTATTGTATGTCTAAAAAACCAAACATCCTGCTGGTGCATGGAGCATGGGCAGACGGGTCCAGTTGGGGTAAAGTAATTCCACTATTAACCGAAGCCGGATATAATATAGTAGCGACACAACAGAAATTAGTATCACTGGAGGACGATGCGGAAACTGTACGCCGTGCTGCTGAAGCGCTGGATGGTCCGGTTCTTCTTGTCGGACATTCATACGGGGGCGCTATTATTACAGAAGCAGCTCATTTATGCCCTAATGTAATCGGGCTGGTATATATTGCCGGCTTTGCGCTGGATAAAGGAGAAAGTCTTGAAATTCTATCAGCGAGCGGACCCGTAGCTCCTCCGGGTGCAGCAGCCGTAAGGCCGGATAAATATGGATTTTTGTGGATCGACAGAGAAATGTTTGCAGATAATTTTTGCCAGGATGCAGATAAAACCGAAGCTCATGTTATGGCTGTTGTTCAGAAACCTCTTTCTCTTGCTGCCTTCCAGGACAAAGTATCCGATGCCGGCTGGAAAAACCTCCCCTGCTGGTACCAGGTTTCCATGAACGACCGGATGATTCCTCCGCCGGCAGAACAATTCATGGCTACGCGCATCAATGCAAGAACAATAACAGTGCCGTCAAGTCACGCATCCATGGTTTCTCATCCGGAAGAAATAAGTGAATTCATTCTCGGAGCTGCCAAAGAACTTCATGCATCCATCGCAGATGAAACAGCGATACATGCATAAATTTCCTTCCTCTTTTTAAAAATCAATTTATATCCGGGACTGTCTCTTCGCAGGCAGTCCCGGGAAAAATCGGAAAATAAAAAACAACATTTCAATCCGGATTATTGGAATATAAGCGTGCCGAATCTTTCATAATCGTGAAAATTGCTTCTGGTTAATTGCCAGGACCAGTCAGAGGTTTTATTATCATAATCAATCCGGTAAAAATTAGCCCTCCAATGAGTTCCTTTCACTGGTGGTACATTGGTCATAGGCCTGAGCAACTTGTAGGGAATAAAAAACTCTGCCGTCCATGCAACGACATCGTTGTTATTTTTCATCACATGTGTAGCATGCCGGGTTTTCCGATCCCCCTCATAATGCCAGGGTCGCCAACCCAGAAAATTGCCCCTTATATTAGGGACGAGTATTGCCAATTCAAAATTGAAAGGTGAAATTTCATATTCAAAATACATGGGGACTGCTTCATCGGTCCAAAAAAAGGCTTCAACTACGTCTTCTTTATACAGGTCAGAAAAATCTTCTCTCAGTGTTGATGTCAATTTATTGTCCTGGCAATAATATAAACAATAAATACCCGAATCAGAATAGAGAATTTTAATTTTTGTCTGGTAAATATCTCCGTGTTCATTCCTTTTGGGCAGTTGGACCCATTTTTCTTCATTCCAATTAACGGCAGATCCGTCGCCTGTGATCTCGAAATCATTTGTTTTGTTTACAATCAGTTCGGTTGAATCCGGAGATTGTCCACGCATCGTTATACTTACGAAAGAAGAAATCAGAAATAGAAAAAAGAAAAATACAGACGGTTTAAAATTCATATGGCATCTTCATTTTTGAATACATTTATTTACCGAGCATGGGGAATAGCCTTTTTATTTCATCATCACCGGGCTGAGCGCCGTATTCGCATATTTCAAATTCTTCCACAAACTGAACTTTATCAGCCCGCTCCTTACCGTACCATTTTTCAAGAGATGCTCTTGCTTCCGGTTTTATTGTTCGCGTATTTCTTTTATAAAGCCATTTGATACGATCCTCCTTGCTTTGAGGAACCTCGTCAGAATAATGTCCGATCCAGGGAAGCCATTCATACATCTGTGATTCATGGGCATCCAGGGCAGATATTTTTTGATCATAAGTGCTTGTAATATCAACCACGATGTCGGGGCGGAAAGGATTAGGTCTTTGAAAATGATCTTCATAATATACGAAAACAGGATTTTTTTTCAATGCCGGGACTTCGGGTTCGATATTTGGAACGGCTACCATGTAGGCAGCATCCTGAACCAGCACACCTGTGTAACGGTGATCGGGATGATAATCGTTTGGACGGGGAGCAAATACCAGGTCGGCATTCCATTCCCGAATTTCTTTTATCACCTGCAGCCTTACTTCCAGGGAGGGCATCAGCAGACCATCGTGATTATCAAGAACGTCATATACAATGCCCAGCCTTTTTGCAGATTCCTGAGTTTCTGCATATCTTCTTTTTGCGAGTTCCTTCCCTTTTAATGTTTGGTGACCTGCATCTCCGTTTGTTACTGACACAAATTTTACTGCATATCCCATCCGGGCAAAGAGTGCGGCCGTACCGCTACTCTTTTCATCACAATCATCGGGATGAGCTCCGAACATGATAATCCGGATCTTCCCATTATCCTGTTGGGCATGTAATGCAACCGTCATCAAAATCATAAGCCCGGTTACGAGTAAAAAATTCCTGTAAAAGATTTTCATAAAAAACTTTTGCTGTGGTTATATAAATAAGTACGATTATGAAAAGCCGGATTGTTAAATAAAAATTTTGCGTTCCTGTTCTACTTCTTCCTTTATCTTATGAATTGTATAATCCAATTCTTCTTTAGTGGTAAATCTTCCAAGGCTAAAACGAATGGAACTTCTTGCTTCTTCTTCCGTTAATCCCATTGCAATCAAAACGTGGCTTGGTTCCGGCAACGCGGAACTGCAGGCTGAGCCTGAAGATACAGCGATATCTTTATTCATGTGGATCATCAGGTCGCTGGCACGACAATTCGCGAAGCGAAGATTGGTAACCTGTGGCAATCTGTTAGCATCCGGTCCATTGCGAAAACAACCCTTTAATTTGAGCAGGGAAGTTTCCAGATGATCTCTTAAAGATTTAATAGAATTGCTTTCAACAGAAAGGCTGGCCTGAGAAAGTTCACAGGCTTTACCGAAACCTACAATACCAGGCACATTAAGCGTCCCGCTTCTCATACCCATCTCGTGACTCCCTCCGTCGATTTGGGCGATAAGCCGAACCCTTGGATTTTTTCGTCGCACATAGAGCGCGCCAACTCCTTTGGGACCATAAATTTTATGGGCGCTCATGGCCATCAGATCAATACCATCAAGTTGTACATTAACCGGCAACTTGCCAATGGCCTGGGTTGCATCTGTGAAAAAAATGATGTGGTGCTTTTTAGCAATGGCGGCTATTTCGCGGATAGGTTGGATAACCCCTGTTTCGTTATTAGCATACATTACAGCGATTAGAATTGTCTGTTCTGTAATCTCAGATTCCAGTTCTTCCAAATTGATAAACCCTTCCCTGTTAACTTTAAGATAACTGACCCGTGCTCCTTTTTTTTCCAGATGACAGCAGGTGTCTATGATGGCTTTGTGCTCGGTTGCAACGGTTATAATATGATTTCCCCTGGTGTTGTACATTTCAAAAACACCTTTAATGGCCAGATTATCGCTTTCAGTAGCACCTGATGTAAAAACGATTTCTTTGGGATCTGATCCAATCATCGTAGCAACCTGCTCACGACCGATTTTCACCGCTTCTCCGGCTTCCCATCCATATTGGTGACTGTTGCTTGCAGCATTTCCGAATTTTTCAGTAAACCATGGCAGCATAACCTCAAGCACCCGCGGATCGCAGGGAGTAGTGGCATTATAATCTAAATAAACGGGTAGTTTCATAAACCCTGAATGCTTAGGTACAAAATTATGCAGGAATTGGTTCATCAAACAGCATTTGAACCAATTAAAAGTGAATCCAATCTGCAAACCATTTTTAATGGAGCTGTAAAATATTGATAATCTTTTAATATTAACTTTATAAGTCTTACCAAATATTTTCAAATGCTTTTTTGCTCTTTGCGATAAATGAAATCGCCATGAAGATTTTCCAAAAACTGCAGAGGAGAGAATTTATAAGACTCACCACCATGTCGAGTGCGGCTGTGTTTGTGGTAGGTTATTTCAATGAAAAAGGTAAATCTCCACAAATTGCAAATTTTTCTGGCGACGACAGTCTTGGCGCAAAAATGAATGCATATATTTTTATTGATTCTTCCGGCAGGATAACTATTTATAATAATCGTCCGGAAATGGGGCAGGGTACTTTTGAAACCATCCCGATGATTATAGCAGAAGAACTCGAAGTGGATATCGATAAAATAAATATTATGCAGTCGCCTGCCAGTCGGAAATTATATGGAGACCAGATGGTGGTGGGAAGTCGCAGTATATCTGGTAATTTCGATCTGATGAGAAAGATCGGTGCTTCAGCAAAAGAAATTTTAATAACAGTTGCAGCAAACCGCTGGAAAGTAAATACGGATGATTGTTATGCTCAGCATGCCGTAGTAATTCACCGGACATCAGGAAAAA
Source organism: uncultured Bacteroidota bacterium (assembly GCA_963711345.1). Lineage (GTDB taxonomy): Bacteria > Bacteroidota > Bacteroidia > Chitinophagales > Chitinophagaceae > Puia. The sequence continues at coordinate 820,209 of CAVQDS010000001.1, read as the reverse complement.
AACTTACTTACGGAGAACTTGCAGAGGATGCATCCAAAATTTCCCCATCTCAAAATCCTAAATTAAAAGATCCGAAAGATTTCAAAATCATTGGCACATCCCCTGAAAGAAAAGATGTTCCTTCAAAGATCAATGGTCAGGCTGTTTTTGGATTGGACTGTAAAGTAGATGGAATGTTATATGCTTCCATTGAAAGGTCCCCTGTTTTTTTAGGCAAACTGATCAGTTTTGACGGCGCTAAATCAGAGGCAGTGAAAGGAGTAAAATTTGTGTTCAAAACACAGCGCCATGTATGGGGGCACCTGAGGGAGGGTGTGGCTGTGCTGGCCGATACATACTGGGCAGCGGTTCAGGGAAGAAAAGTATTGGAAGTAAAATGGGACAATGGTGACCTGGAATCGTGGTCTACAAAAAGCATTAAAGAGGATTATAGAAAAGCAGCAGGTCAGGACGGTTCAATTTTTACTGAAAGAGGAAATCTAAATAATGCTTTTAATACAGCCGCTGTAAAAATTGAAGCCTCTTACGAAACACCTTACCAGACGCATGTTCCAATGGAGCCAATGAATGCGATTGTACACGCGAAAAAAAACAGTGTTGAATTCTGGGGTTCAACACAAAACCCCAACGGGTTCAACTCTTTTCTGGCAAAGCAATGTGGCGTTACTGAGGAAGATGTCATTATTCATTATACTTATATGGGAGGTGCATTTGGAAGAAGAAGTCTGCCGGATGTACCTGAAGAGGCCGCGGACCTGTCTATGAAATCCGGCGCTCCTGTGAAGGTAGTATGGAGCCGTGAAGATGACCTGACGCAGGGACCATTCAGGGCTTGTTCGCTCAACGTCTGTAAAGGTGGTCTGGATAATAATGGTAATCTGATTGCCCTTGAACATAAGGTAATTTGCCAGGAGATTAACAATCAAACGGGCGATTCTAAAACTGCAGGTGAAGCCATTGCAGGAGGAATAAATACTGAATATGCCATACCAAACCTGGCGATCAAAGGAGTACTGCGTAAATTTTATATTCCAATTACTTATTGGCGTTCCGTATACCATTCCACCAATTGTTTTGCACATGAATCGTTCGTGGATGAACTTGCAGTAAAAGCTAAAAAAGATCCATTGGATTTCAGACTTTCATTATTGAAAGATCACGAACGTTATACCGCCATACTGAACGCGGTTGCTGAAAAAACGGGCTGGCATAATCCTCGTAATAGCAATTCGGGTATGGGCGTCGCAATTGTACAGCGGTCCGGAGCTTTTACTGCTGCTGTCGCTGAAGTAGCCAGGATAAACGGGAAAGTTAAAGTAGTTAAAATAACAGTTGCAATAGACAGTGGAATTGTAGTCCATCCGGATAATACAATAGCGCAAACTGAAGGCTGTGTGGTAATGGGCCTCACAGCTGCTTACAAAAGCGGATTAACTATTGAAAACGGGAAAGTAGTTGAACAGAATTTTCACGACTACGAGATGCTGCGAATAAATGAATGTCCCGAAATTGATGTGATCGTTATGAAAAATAACTATGAACCGGAAGGTGCTGGCGAACCAGGTTTGCCTCCCGTAGCACCTGCGCTAACTAACGCTATTTTTAATATGACCGGAATAAGAATTCGTGAATTGCCATTTAATCTGAACAAGTTATAATTTCAAACTTCACTTTATTCAAATCATGTCCAAACTCCATCCCGATCTGTATGTACGTTTCACAAACTGATTCGCTTCATCAAAATTTGTGATACGCATGTCAGGGCCGTTCCAAAGTAATTTAATATTGCGACCGGGATATTCGATATCATTTCCATTTTTCTTCTGGATACTGGTGCTTCTGATTGCCAGGTTACCCATCAGGACAGATTCAGTAAGCGGACCCGCAATATCAAAATTGGAGCTCAGGTTTTTTGCCTTTTCACTTCCATATCCAGCCAGGCAGGCTTCTATCCATGCTCCGTAATGTCCTTCATCTCCACCCGGCACCCGCATAATTGTTTGCGGAGTCTTGTCAGCCTGTGTTTTGCTTGTTGGAAGAAGTTGTGGATTTACGCCATAAGTTCCGCACATCATTTTACCCTTTGTTCCTATAAATATCGCGCCGTTTCCACCATCTCCCATAAGTTCATTGGATCCCAGTTCAACAGGCCGGGTTGGCTGAATTCCTCCATCCATCCAATGCAATTCAACATTTGGTTTGCCATTTTTGCCTTCAAATACTAATGTGATATGCGAAGATATCGGCCCGCTGTCGGGCGCATATTCTGCATGCCAGTTTTCAACATATCGCGTTGCAACACTGCATTCAGCCGAAACGGGATAACCTAATCCAAGTACGGCAAAAGGAGGTGCCATGATATGGCAGGCCATATCACCAAGCGCTCCTGTACCATAATCCCACCATCCTCTCCAGTTGAATGGAAGCATGCCATCAAAATAAACCTTTTCAGGTGCTGTGCCCAGCCATAAGTTATAATCAAGGGTGGATGGAATATTGGATGCAGTTGTCGGACGTTTGAGTCCCTGAGGCCAGATGGGTCTGTCAGTATAACAAAATACGGTAGTAACATCTCCGATTAATCCTGCCTGGTACCATTCAACCAGTTTTCTTACACCATCTCCCGATGCACCCTGGTTTCCCATTTGTGTAACAACCTTGTATTTATGTGCCGCTTCTGTGAGCATTCTGGCCTCATAAATATCATGAGTAAGTGGTTTTTGAACATATACATGTTTGTGCAATTGCATTGCGGCCATGGCAGCGACTGCATGCATATGATCCGGTGTCGAAACAGAAACGGCGTCTATGCTTTTGCCATCCTTTGAAAGCATTTCACGGTAATCCTTGTAATATTTTGCCTGCGGGAATTTTTTGCGTGTATCTGCTGCACTTACATCATCCACATCACACAAAAATGCAATATTGGCTTTACCGCTTTTATCAAAATGATCTATGTCGTCAGCGCCCTTTCCCCCCACTCCGACACTGGCAATTGTTAGTTTATCGCTGGGCGCTATAAACCCTCTCCCCAGCACATGACGCGGAATAATATAAAAGCCGGCTGATGCCAGCACACTGTTTTTTAAGAATCTCCTGCGGGAATTTTGCTTTGACATAATATGAATGATGATTTTTGTGAATTATATATCCTGCTAAAGTTCCGTAATTATAATGAATGAAGCTATTTCAGATTTTTTCTCATAATTTTCAGGGAGTCCGGCCATTGAAAACCGGTATGTAATTTGCCTCCCAGTTGATATGTCAAAACAAAACATTCTGCGCCTGCAAATAATTATTGCTGTATTTGGAATTTTGATCCTGGTAAGTTGTAAGAAAACAAATTCCCAGCAGAATCTTCAGCCCCTTCCTCCGGCCCATGGTGTACCAATTAATATAACAATTGACCCTGCGCATACTTCTTTTACCATTGCTTCTGATTATCTCGGGCTCAGTTTTGAAATGACGGCAATCACAGACAGCAATTATTTTAATGCTGACCAAACCACTTTTGTACAATTAATAAAAAATCTGGGTACAGGAATATTTCGTATCGGTGCCAACGGCGTGGATAAAACATTTTGGACCGGGAAATCACGGCAAACTTCAACCCCTGGCGATTCTATTACTACAACTGATATTGACAGATTCAGTCGTTTCATCCAGGCCATTCAATGGAAAACGATTTTTGGACTGAACCTAGGCGGTAATTTTAATCCTTCAACAGCTGCTGATGAAGCAGGCTATGTATCGAAGGATTTATCCGGATTAATGCAGAGTTTTGAGGTGGGCAATGAGGCTGACCTTTACCCGGAAAACGGGTACCGTAACTCCGGTTATTCTGAAACCGATTTTGATGGTGAATGGCAACAATATTATAATGCTGTTGAAACAATTACTCCCAATACAGTTTTCTCTGGTCCTGCGTTTGCCTATAATCAGACATGGCTTTACGAATTTTCCAAACAGGAGAGCAATCATATAAATGAGTTAACCATTCATTATTATCAGGCGGGTCCCGGTACAGATCCTTCCATTAATCTTAATACTTTGCTGGCGCCAGCAGCAGATAGTGCCATAGATAAATTTGGTAATGATTTATATACTATAGCCCTCGGTGCACAGACTCCGTACAGGGTAGCAGAATGCAATTCGATCTATGGCGGTGGCAAAGCAAATGTGAGCAATACATTCGGTGCTTCTTTATGGGCCATCGATTTCATGTGGAGGCTTGCCTATGCAGGAAATTCAGGTATTAATTTTCATGGTGGTGGTAATGGTCCCTATTCGCCCATTGGAGATTCAGCCGGAATCTTTTTCGCGAAGCCTGAATATTATTCCATGTTATTCTTTAAGAACGGAGCTCAGGGAATGGTGCTTCCATGTAATGTAAATGCAGGTGCCGAAAATGTTACCGCGTATGCAAGTAAAACAGCTGATGGAACCATATATGTAAGTGTCTTGAATAAAGAACTGCAAACAGACGTTGCCGTTACACTTCAAACAGGAACTTCTGCCCGGTCAGTGACTTTGAGTTCGCTGACTGCTTCAAATCTGAATGCTACCAGCGGCCTGGTTCTTCAGGGATATACATTGAATCCCGATGGCAGTATGCTGACCTCAACATTGCAATCATATTCTGTCGGTCAATCCGGAATTACAATAAATGTCCCTGCAGCTAGTGCCATGCTTGTGATTATTCATCCATAATGATCTGCCACCAGCATCAGAATTGATGAAAGCATATAGTGACCGCCGAACAATAGTATCTCATAGCTTTATATGGAAAGTACAAACTGTACCTGAATTTTTACGCTGACTTCACAAATATGCGGTTGTTTTAAGGCTTTCTTTCGTAGTCACGTCGGAGCCTCCGAAAGATTTTTTTCAGATTGCCACTTCTGTTGAAACTTATATTTCCGGCATATTCCTTTTAGTGTTTTTTCGGAGTTCTTTCAGGTTTCTTGCGGAATTCTGCAACAATACTAAGAGAAACCTGAAAGAAATCCGCAAGAATGCTGCCTTGAATGAGTGCCAAAAATGTCATCCGGTCGTATTGATTCATTAAAAAGTATAAAAAATAAATCTTTCGGAGCCTCCGACGTGACTACGAAAGAAATGTTAAGTGTGATGGTATGTTTGTGTATGTGTCACCATAAGGCATGCGATTTGCCTTTTAATATTTATAAACATTTTTTATGAAAAAGTTAATGATTCTATGCATCGTGAGTGCATTCTGCTATAGTGCTCTTTGTCAGGGTAATAGCATGTCAAAAAAATCTGATATGAACATATCATTTACAAATAAAATGGATAAGGAATATGTAATGATGAAAGATGGTTTGGCTTTACATGTGAAAGATGGCAATACAACAACACTCAGCAGTCCGTTTAAATTAAACAACGGAGGCCTTGTCATGCCGGATGGAACGATACAGATGTCAGACGGAACTACTAAAAAGCTTAAGGAGGGAGAGTATATTGATATTGATGGCCAAATGGGAAAAATTAAAAAATAAATGGTGAAGGGTCATTTCTAACATACAAAATCCTAAACCAATTTTAAAATTGGTTTAGGATTTTCAAAAAAAGAAATTGAGACGGCTAAAATGAGGAGTAAGTAAATTTCTGTCCCCCTATTGAAGCCTCCAGCATCAGGCCACTTATTTCCTCCGTATATACCGCTACTCCTTCCCTGTATTTTACGTTGGCCGATGCACCGGATTTGACAGCAACTGCTGATGCCTGTCCGCTAAATTCAATCTTGTTTTCTTTAAACCGATCGAATGCATCTTTGTTTTCAAAGAATATGACCTCCCTGTATGTCTGGCCGCCTACCTGTGCTCCCACATCTACCTGCACCATCTTTGCAGTGCCGGTCGCTTTCCCTTTTTCATACAATGCCCCACTTCCGCCTGCACCACCCACAATAGCTCCACCCTTACCAACATCCGGAAAGATGGCATATCCATAAGCATTCATAAAAAGGTTGCTCATAGAAGCGTCCGTTTTTATAAATGTTGTTTTTGCATTTTTGCAATCGATTAAGATTTTTTCCTTATCATCCTGCGCTTTAATTAAACGTGGAAAGAATAATAAGGTTAATACCAGCGATACCAGCGTTATGATTTTGTTCTTTTTCATAATTGTATTTTTAATACTTAGAATTATTTAATACAATTATCATCTTCAAAAAATTTGCCACCCTGAATGTTTGTGTATTATTTTACTCAGATTTGAATGCAATCCGGTATCAGGACTAAAGAAAATAATGTTAAATAAGCTTCTGCTCACGGGAACAATAATTGCAACAAATAAAAGACAAGCCTTTTAATAATGAGGCCATATATTCAACCCCTCACAGAACCTAGTGAACAGCGCCAGATTACCATTCGCAAGGGAAAATTATTTTTTGTTGATCACGGGAATTTTATTTTGTTGACCAGTCCGATTGTTTTTAAAAATGGAATTGTGGTTACGATGGACGGAATTATGAATATGCCGGATGGTAAAATAAGAAAGCTCGGGGAAGGAGAATACTTATCAATGTTTAGTTTATAACCATGGCAATCACTGAGAGGTTAATATGACATTGTTACGGCAACTAAATATTCAGATCAATTAATATTTGTTACTTCGCTTATTTATATAGTAGTATCTGAAAAACAAAATTTTCGGGACTCTTGGATATAAAAGAAAAGGAGGACTTCCTGCGAAATCCTCCTCAGGTGGAGGTGAGGAGAATCGAACGGCATTATATAAACCGCACCAGTATTATGTTTGAGATCTTTTTGAAACGACTGTCACCGAATTTTACACTTGACTTAGATACAATTTACTTAAAAAATAAAAAACATCTAAACTGCTTTACAAAACTGTCTAGTTTATCAGGGGTCGGGACACTACCGTTTTATAATTTATACCATTTATCCCTTTATTTCTGCAAATGTGTGATGTCGGGAACCTTTCCTATCTTTTCCGTCATTGCATCTTTCAATTTTATAGAAGGATTCAATCTGACTACTCTTTTCTCATATTCACATTAATATAATTAATCAAACCCATTTGTAACAATAAACCCATCAATAACATTCAGGCATATGCAAATATTAAATTTGTCCACCTAAAATGTTTTTTTTATTTCATGACCAGTACCTGTTCTGAACTCCAGTTCACACCATCAAATACTTGGATCGTATAAACTCCATTTAAATAATTTCCAAGGTTTACATTTAAGCTTGAAACACCATTTGGGTAATAATTTGCAGTCTGCTTTATCACTCCCGATGGGTCAAGAACTTTTACCTGATATATCAAACTGCCTGTTGTAGTCGGACTTCCCGTCGTCGCTTCAGATTTCATTGCTGACATACTATTCATTGAAATCGTAACCTGTCCGGTAGTTGGATTGGGTGATACTGCAAAGCCACACGATTGTACTACTAATGTTTGAGTAGCAGGGCTTCCTCCAGCATCGCAGGTACTGGCTACTCTTACTCCTACTGCTCCCCCACCCGGCGAAGTTCCTCGAATACTTAAGTTAGGAGTATTTTGACCACTTGAATAGGTCGTATTTGTGGGCCAGAACCAAGTATAGCCCGTAGCACCTGGCAAATTTGAAACAGTGCTATAAGATGCATAACTGTTTTTACAGATCGTTGAAGGACCTGTAACAGGATAATCTGCACTTCCATATCCTCCGACATGCATATATTTTGTGATGGCAATTGCACCACAAGATGAGAGGTTTGCAGTTAGTGTAATATAGCCAGTGCTTTGTTTTGTAACACTTGCTTGAGAACCTGATGGGGCAATTGTTACAATAGATGTGGGTGTGGCACTCCAAGTATAATTTATTCCACTTGGGGCGCCGGAAATAGAATAGGTGGAAGTTGTACAAAGTGGATTTATACCAGACATTGTAATGCCAGTATTGCAAATTTTTACGCAATTGACCGTGGGGTCTTGAACCTGGAGTACCCAATCAGCTATCCCTTGTGTATTTGATATATGAATAGTACTATTTTGAGCTGCATAGAAACCTTTAACCTGAGTCGGATTCAAACAATTTACGGTGTTGCACACATTTGAGTTGAGATAAGTTTGTGGATTTGTGAGAGCGAGGGAGCTAACCGTAGGGACGAAACAAAAAGTTGGTTGAGGAGTGCTGATTCTGGCCCACGCACCTAATTTTGATTGCAACTGTGAATTAATATCAGCTAAATTTACTCCGAAATTAGCAATATCAAAAGTGCCTCCGGGAGCATTGTCTAACGGTAGCATATCTGAAGTGGAATTGACATTGGACTTTAAAAGATAAGATGTCGAATTAAATAAACCCCAGAAAAGTTGTCGTTGGACTGTCACATTACCTCTATAAATTTGAGAAATACCACTGGCTGGAACACCCATAGCCGCAAAATCCAAATTAACCGTTCCTTTTGTCGTTATGATACCCAAAGGAAATTGGGCAATTAGAGCTCCACCTCTAACCGGAATATATCTGGTCGCATCGCTATTGGCAAATCCTCCCGCGAGAGAAAAAGCAATTGATCGCCATAAATTCCCAAAATAAGTTCCCAAGCTAGTCGAACCAGAAATACTCACAAAAGAATTGCTATTTGGAAATTGAGTACCACCACTACACCCGCCGTTACTGAGTGTCAAATTCGTACAGTTAACAGGCCATCCCATAGTATTTATCTCATTCATAAAACTAGTATGTGTGGAATTGTCAGCAGACAATGTATTACCAGTTAAAATATATCTTTGTATCAACATTTGTTTGGCGGCAGGGGAATTAAAAAGCGATAGAGCATCAACTGCTTGTGGAAATAAATCTTTAAAAGTAAGTCCTCCGACTAAACCGATTCCATCAGGAATTTGCCACGGGGCAACTTGTTGTACCAAAGCTTGAATTGATGCGGGAACATTTGCCCCCCAATGCGGAGCATCGTGGCTAATAAATAGTCTAGTATCATGTGTAATACCATTTATCTCCATATCTCGAAGTGCATACCTTGATACCAGTCCTCCCATACTAAGACCGACAATAACATTTTGTTGCATGACTCCTTTAAAAGGCGTCTTATGCTGGTTGATATAAGAAATAATTTTTTCGAGTAAATACGCATTCCTTTCAATATAATCTGTGCCATTATACCATTGGACATATATTAAATCATAGCTATTTATATTATCTAGTTGGTGATTAAAGTTTATTTGAAGTTGAATATTATTATCAAAGTATATATTCTGTAAAAATAAATAAAAATTGTCACCGCTATTTGGAAATAGAGGGTCATTGACATCTGGATCAAATCCGTCAACAAAAATTAGTGGTCTTTGAATTTGACCGGAAGTATTATTCACAGAAAAGTCAACGTAAAAGTTCCCCTGTGCTGCAGCCCCCATATATAATTTATCAGCAGTCATCTGCATTGAAACATTCGGATTGGTATAGTCTAAATCTTTCTTTGGTGGTCCTGTACCTGCATTGGCTCTTCTATGCGAAATGTTATAAGTCAATGGTGGACCGAGATAAGAATAAACCGCAAATTTTGTGTGGCTTAAATTTACAGTTCCGTCAGCATAGGATATCTTGATATTTACAGTATAAAGCCCAGTATCCGGATAGTTAACGGTAAGAGGGGTATTAAGTGTAGCAGTTTGGTAACTTCCGGTTCCAAATGGATCAACCTGAATTGAACTTATTGTTTTTCCCGTGTTCCCAAAAAATAATTCAGGCCTAAAAATCAATTGATTTAGGCCGGTATAAATGCTTTGAGAGGTTGTGGCAACAGCAAATACGGAATGAATTAAATATGGGCTCTGCGTTCTGCCTGCAACGTCATGCAATTGTCCATTAGCAATTGCAATTAGATTTTTAGTTATGGAATTTGTGTCAAACCCCTGATAATTATAATATGCAACTACAAAATTTATCGGATTCCCCGGAGCTGAAAATTTATTTAAAAGCCTGTTTACCGTATCTAAGTATAGTAAATTATTTCCAGAAATAACTATTTGTTGACTATACAGGGAAGCATAAATAACACGCCAATCATCTAAATTTACCCAGTTGCTATCATGTAATGTCAATCCATTATAATTTTCAATGTTTACATAGTCAATTCCATATTCTCTTAAAAGACCGGTGGTAATAGGGCTTTTATTCAAATATTGAAACTGATAATTCATTTTTCCATAAAATGTGGTTGTATCATAAGATTGAGCAAATGAGTTTTCAAAAAAAATCAGACTCAACAAAATTGAGAATAAATATTTTTTCATAATTAATTGTTATTAGGGTTAATATTGAATATCGAACCTTCCGTCGGTAAAATTTAAAGTATCACAAGCAGGTATCGGAACCTGAAAAGAAAATGTTCCGGAAATTATTTTATTAACTGAATCAAGTCTTGAAAATTTAATAGATCCAATTGCTGTGAAGACATTAATTACATTACTGGAAATGCCGAAACACGATGAGTCCGAAAGATATACAAAGGACAAATTACTGTTGTTATACATTTGATATGCTACATTCAATTGAACATTTTCTTTTACATGCACAGCAAAAATCAAAAAGTAATTACTACCGAATGAAGCTCCTAATGTGGTAGAATCAGATGAATACTCTCCCGTTGGAACACTATAGGTGCCACCTTTTGCAATAAAATCTATCCCATTTATTCTGCAGGCAACCGTCCCTAATCCACTTTGAGTTGCGTTTGGAAGTCCGTATGGATTGTCTGACTTCGGACCATTATCCTTTTTACAATTAGAAAAAGAAAATAAAAGAAGTACAATGACGTAAAATAAAAAAGACTTTTTCATATCTGCTTCTACCAAATTAGCAATTAAGATACATATTCAACAAAATTTTTTACTTCAATTATTTACCTAAGTGTTAACCCCTAAGTGAAAACCATTAGCAGATTATTAATTTTTATTGAACCGATTGTCAATGGCAAGTTTTTCCCAATTATATCAAACTAAAAGTTTTCTTTGGTTTTAACGCAGCACTTATTTATGAATGGTGAAATGTAAGCTCCCCTAAAATCCGGTACATTCGCAATTAGGTTTTCAAGTTTTTAGCAATTCTAGGGAAACGGATTTGTCGCCCTTCGGGCTGTAGGAAAAAGGGGGGACTTACACCTGGTCATCTACTTATACAAGATGTCCAAGTAACGAAGTAATTAAACTAAAGAAATGAAAACTTGGACAAATGCTTAGACAATATGTCCTAGTAATAATATTAATCATTTAAAAAAATTAGAAACTTCGACTTAATAATAGATACCTATGTCGTATCCGAAACGAAATGGGACAATACCGGTTGATAAATACCGCAATGCTGATGAGTCTTGTCGCTCATTTTTACTTTTCTTAACAAAATAATATTTTTAAGAGATCCGCATTTGTTTAAGATCTTAAAACCGGAGTCGCGACGGTTTTTACTCCCAGCCATCTGCTGGGCGAGATCGTTTTTGTCCGGACAAAAACACATCTTGCAACTTTAAAACCCGTGTTTGAAAATGAGTTAATTATAAAGTCCTATTCTTTTTTAAAAATAATCGTTGATTATAAGTCTTTGTATCTTTTTATATGAATTCCTACATAATTATAAGAGTTTATACATACTTCGACAATCCTATAAATGATTGATCAATTATTATAAGTCTTTATAAGTTCTCTGGTGGAAAAGGATGAGATCGGGATGGTGAAATTTTTATTATCAGTAAGACCACTCCTACACTGGCTGGTCAACGCATTGGAGAAATCTGGCAGAAATGGGGGTTAAATAATATTAAATGCCAAATGAAAAATATTTAGCATAGCTAATACAAGAAAATAAATCCAAATCCTATAAAAACTGAAAGATGAATAATTTGGACATGAAAGTTCCAATCTTTCTCGTGTCGCTTTACTTTGAAGTCTATTTTACTTCCAGTTTCTCTTTTAACATTCGCATATCCTGACTCACTTTCAAATCCAGAATCTTCGCATAATGTTGCGTAGTCCGCAAACTCTTATGCCCCAGCATTTTGGAAACAGTCTCAATAGGAACGCCATTAGAGAGCGTTATCGTCGTCGCAAAGGTGTGCCGGGCAATATGAAAAGTTAGAACCTTATCAATACCTGACAGGTCTGCTATCTGCTTTAAATAGTCGTTCATCTTCTGGTTGCTCAGTACAGGCATCAACAGATCCTTATTAAGGCACACTGGATTGTCTTCATACCTGGTTAGGATTTCTAACGCGGCTGGAAGTAAAGGAATTTTTGAAGGCGTATCCGTCTTTTGCCGTGAAGTAAAAATCCATCGTTCGCCGTCGACTCCGATCACGATTTCAGATCGTTTTAATTTTTTGATATCGGCATAAGCAAGGCCGGTGTAACAACAGAAAAGGAAAATGTCCCGGACCTGGCCGCTTCTTTCTGTTGGGAATCGAACGGCAGCCATTTTTTCCAAATCCTCTTTTGACAGAATTTCCCGTACCACTTCTTTTTTCACCAGCTTAAATCCGACAAATGGATTTCGTACGATGAAACCACTCTGAATACAAAAGTTTACAATCTTCTTAAAGTTGCTGAGGTATTTGATGGTCGAATTCAGATTGCAGTTCCGTATTGCTTTCAGCCAGAATGCAAATTCATTGATGAAACTATAGTCTAGTTTTTTGACATCCATATCTTCTTTACCGTATTTATAAAGCAGGAATTTTTTGGTATGGGCGAGTGTAGTTTCATACCGGATATAAGTCAATTGAGCATATTCTTTGCCGACCAGTAGTTTCATTTTCCGGTTATGTTCCAGAAAAACATCAACCAACATCACAGACTTCTCTTTAATTCCTAGCCATTTTTCGCGGAACGTTTCGATGTTCAACTCCTTCCCTTCTCTGAAAATTTCCTGTTCATAGTTAACGGCCCTGCTTCTCAAAGTCTCCAGAAAACTGTTCAGTGTTTTTGCTTCTTCCGTGAATCCGTTTGCTCGTCCAATCTTGGCCAACCAGTTACTATAATCTATCTGTCGATTAATACTTACCTCGAACCTGGATCCATTAATCGTGATTCTCAAATAGATAGGCACTTTACCTTTTGCGTTTTTGTAAGATTTTTTAACAAAAAATAATGCATTAATTGTTGCTCCCATTTCCGGTGTATTTAAATGATTAAAAATACTTTTTCACCTACCTGAAAACAAGATGTTCGTTTTTTGAACATGTTGATTTTGATTGTCTTGCAGCGGATTCGGTGATAGTCCCTTTAAAAAAACAACTATCACCGAATTTTACACCTCGACAATGCTATTTTTTGGTGAAATCCGGTGGGTCATAAAAAGCAAAAAGCCCGTAAACACTGCGTTTCACGAGCTTTCAAACATAATCAATACACTAAAAAGTGGAGGTGAGGAGAATCGAACTCCTGTCCAAACATATCCTTCAAAAGCTTTCTACATGTTTATTTGCTCATTGATTGTCGGGGAAAAACAGGAAAGCAACAAACCAATCATTCCCTTAGCTGAATCGTCTTAAGCTCAGATCACAGCCTTGCTGAGCAGCATCCTCTTTTGTTTTTAGTCGGCGGTGCAGCTTGGTAACAGGCGAACCTGCCACACGGCCCAAATGACTACTTAATCACTGATTAGGCAGCCATGGCATACTGTGTATTGCCATTTGAGTTTTGAATATTCAGATTAACGTGCTAATTATCCAACGCACGACATGCTTATACTTTCAAAGATCTACGCTGTCAATACCAGGCACCCCCGATAAATGAACCTGCAAATTTAATCAATTATTTGTTAAGCTGAAAGCGTAAGGCATAAAGCGTAAGGCTTAAAGCTTAAGGCACTTAATTTTTTTTGCCATTTTTGGATTTGCAAAGCGGTTGATTCTTAAACTGATTGGAACAAACCGCAAATTTAATTCATGATGTTTAATACACTTTAAGCTTTACGCCTTACGCTTTACGCCTTACGCCTTACGCCTTACGCCTATCGTCCTTTCCCCCATCCGAACCAGTCATTACCATTCACATAGATAACGAGAGCGAGTATGAGCACCATACCGACTACCTGTGCATATTCCAGCACTTTCTGGCTTGGTTTACGCCCTGTGATCATTTCCAGCAACGTGAACAATACATGTCCACCATCCAGGGCTGGTATGGGCAGGATATTCATGAATGCAAGGGCAATAGAGAAAAATGCAGTGATCGTCCAGAACGACTGCCAGTCCCACATCGGTGGGAATATGGATCCCATGGCCTTGAATCCGCCTACACCTTTATAGGCTTCTGTCTTGGGAGAAAGTATTTTTCTAAACTGGCTTATATAACTACTCAGCTTTTCCACCGCAAGGTGCACACCTGCCGGGAAAGATTCTAAAAAGCTGTATTGCGTTTTTTCTATTTTTATCAGACCAAGGCTGTCCAGTGTTTGAATATCAGCTTCATTAACCAGAGCAAATCCAATCCTGCCATCCCCGTTCACCATCGCATTCAATGAATCTTTCACTCCCTTTCTTATAATTGTCAGTGTAACAGATTCGTTCTTGTGTACACTCAGTACTTTTTTGAGTTCATCATAAAAAGGCGTTGCAATACCATCAACTGCGGTGATTTCGTCAAACCGCTGGAGACCTGCTTTATGTGCATTGGATGTATCAGGTATGAAATAGGCTATCACCGGAACTCTGGGAAGGAATAATACAGGGCTGTTCTTTTTCCTTTCCACCAGTTGACCGATCAGCGCTGTTGGTAAATCAAGACTCTGGTGAATACCATCGCGAATAATATCCACTTGTCCACCACCGCCCATTAATATTTTTTCCGGCAGATCATCGAAATATTCAACGTCCTTGCCATTCACCGACAAAATTTTATCGCCATTTCTGAAACCGATTTTGTACATCAGACTATCACTCACAGACACGCCGTAGGCCAGACTTCCCATTGGAACTTTTTTCTGTCCCCATGTAAACAGGATCATCGCATATATGAAGAATGCAAGAAGTATGTTCATTGTTACACCGCCAACCATAATGATCAGACGCTGCCAGGCCGGTTTGCTTCTGAATTCCCAGGGTTGCGGAGGCTGATTCATTTGTTCCTTATCCATGCTCTCATCCACCATTCCGGAAATTTTTACATATCCTCCAAGGGGAAGCCAGCCAATACCATATACGGTGTCACCGATTTTTTTCTTCACCAGCGCAAACCATGGATCAAAGAAAAGAAAGAATTTTTCCACCCTGCATTTGAAAAGCTTGGATGGAAGGTAATGACCAAACTCATGGATAATAACTATAAGAGATAATGAAAGGATAAGTTGGGCGGCTTTAGTGCCAGCATTTGCCCAGTCGATCGCCAGCAATAGTGTAGTATTATTCATCTTACAAAGATCAGCTGCAGTCCGCGTTCACGTTGTGCTTGCCGGGAATTTTACAATTTTATTAAAGAAGCCGCGAAGTTACGCGCCTCGCCATCGCTTTCAAAATAATCTTCAAGCGTTGGCTGGTCCACAAAAGGTATTTTGTGTATCGTTTTTTCTATCAGATCCGTCATATCCAGAAAGCCGATACGGTTTTTTAAAAACGCATAAACGGCTATTTCATTAGCAGCGTTCAGCACACAGCCTGCATTTCCCCCCTTCGCCAGGGCATCTTTTGCCAGTTGTAAATTGCGAAATGTTTTGATATCAGGTTCTTCAAAAGACAATTTATCCGGTTTGTTAAATGTATATCTCGGAATTTTATTCGGAAGTCTTAATGGAAACCCCAGCGCATACTGGATTGGAAGTTTCATATCGGGAAGTCCCATCTGCGCTTTAATACTTCCGTCTTCAAACTGCACCATACTATGTATGATGCTTTGAGAGTGGATCACTACCTGGATCTGTTCGGGGAGCAGGTTGAATAACCATTTGGCTTCAATCATTTCGAGGCCCTTATTCATAAGGGTAGCGGAATCAATGGATATTTTTGCACCCATTATCCAGTTCGGATGCTGGAGAGCGTGATCTCTTTTTACGTTAACGAGAAAATTTGGTTTCTTCCCCAGAAATGGTCCTCCGGAGGCGGTGAGAATAATTTTTTCAATGCGGTTACGCGTTTCTCCAAGAAGGCATTGGAAGATGGCTGAATGTTCCGAATCAACAGGAATAATTGGTGAACGGTTTTCTACAGCTTTTCGCATTACGATATCTCCGGCTACTACGAGTGTTTCCTTGTTGGCCAGTGCAATTGTTTTGCCATGTTCGATGGCAGTTAGTGTCGGCATCAGTCCTGCAAAACCAACAATCGCCGCCATCATCACATCATAACTATCCATCGCTGCCACTTCAAGTAACGCTTTCTCACCTGCAAATACTTTGATGGACTGGGCAGATAATGCCTGTTTTACATTTTGATATTTGGCTTCATCCGCGATGACAACAATATCAGGATTAAATTTGAGCGCCTGTTTAATTAAGAGATCGTCATTATGATATGCAGTTAGTATTTCTGCTGAAAATAATTCAGGGTTAGCCGCAATTACATCAAGGGCCTGGGTCCCCACCGATCCGGTTGAACCAAATATGGCAATCCTTTTTTTCTGCATATTATTCATCAGAACTTTCGCGTTGAAAGGTAAATCTAGTGAATTCCTGCTGGACGATAAGTAAGATCAATCCATGTATTTTTCCAGTGGTTCAGCAAAACTGCGGTCATTGCTCAGTCTCGGCACTTTATTCTGACCTCCGAGTTTGCCGATGGATTTCATATAATCTATAAATCCGTTTTTCTTTACCGGATGTATTTGAAGTGGTTGAAGTATATTTCCGGCAATTAAATCATCGTAATAAATATTTTTTGCCCGCAGATTACTGTCAACCTTACTCGCAAATGCACGCATATCTGCAGGTCTGTTTTCAAATTCCACAAACCATTCGTGAAACGACTTGCCATCTCCCTGTCCCTTTATAAATGGCGCAACCGTAAACTCATTAATCTGAATGCCTTCTTCCTTAGCGGCTTTCATCAGACTGTATTCAACTTCTTCCCCGATCACATGTTCCCCGAATGCAGAAATAAAATGTTTAATCCTGCCGGTAACTACAATCCGGTACGGATCTCTGCTGACAAACCGAACCGTATCACCAATATTATATCCCCATAAACCTGCGTTATTATTAATAATAAGAGCATAGTTGATTCCCGTCTTAACATCCTTCAAAGAAATACGCGTGGGATTCTCATTAAATATTTCATCCGCAGGTATGAATTCAAAGAATATTCCACTATTAGTATTCAGCATAAGACCTTCTTCTTTCCTGCTGTCCTGGAATGCAAAAAATCCTTCGGAAGCAGGATAAGTTTCAATGGTATCAACAGGTTTACCAATACTGTCGAACAGACGATCTTTATAAGGTTCAAAATTTACTCCACCATGTACCAATACAGAAAAATTTGGGAAAAGATCCTTGATGTGTTTTCCGGAAACAGTATTGAGCCGGTCAAAATACATTTGCATCCATGGAGGTATCCCGCTTATCAGGTTCATATCCTGATTGATGGTTTCTTCTACAATCTTATCGAGTTTAGTTTCCCATTCTTCAATACAATTGGTTTCATAACTGGGCAGCTGGTTGGTGCGCAAGTAATGTGGTATGTGATGGTTCACGATGCCACTCAGTCTTCCTGTAGGTATGTTCGCGATTCTTTCCAGTTCCGGTGAACCGGAAAGAAAAATCATCTTTCCATTAGCAAAGGATGAATTCCCCGTTTCCGCCATATAACAGAGCAGCGCATTTCGGGCAGAATTTATATGATTGGAAATCGAATCTTTTGAAATAGGGATATATTTAATTCCGCTGGTTGTGCCGGAAGTCTTGGCAAAATAAATCGGCTGACCGGGCCATAATACATTATGCTTCCCTTGTTTAATCTGGTCTATATATGTCTTAAATTGCTCATAGTCCCGAACAGGTACGGCCGATTTGAATTCATCATAGGTTTTCACTGTCTCCAGGTGGTGCTCCCGTCCGAAAACAGTTTTCGAGCCTGTTTTTAAAAGGCTTTTGAGGATATTTTCCTGATCTTCCAGGGCAGAGCTGAGCTCTTTGCGGGTACTCCTATATATATAAGAAGCGAAAGGCTTGGCTAAAAACGACTTGAACTTCATGTTTTAGGCCTTCGATTTAGGGACAAACCTACAATAAAAGGCAATATCACCATTCAGGGTACCGGGGGTACAAGATTTTTAACGGATTCCTTCGGAATTAACCCGATTCCCCTTACCTTTGCAGCCCTAATATTGCATCGTTATGTTCGCAGTTGTACAAATAGCAGGCAGCCAGTTCAGGGTCAGTAAAGACCAGACACTCTATGTTCCCAGGGTTGAAGGCAATGCCGGAGACCATGTTGAATTTTCCGATGTATTGCTTTCCAGCGCGGAAGGAAAATTCGCCACAGGAAAAGATGTTAAGAGTGTTGTTAAAGCTGAAATTATTGGCCATGTTCAGGGAGACAAAGTGATATCCTTTAAAATGAACAGAAGAAAAGGGTTTCGCAAAAAACACGGTCACCGCACTCACTACACAAAAATAAAAGTGACAGATATCGCTTAAAGAATTTTATCCCAATTTTTCAAATCTAGTGTATGGCACATAAAAAAGGCGAAGGCAGCGTAAAGAATGGCCGCGATTCGCAGAGTAAAAGACTCGGTGTTAAAATTTTTGGCGGACAGGCTGCGATTGCCGGTAACGTCATCATTCGTCAGCGCGGTACAGTTTATCATCCTGGAAAAAATGTTGGCGTTGGCAGAGACTTCACATTATTTGCTCTGACAAATGGCATTGTAGAATTTAAAAAAGGAAAGGCTGACAGACTTTTTGTACATGTAGTTGACGCTCCTTCTGAAGTTACTGCGAAAGCTTAGTTAGTAACATTATATCGATCTAATTAGTGATTCTTTAGAAATATTCAAAAAAACTTTTGGATAATTCTAAAGAATTTCTATTTTTACTATGTAAAGTATTTTACTAACCATTTAAATTCTACAAACAATGGCAACAGCAAAAAAAGCCGCTAAGAAAAAAGCAGCTCCAAAAAAGAAAGCAGCTCCTAAGAAAAAGGCTGCTAAGAAATCTGCTAAGAAGAAATAATTTTCTTCATTCATTAGCTGAAAATAGTAAAGTCCCCCGGATATTCCGGGGGACTTTTTAATTTCGTATTTTTGTTTTCTCATCTTCCAAACATAAGCCCATGGCGGTTTCTAATGAAGTGATTGCAGAAAGTTTTTCCCTGCTCTCCAGGCTGATGGACATCCATGGAGAGAATCCTTTCAAAATAAAATCATATGCAGCTGCATCGTTCAGTATCGATAAATTAACAGAAGAACTCAGCTCCATTCCGCGCGAAAAAATAATGTCCATTAAAGGCATCGGACCCAGTATTGGCAAACAAATAGTCGAAATACTCGACACTGGTGAGTTACCCCAACTTCATGAGATAATCACCAAAACACCTCCCGGAGTCATCGAAATGCTCCGAATTAAGGGTTTGGGTCCAAAAAAGATTTCAACAGTCTGGAAAGAGATGGAAATTGAATCTATCGGTGAATTGATGTATGCATGCGATGAAAACAGGCTGATGCTTTATAAAGGTTTTGGAGAAAAGACACAACATAATATTCGGGAGACAATTGCGTTTTATCTGCGTAGTCAGGGAAGTTTCCTATTCGCTGAAGTGGAGGGTTATGTTCTTTCGATACATAAAAATCTTCTTGAATCTTTTCCCGGCGAATTGATTTCTTTAACAGGTACTTTCCGGCGGCATCTCGAAATCATCGATCAGGCAGTCTGGATTACAAGTTTACCCGCCAGTCGTTTAATTCCATTTTTCACATCAAATAAATTTCAGGTTGAAGAGGGAAAGCATGATGAATTGCTCATTACAGGGCAGGAAAATATTAAACTGAAATTTCAAATCGTTACTAAAGATTCATTTTATTTAAGATTATTCGAAACCAGTTGCAGTGAGGCATTTCTTGATAACTGGGAAAAACAGGTTAAGCTGAATGCAGCCATTGAATCAGAAGAAATGATCTTTCAGCAGGCTGGCATACATTTCATTCCGGCACCCCTAAGAGAAGATGCGGCGATCATAGAAAAAGCCAGAAAGGCTTCCCTGCCTGCACTTATAAATTATTCAGATGTTAAAGGCATTGTCCATAGCCATAGTAACTGGAGCGACGGACTGAATACCATTGAAGAAATGGCCAAAGCCTGTATTGAACAGGGATACGAATATCTGGTCATCAGCGATCATAGCAAATCGGCATTTTATGCAAACGGACTTTCAGAAGAAAGAATCCGGGAGCAGCATCTGTATGTAGATGAATTAAATGCAAAACTTGCTCCTTTCCATATTTTTAAAAGTATTGAATGTGATATTCTAAACGACGGGCGACTTGATTACAGTGACCAGATTCTTTCCACATTCGATCTGATAATCGCATCTGTTCATTCTAATTTAAAGATGAGCGAGGAGAAAGCTATGAACCGGCTGCTTAATGCAATTCAAAATCCTTATACACGTATCCTGGGTCATCCGACAGGTCGCCTTCTGTTGAGCCGTGCCGGATATCCCGTTGATCATAAGACCCTGATCGACGCATGTGCGGCACATGCTGTGGTTATCGAATTAAATGCACACCCACGTCGTCTCGATTTGGACTGGCGATGGATCGACTATGCACTGCAAAAAAATGTAATGATCTCTATCGATCCCGACGCTCATTCCATTGCAGGTTATCATGATATACATTATGGAGTGCTCGCTGCACAGAAAGGAGGAGTTACAGCAGCGAATAATTTGAGCAGCTTTAACTTACAGGAGATGAAAGAGTTTGTTTCCAGAAAGCGATAGACGGGACTAAGAAGTTATCAGGGCTGTTGCTTCCTCATGTACCGGCAACTCTACAAAAAATGTCGTTCCTCCATTTTCCGCAGTTTCAAACCATATTCTTCCCTTGGCCTGTTCAACAATCGTCTTACTCATAGCGAGACCAAGTCCGGTTCCGGATGATTTGGTCGTGAAATTGGGGATGAAAATTTTAGATCGCATTTGTTCGGGAATACCTTCACCATTATCGCTAATACGCACCAGGATATTTCCTTCAATCATTTCCTCGCTCAGGCTGATCACACAGGTGTGCTGGTTATGACATGCCTCCAATGCATTCTGGAGTAAATTAGTGAATAAGCGGTTCAGCTGGGTTTTATCTGCATACACAAACACTTTTTCGCGTACCGGCACCCATTTGAATAATACATTCTCCATGGTCTTATATAAGGAAGTCAGCGACGATAACATTTCATGCAAATCAAGTACCTCATTCTGCGGATTACCGATATGTGCAAACTGACTGAAATCTGAAGCAATTTTTGATAGATGATCAATTTGTTCAACCAGGGTTTTTGCAACACTGGCTGTCAGTTCTTTTACATTTGGTGCATCACTTGTATTAGCTTTCTGAAGATATTGAATACTCAGCTTCATAGGTGTCAGCGGATTTTTGATTTCATGTGCAACCTGCCGGGCCATTTCGCGCCAGGCTCCTTCGCGCTCACTTTTCGCCAGAGCAGAAGCACTTTCGACCAGTTTGGCGACCATCTTATTGTATTCCCTGATCAGTCCGCCGATTTCATCATTCTTTTTCCATTCAATCAGTTCATTGGTCTTACTCAGGTTTACCTGTCTCATTTTTTCTGAGATAAGCGAAAAGGAAGTCGTGATACGATTCGTCAGGAATACGGCGATGGTTCCTGCAATAAGGAAGATAAATACGTTCAGGTTGATGATCGTAACAAGGAACCGCGATATTTCATCATTGAGTTCATCCTCTGTATTAAAGGAAGGGATATTGATATATGCCGTGGATGCACTTTTTCCCAGTCTTAACGGGCAATAAATACTTTGAAAACTGATGCCTCCCATTTTTTCCTGGTTAAAGAATTCAATGGAACTCAAACGGTTCATATAATAATAAGCTACCGGATTCATCTGGTCGCTCAACATACCCTTGGTATAAATAAAAGGATTGGATGAAACGATCAGTGAACCATTAATATCATATAGATTGATATCTGCATTGTGAATCTCTGCAACATTATTGATAATAATGTCCAGATCTCCCCGGGGCATTTGTTTCACGGGGTTGGAAACATTCGCTGCCGATTGAAATGATGTTAGACGTGTGGCGATTTCACCTGTAATTACCTTTAATGAAGCGCTGAGCCGGTCCTGGTTATTGCGGTTATACCGGTTTATCAGAAAGAAAATAGTTGAAACACCGATAACAAGAAAAAGGAAGAGGCTTACGAAAATAATAGTTGTCTGAATCTGCGTTCGGATATTTAATTGGAGAAAACTTTTAAGCTGTTGCCAGTGAAGACGGGTTTGAATTAAAACTGTGCTCACCCAGAACAGGGCGACCAGGATCAGAAAAGCGCAGAACAGCCATGAAAATAGAGTGATGGCCTCTATGAGCAGATTATCTTTTTTAGCAATAACTATAATTTTCCCGTCAGAAACCAAATGCCAGAGTTCATCATAGCCATTATTTTTACGTTGCTCATAGTCTCTCCGAGGTATCAGGCTATCGTCCAACTCGGTCGGAAAAGGATAGTTATTGTAATAAGTGACCAATTCATTATCGTTGTAAATCGCGTACGAATAAATGGGTGAATATTCCGGCAGGTATTCTTTTCGCTGTTGTGTAAGCTGTGGAGCGAGGCCTTCACTTTTATAGCTTCTCGGTTCAGCCTGCACGAACAGATAGCCAGCCAATTTTCCGGCATTGTCTTTAATTTCCTTTTTGTAGATATAACTAAACTTATTATAGGCTTTCTCATAGTATTTCAGATTCGGAATTGAAGCTGGTTTACCCTGCAATTTGAAAATGGTATTCAGAGTATCGTAAGAAACAGAAAACTGGTTGTAAAGTGGTTTTTCAGCTGAATCGTAGGTATAAATTTTTGTATCGTACTTGCTGAGATACCCACTAAAATTACTGTTGATCAGGCTGTCTTTGAGATAATGATTTTCAACCGGATTTCTGAAACGGTCGAACTGACGCTCCATTAAATCATTTTCAAAATATATCAGGGACATGCTGACCAGTCTTTCATTAGTGGGGTCGGTTTGTTCCGCCAGTCGGTCTGCAACACCCTTTCTTTCTATCAGTTCTCTTTTTTTATTCTCAAAAATGATGATCACGGAAATTGACCCTGAAAAAATAAAAAGCCAGAACATGATCTCAGATATGTTGAGCCTGAAGCGCAGGCCTGTGATCATGTTCCTAATCATTAACCAGAGATAGCATAATAACCAGAGAAGCACATATATGTCAAGTTCCACCAGCTGGGTTTTGCTATGCAGGGTAATGTCAGCCAGCCCGATAGTAGCCACCGTAATCGATATGATAAGCAGGTTTCCTTCAAGGTATCCCCGGATAAGCCGGAGAATAACTTGAGTAAAAATAAAGTAACTCAGTGCGAGCGCTGCGAGAATGATAAACCCGACAAAACTGAAAATTGTCAGGCTGAAGAAATTCGTTACATTAAAAGAGATGCGTGCGTCAGCTACGAGACTCTGAACGATATCTGCAAAAAGAAAAGTGACCGTTACAAGCACCGACATAGTGGCGAGAATCAAAAGCGCCCTTTTCGAAAAAATCCTGAATACAGGAATCCTGTATTCACCAATTTCCTGTTGTATAAAGATTACTATCCAGCAAAAAAGCAATGTGTTGATCAGCAGATCACCGAGCGAACGCAGGATGAAATTTGAACTGTAAATGGTTGGATCAAATAATTCATACTGGCGGAAATGAAATATGCCAGGGAAATAATAAGTGATGATCCGGAAGCATAAAATAGTAAGAACAAGAAAAATTATTCCTGAGAGACGGTTATACTTTTCTGCAATGGCATGGGCCAAATTATGGACAATAACCATGAGCAGGAGGACGCCCGTAAAAACAACCAACAGCAGGAACAGGCTGTATTTTGCCGCATGATAAGATTCAGTTTTGACAAGGTAGAAAAGAATCTGTCCTTCCCTGTTCTTTACAGGGAAAAGGGAAGGTCTTGAAGTAATACGAACCCTGTTCTCAGCAGAGGGAAATCCAACAAATGCTGGTTTCAGGTTTTCTGTCGAAATAAAATACTGCCACCTGATTGGAATAAGTGCCAGAACCGTAAGCGGATAGGGCAGCATTTCGTTATAAGAATACTTTATAATTTCATATTGTCCGTTACTGAGATTAGCAAAATAATTTCCATCAGGTTTAAGCAGGAAGCTGTCAGGCAGTACAGAAGACTGATCACTCCAAAATGTGAGATGCTCGCTGAAGGGGTGATTACGTTCATAGATAAGGACCCCATATTGCTTATCCATGAGGTCATTGAGCTCAGCCAGCGAATAATTCTTATCAGAAAGTCTTCGGACCTTTAGTTCATTACGGATTAATTTCTGGAAATCATTTTCCCTTTCCTGTAAAAAAGATTCGATGGAATTCCTGAGAATCCTTGTAGTGGAATTCCCACTCAGGTAAGTATTGATTCCATAAGCTGCAATAAACAGAAAGATCCCTGTAAGGATTAGGTAAATATTCCTAAGTAAGAAATTTTTTAGAAATAAAATCAATCAGTCGTTTTTTGCTTTTTAACTGTATTCCAGATTGTATCAAGTTCTGAAAGGGAAAGATCCGTCATCTTTTTACCGGCTAAGCCAACCGCTTCCTCCATTTTCGTGAACCGAAGTATGAATTTCCGGTTGGTTCGTTCCAGTGCTGTTTCAGCATCAATACTCAAAAATCGTGCATAATTAATCATGGAAAACATAAGGTCGCCAAATTCTTCTTCAATCTGGTCCTTATTGCCTGATAGCACAGCTTCCTCCAGCTCCCTTTTTTCCTCATCTACTTTATCCAAAACCTCCCGGGTATTACTCCATTCAAAGCCTGCCTGCCTGGATTTCTCCTGGAGTCGAATGGCTTTGACGATGGCCGGCAGAGAAGCGGGAACTCCGGATAAAACCGATTTTTTGCCTTCGCTTAGTTTAAGTTTCTCCCAGTTCTTTTTTACATCTTCTTCAGAATTGACGATTACATCTCCATAAATATGAGGGTGACGTGCTATAAGTTTTTCACTGATCCCCCGGAGAACATCTTCCAGGCTGAAACGGTTTTGTTCTTTTGCAATTCTTGCATAAAAAAGCAGGTGAAGGAACAGATCTCCGAGTTCTTCCTTTATTCCGGGCCAGTCCTCCGAAATAATCGCATCCCCCAGTTCATATAATTCTTCAATGCTCAGGGACCTTAATGTTTGAATTGTTTGTTTGCGATCCCAGGGACATTTTTCCCTAAGCTCGTCCATAATATTAACCAACTGTAAAAATGCCTTTGAAAGATTTTCAGATTCCATAACTAAGTTTCAATAAAAGTAAAGACTGCACCGAAGATAAATATCAGTAACATCACAAAAGAAGATAACATAAAAAGCAGGATATATTTTAAAATTGTTTTACCCCTCCCCTGTCCGTAAAATCTGCGCATGGCTTTATAATAATAAAAGAAAGGATAAATGAAAATTGGTATAAACAACAAGTTTAGCCAATGCCATCTCGTAGTTGATCGTAATTCCATTATACCGAAATATACCAGCAGGAGAAGAAATGAAAAAATATACAGATGTACGGAAAAGATTCCGTGGTCCACATAGTAAAATTGTTTCCGGTGCACGTACAGCAGTTTGAGCAATAATGCGAAGATTGGCAGAGAAATAAAAAGCATCTTTGGAAAATTATGTATGAAGTTGCTTATCAGTTCACGGATAAACATCCCCTGGTCTTTCGCGAGTCGTTGTTCGATGATAATAATCCTGATAGTTATTCTTCTTTTCACCCATCCATCCCTTTGTTCAGGGGGGAGGGCATTTTGCGAAGAATCATAAGATTCAAGCGTACGATAGTCTTTTATCAATTTGGTTGACCCCTTGGTTTTATTAGAACTATCCGCATTTGTCTTTAAAAATGGGTTTGCTCCACTATTGTAATCTTTAAGTATTTCCAAAGAATCCCTGGCAGTCTTTGCCCCGGAAATGAGTTTCTTTAGATCGGGATCGTTTTGAATTTCTGTTTTGGCTTCATTCCCAACAGGTATTTTATTCAGGTTAACAAGAGAAAAAAAAATAAGGAAGAAAAAGGCTGATGTAAAAATATACATACGGATAGGATCCAGGTAACTGGCCCTTCTTCCAATCATATATTCTCTGGATAAGAACCCCGGTTTTGCAAACAGGTCCTTTACAGTAATAAAAAATTTACCGTCAAAATGAGTCAAATCCGAAAAAAAGTGGGAAAGAAGGTGCCAAACGGTTTGTTTTGGCTCGATATTTTCCTGTCCACAAGCTGGACAATACCTGCCGGTTGTTTCGGTTCCGCAGTTAAGACATATCTTTTCTGTTCTTATCTTGCTGTGTGACACACCTTTTTTAATTAAAAATAAAGATACTGGCAATAATTAACACCTGCTTTTTCCGTTTAGAAAATAGAATTAAATTAATTGGTCCTATGTGTGGTCGTTTCCCCCTCATTCTGGTTTTCCTGTTGATAGCTTTTTCTTCTAAATCCCAATATTATTATAAGGATATTGTGCTCACAAAGCAAAACCAGGATAACTGGAAATTGCTGCACGACCATAAGATAAAGGAAGTTGACATAATAAGCATCGACGCAAACGATGAACCAACGCCTGGTTTTACATGCACGCAAAATATTTCTTCTGATTTCAGTTCCATTTCAACGTTTACTAAGTCCACCGATATACCTGAATCCACCGTTACCACTTATTATGACGCCAACGGGCGACCTGTTAAAACAGTCGATACAAGCGATACATTTAAAAGTACAACCGAATACAGCTATAATGAAACCGGGAATATCAGCAGTATGCTGAATAATTCAGTGGAAACGGATAATCATATAGTGGCTACCGAAAAACACATTTGGATTTATACCGGGGCCATACTTAAACAGATGATCAAAATAAAAGGAGAAACAGATACTACCATCGTTTCTTTCGAAAAAGATGAGAACGGAAATATTACCGAAGAAAAGCCGGTCAGGGCCGGGCAAAAATTACCTTCCACTTACTATTACTATGACAACGATGGAAGGCTGACAGATATTGTGCGGTATAATCAGAAAGCAGAAAGATTACTACCGGATTATATTTTTGAATATAATTCCGGACATATTTCTTCCATGCTCTTTGTACCATCCGGTTCAACCGATTACCAGAAATGGATTTACAACTACAATCAAAATGGCCTGAAGGAAGGTGATATATGTTATGATAAAAAAGGACAGGTAGTAGTAAAAATAAATTATAAGTATAATCAGCGCTAATTGGACAGAATACTTCAATGATTTGAATTGCATTAAGTTTTGCATGGTTTTGGCAGGAAATTTGATCTTCTAAACCGTGCGTTTAAGGTCCTTGTGATAAATCCAAATATCCAATACTATGGAAGGCTATACCCTTCACTCAGGGAGATTTTTGTCTCCGCGTTCCTTCCTATTTTCTGTATTATTAATATTATTCAGTACGGCTTCCCTGCAGGCTAATACACATGTTATAGGTTCGGGCTCAGGATATATTTCAGTTCCGGATATGACAGGGCTAAATCAGGGAGATACACTCGCAATTACATCTGGTCAATATTCAGGTGCTGCATTCAATTTACTGACCGGAATAACAATTACAAACAATGGAGGTGTCGTATTATTTAACGGGCAGGTCACACTTAATACACTGACAGAATGTGTATTCGCGGGTTTCCAGTTCAGTAATATTCCAGGTATAGCTATCCGCTGGGATGGCAACTCAAGACGTTGTGTTGAAAAAAATATCTCTTTTATAAATTGTGCCGGAAACACCAATGATGCTTCGGACCACAATGTATATAATGGCGATACTTCCTCATTAAAATTATATATGTGCAGTTTTGATTCGATAACACTTTTCAGATCCGGAATGTTATTGATGGGTGGTTGGGGAGAAGCAAAAGATCTGGAATGTTATATGGATAGTATTGTATTAAGCCGTATAAAAATTGATAGTACACTGACCAATGGAAACGAAGTAAGAGGAATCATTTTCAGAATCGATGCGCATGACTGGAAGGTAACATATAAAGGAACAGATACTCTTTCAGGGGATGTGGGCATTTTTTTTATCAATGGGAACGGAAGCCTTCATAATATTTACAGGTTTGGAGGGCGTGGATATATTATACGTATTTGGAACGTTGGTCTGAAACAACCTGGTAATACATATTTCTACAATAATATAGATCTCAACAGTACTCAATACGGTACATTGGACACCCGGGTGGATCCGGTCGAGTTCACCCAGTATACAACCGGCGGCAACTGTTATATATTTAATAATACCTCTGGAAATAAGCAGGACCATATCGGTTACTGGTCATCCCTTGCAGTCGTCGGGACATTTTCACCTCCCTGGGTTTGCCAGACGAGGAATAATCTTGGATTTAATCTGACGACTAACGGTAAACCTCCGATAACCATGAATCAATCCAGTAATACCTGGATTTCAGATTCATCAAATAATATGTATTTCGATAAACCCGATGGCGTAGTTGATCCGGTTACTTGTGTTCCGGCAGATAGTAGTCCTGTAATCGGCAAAGGACTCACGCTGGCTCTTGTTCAGGATGATTACTATCATAATCCAAGAATCGGTGCTTACGATATTGGCGCAGTGCAACATGGTGGTGCGATCATACCACCCCCTCCAAACCTGCCACCGGTTGTTATAACCGGTGCTGCACAAACACTGACACTGCCCAGCAATAATACTGTCCTTGATGGAACCAGGTCCTATGATCCGGATGGCAGTATCATCAGTTATGCATGGGTGTTAGTTTCAGGAACAGGTGGTGTATTAGCGACTCCTTCTGCAGCGTTTACAAAAGTCAGTGGTTTAACGCAGGGAATATATATTTATCAACTAACCGTAACTGATAATGATAGTGCTACTTCATCTGCTCTTGATACCATTATTGTAAATGCGGCTGACAGCATTCCTGTTGCAAACGTTTTGCCTGTCGCTAATGCGGGGCCGGATCAAACGATTACAGCGCCATCAAATACGGTTATTTTGGACGGATCAGCTTCTTATGACCCCGATGGAATAATTAAAAATTTTAGCTGGGTGATGATATCAGGACCAGGCTCTGTGACGATCAGTAATGAAAATATTGCTAACCCTACAGTTTCAGGTTTAATTCCGGGAGATTATGTATTTAAGCTTACAGTGACGGATAGCGTTGGCGCTACTAACTCCGCTCAGGTTAATATCACAGTTGATCCGGAACCGACAGTTCCAAACCAGGCACCCGTTGCAAATGCAGGAAATAATCAGACAATTATTGCTCCTGTCAGTAGTGTTATATTAGATGGAAGCCGGTCCTATGATCCAGATGGAACGATTGTAAATTATTTTTGGAGTCAGGTTTCCGGCCCTTCCAATTCGGTATTTTCAAATAGTGGAATCACTAAACCAACTGTTTCAAATCTGATTATAGGTTCTTATGTTTTTCAATTGATGGTAACAGATAATAGTGGTGCAACGGGTTATGACCAGGTAACAGTTACTGTGAATGAAGGTGATACGACCATCAATCCCCCACTTGTTACTCCGCCCGTAAATAATGACTCCGTTTCTGATGATCAATTTATAGTTTTTCCGAACCCGGCACAGAACCTGATTAATGCTAAGATCTACGACTCTTTATATGGTACTATCAGGATAAACCTGTATGATGTAAACGGAAGAATAGTTATGTCTGATCAGTCTGAGAAATCAGTAGGATCATTTGAGAAATCTTTTAACATCAGCACACTGGCATCCGGTATGTATCTTATACAGGCAAACATTGCAAATAGAAAAACCATGATAACGAAATTCATAAAACTATAAATCAGTAGTTGTTAAATAAACAAGTCCCGGTATGCCGGGACTTTCGTTTTTATTACAAATAATTAATAATATTAATGTGCACCCTGAGGAAGTGCTGCCGGTGCCTTACTCCTTTTAACAAACAATACGAATGGTATGCATATCAGAAATAATATTCCGAGATAATAAAACACATCCATATAAGAAAGCACATTGGCCTGGGATGTTATAGAATAATCTATGGCTTTATAAGCCGACTGCAAAGCAACATCAGGTTGCATACCTTTAGAAATAAAACCCTGTTGAAGAGCGTGTACGTGTCCAATAACTGTAGGATTATTCACGTCCAACTTGCTAACAAGGGTACTTCTATGAAACATATTCTGACGCGCCATATAAGTGGTGATGAGGGCAACACCAAAAGATCCTCCGACCTGACGCATCATGCCTGTAAATGCCACACCCTGCCCTATTTCGAGTCCTTTCAGTGTGCTGAGTGACAGACTTGTAATAGGTATAAAAAGCAGGGGCAAGCCAACCCCACGGGTTACCAGCATCCAAAAAAAGTTTTCTTCCGGAGTACTGTTTGTAAGTATAAAATAGCCCCAGAAACAGAAAATGGCAAAAATCAGCATTCCCATTGAAACCATGAATTGTTGTGGAACTCCTTTGCTTAAAATGAAACCGACAATCGGCATGAGAAATGCTGTTGTTATTGCCGCCGGTACCATGAGCATACCTGATTGAAAAGCTGTCCAACCCAGTGTACTCTGAGTATACACAGGAATGATGAAAGTGGATCCATACAAACCAAATCCTAATAAAAATGTTAGGCCGGTACCTATCCGAAGATTTCCGTTTTTCAACACACGAAGGTTGACGATTGGGTTTCTGAAGGTCAGTTCACGCCAAAGAAAAAAGAATGCGCCCAAAAAAGCAGTGCATGTAAATAAGACAATGAAACCATTTGAGAACCAGTCATCATCCTGTCCTTTTTCCAATACATACTGCAGGGATCCTACAGAAACAGTGAGCAGAGCAATTCCAAGCCAGTCAATATCACCAATTGCACTTTTCGAACCATAATTTGGATTGCGAACAAACTGGAGTGTAAGCAAGGTTGCAATCACACCGATCGGTATATTGATATAAAATATATAGGGCCATGAATAATTTTCAACGATATAGCCACCCAGTGGGGGTCCAAGTGTGGGGCCTACAATAACGCCCAAACCATAAATAGCCTGCGCCATACTTCTTTTTTCCGGAGGATAAGCCTCTGTAATGATGGTTTGTGAGGTAGCCAGCAAAGCACCGCCGCCGATTCCCTGCATAAAGCGGAAAAAAACGAGTTCCCAAATACCGTTGGCATTTCCGCAAAGAAAAGAACAAACGGTAAAAATCATGATGGAAGCTGCAAAATAATTACGTCTTCCGAATTGAATTGACAGCCAGCTGGTCATTGGGATGATGATAACATTCCCAATCGCATATGCTGTTATCACCCATGCTACTTCCGTAAGGGTTGCACCAAGATTTCCCCGCATATCATTCAGGGCCACGTTGACAATCGTAGTGTCAATAATTTCCAGCAGTGTACAAATAATTGCTGTGATGGTAATGATCGCACGCCTTGAACCATATTCAACTAAAGAATCCTGTGATAATGTTTGTGCCATAGAAATGATCTTCTGAAAATCTAGTTACCAATATGAACATCTACATTCACATTCATACCTGCCTTCAAACGATTTAATAAAGAGTCCTGCGTGTTCGTAAACTCAATCTTAACCGGAAGGCGTTGAACTACTTTTACAAAATTTCCACTGGCATTGTCTGGCGGAAGGAGTGCAAAAGTAGCACCTGTAGCAGGCGAAAAGGAAGAGACCGTTCCATCAAATTTATGACCCGGAATAGCGTCCACTTCAATAACAACAGGTTGACCTATCCTGATTTTACTGTATTGCGTTTCTTTAAAGTTGGCCACGACCCATAAACTCTGATCGAGAACGATACTGAAGGTTGACTGTCCTGCATTTAAAAACTGACCAACTTGTACGTTTACCTTTGAGACAAGTCCTCCGGCAGGTGCTGTAAGTACTGTATATGATAAATTCAGTTTTGCATCATCCACATCAACCTGTCTTTGTTTAACGGTTGAAGCTGCAATACTGATCTGTGAAGAGGTAGCCTGACTCTGAATGCTTACAGCATTCGTTGCGCTGTTCGCTTGTTTTCTTTGTTGCTGAAGTATCAGCAATTGTTTCTCAGCTGATTCTTTTGCAGCCAGTTTGTCTTCATATTGCTGTTGTGTAACTGAATGATCTTTGATCAGGTTTGCATAACGATCAAATTCCTGCGTGCTCTGCCACACTGCTACTTTTGCTTTTTCTATCTGCCCGTCAATAGCAAGCGCTGCAAATTCACTGGTTCCGATATTTGATTGAGCAGCAGCTGATGTTGCTTTGGCAGAGATGAGATTACTCTCAGCTGTTGCCATGGCAGCTTCCGCCTGTTCAAGTTTAATAAGCTGGTCACGATTATCCAGAATCAGCAGGGTATCTCCCAATTTGACCATCTGATTATCTGTAACGCGGACTTCCTTCACAAATCCTGAAATTCTCGGAATAATGGGACTGATATTCGCCGCTATTTGTGCATCATCTGTTTCAGCATGTAATTGCGCATGGTGCCATTTGGAAATTCCAAACCAGCTGCCTGCAACGACAAGGGCTATTAGAATGATCAGAAATACTTTACTTCTTTTGGGGGGTTGCGCCTGTTCAGTATTTTCTTTTGCTGTTGCCATAAAACTTAATAATTATTGGTTGATTATTTTATATTTCTCGTTGTTGCCAAAATACCGGCTCTTTCTAATAAAGTGTTATATGCTACGATTGCATCTGCTTTTGCAAGTTCGAGGCTGATCTGGCTTTGAAGCATGAGTGCATTCGCATCCAGTAAATCGGTTACCGTCAAAAGGCTGTTATCGTATTTGTTTTTTACAATCTTATAGTTTTCGATTCCCTGGTCTATGGCCACCTGGCTTACCTGTATTTTTTTCTTGGCTGTCAATAAATCCTCATATGCCTGGTTCACCTGTATTCTCACCTGATCATACAGGTCTTCTTCATTTGCCTGTACTTCAGCCAGTTTAGCTTTGGCACCCGTTACGTGCGCATTTGTTTTCCAAAGGGATGATACATTATAAGAAAGTCCAACACCGAATGTAACAGCATTGGTGATCGTAATAAAGCTGGGAATATCTGCTACAATATAACCACCGGTCAATGCAAGAGATGGATAATAATCTGCTTTGGCCGTTAGAATTCCAGCTTCGGAAGCCTTTTTCCTGTAAGAGATTGCCTGCATATCCTTCCGGTTTTGAAGAGCGAGTTGTTCATAGTCCTGTAAACCCTTGATATCGCCAGGTTCAACGAGACTGGTTGAATCCGGAATAATGACTGTTTCTTCCGGCAGGCCCAGCATAATATTCATATTGACCATGGCCAGTTTCAGATTGTTCTCAACATCTGCCATGGTCAGTTCAATATTTGCAGTTTGTAATAATGCCTTGAGTTTATCGTTTCGGGCCAGCAGGCCATTTTTTTCCAGGTTCGCAAAATCTGCATCACGTGATCTCGACTGCGCAAGGTTTTCCTCAATTACCCTGAGGTTGGCTCTCGCTTTGTACAGGTTGGTGAATGCATCTATGGTATTCATGATGACTGCTTCCTTGTCCTGGTCCGCATCCAAAACAGCTGCTTTTTCAAGGAATTCAGATGAGCGGATGCCATATTGGATTTTAAATCCTGAGAAGACCGGCAGGCTCAGATTGGCAGTACCATATGCCGCCTGATTTACTACAATAGGTGCAGCTGCCGAGCCTCCACTGTTGGATTTATACTGCAAGTCGATATTGGGTTGTGTAAGGCGCAGGTAAGATCCGCTGATTTTAAAATCAGGCAGCTGGTTCTGTTTTGAAACAGTTGTATTAGCTGCAGCCTGATCTATCCGGGCATGGGCTGCGCGTAATGGTTTACTGTTTTTAATGCTCAGATCAATGGCTTCATCCAAAGATATTTTCCGACCGCCATCCTGAGTGAATCCTGAAATGGATAATAGAAGGAGCGGAAATAGAGCCAAAGATTTGAAAATGCTTCTAAGATTCATGTTTTAAGATTGCTTTATAAATTGTTCTGAGGTGTACCGATAATTTCTTTTTGACGATGCGCTCAAACTCTTCATCTTTGAGCGTTTCCATATGATGATATTTTTTATAAAATTCCAGATTAATCAACATATAGGAAACGGTGCCGACAAGTGTATTCGTTAACATTGGAATGTCAATGTTTTTTTTGAACAAACCTTTTTTCTGTCCGACTCGGATGAGTTCATTTACGTTTTCAGAATTCCTTGTCTTCATCCTCTCCACCATTTGAATTATGGAAGGATTCTGATTAATTATCTGTTCACATAAAAGAATGCGGTGAAAAGTTTTACGCTGTAAAATATTCTCTATATAAATATCCACCAGACCATACATTTTTTGAAAAGGATCAAGGTTGTCATCTTTTAATAATTTTTCTACATTTTCCATCAGGTTCAGGCTTTTTCTTTCAAAAATTTCCTCCATCAGTTTTTCTTTTGAACCGAAATAGTAAGAGATCATAGCCGTATTGATACCTGCTGCTTCAGCAATATCACGGACAGAAGTTCCATCAAACCCTTTTTGGGAAAATAACAGCTCCGCACTATCCAGTAACTGGGTCTGTTTAATTGATAAGGATGGTTTCATGCCGCAAAGTTAATTAAACGTTTGTTTAATTTTATCATTACCTGAAATATTTTTTTAAGAATTCAGGACCATTCGTCATAATCCATACTTAACCAATTGATTTATTGGTATTTTCACGACCATTAAATAATTGATATGAAATTGTTATTATCTGGTTTATGTGTATGGGGATTGATAGTCTTAGCTTGTCATCAGCCTGTCAATTCTGACATGTCTGCCAATCAGCCTGATCCTCTGGATATTAGTTCGCAGGATAGTTCTGTTAAACCTCAATCGAATTTTTATTTATTCGCTAACGGGACCTGGTTAAAAAGAACAGAAATTCCACCTTCACAATCATCCTGGGGTGCATTTTCAACTCTGTTAGATAGTTCACTGAACCGTTTAAACCGCATTCTGGATTCTCTGGCAGGTATTACTAATGCACCAAAAGGTACATTAGCCCAGCAAACGGGTGATCTTTATGTAAGTGCCATGGATTCCGCCGGAATTGAAAAGAATGGCTACTTGCCGGTTAAATCAGAACTGGACAGCATTACTGCTATTAAAAGCAAGTCAGAACTCTACCACGAAATTGCAAAAGAATATGCGATTAATCACGCTCCTTTCTTTTCTTTTTCTGTGAGTGCGGACGACAGAAACAGCCTGATGAACGTTGCACATTTCGATCAGGGAGGACTCGGTTTACCAAGCAGGGATTACTATTTCAAAACTGATTCCTCAACAAAAAAAATCCGGGACGCTTATATTGCTTTTATAACAAAAACATTTTTATTACTGGGCCAATCGCCTGCATCTGCTGGTAAAACAGCCAAATCCGTTTTCGATCTGGAAACAGCCATGGCAAAAGTTTCCAAAGCACCTGTTGAATTGAGAGATCCAATAAAGAACTATCACAAAATCAAAGTTGGTTCAAATCCTCAACTGAAGAAACTGATGGTGGTTTTCGGTGTTTCTGCAGATACGATACTTGTCGGCCAGCCTGAATTTTATAAAGGTTTGAATAACCTGCTGAATAGTACATCACTCGAAACTATAAAAAATTATCTGTGCTTTCATGTGATCAATGATGATGCGGATTATTTATCCCATGATTTTGTGGATGCAAAGTTTGCATACAACAAATTGTTAACGGGTCAGACACAAATGAAAGAAAGATGGAAGCGAATGACTACCATGGTAGACAGACAGCTTGGTGATAACCTGGGACAGATTTATGTTCAGAAATATTTTTCAGCGGCAGATAAAGAAAGAATCAACCAGCTCATAGATAATATAATCTCCACATACGCTGAAAGAATTCAGCAACTGGATTGGATGAGTGATTCGACCAAGCAGAAAGCAATTGTAAAACTCCATGCAATAGTCAAAAAAATAGGATATCCTGATAAATGGAAAGACTATTCTTCCATAGACATTACTAGAAACAATATCATTGCAAACCTCCGTGGTACTACTCATTTTGAATATAACAGATCCATTGCGAAAATCGGGAAACCTGTAGACCGTTCTGAGTGGCAGATGACGCCGCCTACTATCAATGCATATTATGAGCCAACTCAGAATAATATAAATTTTCCCGCGGGTATTTTACAACCACCATTTTATTTTTCTGCTGGTGATGACGCTGTTAATTACGGAGGTATTGGCCTTGTGATCGGACACGAGATCACTCATGGATTTGATGATCAGGGCAGACAGTACGATGCAGATGGTAACCTGAAAGACTGGTGGTCAGCTGAAGACGCAAAGAGGTTCAAAATACGTGCGCAAAATATCATTAACCAGTATAATGGTTATATCGCAGTCGATACTTTTCATCTTAATGGTGAACTGACAGAGGGAGAAAATATTGCTGATAACGGTGGCCTCGCCATCGCGTACGCAGCATTCAAAAAAACTGATCAGGGAAAGAGCAATGAGAAAATTGACGGATTTACACCTGATCAGCGTTTTTTCCTTGCACATGCCCAGGTGTGGAAAATTAAAACGCGAAAAGAAAGACTTATCACGTTGGCGCTTACAAATCCGCATTCATCACCGATGTGGCGTGTTAACGGACCTGTTTCAAATATGCCTGCATTTTATGAGGCTTTTCATGTTCAGCCCACGGATTCTATGTACAGACCTGATAGTTTACGTGTGAAAATCTGGTAATATTATGTTCATATAAAGAGCTTGGTCATCATACCAAAAATCAGTTAAAACCCTTGCCAGACAAGGGTTTTAACATTTTATTCAGTGGGTCGCCATGATAAAAAGCGCTGTATATTGGGTTTCCACCATGTAAAATCCTGTTTATATTTGCTATGGAATTGAAAATAAAAATATCCATCCGGATCAATTCCCAGGTTGCTTCACACGTATTGCACCGCACTAAAAATCTCTGCCATAACTTCTGATGATACTTGCCAATAAAATCATTGTTAAAATTTTTTTTTCACTATTAAATCGTCACATTATGAAACCAGTATTCACAAACATTAACCTAAGGAAATCAGCCTCCGTCCTGGCAGCCGCAGCGTTATTAACGCTTGGTTCTGCAAAAGTGCAGGCAGCACCGTTCATTGAAAAAATCATTAATCCAACCGATAAGCAGGTAACTGTAAATTTTGTCGGAGCTACTGAAAACAACCTGGTTTTTCACCTTGAATTTGATAACAAATCAGGTGAAAAGTTCTATCTGATCATTAAAAATGATGCAGGTGAAATCGTTTACCAGAATGCTTACAATGACGTGCATTTTGAAAAGAATATTCGTATACCAAAAGAAGATACAGAAATACGTCCAACATTTATAATCCGTACTGCTAATGAGCAGATTGAAAAAAAGTTTTCAGTTGATCGTAAAGTATCAGAAAACTTCGTAGTAACTTCTTTATAAGGTATTTCTTTTCAATAAAAAAGAGGCTGTCTCAAAAGTAATTTTGAGCGGCCTCTTTTTTATTTCAGTTTTCAGGGAGGGTTTATGCACAGAGGCACTGTATAATAAGTGTTGTTTAAAAGTGGTTTGAGTATTGTTTTTGTGGAGATTTAGTTATGGGAAATCCAACAACACTCAAGGTTGTTTTCAAGAGCAACCATCAAAATCAGGGGATGCTGTTGCCTCCTGACCTGAACGATTTGATTGCGGCAAACCATCCGGTGCGGGTGGTCAATGACATTCTGGATAAAATAGATATTACGGAGCTGGTAGGACAGTACAAGCCCGGTGGGGCAAGCAGTTATCATCCACGGATGTTGCTCAAAATCCTGGTGTATGGTTACATCAACAATGTCTACAGCAGTCGGAAAATAGAAGAAGCCGTCGGTCAGACGATACCTTATATGTGGCTGGCCGGGATGCAAAAACCCGATCACAATACAATTAACCGTTTCCGCGGTCAGCGGTTGCAGAAGACCTTGCAACCGATCTTCACGCAGGTAGTAATGTTGCTCTGCGAAGAAGGGCTTTTAAATATCCGGGAACTCTATACAGATGGGACGAAGATAGAGGCCAACGCTAATCGGTATACGTTCGTGTGGGGCAGAGCGATGAAGACCAGTCGTGAACGGATAAAAGAACAGTTGAACGATCTGTGGCAATACGCCCGTTCGGTAGCCGCCTCAGAAATGGATGATACAGACCCTTCTGGCTTTGAGAAGATAGATAGTGAAAAAGTCAATCAAACGATCTCTGCCATCAATGAGGCGTTGAAAGACAAACCTGCAAGCAAAGAGGTTCGCCAGAAGTTGAACTACGGCGCCAAACACTGGCCAGCGGCACTGGATAAATATGAAGCGCAGGAAGAGATCCTGGGATCCAACAGAAACAGTTATAGCAAGACAGATCCCGATGCTACGTTCATGCGCATGAAGGAAGATCACATGATGAACGGGCAGTTGAAACCAGCGTACAATATACAGATCAGCACGAACAATCAGTTTATCGCTTCTTACAGCCTTCATCAAAATCCTACTGACACCGCTACACTGATCAGTCACCTGAGAACACATACTAAAAACTTCAAACAAAAACCCAGTTCGGTTACTGCGGATGCTGGATATGGAAGCGAACAAAACTATCAATGGCTGGAGGACATGCGCATTACCGGTTATGTAAAACACAATCAGTTCGATAAAAACCAGCGCCATACATCCCGGCCAAAGAAGGATCTCTATGCCAAGGAAAATCTGGTTTACGATCAGGCAAATGACCAATATCGTTGCCCGATAGGTAAACCGATGAAAAATACCGGTGTGGTAATCACTAATACGACAGAACGTGGGTTCAGTCAAACTTTGAACCAATATAAAGTTGCCAGTTGCAAAGGCTGCCCGTTGCGAAGCGAATGTCATGATCAGAAAGGCAGTCGCAAGATCTACGTTAATCGCAATCTTATCCGGCTAAAAGCACAGGTCGACAAAAGACTGAAAAGTAAACGAGGGATTGAAAAAAGAAAAAAGCGATGCTGGGATACCGAACCTGTGTTCGGAAATATCAAACATAATCACCACTTCAAGCGATTTATGCTTCGGGGAATGGAGAAGGTAACTGTCGAAACCGGTTTACTGGCCTTGGCACACAATCTTAGAAAGAAAACAGCCTGAAAAAGGCGTGTTTTACACACCAACTCAATTATCAATCAAAAAAAACTTAAACCAAAGTCTTAAAAAATAAAAGAGGCCATCTCGACTAACGAGACAGCCTCTTTTTTATTAGTTATGGGTTATGAGATATGGGTTATGGGTTATGAATTTGTTTTAATATTCTTCTCAAATCAAAAACCATTAACATAGATCTTTTGCTCATAACCCAAATCTCATATCTCATAACCCATATCTCATAACCCATATCCCATAACCCATATCCCATAACCCATATCCCATATCCCATAACCCTTCAATTATCTACGTCTTTAATCGAAGGTCGCGAGTCATTGGGATCGCGGTGTTCATACTCTATCTGAAAAGTCTTCAAATCGGGTTTGAATTTTCTTTCTCGATGCAGATCATATTGATAGATATCTTGTTCTACCCGGTATAAAAATGGCAGTGCGACACTTTCATAATCGTATTTGTTATCGTTCAATATACCATCTTCGTTTGCATATACCGTTGACGAAAGCATAAACTCTACATGATTTTTAAAGTCTGCGATATAAGAAACATCGGTTAAGAATCCATATGCCCATCCAACTTTATTAAATACACGGATATTGGGAGGGATCTGATGCCCACCTTCCTGAAAATAGAATTTTACATAACTGTCATAAAACTCCGATGTATCGTATTTAGGATAAGGTGTTTCCGACGGGTATTGTGAAAGATATCTGTATAAGAACGAATAATCGGTCGGTTTGAGTAAAAAACGTCTTGATTCCGGGATTGATAAGGGGAAAAGAACTGTTTGGAGAATTTGTTGCAAGTCCTCCAGTGGAATCCTGTTATGGCGTGTGAAATCCATGGGCTCCTGTATGAGACTGTCGCGCGCATCCAGGTAGCCCTTACCGATTTTTACTACTGGTGAGAATTGAAAAGAATCTTTATTGAATGCAGGTGGTTGCAGATATATTAATTTCCCCTTACTATTAAGAAATCGGATCTGATTGGTATGACGATTTTCTGATTCAGTCAATGGCATGAATTGTCTAACGATCCTGACCTCCCGAAATCCCATCGAATGCAATCGCCTGTTCAGCTCCTGCTGACCAACAAACTCATACATACGGTTATAAGCGTCATTATCGCTTATCAGAAATGCTTTTCGGATAAATTGAGCAACAGACGGGTATCCCGTTTTCGAACTGCTGTCATAAATCAGTCCCTTTTGGCCGGAATAACTACTGTCGTATTTCATCCTGGTGAATTTGTCAACACCGGGCTTATGCAGGATATTAATTTTCTCAAGAGAAAGCAGGGCTAAAGGAAGTTTTACTGTGGAAGCAGGATAAAAATAAAAATCCTTTCCAACATGGAAATAATAATTTTTAAAACTTGGACGGTTGTCTGCATCCCTGTCAATCTTCGTATAAATAACCTGAACCCGAAATTTATCTGGCTGATGAATCAGCTTCTGCAAAATTGAATCCTGGTCCGACAAGAGTATTTTTTCCAGAAAAGGATCTGTTTTAAACTGGCTGTTAACAATGCCTGAAAGTGCAAGCATCCAGAACAGATAGAGAATAAATATTTTCATGCAAACGAAAATAAACAACAATCTGTTAACCCAGACTTAACCAGTACTTAACCAGGTTAACAAATTGCATTTTTATTTTTGCATATTACCGAATCGACCCTATCATGAAAAACCTTTCCGGCGTATTAAACCGCAACCCTGCATATTTTTCCGGCTACTTCATTTTTGTTCTTCTTCTAAGCGTTTATTGCATATTCATCAACAAGTCGGAAGGCTTCATGCTTATCAACAGGTTTCATTTTAAAATTCTGGACTATTTTTTTATCCTCTTCACCAACCTGGGCAATGGTTTATTTTTAATTATTGTAATGGTTTTTTTGTTCATCCGAAAAAAGATCGGTTGGTCTTTGCAAATCGGAATCAGTTTCCTGGTTTCAGGTTTTATCGTTCAGATTTTAAAACATATCATTCACAGCCCAAGACCAAAATTATTCTTCGGATCCGCAGCTATCCATTATATAAATGGTATTACCGGGACAGGTTTATCAAGTTTTCCCTCGGGACATACTACATCCATATTCGCACTGACGACCCTTTTTTGTATTTATTTTCAGGATAGAAAATCGGGCATATTTTTTATTTTAATAGCTGCACTTACAGGTTTTTCCAGAATCTATCTCTCACAACATTTTCCTGTTGATGTGCTGGCCGGGTCTTTTGCAGGAGTGCTGGTTTCAGTGCTGGTATACTCATTCATTCCTTTGAAAATATTCGAAAAACGTACTCCTGATTACGAATGGGAACACCAATCGATTAACTTGCATCAATAACCTTCCTTGAATTTCAATAAAAAAACCTGGTTACTCATTGCAATTAGTTCCCTGGTACGCATGCTTATAGCATGTTCACTTGAACTGGGCAATGATGAAGTTTATTATCAAACATATGCCCGGCACCTGCAATGGAACTATTTTGATCATCCGCCCATGGTGGCAATCCTGATTCGTTTTTCCACCGCCAACCTGTTCTTTCATAATGAATTTTTCATCCGGCTGGGTTCTATCCTTTGTGCCGCTGCCGGAACATGGTTGATTTTCATAATTGGCCGACGGATAAAAAATGCAAGAACGGG
This sequence comes from uncultured Bacteroidota bacterium, assembly GCA_963711345.1. Classification (GTDB taxonomy): domain Bacteria; phylum Bacteroidota; class Bacteroidia; order Chitinophagales; family Chitinophagaceae; genus Puia. The sequence goes on along the minus strand of CAVQDS010000001.1, from coordinate 778,119 downwards.
CTGGATCGCTGCTGTTTTGTATTCTACCTCTTTTTATACATCTGTTATTGCAGGTACATTCATTTTACCTGATTCTCCCCAGGTACTCTTTTGGTTGATTAGTATCTATTTGATGATCCTTATACTGGAAAGAGAACTTCCAAATAAATACAGAACAGGGCTTTTTATACTTCTGGGTGTCAGCATGGGTGCTTGTATTATGAGCAAGGTGCATGGAGTTTTTCTATGGTTGGGTTTTGGAGGATACATTATTTTTCATCGAAGGGATCTTTTGAAATCATATATGCTTTGGATTTCAGGTTTTATTAGCCTGCTGATCGCATATCCCATATATAAATGGAACCTTGAAAATCATTTCATAACCTACAACTACCACCAGGGAAGGATCAGTTTTTGGGGAGTTAAGCCGGACCTGGATCATTTGCTTCAGCAGGTACTGGGTTCTGTTTTCTATAATAATCCGGTGAATTTTATACTTTATGTATTAACACTGGCAGCTATTTCAAAAGAGAAAATTAAAAAGCTTCCAAAAGAATATCCATTATTTCTTTGGCTTAGCCTTCCGTTAATCTTAGTACTCTTATGGACTTCGCTTTTCAACGAAACTCTGCCGCATTGGTCTGGTCCTGCTTATCTGTCTCTAATGCTGCTTGCAGCCTGCCGGCTGGATGAACAATCAGTTATAAGGATTAATGCCAAATGGCTTAAACCTGCAGCCTGGGTCTATATCTCTGTCGTGCTGATTGGGATATTCTATATCCGGTATTTGCCATTGCGTATCGGGAGCAGGGAAACAAGCACGCTGGGAAAAGGAGATATCAGTCTGGACATGAGTGGCTGGCACCAATTCGCATTACGCTTCGATTCAATTTATCAGGCAGATATCAGATTTGGAAGGATGAAAAGTAATGCCATCCTTATTTCCGATCACTGGTTTCCGGCCGGACATCTGGATCATTATTATGGAATTCCCTATCAGCACAATCTTTTGGTCTTTGGGCCAATCCGGGATATCCACCATTTTGCGTGGCTTAATCAACGGCGGCCAAGATTAAACAGGGGTTCAGATGCTTATTTTATTTATGTTTCAAATTACTATGGGCCGCCAGGCGCAGCGCTCAAAAACGATTTCGAAAGGGTTGACGACTCCCTGCTGATCCCGCAATACAGAAATGGAAATCCTGTTCGATATTTTGTAGTTTACAGGATGCATGATTTCAGAGGAGACAGTCTGGATTACCTGATTCCGGGAATTCACTAATCCAATCCCGTTTTTTTACGATTCGGAAATTTCCTTATACGATTTCAGAAAAAAAGCTCTTGGTTCCTGAAGGAATAAACTAGATTTGGGTCTTATTAAACCACCATGAAACTTTTTGTTGCCGGACTCCCTTATGATTTTGACGATACCGATTTAAAGGAAATGTTTGAACTCTACGGTGAAGTAGTTTCAGCCAAAGTTGCTATAGACCGTGAAACGCGCAAAAGCAGGGGCTTTGGATTTTTAGAAATGAGCGCTGCCCTCGAAGCAAAGGAAGCAATAGATGCTTTGAACGGTGCCAGACTACGCGGAGGCAAGGAACTCGTTGTTCGTGAGGCTGAAGAGAAGCCCAGAGATAATAACAGCGGTGGCGGTTACCGGCCAAGGAGATAACTCTAATTATTCAGCCTTACAAATCCCCCGTCAATCGGATAGTCGGTTCCTGTAATAAACGAAGCTTCATCTGAGCATAGATATAATGCCAATGCAGCAACTTCTTCAGGTTTGGCCATCCGTCCGATGGGCTGAGATGCAGATAATTTCCTAAACATTTCTTCTTCCATCCCCTGATAATTTTTTGCGATAAAACCATCTACAAACGATGTGTGCACACGCGCCGGGGAAATGGAATTGCAACGGATATTATATTTGATATAATCTTTTGCAATTGAAATTGTCATGGCCGCAACGGCTCCCTTGGTCATGCTATAGGCAAACCTGTCTGACAAACCCACCAGGGCCGCTATGGATGCCATATTTAAAATCGATCCGCCTCTTGCTTTCATATGGGGAATGACGGCTTTAACCATATGATATACACCTTTCACATTAACCGAAAATAATTTTTCAAAATCTTCCGAAGATGTGTTTTCAGCATTTCCGATATGTGCAATGCCTGCGTTATTTACCAATATATCCGGAACCTGCTTATTGACTATTTCCTGTACAACCTTTTGAACGGAAGATTCCTGATCTAATGCACAGACAAAAAACTCTGCGGTTCCGCCTCCCTTCCTGATTTGATCAACAGTTTCATTTGAACCCTTTTCATCTATGTCGAGCAGATAAATACCAGCACCCTGCCTCGCAAACGTCTGGCAGATCGCCCTGCCAATGCCACTGCCTCCGCCTGTGATAATAGCAGTTTTATTTGTTAAACTAAACATGAACATGAAAATACGGAATATGACGGTCACCAAAAAAGGGTATTGTTTCGTAATTTTGCATTCCATTTTTTCCCATGACGCAAAAGCTGAAAGAACTCTCTGCTACTCTCGAAGGTGAATTTTATGTTGACGAAACGACCAGGATCCTGTATGCAACCGACGCTTCTGCCTATCGGGAACTTCCGCTGGCTGTTGCTGTACCCAATACAAAAGAAGATCTCTTAAAACTGATCAGATTTGCCCGGGAAAATCAGACTTCATTAATACCCCGGACTGCCGGTACTTCGCTTGCAGGCCAGGTAGTCGGAAAAGGAATTGTAGTGGATGTTTCTAAAAATTTTACAAATATTATCGAATTCAATAAAGAAGAAACCTGGGTTCGCGTGCAGCCGGGAGTTATCCGTGATGAACTGAATCTTTTTTTAAAACCATATGGCTTACTTTTCGGTCCCGAAACTTCAACCGCAAACAGGGCCATGATCGGTGGAATGGTTGGCAATAATTCTTGTGGGTCCAATTCCGTTGTTTACGGCAGCACCCGGGATCATTTATTGGAAATTAAAGCTTTGCTAAGTGATGAAAGTGAAGTCACATTTCGCCCGCTGAGCCTGGAAGAATTTCATTACAAATGTGAAGGTGAAAACCTGGAATCTTCCATTTATAAAACAACCAGAAGCCTGTTGGGTAATTATGATAACCAACTCGGTATAAGAAAAGAATTTCCAAGAAAATCCGTCGAAAGAAGAAATACCGGTTATGCATTGGATATTTTACTGGATTCAGCTCCTTTTACAGTGGGGGGGCCCGATTTCAATTTTTGTAAGCTGATTGCAGGCTCTGAAGGAACACTTGCTTTTATTACAGAAATAAAATTGCACCTGATTCCACTGCCTCCGGTGGAAACCGGCTTATTATGCGTCCATTTCAACAGTATAGATGAAGCACTACGGGCCAACCTGGTTGCACTAAAATATAAACCAAGCGCCTGTGAATTAATCGACCACTATATACTTGAATGCACAAAAGATAATATTGAACAAAGTAAAAACAGATTTTTTGTACAAGGCGACCCCGGCGCGATTCTCGTTATTGAATTTAAAAGAAATACCAGGTCAGAGATTGAAAATATTGTTGGGCCTTTAACTGAAGATTTGAAAGCAGCTGGCCTGGGTTATCATTTCCCTCTCTTGTTCGGAGAGGATACGAATAAAATTTGGTCCCTGCGAAAAGCCGGACTTGGATTACTTAGTAATATGCCCGGAGATTCCAAACCAGTCCCGGTTGTAGAAGACACTGCCGTTGATGTCCATGACCTTCCGGCTTATATTGGCGATTTTAATAAACTGCTTACGAAATATGGTTTGCATTCTGTTCATTATGCCCATGCCGGGTCAGGGGAAATTCATCTGCGGCCCATTATCAATCTGAAAACTGAAGAAGGGAACCGGATGTTCCGGACCATCGCTATTGAAATTGCCACACTGGTAAAAAAATATAATGGTTCGCTGAGCGGCGAACATGGAGACGGGAGACTTCGCGGAGAATTTATCAAACAAATGGTGGGAGAACATAATTACGAACTTTTTAAAATCATTAAAAAAAGCTGGGATCCGCAAAATATATTCAACCCGAATAAAATCGTGGATACACCACCAATGAATACCATGCTCAGGTATACACCCGGGCAAACAACTCCTGTATTCAATACAATTTTCCGTTATTATAACCAGGATGTTTTACAGCATGCTGAACAATGCAACGGCTCGGGAGACTGCAGGAAAACAAAATTATCAGGCGGCACCATGTGTCCATCATTTATGGCAACAAAAAATGAAAAAGATACAACGAGGGCAAGGGCCAATATCCTGAGAGAGTTTCTGACAAATTCAGAAAAACTCAACCGTTTTGATCATAAAGAGATTTATGAAGTGATGGATCTTTGTCTGAGTTGCAAAGGATGCAAATCTGAATGCCCGTCAAATGTGGATGTAGCCAAATTAAAAGCAGAATTTCTTCAACAATATCACGACGTTCATGGCGTACCATTTCGATCACGGCTTATTGCAAATTTTAACCGGTCACAACAGATTGGATCTTTAGCACCGGGTCTATATAATTTCTTAACAGGCAATGCCCTCACAAGTCGTATCATTAAAGCCATTTCAGGGTTTGCCGCAGAGCGCTCCCTTCCTCCACTTTCAAAACAAAGTCTGCTGAAATGGTATAATAAAAATTCAAAAGGAAAAAATAATAAGGGAAAAAGAAAAGTTTATTTATTCTGTGATGAATTCACGAATCATAATGATGCTGAGACTGGCATCAAAGCTATTATGCTTCTTGAAAAACTGGGATATGAAGTAGAAATACCAGCACATGAAGAAAGTGGCCGTGCCTGGTTGTCCAAGGGTCTTCTTCGTGAAGGCAAAAAAAATTGCCAACATTAATATTTCACTTTTAAAAGGAATCGTGAATAAAGAGAATCCGCTTATTGGGATTGAACCCAGCGCGATTCTTACATTAAGGGATGAATATGTAGACCTTGCCGATGATGATCAATTTGCTGCTGCCAGGGAATTATCAAAAAATGTTTTTCTCATTGATGAATTTATTGCTGCAGAAATTAATCTGGGCAGGCTGGATAAAAATTTATTTACAAAAGATGTCCGCCTGATTAAGCTACATGGGCATTGCCAGCAAAAGGCATTATCTTCCGTTTCTCATTCTGTGACCATGCTCTCTTTTCCTGAGAATTATAAGGTAGAGACCATTCCTTCCGGCTGCTGTGGCATGGCTGGTTCTTTTGGATACGAAAAAGAACATTATTCCCTTTCTATGCAAATCGGTGAACTGGTATTATTACCCGTGGTACGTCAACAACCCGATGAAGTTATCATTGCCGCCCCGGGTACCAGTTGCCGTCACCAGATAAAAGATGGTAGTGGTAAAAAAGCGCTGCATCCTATTGAAATACTTTATAATGCGCTTTTATAAGCCTAAAGCCCAAAGCCTAAAGCCTAAAGCCTAAAGCTTCTATATTTTTTGATCGCGAATTGATTTAATTAATTTAATCAGCATTGCTTTAATATCATTTACTTTCCCATTTACTGTTTTATAAATCTCTACATCGATATAACGTAAGTCTTTTGCTAAAAGACAACAATATTCGAGTTCTAAAATTGAACCGAGCGACATATCAAGAAAATGTACGAAGTCTTTCTCAGAATTTCTTCCGCTTCCTTCAACAATATTTAAAGGAACTGAATAAGCAGCGCGCTTCATTTGCCTGGCTAAGTCATACGTTTCACTTTGAGGAAAAACAGGGACGATTTTATTATATATGAATTGGACTAATTCATGAGATAGTTTCCAAACTGTATAGTTGTTGTAGTTCCTCATCTACCAACAAAGGAAATCAAAAACTAAAATGGGTAAAAAGTGATTTTACAGAAATATGAGAAGAAAAAACCCTTTCAGGAAGATAAAAAACAGAACTTTACATGCGTCAAAATACTTTAGGCTTTAGGCTTTAGGCTTTAGGCTTTAGGCTTTAGGCTTTAGGCTTTAGGCTTTAGGCTTTAGGCTTTAGGCTTTAGGCTTTAGGCTTTAGGCTTTAGGCTTTAGGCTTTAGGCTTTAGGCTTTAGGCTTTAGGCTTTAGGCTTTAGGCTTTAGGCTTTAGGCTTTAGGCTTTAGGCTTTAGGCTAAAAAAGTATTAAAAATTTTCATCATGAACACAAGAAGGGAATTTATTCAGAAAATCAGTGGCTCGGCAATCGCCCTCTCCGTTTTACCAGCTTACCTGCCGGCAGCCTGTACCACATTACCTGCTGAAGCTTATGATGGGCCCGTGTTGAAGGTCGCCATTTTAGGTCTCGGTAATTATGCAACACGGGTAGCCGATGCAATGGTATCCTGCAAAAAAGCCAAACTTACCGGAGTGATCAGCGGAACGCCCTCCAAGATCAAAGCCTGGCAGTCCAAATTCAATATTCCTGAAAAAAATTGCTACAATTATGAAAACTACGATGCGATAAAAGATAATCCGGATATCGATGCGGTATATGTAATCACTCCAAATGCTCTTCATTCTGAAGAAGTGATTCGTGTAGCCAAAGCCGGTAAACAGGCGATTTGCGAAAAACCAATGGCTATTAGTGTTAAGGAAGGTGAAGAAATGATTGAAGCCTGCAAAAAAGCAAATGTAAAATTGCTAGTCGGTTACCGGATGCATTTTGAACCCCATACACTGGAAATCATTCGTATGAGAAAAGCCGGAGAATTTGGAAAAATTACTTTTTTCCAGGGCTTATCTGGTTTTATCATCGGTGATCCAAATCAGTGGCGGCTCAATCCAAAACTTTCAGGGGGTGGTTCAATGATGGATATCGGGATATATTCGGTTAATGGTTCGCGTTATATGACCGGTGAAGATCCTATCTGGGTTAATGCAGTTGAAACCAAAAACGATCCGGTTAAATTCGTTCAGGGAATAGATGAAACCATTCAATTCCAGTTGGGATTTCCCAGTGGAGCCGTTGCATCATGCCTGTCAACATACTCGATGAACTGGCTGGACCGGTTTTTCCTGGACGGCACAGAAGGATTTGCTGAATTATATCCTGCTACGGGTTATGATCCTACGCAGGGACGAACAAATAAAGGCCCGTTGGATTTTCCCTTCATACCGCATCAGACGATACAGATGGATGAAATGGCAGCAATTATTCTTGAAGGGAAAAAACCTGTTTTACCGGTTGATGGAGAAGAAGCCCTCAAGGATTTAAAAATCATTGAAGGGATTTATAAATCCGCACAATCAGGAAAGACAGTAAATCTGAAACTTTAACCTTACCCGGTAGCCAGACACCATTCCGCAGTTAGCCGTATGCCTTCCTCATAGCTTGTAGGTTTGAATTGAAAGGCCTTTTCGAATTTAGAAGAATCAAATTCGTACGGGAATTCATTCTGATAAAGCATTTCCTTCATTTCTTTCATGATGGGAACAAATAAACCTACAATACTTATCAGCCATTTGGGCAAGACCTGAATCTTTCCTTTAGCATTCATATACTTTGCAGCGATGGTTATAAACTCATTTACAGTAATTGCCGGCAATGTACTTGGTAAATGCCAGGTTTGTCCATAGGCAGATTCTGTAATTGCCAGCATATACAATCCTCTTGCGGCATCCGGAGTATATGTATAAGTATGAATCTGCCTTGCAGAAATGAAACATTGCGCAGACTTTCCCTTTTTCAATCTGTCGAAAATCATGATGTACGGGCCGCTCGTGTTCGTGGCGCGTGGGCCATAAAAATCAGCCGCTTTTGCAATAATGGCCTTCAGGCTACCGGATTTCATTTCTTTAAGAAGGATCTCATCAATCTCCGCCCTTACTTTTCCTTTTTCACTACAGGGATTGAAGGGTGTGGATTCTGTCATTTTTCCATTCACCTTCCCATACATATATACATTATCAAAAAATATCAGTTTCGCATTGCAGGCCTTACAGGCATCGATGGTATTTCTCATAATGGCGGGCCAGCTGGATCTCCATACTTTAATATTATATTGTAATCCCACCAATAAGTAAACGATATCCGATCCTTTAACTGCCTGAAAAACCTGTTCCCTGTTTAAAACATCTGCTGCAATCGCTTCTGTTCCATCGATCTGCTTTGGATTTCTCGAAACCAGCCTGATTTTTTCTCCCGAAGATTGAAGAATTGGAATCAGTTCTGTTGCGATCGTTCCGTTTGCTCCCAGGATTGTATGGAGGGCCATAAACTAATTATTAATTATTGATGATTAATTAAGAAATCAATTCAAGGCAAATGTAGAGTAACTATAGAACATTAAATATCAGATGCTCAAACCGGATCATAAAACCATTGGGCGCGACTCTTTGCATATCGCTATACAATTGAATTTTATAACCAATATCCAGGCGGGACTGGCTATTAAAAATAAACTGTACAGCAGGTGCCATATCAATAAAATTTTCATTTTCATTTAACAAATGTTGTCCCAAAAATTCAATCATAATGTTCACATTGGTCTGCTTATAATTGAGATATCTCTTCGGTAGGATCAGCCTGCCTGTTGAAATACTAAAATTCATGGCCTGATCAGCCTGATTCGTTGGAAATTTATTTTCTGTACCATTATTGTATGCCTGGTTAAAACTCAGAGAAACCGAAATAGCCTGTTTATGCAGTAACTGGGTTGCAATCAATCCAAGAGCATATCCTGTGTTATTCCTTGTCAGGTCAATTTCCTCCTGAAAAATTTCTGAATTGTTCAGACTTAGTCGCGCGAAACCGGCCATTCTGAAATGCCTGTTCACAGCATCTGCAGAATAAATCCTGTATTTAATATACGTTCCGATTCCTACTGCGTGAAAATTACCTCCCTGGTTGGTAAAAAATCCATCAAAATGCAACATCAGATTTTTGTTCACCCCCCACATCAATTCAGGAATCAGCTGGTAATTGAGCATAGCGTCTGACTTATCATACATCAGCCAGTTACTCGCCCGGATCCCCAGAGATTTAGACGGCATATTACTGGCAGGCTCTGTAAATACAAATAATTCCTGCGCTTTAAGTATGCCTGATAAAAAAATAAGGGTTAAACAGATAGTTATATATTTTAAAAAATCTTTCATATTAAGATTTTGACAGGGTAACATGGTAGATTTTTTCTCCGTTATTGCCCGATAACGCAGCACTATAGTTGCGGGTAAATTTTTTACGGTCGTCTTCCTGCAAATAATCTTTATCAACGATCAGGAGTTTTTTTTCTCCGTTCAGTATTTGCTTGTTGACGTCCACGAAAGTAAAAAATGACCTCATTAAGTTTTAGTGAAGAATCACTGGCAACTTCCGTATTGTGAAAATTGATATTTACTTCCATCCAGGCCACAGAAAAACCTGCATCGAGAACAGCTTTTTTCAATTTCTCCGGAGAGATTAAAGATGGATTGCTGAATTGAACTTGATAACTTGAATGCTCTATGTCCTCCTGCACATTCGCGACATTCGGCACTTTCTGAAGAGATTTATAAATAGCCCTGCTGCACATGCTGCAGGTAAGTCCTCTTGCCTGAAGAGAGACCGATTGTATTTGTGCGATGACCGACGACTGTACAAACAGAGCCACGACCATCATATATATATGAACGGATTTCATAAAATTATTTTAAGATGACTTATTAAATAACAAAAGTGTGAAGGGGATTAAATCCCGGGCAGAGAAAGCCAATACGAAGAAGGAATCAAATCAGTAAAGCGCGGTTCATGATATAGCGGCACGGTGTATGAACTCCCGGCAGACTATGCGCTGATGAATTAGAAATTACACATGGACTTACCGCAGATACTGCATATAAATGGAAAAAATCTTGAACAGTTATGAATTTTTTCTGCAGCTTAGCCGGATAAACAAGATCTGTAAGTTTTTGGTTCTTGTCAGACTTAATTATTTTTTGTTCATCCTTACAACAACCCATCCCCTTGTCTGACTTTTTCATGCCACATCTGTGACAATTTTTGGAATCTTCAGGCAGGAAACTAAAACTGACCTGTTTACCCATGCAATAGTGCAGGTATACCGTTGCTTCACAGGAGCTGGTGATATATAAAAATGCAAGTATTGAAACGATCAGCTTTTTCATAAAGGACAGTATAAAGATACCTATTTTGTACAATTTTCATAGCTTTACTGTTATCCGCCTTCTCCCGCTTTTGGCGGGATTTAGCGGACAAGTCCGTCATCTATTTTTATTCTATGCCTAACAGACGCGTTGCTATTCAACAATTACTCATGATCTGGGCCGGTGTTGCTCTCCTGCCCTCCTGCTTACAAAAGGAACAGAAAGTTTCTATTCCTCTTAAGCTCATTCAAATCCAGCCTGAGGATGAAAACATGCTCGCTGAACTGGCTGAGACCATTCTTCCAAAAACAGATACGCCAGGCGCTAAAGACCTCTCGGCTCATTTATTTGCATTGAAAATGGTCGATGATTGTTATACAAAAACAAACCAGGAAAAATATATTGAAGGAATGAAAGCATTTGAATCTTTCGTTTCGAAAAAAACGGGTAAATCATTTACGGAGATCAGTCCGTCGGAAAGACAGTCCATCGTTGCTGAACTGGATAAGCAAAAACCTTCAGAAGAAGCCATTTCATTCTTCTTTCAATCGACCAAGAGATTGACCGTTCAGGCTTATACAACCTGCGAATACTATATGACAAAAATCCGCGGTTATAAAATGATACCTGGAAAATTCCAGGGCTGTATTCCTTTAAAAACTGCATAAACTTAATGTAACGATATGGGCAATCTGAACGATGGAGTGAAAAACAGAACCTATGATGCGATTGTGATCGGATCAGGCATGAGTGGCGGATGGGCCGCCAAAGAATTATGTGAAAAGGGATTAAAAACCCTGGTGCTTGAAAGAGGACGTGATGTAGTTCATCTCAAAGATTATCCCACCACCAATATGTTGCCCTGGGAGTTCGAACACCGGGGTCAGATTCCGGAAGCAATTCAGGAAGCCAACCCTGTGGTTAGCCGTTGTTATGCATTCAGGGAAGACGCGATACAATTTTTTGTAAAGGATACAGAACATCCTTATGTTCAGGATAAACCATTTGACTGGATCCGTGGTTACCAGGTAGGCGGCAAATCATTGTTATGGGCGCGTCAGACACAGCGATGGAGCGATTTCGATTATGAAGGACCAGCAAGGGATGGTTTTTCAGTTGACTGGCCCATACGATATAAGGACATTGCACCCTGGTACAGTTATGTAGAAAAATTTGCGGGAATATCCGGAAATAAAGACGGACTTGATGTATTACCCGACGGGGAATTTTTACCGGCACTGGAATTAAGTTGCGTTGAAAATTATTTCAAAGATTTTATTGCAAAAAATTATAAAGACCGTCATGTTATCTACGCACGTTGCGCGCATCTGACGGAACCCAAACAGATACATCTGGACCAGGGCCGTGGACAATGCCAGAACAGGAATCTTTGCCAGCGTGGTTGTCCCTTTGGTGGATATTTCGCGGCTAACTCGACAACGATCCCATGGGCGCTGAAAACCGGCAATATGACGCTTCGTCCTTTTTCAGTTGTACATTCTATAATCTATGACGAAAAAAAGGGGAAAGCTTCCGGTGTGCGGGTCGTCGATGCACAAAGCAAAGAAGTGATTGATTATTATGCCCGGATTATTTTTGTCAATGCAGCGGCAATAAATACCAACCTCATTCTTTTAAATTCAAAATCAAACCGATTCCCGAATGGACTTGGTAATGACAGCGGGATACTGGGAAAATATTTTGCTTTTCATAATTACAGGGGACATATTTCTGCGGAATACGAAGGATTTATGGATAGCACTACAGCGGGCGGAAGACCTACGAGTGCATACATTCCGCGTTTCCGGAATGTTCGTAAACAGGAGACTGATTTTCTGCGCGGTTATGCTGCAGGATTTTTTTCCGGAAGGTTTAGCTTCCCCAAAGCGGAGGGTTTTGGTACAACTTTAAAAGATAATCTTGCAAAGAAAGATCCTGGCCCATGGCGTGTGGGTTCTCATATGATGGGCGAAACCATTCCGAAAGAAACGAACTTTTTAAGCCTTGATTCCAATAAGAAAGATGAGTGGGGTGTGCCACTGATAAAATTTTCGGTGGTTTACGATGAGAATGATAACAAGATGGTAAAAGACTTTTCAGATCAGTTAACTGAAATGTATACAAAAGCCGGATTTACAAATATCAAAACAAATGATAGTAACCAGGCACCGGGACTTGACATTCATGAAATGGGAGGCGCGCGTATGGGTAAGGATCCGAAAACTTCCATGCTTAACAAATGGAATCAGATGCATGCCTGTGAAAATGTTTTCGTCACTGACGGCGCCTGTATGACATCCACTTCTACACAAAATCCCTCACTTACTTATATGGCCCTTACTGCCCGCGCATGTGATTATGCAGTTGGCCAAATGAAGAAAAATGAACTTTGAAAGCCAAAAGCTTAAAGCTTAAGGCCTAAAGCTTAAGGCTTTAAATGCATAACTTGTAAAAAATTTATATACATCCATCATTCATATTTAACCCTTATGCCAAAATTCAAATTTTACATTTCAGCATTCGTTCTTACATTAATTTTCAGCTCCTGTTCCAACTCTTCTATGCGCATCATGGCGACCTGGGTAAATCCGAACGACAAACCGGTTCCCCAGCCAGGTAAGCACAAGATTTTTATTTTCGTAATGACTCAGAATTATGATGTCCAGGTAAATCTGGAAAATGACCTGGCGAATGCGGCTGAATCCAAAGGAATCAGAACAGTCAAGAGTATAGATGCATTTGGACCCATTCTTACGCTGGATAAATTACCTAAAAATGATGTTTTACTAAAAGCAATACGTGATCTCGGCTGCGACGGCATATTTACAGTAGCCCTGGTCGACCAGGAATCAAAGACACATTATGTTGCAGGTAATAGCGCATCCGTAGGTTTCGTTCCATATGCCGGCTATGGATATTATTACAGCGGATACTATGCTTACAGCCCAACTTTTTATTCTCCCGGTTATTATGAAACGGATAAAACTTATTTTATAGAAAGCAATCTTTTCAATGCTGTTACCGAAAAGCTGCTGATATCGATGCAATCCAAAGTAGTTAATCCACCGACCGCAATGAAAGCGAGTAAGCAGTATACCCAGATGCTGGTTACAGAACTGCAGGCCCAGGGATTTATGAAAGATTAGAAATTATTCCTGGAAAGTCATCGGGATATGGATTTCAAGTTTGCATCCGATACCGGGTTTGGTTTCAAACCCTACTTTCCCGTTAAATGATTCAACCCGGTTGATAATATTGACGATGCCAACCCCGCTTTTCTTCATCCCTATTTCGAACCCAATGCCATTGTCATCGATCAACACATGAACCTGACCATCAGCGGCAAACATTTTTATTTGAACCCGGGAAGCAGAAGCATGTTTGTAAACATTATTAAGTTGTTCCTGTATGACCCTGTAAATATTTAACTTCAAATCATTTAATAGTTCCGGTTTATCCGGCAAATCATATTCAAAAGTTATCCTGAAGCCGATGCCTTCTTCCATGATTTTAATCAGGGATTGAATCTGGGACTTTAAATCAAAACCTTTCAGCGGAGTTACATGCTTCCTTCCCAGGATGCGTAATTCAAGAATAGTTGCATCGATCAGTCGTAAGGTCTTGTCAACAAATTCCTTTTTTCCTGCTGGTGTTAATCTTGCAGTGCTCAGCACCATCCTGGCGCTCGCCAGAAGCTGATTCACGTTGTCATGCAATTCTCTGCCAATGATATTACGTTCTCTCTCCTGCGCCTTGATGACTGCACGGGTTATTTTTCTTTGCTCCTGCACCTGCAGATCCATTCTCTCCCGCTCCATCTCTCTTTGAAGTTTGCGGATTTCCGTAACATCCCTCACAATGGCCATTACACTGTCTTCACCAAATTTCTTCACATTTGCCTCTGTTTCAACAATGGTTCCATCTTTACGAATCATTAACCGATCACTCATAAAATGCTTCCCTTTCATCACTAAATCATTCCTGATAGGTTTTTCAACAAGTTGCTTCGGACAAACAAGTGATACAATATTCATCCTGAGCAGTTCTCTTTTTGTGTACCCGAATAGTTTGCAAAAACTACCGTTCACATCCGTAAAATTTCCATCGTAGTCGGTCACCAGAATCGGATCCGATGCCTGCTCAAAAAGAGAACGGTATTTTTTGTCGCTTTCTCTGATTTCCTGCTGCGCCTTTTCCCTGGCTGTAAGATCCATACCGGCTCCCAGCAGGCAGGGCCTTCCTTCATAAATCACTGAAATGCCATTCAGGTGGTAGAGTAATTGCCTGCCACTTTTGGTATAAATTTCCACTTCAATCTCATTATATCCTACCTGGTAAACTTTTTTGGTTGCTGCAATAATTCGTTCATGATCCTGTTTATCAAAGAAATCCAGCGGAATCATTTTTTTAATCTCTTCTCCACTATACCCTGATATGGTTTCAAGATTTTTATTCCAGCGAAGAAATTTATTGTCCTGATCTGTCAGATAAAAAATTCCGGGCAAACAATTAACGATCAACTCGGAAATTTCCCTTTCTTTGATCAGTTGGTCTTTAATTGAAAGTTTATGAGTCCCGTTAAGTGAGGGAACTTTTTTGAGAGGGTTTTTTGATCCGGAATCAGGTCTGCTATTCATTGCTTGCATTTAGATGGTATTTTTCATTCACTTCTTTTCTTGGGTACTTTAATATTCGACAGAATACAGGATTATGCTTTGAAATGTCAATTTGACGTATAAATAAGATCTTTTTATTTCGGGGTGCAAAATTAGATTATTTAATCATAATATTTATATAAAACTTGATTAAAATTAACTTTTGACTCCTTTAAAATGCATGCGACTACAATGAGAGGCATTTAACAAGTTGATTACGAACATGATTAAACCACTTCCCGAAGGGTCTCAATACCTTCAATGAAATTTCAAATGATTTTAAAATATAAACCCTGCTGGTCCGTCTACCTCTTTATAATATGTGGCAGGCTGAAACGATACCATTCCAGATGACCGGGTCAAATGCAAATTCCATATCGCAGGTTGTGAAAGCCTATAGCAGGCGCTTAATGGGATTTATCCGCAAAAGGGTAACAAATGAAGCCGATGCGGAAGACATTCTGCAGGATGTCTTCTACCAGCTTTTGGGAAATAAGGAGCCTATCGACCAGATCACTGCCTGGCTTTTTACAGTTGCAAGAAACAAAATCATTGATCGCAATCGGAAAAAAAAGCCATTAGAGCTGGATGGTCTTTTTTCTGAAATGGATGATGAAGCTATAAGTGACTGGATGGATCTTATCATGGATGATTCATCCAATCCGGAGACTATTTATCTGAGAAACTTATTCCAGGAAACTCTGAAAGAATCTCTGGACGAATTACCTGAAGAACAAAGACAGGCATTTATTCTGAACGAAATGGAAGGAATTCCATTCAAACAAATATCCGAAGAAACGGGTATACCGGTGAATACGCTGATTTCAAGAAAAAGATATGCAGTGATTCATCTGCGTATGAAACTTTCTGACCTGCACGAAGCATTAAAAAACTATTAAAATAAAACAAAATGAGACGCTCAAGATTTCCCCGATTTCTCCTTTTTCTATTGTTCATTTTTGCCTTCATCGTTCCACTGAGCTTCATCATCATGGCGCTTTGGAATAATATCCTGGTTGCTGTGTTGCATGTATCTGTTATAAATTTCTGGCAGGCATTGGGACTTTTTGCTCTGTCCAGGATTTTATTTGGCGGTTTTCCGGGAAGACCCGGTTGGGCTGGTCACGGTCGCCGCAGACGTGAAATGGAAGAAATGAGAAATAAATGGTTTAATTTATCCCCGGAAGAGAGAAAAAATTTTAAGCAGAATTTAAGAAGCCGGTGCGGGGGTGAACAAACAGCCTCCAGGTCTGAAGCCACCGGTTCAGAAACAAGTCAATGATGGTGTTTAAAAAACGGATAAAAATACTTGGCCTGCTAAACAAATCCTTTGAAGGGTTCCAAAGAAATGATCCATTGAGGATGGCGGGAGCCACAGCATTTTTCACCACTTTTGCATTACCAGCTGTCTTGATAATACTTATTCAGATTTTTGGGCTTTTTATTAGCCCCCGGTTTATGAGCAGGCAGATATTCCACAATCTCGGCGAAATAGTCGGCAGAAATACGGCAGGTGAATTACACAGAACATTATTCAATGTACATAATCTGTTCAGAAACTGGTACGAAGCTGCACTGGGTTTTATTTTTTTGATATTTGTTGCCACTACTTTAATGAAAGTAATAAAGGATTCCTTAAATCAATTGTGGAATATCAGGGCAGTTAGTCATATAAGTATTCAAGTCACCCTGCTGAACCGGGCGAAATCACTGCTGGTCATTTTGATAGCCGGAATATTATTTTTGATTGTTTTGCTCGCAGAAGGAGGTTTGGATTTAATTAAACAAACTTCTAATGAATTATCGTCTGCTTCACAGGCCCTGGGAAAAGAAGTTATCAAACAATTAATTTCCTTTATTCTGGTCTCTGTCTGGTTCTTTGTATTGTTCAAATTCCTGCCGGATGGCGGACCTTCACTCAAAACAATAATTGTGGGTGCCTGCTTTACCGGTTTGTTATTCACTTTAGGGAAATTATTACTCAAATGGCTATTATCATATAGCAATATGCAGACAGTTTATGGAGCTTCAACATCTTCTATGTTGCTTCTCTTATTCGTTTTTTATTCTTCGTTTATATTTTATTTCGGCGCCTGCTTCACTAAAGTCTGGGCTGAATTTCACAATAAGCCCATCCAGCCATCAAAAAATGCTGAGCGTTATGAGTGGAAGCGTGCTGCTGTTTAGAGTCAACTTTATTTTGGTTTGAATTCCATTTTGACGCCTATGCCCTTACCGGATTTTTTTTGTTCCGGAGTCTGATAGATTGTCTTTGTCATGGTTCCCAGGAATTTGCCACCATATTTCAGATAGCTAATGGAATCTGATTTTTTGATAATGGTCGCTTTATCGATATCAGCCTGGGTTGGAATCCTGTCCAGGTATTGGGTAAGATACTTTTTTGCCATATGGTGATCCACATTGGTTTTTTCAATCTGCCCCATGGGAACTTCTTTCTCCGGAAATATTTTTGAAACAGAGATCCTGGCAGGGGATTTCCTTTTAGCGGGCACTTTTGGTTCTGCTTCTTTTGCTGATTCAGGTTTGGATGCACCATCCTTAATCCCTGCTTTTAATTTTTGTGCCACTGTGAATATGTTTAGGTTTCAGGTAAATATACACTTTATAAAAGAGATGGGTAATTGTTAATGGTTAATGGTCAATTGTTAATGGGATTTTGGTAAATTGTCACCCGGACTCTTTTAACCTTTCTTGATTGACAATTAACCATTAACCTTTAACAATTTATGCGGCTAATCAGATGGAAAAAAGGAGAAAAGACCTTTCCCGGAATTATCCGGAATGAACATTATTTTGATGTATCCGCGCTGGGAGAAGATTACAACGAAGAATTTTTTGAAACGGGTGGATTATCGCGCCTCCGCTCCTTTCTGGATAAGAATAAGGGTAATTTAAAAAAACTTGAAGAGCCCGTATTGCTTGCCAGTCCTATATCCAGGCCATCAAAAATTGTCTGCATCGGACTGAACTATGCAGACCATGCAAGGGAAACAAAGGCCCAGCCACCAGCGGAACCTGTTATCTTCCTGAAGTCCACCACGGCCCTTAGCGGCCCCTTTGATCCGATAATCATTCCAAAAAACTCAAGGAAAACGGATTGGGAAGTAGAATTGGCCATCGTAATGGCAAGAAAGGCTTCCTATGTGCCTGAGTCGGAGGCTCCGGACTATATCGCTGGATATTGTTTGCACAATGATGTTAGCGAAAGAGAATTTCAGATTGAAAGAAGTGGTACCTGGGATAAAGGAAAAGGATGCGACAGTTTTGCTCCCCTGGGTCCATTCATGGCTACCCCGGATGAAATACCGGATATCAATCGACTCCGCCTGTGGCTCAAAGTAAATGGTAAAACAATGCAGGATGGAACTACGTCAAACCTGATTTTTAAAATCCCCTTTCTGATTTCTTATATCAGTCAATTTATGACACTCCTTCCAGGCGACTTAATTTCAACTGGAACTCCGGCTGGAGTCGGTCTTGGAATGAACCCACCTCAATATCTTTCTCCCGGAGATATCGTTGAATTGGGTATCGACGGACTTGGAACTTCCAGACAGGAACTGGTCAGTTACGGATTCCCGCCAGTTACATGATCAATCTTACAACTTACACAATATGGTATTTCTCCAGTAAGTGATGGTTTAATTTACGATTGTATTCAGGTCGCAGGAATTGAATACCATTACCATTAAACCTTACTTATGAAATTGCAAGAAAGCATGACCGGCTTTTATTATGTCGGCACAAAACGGGCGAATATTACAAAACTTGTCAACATCTATAAACGCGGTTATGCTTCCGGCAATTTAAACGAGGCAAAGATTGAACTGACCAGGAAAGATCGTGATCTTCCGGAAGTGATCTTTTGTGAATCAGGGTTTGGCTTTGCAGACATTAAAAATTGGGCTGATTTTCTTTCAAAACAGGAAAGATTATCACAAATACCTCTGATCATTGATGCAGACAGGATAACGGCCGTAGAGAATTTTCATTTTATCCGTAACAGAATAGTAGATGATATATTGAATTTACAGGAGTGGGATGAATCTAATCTTGATACAAAAATTCGTTTCCTTCAGAAATTTAAATCGCGAGCAAATGAGCTCGAAAAACAACAAAAAGATCAAATAACCGAACAGATTCCAGGAACCATGCATACAATCTTAAAAAGAATCTTTGACATCCTGGTCAGTTTCACCGCGCTTGTCTTTCTTGCTCCGTTGTTCTTAATAATTGCCTTAGCGATCCGTATCGAATCCAAAGGAAATATCTTTTATATTTCCAAGAGAGCTGGCATGGGATATCGCATATTCAATTTTTATAAATTCAGGACTATGTTTCCAGGTGCTGAGAGGCTAAGGACAGAATTCAACCACCTGAATCAATATCGTGGATCAGCACCGGCCAGATTTTTTAAAATAAATAATGATCCGCGTATTACAGGGGTAGGCAGGATTCTCCGGAGTACAAGTCTCGATGAATTACCTCAACTCTTTAATGTGTTGCTGGGCAACATGTCCCTGGTAGGAAACCGGCCATTGCCTTTATATGAAGCTGAAAACTTCACTACAAACAACCTGGCAAAGCGATTTCTGGCGCCCGCTGGCATTACCGGACTGTGGCAGGTTAAAAAAAGAGGAAATCCTGAAATGTCCGGAGAAGAAAGAATCGATTTGGATATTGACTATGCGAACAAGTCAAGTCTTTTATATGATATGTGGATCATGGCCCGCACACCACAGGCCCTGATGCAAAGAACGAATACATAAATGTTTAACTTAGAAAAAATGTTGCCTGTAAATGATTGCCGACCCCACGAATATTTGCCATAAAAAAATTGCAGAAAGATTATTTATTATCCCTAACCCCCGACCTCTCCGTGCCCTTTTTTTCCTTTTTATTTTTTCCGTAACAGCTGGTACCGCCAATGCACAAACATATAATGTAGACAGCCTTATCAGGTGGGTTGAATCGCATCCGAAAAACGATTCGACGAGAATTCATATTATGCACCGGATAAGCTATTTACTTAGTGAAACGGACGTCAATAAATCTTTTGCTTATTATGAACTCGTCACGAAACTGAGTGATTCCCTGAATTTCACTTATGGCAAGGCGCTTGCCAGCATTAATCTCGGAATATTACTTTCATCAGCCGGAAATTTTGAATCGAGCACCAAGGCCTTTTTTAATGCAGTTGACTTAGCCAAGTCATGTGGTGCGCGCAGAGTGGAGGCTGTTGCTTTAAATAATATCGGGGAGAATTTTGCTTCACTGAAAGATTATGATAGATGCCGTCAATATGCCCTTCAGGCCATAGAAATCAATAATGCGATCAAAGCGTGGCGAGGCGTAGCACTGAATTATGAGTTATTAAATCGTTGTGATCTGGAACAGGGTCTTTATAACGACGCAAAGATGAATCTCGATGCAGGCATGCCTTACGCTCTTCAAACTAAAGAAAATTATGTACTATCCCAGTTTTATGTAGGTTACGGAAAGCTTCATGCCATTCATAACAGGAATGATTCAGCCAATTATTATTTTAATAAAGCTGCCAGTTCCGCGAGGGAGTCAGGAGATATCCGAAATGAATACCAGGCCTATCTGGCAGAAGCAAAGTATATGAACCACATTCCGGCAAGTGAAAAAACTGCGCTGCTAACAAAAGCACTTCAGCTTGCAGAACAAACCCACTTTGCGGAAGGAAGAGCAAAAGCAGCGGAACAACTCTCTTCCGTATATGATGATTTAAAAAATAAAGATTCTTCCATATTCTTTTACAGAATGTATCGTTCGGTCAGGGATTCACTTTTTTCAGAAAATAACCGGCGTAATGTTATTGTAAATGAGTCTGAATGGACCATCAAGAAAAAAGAACTTGAAAATAATACATTGAAGGAACTTACGAATTCCCAGAAAAGGCAAATTGCGTTCAAAGATATACTGCTATTCCTTACGGGGATCGGATTCATGCTTGGAATATTTATTGTTTTCTTACTTTACAAATCATTCCAGGCTAAAAAATTAAAGGATGAATCCCAGTATAAACAAAAGATCGCTGAAACAGAAATGCAGGCATTGCAGGCACAAATGAATCCACATTTCTTTTTCAACAGTCTTAATAGCATTGAGAATTTTATCATGCAGAATGAGAAAAAACTTGCGTCGGACTACCTGAATAAATTTGCACGCTTCATCCGTAGTATACTGGACAGCAGCAATACCGACCTGATCGATTTAAGTAAGGACATTGAATCGTTGCAATTGTATATCGACCTGGAACAACTGCGTTTCAATAATAAATTCAGTTATTGCTGCCAGGTGGATCCGCAATTACGCTATGGCGATTATCAGGTGCCTGCATTGCTTGTTCAACCCTTCCTTGAAAATGCCATCAACCATGGAATAGGTCCCAGCGACCGGACGGATTTGAAAATATGTTTACAGGTTAAGCTGGTTGATGATATGATTCACTATATTATAGAAGATAATGGAATCGGGCGTGACCAGTCTAAGATTTATAACCAGTTAAACAAACCTTTTCATAAGAGTGTTGGCATGAAACTAACACAGGACCGCATCAACATCTTTAACAGAGAAACCGGATCTTCCGGCAGTGTAAAAATCATCGATTTATTTGATGACGAAAATAATCCAATAGGTACCAGAATTGAATTTGCAATAAAATGTGTTTCGCATGCAAGTGCTTAAGGCCATCCTGGTAGATGATGAATTAAACAGCCTGCAAAACCTGCAGTTCAAAATAAGGGAATACTGCCCCAATGTTAAGGTCGTTGCCCAATCTCAAAATCCGGAAGAAGCGATCCGCCTGATACAACAACATAAACCTGATGTAATATTTCTGGATATTGAAATGCCCCGAATGAGCGGGTTTAAAATGCTTGAACAGATTCCCGAAGTTGATTTTGAAGTAATATTTATCACCGCGTATAATCATTACGCCATAAATGCCATCCGCATTAGCGCATTTGATTACCTCGTAAAACCAGTTGCAATAGAAGATCTTCAGCAGACAACTGAGCGTCTGGGAAATTTCAGTTTAAAGAAGACAAGGGAGCGTGCCGATCTTCTGAAACAGAACCTCGCAAATCCTAAAAGCCAGGAAGATAATATTGCCATTCCAACCAACGATGGACTGGAATTTATCCAGATAAAACAGATTGTTCGAATTGAATCCAGTTCAAATTATTCGAAAATCATTCTGCAAAATAGTCATCATATGCTTGTGACGCGACAGCTAAAGGATTTTGAAGAACTACTTCAGGATTACCGGTTTTACCGCGTCCATCATTCCCATCTTGTCAATTTGAATTTTATAGCGAAATATGTGCGCGGAGACGGCGGTCAGATTATAATGCGAAACGGTGATATCATTGACGTATCCCGCAGAAAAAAAGAAGTATTTCTTAAATTAATCGGTGGCTGAATCATCCGACTGCAACTGGTTCAAATAGATGCTTTGTTCAAAAACAGAATAAGCTGTATCAATTCACTCTCGTCATACACTTTACTGTTTGTCATTTTCAGGAATTCATTTACTTTTTCACTATCCGGATTTAGTTCGAATATTCGCTCAATCGGACCTTTTTTAAGTGTGAATATGGATCTGTATTCCCTGTTTGGAAAAAAAATATAATATTCCGGCATATCCACGTATTTCTCCCTGAAGGCACTGTTTCCGGGAGCTGAAATCGTATTAATTCCAAAAGTTTCTCTGATTAATTTAGTGTGTACGACTTTATATAATGAATACCTGGCTTCGTCATTCACAAGTATCTGAAATAAATCTTTGTCATTTATAAAATAAATATGTTTAAAAACATAAGATGAATCATTAAAATAAAACAGAGCGGCTTTAAATTCCCTCCTGTCAATTTCGAACATATTTTTATAATCAGCAGTGATTAATAACCTGCGTTCTATTTTATCGAAATTGAATAGAAAATTTTCACCGCTGACTATAGAATTATTGGAGGTTAATAATTTCCCTTTAACCCAGTTGCCTTCAAACAATAAATTTTTTGCTCTAAATGCACCCTGGTTAAAATCTGTGAACGGCTTGCTGATTTGGGTGATGTCGGGATGTACGTTTTCCTGTGCATGGATTATGTACGAAATGGTGAAACTTAACAGCGTACAGGTAATATACTTTTTCATTACCACTAGGCCTCCCGATGTTATCCGAATTTACGAAAAAGATGAGATAGCAATTATTTTATTCCGAAGCCGTCACATATAAATAAGAAATAGCCAATTCCCGGTTGCGTACAAATATTTGGGGTACCCCTTTTGACCTTATGGTATTCGTAAATAAATCCGATATTACTATCATGAAAAGTCTGTCTTCACGCCGTGGATTTGTAAAAAATGCTGCTGCAGGATTGGGTGTGCTTGCCATGCCCTCAGTCCTATCCGGAAAAACCGATCAGGCTAAATTGTTGAAAATTGTATGTGTTGGAGGACACCCGGACGACCCTGAAAGTGGTTGTGGCGGCACATTGGCGAAATTTGCGGCTGCAGCTCACGGAGTTACTATTGTCTACCTTACCCGCGGAGAAGCTGGAATTCCTGGAAAATCTCATACAGAAGCAGCCGACATCAGAAGCCGTGAGTCCCTTGAAGCCTGCAAAATACTCCGATCAAAATCTGTTTTTGCAGGTCAAATTGATGGCGATACCATCATGAATAACGACTGGGTGCATAAATTACAGAGGATTCTGGATGAAGAAAAGCCCGATACCGTATTCACCCACTGGCCTATAGATTCCCATAAAGATCATCAGATCGCCAGCCTGCTCACGATTCAATGCTGGATAAGAGCAAAAGATAAATTTGACCTGTATTTCTTTGAAGTATGTACGGGAGAACAAACCATGATATTCAAACCCACTGATTACATAGATATTTCAGAAACCCAGGAACAGAAAAGAAAAGCCGTGTATTGCCATGTAAGCCAGGACCCACCCGGCATCTACCAATGCGGGCATGCTGCCATGGAAGAATTCAGGGGCCGTGAACTTGGAGTAAAAGCCGCTGAAGCATTTGTACGAATGACGGGTATGAATAACGGAACAGGCCTGCACTCTGAATAATATCACCGGCTAAACTGAAAACTTCGGATAATTACTTCAACAGCCCTGTTATCCTCAGGTGGTTCTCCGTTAAACAACCAGAAATTAATATGTACGGCCATGTCCAAACGACTGATGGAAGATACAGGCCTTGCAAATGTGGATGAGAAAATCAGATTCTTTGTATCTGTTGAAATGCTATCAAAACTCGAGCATATGACGGTATCTGAGTTTCGGCGGAAATAGTGGGTGCTTAAAGTGGATTTCAGCGTAAATTCCCTTGTAGTCGCGCTGTTTTTAGCATTATCATTTTCAGCGGGCCAAATGGTATAATTCAAATTGGGATAAGAACTATTTCCCCACCTTGCAATCTCAATATCCATTTCATCATAACCGTCATTTCCAGAATAATTAAAAAGACCCAGAACAATATTCTTATCGAAATGATCGATGGCTCCTTCCACTACAAACTGGTAGGTCCCAAATCCAAATTTTTCCAAAGTAGTAACCTCCGGACAAAGCCAGTGACTTGTTTTGGCATCCCATACGATCCATAAATGCAGGCGTCCTAAACCATCTACCTGTACACAGGAATCAGAGAAATAATTTGGTCCGGGTCCCTGTTTATTTATTGTATTGCGGACCGACCAGGAATATCCGCTAAATGAAATGATTCTTTCTGCTGTCTTATTTTGTGCCTGAGATTTGGAAAAACTGAAGATCAGGGAGAGGATGAAAATAGTTCTGACCATACATATATTTTTAAGTTGGATAGTGTTGTCTTTTTGACTACTTTTTCATTTGCTCTCAGAGCAAACTCATTCATTATTTCAATATGCTAAAATCAATTATTCTAATCTTAAGCTGTACAATTGTCCTTTCCGCCTGCAAGGTAAATAACCCTGAAATAAAAGCAGGTTCCGGGGATGCCGGCTTTCAGCAACTTTCAGACAGTTTTTTGCTTGGTTATCTGTCATGGCGACCACAGAATTCTGTAAGCCTGGGCTTTCATGAATATGATGGAAGGCTAACGGATTTAAGCAAAGGATCAATAGACGGAGAATTAATGAGGCTTAAAGATTATAATCAAAAACTTGAATCGCTGGATTCAAGTGCACTGAGTGAAAAAATGTTTTATGACTACAGAATATTAAAACTCGCCATTGGATCTGAGATTTTCAAAATAGAAGATTTAAAAATTTATACCTTAAACCCCATGACTTATGCGGGTCTGATAGATGTAAATATATATATCAGCCGGAATTTTGCACCTATAGAAGACAGGATCAGATCCATCATTGCAATAGAAAACCAGGCAGAACAACAATTTGATTATGCAAAAGCCAACCTCGCGGACTCTCTGGGCAAACCTTATGTGGAAACCGCCATACAGATTGCTAAAGGATCAGTTACATTTCTAAGTTCAGACCTCGTCATAGCTTTAAAGGATGTTAAGAATGATTCGTTGATGAATGCTTTTAAAGCTTCGAATAAAAAAGCGATTGAGGCGATAAACGGATATATCTCCTGGCTGGAAAAGGAAAAACTTCCTAAAGTACACAATCACTATGCCATCGGCCGGGAAAACTATATGAAGATGCTTTTATTCAATGAGGATATTAGTTTGTCGCCGGAAAAAATCCTCGGGATCGGACTGGAACAATTAAAGAAAGAACAGGAATCGTTCAATACTGCGGCCAAAATTATTAACCCAAATAAAAAACCAGTCGATGTGTACAATGATCTTGAAAAAGATCATCCAACGGCAGACAGCCTGATCCCCAGCGCCAGAAAAACAATGGAATCAATACGTCAGTATTTAATTGACAAAAAAATTGTAAGCATGCCATCGGAGGTCCGTGTACAGGTGAAAGAAACTCCCGAATACGCCCGCGAAACAAGTACCGCTTCCATGGATACACCAGGGCCTTTTGAAACGAAAGCCACAGAGGCATATTATTATATTACTCCCGTAGATCTGAAGTGGACAATCAAACAACAGGAAGACTGGCTGCGTTCATTCAACTATTATACGACTGATGTAGTCACCATTCATGAAGTGTATCCCGGTCATTACACCCAGTTCCTTCATCTGAATGCTTCATCGGCGACCAGGATTGAAAAGATTTTTGGCAGCTATGCATATATTGAAGGCTGGGCACATTACTGCGAAAAAATGATGCTGGATGAAGGTTATGGTAATAACGGAGATTCTGTCCTTGCAGCTAAATATCGCCTGGCTCAATCCGGCGATGCATTACTCCGCTTATGTCGTTTATGCGTATCCGTTAAAACGCATTGTCAGGGTATGACACTGGATGAAGGAACCAAATTCTTTATGGACAACTGGTACCAGGGAGAAAAACCATCCAGACTGGAAGCGCTTCGCGGAACATTCGATCCCGGATATCTTTTTTACACCATCGGCAAATTAGAAATACTTAAACTTCGTGCAGATTACCAGAAACAGGAAGGCGCTAATTATTCTCTTGAAAAGTTTCATGATAAAATGTTGGACAATGGCATGCCACCCATTCGCTTTTTACGCGAGTTGTTATTGACGGATAAAAGTACCTGGAATGAGATATTCTAGTATTCGTTAAAGAATTACGACATTTGGATGATAATTCGACCTTGTAAAATCCAACCCTTTTTTAACTTGATGAAACAAAAGAAATTCTTCTGCACTTTAATGTCTGTATTCATCCTGCTGGCCTGCAGTACACAGTTATATGCACAGGCTGACGACAGGCCAAGACTTATAGCACTGGAAAAAAGACGGATCGAAGCGATGACTCACCGAGATACGACCATGCTTTCCGGGTTATTGGCGGACAGTCTTATTTATATTCATTCGAGCGGAGTGATTGATAATAAGACTTCATTCTTAAAAGACATTGCCTCCGGCCGTATCGTTTATCTGTTTATTCTTACGGAAAAAGTAACTGCCTCTATTGATGGGAACTATGCCTGGATCTACGGAAGGGCGAATGTCAGGTTTAAATTGGCCAGCATGACCGGCAATATCGATCAGTATATCAGTTTCGTTGAAGTTTATGTGCACAAGCGTTATCAGTGGCAATTGGTTCTCTGCCATAACGCAAGAATTGATAGTAATGCACCTTATTTCAATAATACTGTTCCCCAGGTTAAGGAGGGAGAAGTGCCTTCCATTTATTAAAACAATAACTAGTTAGAAGAAGGGACAAGTTTGGCCGTAAGATCAGGGTCTTTCATTGTCTTATCGAAAGGAAACATAGGACGTTCAATTCTTTTGTAGTTAAGCCGTTCAAGATCCTGATCTACGCCTCCTGGAGTGAGAGCCATGATCCAGTCCGCACGCATGGCATATAATTCAGGCTCCAGGTATCCAATTTTGACTACAACAATATCTGATTTTCGTGGATTCAGTCCCAGCCTGGTAAAATCTATTTCTTTGTGATAGGGTTTTCGTTTTTGAGTAACAATAATATGAACGCTTCCAACATTAACCACTGCTTCAACCTCTGCATCTTTATCGCCATATACAATAGATTCAACCGTTCCTGAGATTAATAATGGGGGAGCATATCTTGCATCAACCATAGCTCCGGCATATCCTTCCACATGGTTACCGACTCCGGCTTTTATTGCATTTTTAATAAGATCTGGTCCGGGAATGGACGCATAAATAAGTGAAGGTCCATTGGATGGTTTGAACTCAGGACGGCCAAGTATTTCTTTTAAAGTCCAGGTAACATCCCCAGCCCCGCCAGCCGTTGGATTATCGCCCATATCACTTATAAAAAAAGGATGCTTGGAACTTATCAAAGCACTATCGAGACAAACTTTTAAAGTTGCTACGGGGGCCACAAATGCAAAATGGTATCGCTCCTTCCAAAAACTCTGTGCGAGTTGCTCTGCCGTTTTAATTACTTTTTCTTTATCAAATCCTGTAACCATCACAACGGCATGATTGCGCGGCTCATCGGCCCATGCATATCCAATCCAGATTGCAGCATCAATAATCCCGGTTTGAGAAGCAGCAGGAGATACAGCCGCGTAAATACTCTTTCCCGGTTCAATTCTCGTACTGGTTTTTTCTCCGGGCAGAAGAACAGGAATAGAGACATAAGCCTTATATGGTTTACCCTTCCCACTTTCAATCAGGTCAATCAGGTTTACGACAGCCCGTTGTTTTGTGTCCATCGCATCTTCGTGCGGAGCTTTCCGGTAGCAGGTAATCAGATCCGAATTTTCTGCCAGTCGCCAGGAAACATTTCCATGAAGATCCATGGAAGTCGAAATAATTGTTTTCTTCCCAACTATTTTCCGGATTCTTACAATAAAATCACCTTCAGGATCATCGAGACCAACCACACTCATGGCTCCGTGGATATCAAACCACAGACCATCATAAGGCAAATACTTTTGTAAAGAATCAAGGGTTTTGTTCACCAGTGATTCATAGGCTTCTCTTGTTACAGCACCTCCCGGCAGGGCATGGCCGACCAAAGTAGGAATCCATATGGCCCTGGAACGAATCGGCGATTCAGGAGATAAAAATGGATAGACTGAGAAAACATCCAGGCCATATGATGCATGAAAAGCTTCTTCATTCGTGAGTGCAGGTGAAAATGTACTCGATTCGATGCCAAGTCCTGCTATGGCAATGCGGGGAAGAGATGTTGACTGAGCTATTCCTGTATCCGTTAATAGGATGAATGAAACTACAGAAATGAAAATGTTTCTCATTTTGAAAGTATTAATCAGAAGTTGGTATTTCAATTGTAAAAAAGAAACCATTGAAAATAAACAATCCCCCGCACTTTTTGCTGCGGTTAATCATGTATTTTCAATAATCCAAACCTTTATTTCATGAAAGTCCTGAAAAAGATAATCGAAGAAATTAAAATAATACTTCGAACCGCCACATATTTCGCCATCGTTTTCCTACTTATGATGGTCATGAAGAAACTTTATTTAAAAGATTACGACATCGAATTTACCGGAATATCTCAGGCGCTTATTGGAGCACTTATCATGTCGAAGGTTATCATCCTGATGGAACTCATTACGCTGGGGCCCTGGGTTCAACGGCAACCTCCGATTGTTGATGTCGTTTTACGCACATTGCTGTATACCGCGGGCGTTGCCATCGTTGTCCTTCTTGAAAAAGCGTTTGAGGACCGGCACAAGGCCAATGGTTTCGCCGATTCAATTTCATATGTTTTAAGTCACCGTGATATCTACCATGTGTGGGCAACAACCATCGGTGCAGCCGGATCTATCTTTGTGTATAATTCATTTTCAGTAGTGCAGCGGACCATGGGAAAAAATGGATTAATTAAATTATTTTTTCATAAATCACTTAACCAGGTCGAACACCTGCAGCCTGTTAATATGAAAAGTTAAATCACGGCGGGGAGGATTATCTACACAACCTGCTCAATTCTTTACAGGAAATCAATATTTACAAGGAGTTAGGCCTGGCAGGGTTTTTAACTATATAGCGTATAATTATTACTATATGAAATACACTTTAAGAAACTTGTTGGGACTTGCGGCTTTTCTTTTCATGGTGGCATTTTCGATGTCAGGATGCGCCGAAAGCCACTATTATGATACGTATCATCACCACTCAAGAGAATGGTATGATCGTCATCATACGCCGCCACCTGCAAATGTAAATTTTGATGTAGATATACGTCAGTAAGTAAATTTATTTTTTAACTAAAAAAAAGCCCTGGATTTCCGGGGCTTTATAATTATTTTCACTGACGCTCTCTGATGGCCTTGAATTCAGATCCGGGTTTCCATGCCGGCCAGGTTGTTTCGAATGCGAGGCGTTTGCCGATCATAAACAAAAGTTCCATATCCTGCATACCACCTTCAAATGTCCAACTCGAATCGTAATTATCCGATTGTGAATGATAATGATTGGCAACATAATCATCTTCCTGTTTCCTGCCGTAATCTTTTCCTTTCCCAACGATATCAATTCCTCCCGAAACATCGAGCGCGGGAACACCTACTTTAGCGAGACTGAAATGATCAGAACGAAAATAATGTCCGGCTTCGGGATGTGCTTCGGGAGCAATATACCTGCCCTGGATTTTAGCAGCATCTGCCACATATTCTTCCAGTTCATTTTGTCCAAAACCGGTAATCACAATATCATTACTTTTTTCCATAGGTTTAATACCATCCATATTTAAATCAGCCACTGTTTTTTTGAGCGGATAGATCGGATGCTGCCCATAATATTCCGATCCCAGAAGACCCTGTTCTTCTCCCGTAACCGACAGAAATAAAATCGTACGTTCAGGTTTTTCCTTCAGATTATTAAAGGCCCTCGCCATTTCAAGTAGTGCTGCTGTACCACTGGCATTATCGATGGCTCCGTTGAAGATCGAATCGCCCTTCGCATCTGGCTTCCCAACACCCAGATGATCCCAGTGAGCTGTATAAAGAATATATTCATCCGGTCTTTTAGTTCCCGTGATTTTAGCAATTACATTATGGGAGAGATTATATACTGCACTCACCCTGACAGTAGTAGAAAGTTTTTCATGCAGAGAAAATGCTTTGAACCCATGGTTATTCGCCTGCACCAGCAAAGCGGTATCTTTCCCTGCGGCGGCCAGTAATTTTTTTGCCGCATCAGCACTTACCCATCCCCGTAAGGCGCAATGATATTGATTACTTCCCCTTTTATCCAGGTAAAGGTTGGAAGAACCCCAGGAGTGTTGTATTACGCTGAAAGGATAGGAAGCTGCATTCGTATTGTGGATGATCAGACAGGCTTTAGCACCCTGCCTCGCCGCTTCCTCGTATTTGTATGTCCACCTGCCATAGTAAGTCATGGTTTTCCCTTTAAAAATACTTGTGTCCGCAGTTCCGAAACCAGGATCATTCACCATCACAAGTACTACTTTTCCTTTTACATTTATTCCTGCATAGTCGTTCCAGTTATATTCAGGTGCTACTACACCATATCCGGCAAAAATGAGTTCAACCTTGTTGAGCGAAATCACTGAATCCGTACTTTCCGTTGTAATCACATAGTCGCTTGCATTATGAAGTACAAAACTTCCTTTGGCTGATTCAACTTTCATCAGAGAATCGGGATGGGGAGTGATCTCTACCAGTGGTACATCCTGCAGATAACTACCTCCATTGCCTGGTTCGAGCCCTATGGACCGAAATTGATTTTCAACGTAAGCAAGGGTACGTGTTTCACCCAGGGTAAAAGGTTTCCTTCCCTGAAAAGAATCAGAAGCCAGGATGATGATATGCTGTGCAAGATTGTCTCTGTTGAAGATCGCGCTGGAGGATTTGGTCTCCTGTTCAGCCTGGTGGCAGGATTGTAGAACAAAGAATAGAATGATTAAGAAAACTAAATTCTGTAAAGCTTTGGAAAACATAGAATCTTTTATTTTGATAAAGATCAGATGTTTACCCGTGAAATTGAAATGTTGGTCTTTTTATCTCCATAGCCTTACCAGAGCGCTACCTGTAGGCGACCAAGTCCAGATCAAGTCCAGTATAGATTGGACTTGACCTGGACTTGATACAGCACCGATAGCTCTCTGTTAGGGATCTGATACCCGTCGCGGGTATAGTTGATTAGAATTAAACACGCAGAAATGCAGGTGAATTTCCCTTGGTAATCACCAAATTATATTCGAGGTTGGTCTTGATCTTTAAGTCTAAGCAATTATAAAGGGCTTTCAGTAATCGCAATTAAATTGCAATAAATGAAATTTTATTGTTAATTTTGAAATACTACAAAAATGGTAGTGATCAGCTATGGAACAATCAGAAATTACACAGAACAAAATCCTGATGTAGAAGATCAGCTGAATAACTGGTACAAAATCACAGAAAAGTCAAACTGGGCAAATTTCAATGAAATGAGGCAGATATTTAATTCTGCTGATGCGGTCGGAAATGATCTTTATGTATTTAATATAAAGGGCAATAAGTATCGATTAATTGTACGAATTCTATTCCGCGTAAGAACAATCTATATAAAATTTATAGGAACTCATAAAGAATACGATAAGGTTAATCTGAATAATTTATGAAAATCTCTCTATGACAAATCAAAAAGTAAAAATTACAAATGAAATGGACTATAATTCTATAATGCTTAAGATCGATTCCTTGATGAAAAAAGGAGAAAATAACTTAACAAAAAAAGAAGCAGAACAACTTAAGGCATTGGCATTATCAGCCCAGTCTTATGAGAAAAGTATTTATAAAATTCCAGCACCTAAAACGCTTGAAGGTCTTATTGAATTAAAAATGTATGAACGCAAGCTCAAACAAAAAGAATTAGCCATTCTATTGGGTATCGGAGAACCAAAGTTATCCCAGATAATGAGCAGAAAACGTAAACCGGATGTCGCTTTTCTAAAAGCTGCACATAAACACCTTGGTATTGATGGTAATGTTTTACTTGAATATGTCTGACTGAATTTTGAAATTAACCCGCATAAACATGCTGCTATAAACTTAAAGCAAAGAAAATGAAAACATTATTTTGTATTAGCCTCTTCTTAATATTATTTTCCAATCATTTATCGGGTCAAAATAATGACATTGAAACACTAAAAAAGCTCAACAGGGACTTTCTTAACTCCATCGTTAATAGGGATACTTCTACCCTTAGTAAAATATTAGCCGATGATTTCCTGTTGATTAATCCTGGGGGCATGAAACGAAACAAGGCCGATAATTTATCGCTCGCACTAATATCAAATCAAAAGATTTCGGTAGATATTGACAGTGTCGAAGTAAGGATGTTATCCGTTGATGTCGGATTGGTTACCGCTTGGACTAATAATAAAGTGGAGGCAGACAACAAAGAAACCCGGTTCAAAATCTGCTATCAGGATATTTATATGAAAAGAAGAAATAAATGGGTTGCAGTTGCTGCGCATGTAAGTTTGCTGGGTAATAATTAATGAATTTACAAATACCATCTTTTCTAAGGGTAAACCCTTATGAGAAACCTTTAAATGAATGAATAACAAACTAAATATTTCTCTGGAAAATTAAAAAAGAGGTTTAATTATGTACATTAGTAAGGATAATTTATTGTTCCCTGAACCTGGCATAATTTACCAACAAGACTACGCAACAAAACAGCAGTAAAACGAACAATAATTTTCCAGTTAAGCTGTTATACTTTATCCTATTGATTGTGCATTTGAGTATGATTTGCCATTCCCATATGGCAAAGTAAAACCAAAAAACTGATGAAGCTGCCCTTGTTCATTCTCCTTCCCATTTTTTATTGTGGCAATTACGCTTTCTCACAGACAAAAGACAGCATTCCAGAATTCGGAAAGATAGACAATGCAGAATTGCAGATGACCGAATGCGATTTTGATAAAAATGCAGAAGCGGTTGTTCTCTTCGATGTAGAAGAAGTAAAAGGCAAGGTTTTACTTACGTCTGCAAATTCTGAGACCGTGCGGCATATCCGGATTAAAATTTTGAAGAATAAGGGCTTGGATCAGGCAAATATCAAAATGCCCTATTCGAAAGACGAGGAAGGAAATCAAATCAGTATCCTAGATGCACAGACCTATAATTTAGACGCTTCAGGAAATATCATTTCCGCTAAACTTGATACAAATACAATTGTCGATAAGAAAGTAAATAAAAGGATATCGGAAAAAATATTTACGTTCCCGGATGTCAAAGTCGGCAGTGTGATAGAATATTCCTACAAGGTTACAGGATCCCTGTTCTCAGGACTAAGCAATTGGTATTTTCAATCAACCATTCCGGTTAAATTCAGTCGCTATACTGTAGATTTTCCTCAATTTATAGAACTGATTTGCAGGCCACATTGCACGATGCATCTTGATGAAAATAATTCAATCAGAGATTCGGAGAACATCAAAGTATTTACAATGACCGAAGTGCCTGCATTGCGGGATGAGCCGTATATGACATGTGAAGATGATTATACACAAAGAGTAGAACCAGACCTTGTTGCCATTACTCTTAATGGTCGTAGAAAAGTCCTTAGTCGCACCTGGGAATCCGTCATAGAGAATCTTATGAATGATGAGGATTTTGGTCAGCAGCTCACCAAAAATATTCCAAGGGTTGGTGCCCTGGAAGATAGTTTGAAACCCGTTGCTGATCCATATCATAGAATGAATATCATTTATAGCTATGTTCGAGATAATATGCATTGGAATGGATATTCAAATATTTGGGCGCTGGATGGGGTTAAAGCGGCCTGGAAAAATAAAAAAGGAACCAGCGGTGAGATTAACCTCATCCTGATTAACTTATTAAAAAGTGCCGGACTGAATGCTTATCCCGTTCTGGTGAGCACTCGTAGCAATGGCAGAATTAATTTATCAACTCCAAGCTGGCACCAGTTTGATGAAGTATTGGCGCTGGTTGTAATAAACAACCGTAATTATGTTCTTGACGCAACGGATATATACAATTCTCCTCGTCTGATCCCATGGGAAATCAATTATTCCGAAGGACTTGTTATTGAAAAAGTCGAGACTTCTAAATGGGGATGGAAAACTTTATGGGATAACGAAGATATGTTTAAAGATCTAATCCTAATCCAAGGAAATATAGACGATCAGGGAATAATGACTGGGGAAGCGACCATCGACAGCTATGATTATTCGAAAGTAAACCGTGTAGAAGACCTAAAGGATGGTAAAGAGAAATTTGTAGAAAAGTATTTTAGTTCTAAAAATGTGGCGGTGCATGTGGATAGTAGTCTTATTAAAAAAGTGAATTCCGATAGCTTACCCTTAACTCAGAAATTATGGTTCAATGAAAAGCTAAGTTCTTCTGGTAAGTACAAATATTTTTCTACTAATGTTTTTACTGGTCTCGAGGAAAATCTTTTCACAGCAGATCGCCGTTTTTCCGATATTTTTTTCGGAGCTAATCAGAATTATACCATCGCAGAAAGCTTTTTTATTCCGGATGGATATGCTTTTGACGAATTGCCGAAGAATGTAAAAATGATCATGCCTGATACCAGCATTGTATTCACGCGCCTGATAACATCTCAAAATGATCTGGTGAATATGCGAATTACACTTGAATTCAGGAAACCTGTTTTTGAAGCAAGTGAATATGATTCATTCAGAGAATTTTGTAAAAAGTTGTATGGGATGCTGAATGAGCAAATAGTAATAAAAAAAAATAATTGAAGATCTACATGAGAAAAAGCAAAAAGATATCCATTCTTATATTGTTTTTACTGATATATCTGACACAGTTATACGCACAGAATTTAGATACTGCCAACATATTACCGGAATTGAAAAAGGATGCCAATAGAGTGGTGCGAAGCGAGAAAACAGAGTTCGAGGTTTCAGATATCGACCACTCAAAACTTCATATTCATAGGATAGAGACCGTTCTGAATGAAAAGGGGAATGATGCGCTAACTTTTAATTTCGAAACTGACAAGTTTATTTCCCTGGACGATATTGAAATCAAAGTCTATAATGCTGTCGGAAAAACGATCAAAAAGTTCAAACTGGAGGATATCAAAACTGTCGAAGGTGTTATAGAATTTATTGATGACTTTAAAACTTATTACCTCCGTATAGATGCACCTTCTTATCCTGTTACCATTGAAACAGATTACCATATAAGTTTCATGGGTAGCCTGATGTATCCGGATTATCAAATCATCGGATCCGATGAAGGAATTGAAAGTTCCAGTTTTATCGTTAGGATCAATAAAAACATTGACTTTCGGTTCAAAGAAAAAAACATTAAGCTAGATCCTGTTATAACCGAGAATAGGAACTTTAAAATATACACCTGGTCGGTTAAGAACCTGGATCCTATACGGTACGAAGAAAATTCAGCAGATAGAAGCATGTATCCGGTTATTCTTCTTGCTCCAAATCAATTCAAATTAGATAAATATTCCGGCGACTTATCATCCTGGAAAAATTTCGGGCTTTGGTACAATGAGCTGTTGAAAGGAATAGATACGCTTTCTTTACAGCGAAAGGAATTTTACCGGCAGATGGTCAGAAATACCCACAGTGAACAGGAAAAAGAAAAGATCCTCTACAGCTATCTGCAAAATAACTTCAGGTATGTTAGTATACAATTGGGTATCGGAGGTTTCAGACCGATAGCAGCGGATATCACGGACATGAAGAAATACGGAGATTGCAAAGGATTGAGCAATTATATGGTAACGGTCTTAAGATCCGTAGGGATTAAAAGTTACCTCGCGATAATCGACGCAGATACAAACGAGGAACCTGCGGATCCGGATTTCCCTTGTAATCAGTTTAATCATGTTATTGTCTGCATTCCGGGAAAAAAGGATAGCACCTGGTTAGAATGCACAAGCAAAACATCCGATTTTGGAGTATTGGGTAGTTTTACCGAAAACAGAAACGCGCTCCTTATTACAGAAACCGGAGGCGTTTTGGTGCCTACGCCAAAGAGTCGCGCCACCGAAAATGTAGTCAAAGCATTTACAACCATCGACCTTCTTGATGATGGCTCAGGAAAAACAAATACAGTTTTTTCAGTTAGCGGTGGGTATAAGCAGGATATGTTGGCGATCAAAGATGAAAAATCAGATGATCAGAAATCTTTCATGATAAATCATTGGGGTTTCAAGGACCCCAACCAGATCAGATTTGATATGGATGAAAAGAAAAGCGATCTTAAACTTAATCTCGACCAGCAACTGGAATCTATTCCTGAATTAAAAACGACAAGTAAAATGTTCTTACGTCCTTCTATACTTGATCTATGGGTAAGAAACCTGCCTAAAAGCGAAAACAGAAAACAGGATTTTTATTTTAACAGTCCTTTTGTCAAGATAGATACAACAATTATTAATCTCCCAAAAGATTATGCTATAGATGCTTTACCACAAGCTGTATCCGATAGTTGCAAATACGCAAGTTATTTCTCCAGGAGTTGGTACGATGAAAAAACACACCAGGTTTATTCAGCTGCAAAGATCGTTCTGAATGAATACAAAATTCCTGCAGGTGATTACGTTGTGGTAAAGAAATTTTTTGATGGCGTTCTTCTAGGGAACGAAGAGAGGATAGTAGTGAAAAAAGAATAACTGGTTAAGTCTTTGCATTTCCTTGTTTTTTAAACGATACAAACTTATCATTGATATATAAAAACATATCCTTGTTATTTGCCTTCCTGCAAAAGGAATAACTGGGACGATACATAAACATGAAAATCCGCAGGGAATCCCCCGTCAGTCGTGTTAACTGTGCTACTCTTGATTCAGAAAATTTTACATCAATATATTCAGCCTCATCTTCCTCTTTAATCCTTTTCTTCAATTCCCTTTTTTGTTTTTCTGATTTTGAGAAAAAACCAATTGGGCTAAAATTAAAGCCCGGCTGATCCCCGGGCCTTTTCTCATTCATAAACTTGACAGGATGCCTTTTGTTTAAAAGATAAGCATAGTCTTCCCTTCGTTGTATCGAATCCTGAATGTATTTACCCATCTGATCTACTTCAACATCCTCCAGAATTACGACATTATGCCTGAGATAAATATTTATTGATTTCGAGAGGTCAGAATAATTTAAGGTTAAGGTATCGGATATATAGCCTGCAGAAGAAAAAATAATAACATCGCCTGCCGACGCTGCTATTTTAAAGTTACCACCCTGATCGGATTTAGCATATTTTCCATTAGAAAGATTTCTGAGGTTTACCTCCGGAATGATTTCGTGACTATTTATCAAATAAATTTTGCCGTACAGAAGGTTCTGCGCAGAGGTTGAATTTGAGATATCAATTAAGATCAAAATAGAACCAATCCATTTCAGCATATATGAGAGATGAAAAGGAAGAAACTAAATTAAGCTGGTTTTAAAAGAAATGATATTTTCAAACGCACAATCAAAAGTTAAAATCAATTGATTTGATTTATTATTTCAACTTGCTTTGGTCGTTCACCCTAAATTTTTTCCTCTAACATTCATTCAATTGATGGTCTAAATAGATAGATTTTAATTCTTAAATTTAATGGAGGATTTATTCATAGCGCTGTCTCCTTTCAGCAAAAAAATTCCAGGTTAAGTGAAGCTCCTGAATTCAAACCGGTCAAAAATTCTCTATGCAACGCTGTTTGCTCTGAGTTATGGTGGCTGTATTCGAACTTTTACAGCTCCGGAAGGCGCCGTTTCGCAGAATTACCTGGTTGTTGAGGGATTTATTAATGTCGGGAATGATTCCACATACTTTACTTTAAGCAGGTCCAATTCATTGTCCGATTCGCAAATAGTAAGATATGAATCCGGGGCCAGCATGACCATTGAAGGAACTAATAGTACCACATATCCATTAACTGAAGGCAGTCCGGGGAAATATTCCTGTGCACCATTTGGAGCACTTAGTAATGCACGGTATAGCCTGCATATTGTCACTAGTTCCGGAGATCAATATGTTTCTGATGATGTTGCTCCTTTGTTTACCCCTCCCATAGACAGTGTTACCTGGGCGAACACACCAGGTGGTGTAACGATTTATGTGAATACGCACGGAGATAATAATACCAGCCGGTATTACCATTGGACTTACAATGAGACATTTGAAATTCAGTCGACTTTTGCATCCATTTATTATTATGATAGCGTTAGTGGTTACCCCCAATTCCGGACGGATTTTGAAGCGCATCATACCTGTTGGCGCACAGAATATCCGACCAATATATTGCTTGAATCAACAACCGGGCTATCCAATAACACCATTTATCAGCTTCCCATAAATTTTCTTTCGGATAGTTCATGGAAATTGAAATTCGAATACAGCATTTTTGTTCAGCAGCAATCCATCGACTCTAATACATATTCGTTTTTTCTACTTTTACATAATAATAACGATGTGTCGGGTTCTATTTTTGATGCACAACCCACAACTGTTGCCAGCAATATTCATTGTGTGAACCATCCTTCTGAAACTGTTATTGGATATGTATATGCGACATCAACAAGTGAACAAAGAATTTTTATAAATAATTCTTTGGTGCCTGAATGGTATCCGGAAAGTAATTCCTGCTATCAATTTATGTTGGATTTCCCTGTAGATGATAAACTGCTTCAATCTGAAGCGATTATTATAACCGCAAAGGATACTGGTGGTAGTTATTTAGCTACAAAACCTGTTTGCGGAGATTGTACTTATAGCGGCAGCAATGTGAAACCAGCTTACTGGCCGCCACAATGATCAATTTTGAATAATTAAATAACCTTTATGGCATTTTTAAATTCTTATATAGATTACCGCATTACCTACCATTATTACTGATTAAGTCTATAAAATATACCTGGGGTTGAATACTTGCATTAATTTCGATTTCTGAATCGAACAAGTATGGATAAGATCATAAAAATCGAAAGCGTTGCACAGTTCAATGCCCTCAGGGGACAGGAAACCCTTCACCCGCTTGTGACTGTTTTGGATCAGGCAAAATCCAAGCCCCTATATCCCGCACGTTTTATCTCGGGACTTTATATCGTTTATTTAAAAGAAGTAAAGTGCGGGGAACTGAAATATGGCCGCAATAACTACGATTACGAAGAAGGAACACTGGTTTTTATTGCACCCGGACAAGTCTATGGCATTGATGAAAAATTGAAAGCTGTTCAGCCAAAGGGCTGGGCTCTGGCATTTCACCCTGACCTTGTTCATGGAACTTCACTTGGCAGGCATATTAAAGAATATAATTTTTTCTCTTACGACGTAAATGAAGCGTTGCATGTTTCCGAGAGGGAAAAACAAGTAGTAACGGAATGCTTTAGCAAAATCAAGTATGAACTGGAACACGCGATAGATAAACACAGCAAGAATTTAATTGTAAGTAATATTGAACTTTTCCTGAATTATTGTATTCGTTTTTACGACAGGCAGTTTATAACGAGGGACAATATTCATAAAGATATACTCACTAAGTTTGAGGCATTACTGGATGAATATTTTCAATCAGATAAACCAAAAATATCCGGGCTTCCTTCTGTGGCATATTGTGCCGAACAGTTTAATTTATCCCCCAACTATTTCGGTGATCTGGTAAAGAAAGAAACAGGTAAATCAGCCCAGGATTATATTCAGGAAAAACTGATAGATGTAGCCAAAGAGAAAGTTTTTGATATCAGCAAATCGATCAGTGAAATTGCTTATGAAATGGGTTTTAAATATCCCCAGCATTTTACAAGGCTGTTTAAACAACGTGTGGGCCAGTCACCCAATGAATACAGGTTACTTAACTGATAACAAATGAATGAAATTAAAATATTTTAATAATTAAAGCAATGCAAAAACGTAAACTAGGTAACAGTGGTCTTGAAGTTTCAGCAATCGGACTTGGCTGCATGGGAATGACTTTTTCTTATACACCATTTCCAGAGAAAAAAGATATGATTGTATTGATAAGTAAGGCCGTTGAACAGGGCGTCACTTTTTTTGATACAGCAGAAGTATATGGTCCTTACAACAATGAAGAGCTTGTGGGAGAAGCGCTGGCACCTTTTCGTAATAAAGTTGTAATAGCTACAAAATTTGGGTTTGATATTAAGGATGGAAAAATGGTAGGTGTAAACAGTCATCCCGATAAAATTAAAAAAGCTGTGGAAGGATCACTTAAAAGATTGAAGACTGAGGTGATCGACTTATTGTATCAGCATCGCGTCGATCCAAAAATTCCCATTGAAGATGTTGCCGGTACGGTAAAAGGTCTGATTAAAGAAGGAAAAGTAAAATACTTCGGTCTTTCTGAAGCGGGTGCCAGTACAATCCGCCGTGCGTATGCAGTTCAGCCGGTTGCCGCATTGCAAAGTGAATATTCTCTCTGGACAAGACAGCACGAATTAGAAATAATCCCAACCATCGAAGAGCTTGGCATTGGCTTAGTTGCTTTCAGTCCCCTTGGTAAAGGTTTTTTAGCCGGGAAAATTGATAAAAACACAGAATTTGGCGAAGGTGATATTCGTAAAATCCTTCCCCGGTTTACAGAGGAAGCACGTATTGCCAATAAAACACTTCTTGATCTGCTGAGTCTATATGCAGCAAAAAGAAATGCTACGCCAGCACAAATTGCATTAGCCTGGGTACTTGCGCAAAAACCCTGGATCGTTCCTATACCCGGCACTACAAAATTGCATCGGCTGACGGAAAATAATGGAGCCGCTTCCATTCAACTAACAAAGTCAGAGCTTCAGGAAATTGAAGATGCTTCTGCACAAATAAAAATCATGGGTTCGCGTTACACGGATGCTATGGAAAAATCAACGGGATTATAAAAATGTGGACAAAAGAAAATATCCCTGATCAGTCCGGTAAAACGGTCATAGTAACCGGAGCCAATACAACAGAGTTATCAAGATATAAGAGCAGGGAAGAACACGCAGCAGGCATCCAGCGTGTAGGTCCGCTCATGGATCCATGGCAGGGAGCATCACCATCTTTATATGCAGCCGCATCCAATGAAACTTACGGAGGAAAATTATACGGTCCCGATAAAGATGGGGGATACAGAGGTTATCCTGCAGAAGCCACTATTACTACCAATGCATTGGATGAAGCGGTTGCTAAAAACTTTGGAGCTTTGCTGAGCAGGCAACAGGGGTTTATTTTCCGTAAGCCTGATAATTCAACTTTTTACTGCCCGTTCGTATTCGCCAAGGAGCTCATTGGTTTTATTAACTATAGATTGCTGAAAATTAAAAAGGAGCTGGTTGGTAGCTAAATAATCTTTAATAAAATCACTATATGCATTTGCAAATTGACTGAAGATCTCTGCATTGGTTTCAGCCTGTGCCGCAAATAAGTCCATCAGAGGCATCAACTTCTCTGACATTATTTTTATTTTACCTTCCAGTTCGGCAACACTCTCTATACAGGGTAGAAATTCCTGCACAAATTCGCTGGCAAGCGTTACTTTTTCTCTTTCCACAAATGCATTAGGAGACATTGCTTTTGGATAAAAGATAAGGAATTCTTACAAGCCTGCTTTTATATATTTGTGTTTCACCGGCATTTCTGTAACTTGGGTTCAATTATATCTTTCAAAGAATGGCCAAAAGCAACCCGGGTAATACTGAAAAAAATCTAATCAGCCGGCGGACTTTACTGAACAATAGTTTACTTACGGGATTAAGTTTGGCGACGGGACTATATTTAAAGGACTCATCAAGTATTCCACAAACAAAAACAAAAGGATCGGATTTTAAAAACGGGCGCAATAATTATTTAGCGAAATCCGGCAAAAAACCACAAGAGGATACCTATATAGACAATTTCGATTGTTGATATATGCCCTGACAAGATGATCATCTATTCATCATCTTCACCAGTCAGACTGGTTTCAAAACTACCTTTCTTAATTACTGTACCATCCTTCATCATCCAGTCACCCATTGCCATTACATCCGTCAGATTAAAGTCATTATCGAAAAAACACAGATCAGCATCTTTATCCGTGTCTATTATGCCTTTGTTAACCAGCGACAAATTTTTCGCCGGTCCTGAGGTGACCAGTTTAAACGCATCGCTTATTGGAAGTCTTCCTTTTTTTATAAGCAGTACCACCTGCTTAAGATTCAGGTCAACAGGTGCCTTGTAAAATTCGATTACCTCGCCACCTGAATTCATGCGTGCCATTCCGGCATTTCCGTCACTGCTGAAGGTCATATTATCAATAGAAACCCCTTTATTCAAAGCATATAATACTTGTTCATAAGGCTCGCTGAATTTTGTACCTCCCGTAGTTATATCTATCATACCGCCTAATTTGGCAAACTTTATTGCTTCATCGAAAAGCGCAGAAGTTCTGCCTACATGTGTTGGAGAAATATTTCTGATCGGAAATTTATATTCTTCAACCAATTCGATTAATAATGACATGTTAGTGTCAAGCGATCCGAGATGAACATGAAGAATACCACCTTTGCCTGATGTCAGTCCACCTACGTGAACATCTTTAAGAATATTCAGCAATTCCTTTGCTGTAGGATAAGAAGATCTCGGATCGCTGATGGCTACTTTACAACCGATTACTTTGTCGATTAAGATCATGTCTTCTAAAACAGATCCGGTTAACGTAATCGGTGGCAAACCAAAATACCCGGTAAGCATATAGGCCGTGATTCCTTCTTTATCCAGGGCTTTGGTTTTTGCATACAATGTTCTCAGGCTTTTTGTAACGCCATCTGTTCCCAGCAATCCCATCACTGTTGTAGATCCGCAGGAGATAAGTTCTGACAATGTTATTTCAGGTGTCAGGGAATTAAATCCATGCTTGCCACCCGCACCGATCAGGTGAATGTGCTGATCAATTAATCCGGGAGTAGTCAGTTTCCCTTTTGCATCAACTACTTCAATATCTGATCCCCTAAAAGGCAGGTCATCAGCTATTGCCAATATCTTTTCACCCCCAACCAAAATATCTTTCTTCCCGATTTTTTTTGGAGCATATACCTGCGCATTTTTAATCAATTTCATAAACGGTATTGATAAATTCGAATTATATTATCTGGTAGGCTGACCCACATTGGAATAATCCCAGGCACGGTCGCCCGACAGGATCCATTGTGAATCATCTGCTGTAGTTCCGCTGGTAAGTGCCCAATCGGGACTTGGATCAAACACGGACTTTTTTCTCCAGAATGTTCTGTTCCTGGTATCAATTGATTCCCCTGCCGTTGGCCACATCAGATTATTTCTGCTGCTGCTGGAACCTCCGGATGTTACTCTTGCAACATTCGGGCTTCCGAATGCATCGATAACCGAATAGGTATCGCTGCCCAAAATATAAGATCCGGCGGCATCTTTTTTCAATAGTGCGATGGCGCTGTTGCCGCTCAGTTGCAAAGGACTGCTCGCATCGGATGCCGATGTACTTTCCGTTCCCCAAACGATATCACTTGGTACGAACGCGGGGTCGGCCTGTGGTGAAGCGATAACATAACATTTGGCTGATTCCAGTGTTCCGCTCAGTTTCAAATAGGTTGCATCTGTCGGAAATGACCAGTCCAACAGTGTGCTTTCATCCAGACTTGCCTGATATCCTATTGCATATTGGGAAAGATCGAGATTATCACTGGTTCCGTTATAGAGTTCAACATAGTGGTTTCTGACCCCTCCTGCATTACCATCGGTATTGATGGCCGTGGAAATTTCAGAAATGATAAGATCAGAAGTTTCATTGGCGATGGGTGTCTTTGCGGGCAATGTAATTTCTATTTTCGAAGTACAACCATTTATTATCGCAACGACAAATGCCAGAAGAATTATCCTTTTCATAATTTTTTTTTTAGAATGATAGCTGAATGGCAAGATTAGAAATCCAGGTATACTCGCTGCCCGTCACGGCACTTTCATCGATATAAGTCGTGTTGATTCCTATTTTTATGGCGTAGTTCTTTAAATACTTATTGAAACTACCCGTGTACCAGTTTTGTTTTTGTACGATTGATCCTTCCACATTGAATTCAGGCGTTACGATAGTATACCTGCCTTCCAGTGCCCAGCCATTTTTCCATACATAGGAAGCCTGGAAATTAAATGCATCGCCAATGCTATATTTGGCGCTGGCAGCTTCAGGTGTCAGCTCCTTGGTAGATGCCGCATCTGTATACAGATTCTTTCCATAAATGGTTGCATCGGTATATTCTGCCACAAACGCGAATCCCT
Source organism: uncultured Bacteroidota bacterium (assembly GCA_963711345.1). Classification (GTDB taxonomy): domain Bacteria; phylum Bacteroidota; class Bacteroidia; order Chitinophagales; family Chitinophagaceae; genus Puia. Next base: position 733,584 of record CAVQDS010000001.1, on the reverse strand, counting down.
GGTACTTGAAAATTAAATCAGCTACCAGTTTTCTGTAATTGGCGTTTGTGGGTTCACCATCCTGATCATAAATACCTGTTGCATTGTCGCTGGAACCTGCAACAGGCGTCGTGGCTTTTACTGCATAACTGCCGGCGATTCCAATACCGAATTTTGGAGTCGGTTCGAAATAAATATCCTGGGAAATAAAAGCATTGTTTTTTATGAAATCACCCATCGGCATGATATCAATTCTTCCCCCGTATTTAAGTCCCAGGTTTGTTTGCGTACTGTTGATGGACTGGCCCTGCCCGGAAGTTATTGAAGCGGCGCCATATATCCGGGAACGCCCGATGGTAAAATTCGTTTTATAAAATATTCCTCCTTCCCGGGTAGTGACAACAAAATTTTGCATGAGTCCTCCATAGATAGTTCCATCATTGGAATGACCGTTAATAGTTGGCCCCACGGTGGAAGCATATTTTTCATCTTCGAGCGCAAGCCTGTTATTGGAAATGGCCTGTCGTTCCCCGAGTATAAAACTATGGTGCTGGTTCGGCGAATTATAGGCAACCCAGGCTTCCAGCAACGGGGAAGTTCCGGTAAAGTCTGCTTTTACGGCGGCCGTCATTAAACCATTGAAGGCAGAAAAATTCAATGAAAGCCGGGCGAGATCAATCGACATCTGGTTTTCTTTTGTAACCTCTCCGTTTACATTGTAGGATCTGAATTGAAAGCCGGGCGACAATATCCCGTTCAGGTTCAGCTGAAATTTATCTTTCGTTCCGAAGTTAAAATACGTGCCGTCTCCGTTCACATATATGATGGTAGAGTCGGGAACAGAATTGTCTGCCGACCTCACCTGTGCCTGCATGGGTACAGAAAATCCCATGATCGCAATTATCGTAAACTGGAATATTTTCTGAATCATAAATTTTTTTGATTTAAAGTTTCGATAATTGTTCACGGGAAATACGGTAAATAGGAAGAGTTTCTGTTTTGGAAGATATTTTTATCTTGCCGTTTGTATACATGGAATTGCTTCCTTCCGGTTCAATGAGATCAGCCAATGTATTTCCCATGGGCTGGAATGCATCTACGACAACCGCACCTTTGGGTATTTCGATTTTTTTCATCTCCAGATCAAATGAACCCTTACTATTTTTTTTGTAAACCTGCACATGCATCTCCTGTTCATTTATAACTTCTTTCAGAGTAAGTCCTGACACGGTGAGAATATTTTTAACCTTGTCGCTGCAGGGGAAGATCAGGTAAGCGCCAGGTCTTTCCCTGGTAATAACCGGCACCTGGACTCCGTTATAATATGTGCGGAATTCAATCGTCTTGTGCTGATTGGTACACTCATCCACAAAAAGATAGGGCATCTCACGCATGCTGGGATTCGAGGTTACTACGATTTTTCCGTCTCCATGAATGCTTCTGTTATTGGCCGAATCGATCGTAGCCCTGATCTGATTTCTCAGACTGTCTGCGATTTTCAAATAAGAGGTTGCGCAGAGGAAGGAAGTTTCGATCCTTCTTTTTACCGCCTTGTTGGCTTCGGTAACACCCCTTATTTCCATTAAAAGGGAAATTCTGTTTTGCAATGCGTAATTCGTAGCGCTGGATCTGGATGCTGTTCCACCCATATTCAGCAGTATTTCCTTGCCGCTCCTGCGGCTGGTTGCGTAGTCTGACACTTCACGTCCATTTTGTGTCAAATAAGTCTTTGTGGGTGCGATAAAATAGTCTGCTATCATTCTCCTGATTGCAGGATCAACATTCAGATTGCCAGTATACAAAAACATCGCGTCATAACCAATAGAGTAGCAGTCGCTCAATTCTTTAAAGTCCGACCGGTGTGGATTGAATTCGTGAAAATCCAGTACAACCTGTGGATCAAATTCATTGATTGCGGTTTTTATATTCCTGCTTTCCACCGCATCCAGGGTAGTCAGATCGCGGTTTAAATCAATGCCATTACTGCTTGTTCTTTTGTCTGATTCGCGTCCGTCGGCATTTACATCCGGCAGTATCAGGATCTGCAGGTGGTTCAGCAGCTCTGCATACTGGGTTTCCTGTGTGAGCCGGTAAATCAGGAAGAGCATGCCTTCTGTTGAAATGGGTTCATTTCCATGAACACAACCGATGAGCGTAACCCTTAATTTGTTTTTGTTGTCAACCTGTTGATTGGTAATCAAAACAGATACCTGGTCCCTTCCTCTTTGTGTTTCACCGATGCTGCCGATTTTTATCAGGCTGGGATGTTTTTCAGCCTGTTCTTTGATAAACTGAATGACCCTGTCATATTTTGTGTAGTAGTTAAATGTTTTTTCTCCCCTGGTAATTGGAACCGGCATAGGATACTGTGGATCGGGGAAAAACTTTTGATAGAATGCAGCGTCCTGCGCTTGTAAACCAGTGAAGCAGTTCAGAATAAAATATAATGTTGATAATTTTTTCATGATTTAGAATTGAACTGTAAGCATCATGCGCAGGTATAGGGTGCCGTTATAATTTTCGGTATTAGTTGTTTTATTAAATTGTTCGTATCCGGTTTCCAGGTTTATTTTCAGATTATTCCCATAGAAATAACGGGTAACGATCAATGAATAAGCGCTGTTTATCGAGGCAAATTCGGCGGATTCTTCATCCTGATGCAGGTAAGAATACCTGCCGCCCACTGCGTATTGACTGATCAGGTATCCTGCCTGGAAATTAAAACCACTGCCTAAATTGATCCTGCTGAGAACGGTACTTTTAATCTGTTGTGGGGTTTGACCGGTATATGGCATAAAACTTCCTGAAAGAGAAAATTCACCTGCAATATTACCGGGCACGGTGGAATGCGTTATAACAAAATCTCCGAGGGAATAGAATCCATGATATTTGAACATGTAGTCCGCACCCAATTTGATCAGGTTTGGTCTTACAATTTTTCCTGAAGAGTCACCATAAATATACCTGCCCCCATTGGTTCCCTTCGCCGAGCTGATGCCATTGGTATACGTGAAAACACCACCGACAATTAATTTAGGCGTGCGTTCACGCGCCAGATCTTCCATATAGAATTCACCGCCCTTAGAAAAAGTTCCAAAAGGAAGATAGTCCAGGCGTACACCATATTTAAAGCCTTCAAAATTTTGTTGCAGGGCTGCCGTTCCATCTCCTGTTGTGATGGAGAGGTAAGGCTTCAGCATACCTCCGTTACCCAGTTTGTACTGGCCTGCATAGCGGAGACCATAGTCGAATACGGCGTCAAAAGCATTGGAAACGATGCTTCTTTCAATGAATGAAAGGGATTCGCCTTCTATTCTTATTTCCCTGGTATCCATATAATCTGCCCGTATGCCAAAATTGATGCGCTGTCCGGGAGCAGGCCGGTATTCAATCAGCGCATCCTGAACGACGTTGTTGAATGATCTGGAACCTGTTGTCGTACTCTGGTAATTGGCCGCGAGGTTTAGTCTTAATCTGAAAAATATTTTATCGTCAAAAAGTAATCCCGCAATGTTCAACCTGGCTCTTCGGATCCTGTATTCTGAACTAACCGAGCCCAGATCATCCGGGGTGGTAACGCCATATAAAACCTGTATACTCTGAGTAAATTGCAATTGTGCATTTTTTGAAATGAGATTTAACCCGTCGCCCAGTTGGTAGTGTTTCATCACCCTCATTTCATTGCTGTGACCCTTGATTGCTGAATCCATTTCAGCATCGGCTGTTGGTAGGGCATCTTCATCCTGGGCCATCAGGGGCTTGCAAAGCCAAATCAAAACGAATACAATGAGTATTGATTTTTTCCTGAACACGATTATTTAGTATTGGTCAAGTAATAAAGTTGAATAAACCTTTTCTCATATGATTTTAAAACCAAAATCCAATCCTCCATTGAAAAAATTGTGTGTTGCCTTTCAGATTATCCTTATTGAGAACTCCAAATCCATAACCAAAGGTTGTGTAATAATGTGTGTCAAGGCTCCAGAGTATCGCCGGTTGTATTTTCCAAAATTTACCGCCGGTAATTGTTTCATAATCAAGATCTATATTGGAAAAACTAATAGTTGCTTCAATATTTCCAGGACCACCTTTGAACACCGGTCTCTTGACAGTCTGAAATGTGAAAATTCCAAAATTCGGCACATAAGGTCTTGTGTCGCCCGTGAATGAATAAAGCAAAAAGAAAAAAGCACCCGTAAAAACCGGATTGCCTTTTTCGGGTGAATGAATATAGTGCGCCGCAAATTCGGTACCCGCCATGAATGGTCCGGTCCGGTAATAAATTTCTCCCGAAATGCTGTTGGTAACATCTGCCCAGAAGTTTTTTGTCTCAACAAAATAAGGAGACTTGCTGACTTCCGGTTTTGAGCGCACATTGATCGAATCTCCCAGAATCCTGCCATACACGTAATTGAATGCAATACTAAGGACCGGTTTATCGGGTGCCGAATATACAGGTAACCAGACCAGACGGGTGACAAACTGCCTTTTGAACGTCGTCTGTGGCTGGTTTTCATTTCCAAGTATATTGAAATATGCACCCATGGTCCATTGTAAGTGTTGCTTGGGAAAAAATCCGGAATACTTGATACCATCACCGAGAATCGGAACAAGATCCTGAATCATTGGTCTCTCAAACCTCCAGAGGGTAAATCCATTCTGGATTTTTTGCATAGAATACCCTTCTTTGGTTCGTCCCACAAAAATATATCCCGATAATTCAGGCATTTTAAACTGAACACCTGTTTCGCGAATCCTCCAGGTACCCGCATATCCGTCGTAATTGATGCCTGCTTTCCAGGTTATCTCCCTTTCAGATTTTACAATACCCGACATGGTATAACGAAAGTCCCTGACCGAAATATTATTGGTGGCTCCAGTCACCTGTTGTTTGCTGGCAGAATCCTGGTTAAATCCTGCATAATCCGCAATAAATCCTATACCAAATTTTAATGTAGTCAGCGGCCCGTCAAACTCATTCCAGTTTTCCCATTTATCTTTTTTCGAAAGATTCGTATTCTCAAGAGAATCGTAAGGTTTGGGGAAGGTTTCGCCTTCAGTTCCGTCCGGAATAGGCTGCTTTGGATTTTGTGCTTGTGCCGTAGCAGGGTGAAGGCTAAAAAAAATAAATGTTCCTGAGTAGAAAAAAATGATCAGCGCCTTCGGCCATTTAAATGTTTTTTCTTTAGTTTCTCCCAGGTTTATGGTTGAGCCATAGAAGAAAACCCATCTCCTCAATACATTTAAAGATTTCATAATGCACCCGTTGGAGTAAGTTTGATAAAATATGCCAGAGCTTATCCAGTTGCTATATCTTTACAAGCTTCCACAGGGTGAATCAGAATAATTACCCGAATTTAGGAATTGAGTCTGAATTTCAAGAATTGTATTTCTGTCAGGATTTGGAAATCCGGGTAAACTATTTTCCAAAACTATATCCGATCGAAAACAGGATACCATAATCATAAGTAGACAACGATCCCTGGGGAGGTTTGTTATCAGAAGAGTAATATCCCGTTAACCCCATCAGGAAATCACTGAAGATTTCCACACTTACGTTGAGGTCGGCTTGCATCCTGATTCGTCCCCAGTCCGTTATGCCGGGATAAATAAAATACGAGGCATCTATGTTGAGTTTGGGCGTAGAATGATAAAATCTTTTGTAAGCGGCCACGAAAACTGCATCTAGATTTCCCGTGAACTGACTGCTTTCAGTGGACTGTTCCTGGTTGTAAGAGAAGCCTCCGGAAATCAATAATCGGTTGTGGTTATCTGTTAGGGGTTCCACACCCAGGGTAGCGCCTACCAGGTAACGGTTTTGCAAACCAAGTTCTGTATTTGATTGCCATCCGAGCGAGGCACCCCAGACAAGTTTTTTGTCCAAATTGCTTATTGAGTTAAGGGTAATATCCTGTTTTTTGGTAAAGCTTGTATCCCGCCCGTCATTCGTAAGAACAGAATTCAATTTGAGTGTTAATTCAATCCTTGGTATTTTATAAGTAACGTTGCTGCTAAAGTTAGACTGAAGAATAGAGTTTGCTTTAGTAAAATTGATACCCAGGTTTACATCCCCGCTTAATCTTTTCAGTATTCGGTCCTTGATAGGAATGATTTCAATAATATCATCCAGACTGGTTATATGATATCTTTGCAAAAGGGTGTCTATCACACAGACTGCCAACGTTCCGTTTCGAAGTGTGACTTCGAACACTTTATTCGAACTCAGAGAGGTTACCTCCTCCCATTTCACACTGATCGTTCCGGCACCGTCTGTTTTATAACTCAGCTTGCCAAGCTTCATACTCATCACCTCACCGGTAACGATGTCTCCATTCTTCAATGTTAACTTGTCTGTTTTCTGAGCAATGCCGCATTGGCAAAGCGCAAAACAGATAAAAATCCATATGAATCGGCGGGTAATCAAGTCAATATTTTCTTTCAATGACTATGCTCAAATTAAAAAAGAGAAAAATTAATTGAAATTATTGGGGAAGTCGAAAAATAAAACGCAATCTCTACATTCTTAACTCCTCAAATCAATATGATTTGAACTAATAATTAACGATTATGTCAGAAATAAAAAACCGCTCATTTCAAATGAAGCGGCGTCAAGCGTTTTGCGTTACGCGTTTCGCGTTTAGCGTTTAGCGTTAAGCGTTAAGCATTACGCGTTAAGCTTAAAGTACCCCAGACGGGAATCGAACCCGTACCCGCATTTCTGCAGACAGGATTTTAAGTCCTGCGCGTCTACCTGTTCCGCCACCAGGGTGTATATAAAAAAAACTCCCACTATTAGCAGGAGATGATCCACCTACGCTAAAGTTACGGCGGATTAGAGCGGAAGACCGGGCTCGAACCGGCCACCCCGACCTTGGCAAGGTCGTGCTCTACCAAATGAGCTACTTCCGCTGATCAGTATTCATAAGAACTTAAGAGGGGCAGCAAAAATAAGAATTCCCCACCTCCTTTTGAAAATTTTTTACTACTTGTATTCAGGTGTATACTGCGTATTGGCAGGAATTATTACTTCTGGTTTGCCCTTATAACGGTGTACGTACAATCCATAGGAGCCGCCTATCAAAAGCGCGATAATGCAAAAAACTTCTAGGTAAAACAAAAAAACGGAAGAATCCACCCAGTTATACCTGATGTCTTTTACCATGGGATCTTTATACTCTACTACTTCTTCTTCGTGCATAAGAATCAGTTATTTACAGCGCAAAAATAGCAGATTCATTCAGAAAATCATCTTTTGCCGCCCACAATTTCATCAAATCTTTCCTTTCCCAGCACAAAGTGCTTCCAGACCACACTATGGAGGTACCAGCCTGATAAACGCGCCTTACGCTTCAGAGGGAACACACTCTCTTTCCGCTTAAAAACCAACCATTTTAAAAAGGCTAAATGCGCCTCACCGACTGCCAGAAAATACACAAACTGACCGGCAAAAAGAGATTTAAAAGCAGAAATAAAATCTAACATTACACGCAGTGGAATCTTCCAGAAAGACTGACGTTTCGGAAGATTTTTTGCCAGCATAATCATATTATTCCTGAAATTCAGAAATACCTTTCTTTCATTTCCTTTCGGTAATGTACCACCACCAACATGATACACTACAGATGAAGGACATGCATATATACTATACCCCAACAGTTGCAAACGCCAGCAGAAATCAATTTCTTCCATATGCGCAAAAAAATAGGTGTCCAATCCACCGGCCAGGTAAAATAATTCTGCTCTTACAAACAAAGCCGCGCCACTGGCCCAGAAAACTTTTTGTGTATCATTATACTGACCACTGTCTGTTTCGCAAATATCGAATATACGTCCGCGTGCAAAGGGATAACCCAGGCAGTCCAGCCATCCCCCGGCAGCTCCGGCATATTCAAACTGATCTTTTTGGTGATAGCTCAAAATTTTAGGCTGACAGGCTCCGATTCTCTTATCCTTCTCCATTAATTCCACCACAGGCTCTATCCACCCAGGTTGGACTTCAACATCCGAATTAAGTAAAACATAATAGTCAGACTTTACTTCCTTTAATGCCATGTTATAACCGCCTGCATATCCATGATTTCTTTTCAACTCGATAATCCTTATGCCCGAATAAACAGACCGGAGAAATGCAACAGAATCATCCGTAGACGCATTATCGGCTACGATGATCTCCATATTGGAATAAGTTCCCGCCAATACTGAAGGAAGGAACTGTTCCAGGTATTTGCGCCCGTTATAATTGATAATGACAATTGATACTTTAGTCAATCTGTATTAAGGTTTGGAATAAAAAAGCCGGCCAAAAGTAAGGGTTTGACCTGTAAACATTAAGTGAAATATGATTTCGTCCGCATTACCTACTTTAGCGGCATGATCGGATTTCGATTTAACTGGCGCTGGCTAATGGCCCTTCTTGGAATTGCTATTGTATGCGGAACCATCTTCTATTCACAATTCCTGGCCAAGAAAATTCAAAGGGAGGAACAACAGAAAATCGAACAATGGCTGGCAGCAAGTAAAGCAGTAATAAATCCTGATCTGACATTACCTAACCTGATCCGAAATGAGCAGCATTCCATTCCTATTATTGAAACAAATGAGAATGACAGTATTACGAATTATTTTAACCTGGATTCTCTGAAAATTGAAAACGATAAATCCTATCTTTCAAAACAGCTTAAAATATATCGTTCACAAAATCCTCCGCTGGAAATTAAGTGGAGTGATTCACCTTATACTGCTAATCGTTATTACTATGGTCATACCGCTTTGCTTGACGAAGTGCGTTATTTCCCGATCATACAATTACTGTTGGTAGCAGTACTGATTTTTTTTATAGTCTATTCTATCACCTCACATAATCGTGCAACCCAAAACCAGGTGTGGGCAGGTATGGCAAAAGAAACGGCCCATCAGCTGGGTACACCTTTGTCTTCTCTGCAGGGATGGATTGAAATGTTGAAAGAAGAAGGGACTTCGGTTGAAACGGTTTCTGAACTTCAAAAAGATGTGGACCGGTTAAAATTAGTTTCCGACAGGTTCAGTAAAATCGGAAGTATCCCTCATTTGGAAAAATCTGACCTAATATTCCAGATACAGCAAATGCTCGATTATATGCGGAGGCGCACTACATCTAAAGTGCAGTTTTATTTTGAAAAAGACGGACATGAACATATTGAAGCAAATATTTCACCGCCATTATTTGACTGGGTCATAGAAAATTTATTGAAAAATGCATTGGATGCTATGGAAGGCAAGGGAAATATAGATGTTAAAATAAAGGACGAACCACAACAGGTTCTCATTGATATAAGTGATACAGGAAAGGGAATTTCGCCCGGAAATATCCACCGGGTTTTTGATCCGGGTTTTACAACAAAAAAACGGGGGTGGGGACTGGGACTTTCTTTGTCCAAGCGGATCATGGAAAGCTATCACAAGGGTGAATTATTTGTAAAACAATCAGATATAGGTAAGGGAACTACATTCCGTATAGTTATCAGGAAAAATTAATTGGGCCCTAAGAAGAATGAAAATTGGAACTGGGATTTATAACCGGGAAAAGCTATTTTTGCAGTCCATTTTAAAGTCCAGGTTGCGGAGGTGGCGAAACTGGTAGACGCACTACTTTGAGGTGGTAGCGCCGTAACTGGCGTGGGAGTTCGAATCTCCTCTTCCGCACATGCGCCTTCCGGACTTTGTCCGGAAGGCTTTTTTATTTATGAGCGATGCAAGCTTGCTTGAGCGAGTGAATAGATGCAAAAACCTTTTTTAAATTTCATTCTTCCAGATCCAGATAAACAAGTTTCCCAGTAGGGTCAAGGAAAAATGAAAAATAACGTGTGGGCTGATCTTTGCATTTAACTTCATAGAGATAAATACCCTGGATCGTATCACCGAAAATATCCGGTTTTGGTTTGGAAGGTTTAATCGTTTTGATGAAATTAAATTCTGTTACATTTCGAAACATGGCGAGTTCGTTATCATTTTCAAAATAAAATGGCACATGCAATGCATTGATCATTTTCCGGGTTGTATCAATATTGAGTCCCAATTCAGTGAAATCACTCTTAAGCAATAAGGTACGAACCGAATCCGGATCCGTAGAATCTCTTAGCATCTGCGAAGCAACAGCATAATCGGAATTGAACAATCCGACAATATTTTTGGCCAGCTGATTCGTATATGCTCCCTGAAAATTGCTCAAAATAATAATACCGACATGATCTTCAGGATACATATCCATTACAGAACTATAACCGGTCCTAAATGTGCCGGTATGAGAGATCAGTGCATGATCCCTGAATGGGCCGAGGTACCAACCTAAGCCATAAGCAATTTTACTGCTGTCATTTAAAAGTCCGGGAGAAAACATCAGATCGATGCTGCTTTGTTTAAGGAGTGATGTATCCTGCAATGCAGAATACCATTTCAGCATATCTGTTATGGTTGTTAAGACGCCTACATCGCCCCTTGCCTGTGCGGCAGCAGAAATCTGGCGGCCATGTACTATTGTACTGTCAATTAAAATATATCCCGCGGCGCGATTATTTATGATACTATCCGCATTATTTATACAGGAATTCGTCATGCCCAGTTTATCAAAAATCCGGTGCTTCATAAAATCAGGATAGGATTCTCCCGATACTTTGGCAATTACAAGTCCGAGTAAAAAGGGACCGCAACTGTAACTGGATCCCTGTCCCGGTCGGAATTTTAATGGCCTGGTCTTAAACGCTGCAAGGAAAGAACTATCGGTGTTATTGGTATAAAAGAAAATATCATCTTTATTATCCCAGTCATCCCATAGTCCGGAGCTATGATTCATCAGCATCCGCAAAGTAATACCACTCCAGCTTGCTGGCAGTGAATCCAAATATTTTCCAATAAAGTCATCGATGTTCAGTTTCCCATCTTCCATCAGCAATAAAATGCCCGCACAGGTAAATGCTTTGCTCATGGAAGCAATGGCGAATCTGGTACTATCGGTGACGGGTACACGATCTTCCAGATTCTCGTATCCATAATTTGCTTTTTTAAGAACCAGGCCATATTTTACTACTGCAATCTGCAAACCCGGAATATGATGGGCTTCAATAGCTGCACGCACGGCGGAATCTATTCGGAAAGAAACATACTGGGCCTGGGTCAAGGCAACTTTAGTTATTACAGAGAGCAGGATAACAAATAGAAATCTTTTCAATTATTAATTATTAATTATTAATTCAGGCGTTACGCCTTAAGCCTTATGCTTTATGCTTTAGGCTTTAGGCTTTAGGCTTTAGGCTTTAAGCTTTTTTCACCATAGCTTTATGTATTGTAAATGTAATCAGGAAAAAATAAAAATTTATAACCATTCAACCGGAAATAAGACAAGTGCGTGTTATGAGATATATCACGCCTCTCAGGGAAGGTGGCTCCCTGCCAGCCATCGCAGAAGCGGATGACAATTTCCTATATGTTCTGAAATTCCGTGGTGCAGGCCAGGGTGCCAGGTCTCTTATAGCAGAACTGGTGGGCGGTGAAATAGCCCGTGCGCTGGGTATGCGAGTACCCGAAATTGTTTTTGCACAGCTCGATTCCTCGTTCGGCCGTACTGAACCCGATGAAGAAATACAGGATCTGCTCAAAGCAAGCGTGGGACTGAACCTGGGCCTGCATTATCTTTCCGGTGCTATCAGTTTTGATTCCCTGGTTACTCCGGTGGATGAATCTCTCGCTTCAGCTGTTGTCTGGCTGGATAGTTTTCTGACCAATGTCGACAGGACTTCCAACAATACCAATATGCTTGTCTGGAATAAAGAAATCTGGCTGATCGATCACGGGGCTTCTTTGTATTTTCACTATTCGCCGGAGAACTGGGAGTTGAAGGCAGAGACACCATTTTCACAGATAAAAAACCATGTATTATTGCCTTATGCTTCCGGTCTGGATAAAGTTGATGCAAAATTTCAATCCATATTATCATCCCGAAAATTGAAAGATATTATTTATTTGATTCCGGATGAATGGCTGATGGAAACGGGTCAGTCTGCCAGTGAAGCAAGGGATATGTATCTCCGTTTTCTGGAGATTCGTCTTGCTTCTTCCAAAATATTTATTAAAGAAGCGCAAAATGCAAGAGCAGCACTCGTTTGAATATGCAGTGATCCGTGTTGTCCCTAAAGTGGAGAGGGAAGAATTCATGAACGTGGGTGTGATCCTCTATTGTCAGTCCCTATCCTATCTGGATGCTTTATTTACATTGAACGAAGAAAGACTCTTTGCCCTTTCCCCCGGACTTGAAATGGATGAAATAAAAAAACATCTTTCTGCTTTTTGCAATATATGTAAAGGAGGTATTGAAGCCGGCCCGATCGGGAAGCTGGATATGGGTTCCCGTTTTCGCTGGCTTACTGCAACGAGAAGTACAGTTCTGCAATGTTCCAAAGTGCATCCGGGACTAAGCTCCGATCCCGCCAAAACCCTCGGGGACCTGCACAAAAGACTGGTACTGGGAGAATAATTCTATCGCCCGTTTATCTGAATCCTGTTAACTTAGTGTCCCTTCTAAAATCAACTGTATATGCCATTCAAACGATTGACAACCTGCCTGATTTTTCTATTAAGTCTGATTTCTAACCTGCATGCACAAACGCCGGATATCAGCCGGAAAGTGGATAAACTGATCAGTGAGATGACACTGGATGAAAAAATCGGCCAGATGACCCAGGTTACCCTTACCCTGGTTGCGAAAGGAAGCTGGTCAAATACTGACGGGTCCCTGGATCCGGAAGCTTTGAAACATGCCGTAGTGGATTATAAAGTAGGTTCCATATTAAATACCACCTCCCATGCACTTCCTGTAGAAAAATGGAGAGAAATACAAACGGCTATTCAGGATGAAGCAAAAAAAACAAGATTGAAAATTCCGGTTATATACGGACTCGATGGTATGCACGGACAAACCTATACCCTTAACTCTACCCTCTTTCCTCAAAATATTGCCATGGCTGCTACGCGCAATCCGGACCTGGTTGATCTGGCCGCACATATTACAGCCAATGAAATGCGTGCATCCGGTGTTCGCTGGGAATTCGCGCCTGTACTGGATTGCGGACGTCAACCGCTATGGTCAAGATTTCCTGAAACCTATGGAGAAGATGTGTATCTCGGCAAAACCATGGGTCCGACCGCCGTTCGTGCTTATCAGGCCAACGGATTATCAAACCCCACAGCTGTAGCAGCCTGTATGAAACATTACCTGGGTTATTCCGCTGCGCGTAGTGGTAAAGACCGCACGCCCGCCTATATTCCTGAAATTGAACTGAGGGAATATTATCTGCCCCAGTTCCGTGAAGCCATTAAAGCAGGAGCAGCCACCATTATGATCAATTCAGGAGAAATCAATGGAGTGCCGGTGCATGCGAGCAAGTATCTTCTCACAGATGTTTTAAGAACAGAACTGGGATTCCAGGGAGTCATAGTTTCAGACTGGGAAGATGTCATTCGCCTGCATACACGCCATCTGGTCGCCAGCACTCCAAGAGAAGCTGTTGTACTCGCCGTTAATGCTGGTGTTGACATGAGCATGGTGCCCATGGATTATTCATTTTTTGATTTGCTGAAAGAAGCCGTTGGGAAAAATGAAGTTCCGATGAGCCGCATCAATGATGCCGTGCGAAGGATACTAACACTTAAATTCCGTTTGGGTCTTTTTGACAATCCTTATCCTGAAGAAGGAACACTTTCAAATTTCGGCAAACCCGAATATCAGCAGGTGGCTCTTCGTGCAGCACAGGAAGCAATGACCCTGCTCAAAAATCAAAACAATATATTGCCGCTTCAGAAAGATAAAAAAATACTTGTTGCTGGTCCTTCCGCGAACAGTATCGCGCCACTGAATGGATGCTGGTCATATACCTGGCAGGGAAATCAGGAACAATGGTATCCGGCCGACAGCAAAACGATCGGTGAAACCATTGCTGAAAAAACGGGTGGAAAAAGTACGGTCATAAGTGTTAAGGGATTTGATGACCCGCAGAATTACGACACGGTGCGATTGAAAACGGCAGCAGCAGATGCTGACTATATCGTTTTATGCCTTGGAGAAAATGCCTATGCTGAAAGTCCCGGAAATATCAATGACCTGGCATTACCAGAAAATCAAATGGCACTCGCGCGTGCAGCAGCTGGCACAGGCAAACCGGTCATTCTGGTCCTGACAGAAGGAAGGCCAAGATTAATAACTTCTATCGAACCTTCCATGCAGGGTATCTTAATGGCTTACTGGTCGGGCAAAAAAACTGCAGAAGCCATCGCAGATGTTTTATTTGGTGATTATAATCCGGCTGGTATTCTTCCTTTTTCATATCCCAGGTATTCCGGAGAAATTGTGCTCTATGACAGAAAACATACAGAAGATGTACGTGAAATTTTTAATTCAGATATGACATGGAATGGCTACAATCCACTTTTCCCTTTTGGATGGGGATTGAGTTATACCAAATTCACTTACGGATCCATCAATTTGAGCTCAACCACATTGAAAGGAAAAGGAAGCATAACGGTAAATATTACTGTAACAAATTCCGGCGCAAGAGAAGGAAAACATTCGGTTGAGTTATATACGCATCAGCAATATGCCAGTATTACGCCTAATATGCAGCGTTTACGGGCATTTAAAAAAATAAATTTAAAACCAGGCGAAACACAAACTGTTTCTTTTATATTGACTGCAGCAGATCTGGCATTTGTAAATGCTAATCTGAAAACAGTTACTGAACCTGGAAATTTCGACCTGATGATCGGAGACCAGAAAGCCAGCTTTAGTTATCAACCCTGAAACAGCTGAGCATAGTAATAATTTTTTCTATTAAATGAACCGGATCATATCCATATTCTTTTCAGTAATTCTTTGGATCCTTTCCGGAGTCAATCCGCTTTTTGCCCAATCCGATTCAAATGCAAGAAAAGAAAAGCAATCGGCTTCCCAATTAGTAGATTCTGAAAAGAATGAATTCCTTTCAAATCAATCAGATGAGTTTCAAAAAGTAAAAGCGGGTCAAATTGGAGATTCACTGCGATTGCTTGAATTAAAAAACGAAATTCTTCGCCTCGGGACAGGTAATAATTCAAAAGTACAGGCGCTTTCCGATGAACAGGAAAGAATTCTGATCAAAGATTCTATCCGGAAGGTCCTGCAGAAATTAAAAATTGATTCCTTACGGGCTATCGTAAACGGTTTTCCGGTTACCCTTTCAAGAGATACTTTATTTTTTGTTTTTACAAAGCTGGGCAGCTATTCACCCAGAGAACGCGCCAGGGTAATATCTGAAAGAATACTTAGACTCGCGGAAAATTATTTCTACTCGGAAGATTCTTTAATCGTCATCCCCTCCGAACTGACTACGGATATCACATATGGAGAAGAAACGATCATCAGTACTTCTGAACTGGATGCTGTCTGGATGAATTCCACCAGAGAAAAATTGGCTCAGGAATATAGAAATATTATTGTTCGAGCGATAAAAACTTATAAAATAGAGAATAGTTGGCAATCGACTTTTAAAGAAATTCTACTGGCTGTTCTGGTGCTGATACTTCTTATCCTCATTATATATTCTACAAACAGATTTTTCAAATGGATAAAAAATAAAATAGAAAAGCAAAAGGGCTTCGGTATAAAAGGAATAAGAATCAGGGGGTACGAATTCCTGGACGCAGGAAGGGAAGTAAGTGTGATATTTTCGCTCATCAACTTTATCAGATGGATCATTGTACTTATACTTGTTTATTTATCTCTGCCGATTTTGTTTGGGATATTTCCGTGGACAGGCGGACTCGCGAATCAGCTCATTTCTTATTTTCTCCATCCGATTAAAAATATCCTGACATCCATCTGGGATTATTTGCCGAATCTGTTTACGATCATTGTGCTGGTATTCTTTTTTCGTTATTTTTTACGCATTCTTCGATACTTTAAATTTGAAATAGAGAAAGGGGCTTTAAAAATTCCCGGCTTTTATATTGACTGGGCTAATCCCACCTATCAGATTATCCGCGTTTTGTTCCTGGCTTTCATGCTGATAATTATTTTCCCATATCTTCCTGGTTCAAGCTCTCCCGTCTTCAAGGGAGTTTCTGTTTTCCTGGGTGTCCTGTTTACGTTTGGCTCTGCAGGTGCACTGGGGAATATTGTTTCGGGTCTTGTACTTACTTATATGAGGGCGTATAAAATCGGTGACAGGGTTAAAATCGGTGATGCAACCGGCGATGTGGTAGAAAAATCTTTGCTGGTAACAAAAATTAAAACAATAAAAAATGAAATAATTTCCATTCCGAATTCAACTGTAATGAGCAGCCATACGACCAATTTCACTGCCGAGGCCATAGAACATGGTCTGATTCTGCATACAACGGTAACGATTGGTTATGATGCACCCTGGAGACAAGTTCATGAACTGTTGATCAAAGCGGCACTGGCAACCGATTTGATTGAAAAGGAGCCAGCACCTTTTGTATTTCAGGAACACCTGGATGATTTTTATGTGTGTTATCAGATCAATGCATATACCCGGATTGCCAACAGACAACATGTTACTTATTCTTTACTTCATCAGAATATCCAGGATACTTTTAATGAAGCAGGAGTGGAAATCATGTCTTCTCATTACAGCAATATCCGTGATGGAAATAAAACCACCGTGCCATCGGAGAATTTACCGAAAGATTATGTTGCTCCGGCTTTTGGAGTTAATATAAAACAAAAGGATTCTGACATTTAATCACAATATGGAAATGTGGAATTGTGATTATTTCGCTAATAAGTTTCGTAAACGGGACTCTAGTTTAACCGCGTTGGGAAGTACTTCATTTTCGAGGATAACATTCATCGGTATCGCGGGAACATTCATGGCACCGAGCACTTCCACAGCTGCGTCCAGTGAATGAAAGCAGGCTTTCGAAATGCGGCCTGCAAGAGCTTCTGCAAAAGAATTATTCTGCGGTTCTTCGGTAAGAACAAGACATTTCCCATGACGACGAACGGTTTCAAATACAAGATTCTTCATCCAGCGGAAATAAACAACGCAAATCAATAATTTCAATTTGACCTTGTAGATTTTTTGATGCAGCAAGAGCCCAGTAAACACCCATTCCATAAGTAATCACAGCAGCCGATTCTCCGGTTTCTATTGCATGCTCAGAAGCTTCAAGTACAACAGCAGCTTTGCCCAAAGGAATGATATAATCGCGGGAAGGTTCGGGTCTTTTTGCTTCTTCCGTTCCCGGAACCTTACTCCAGTATAAACCTTTATGCTCGAGCATGATCACAGGATTGGGATCCATAAAAGCGGCTTTCATCAATCCTTTCATATCTGCTGCATTGGAAGGATAAACAATTTTCAAACCCTTGACAGATAAAAGCGTGGTTTCTATACTCGCGCTGTGATAAGGTCCGCCTCCCTGGTAAGCACCTACCGGTACACGTATCAGGGTTTGTATGGGAAATTTTCCATCGCTCAGATAACATGATTTAGAAATCTCAGTGACAAGCTGATTAAATCCCGGAAAAATATAATCACCAAATTGAATTTCTACAATGGGTTTTAATCCTGCTGCACACATACCGGCGGTAGAACCAATCAGATAAGCTTCCTGGATCGCTGTATTAAAAACGCGTTCATCGCCGAACTGTGCAGCCAGCGTAGCTGTTTCACGAAATACACCGCCCAGTCTTCTTCCAATATCCTGCCCGTATAAAACCGCTTCAGGATTTTCTTCCAATATTTCCCTGAGAGCATAGAGTACTGCGTCCACCATCGGGATTTTCTTTGCACCTGAGGGTTCTCTTTCACCGGCTTCTGAAATCAGATTGGAAGAAACAAAAATATTTTCTCCTGCTGTAATTGGATCTGGTTCCGGAGCAGCAATGGCTTTTTGAAATTCGCCTTCTACCAACAATTCCGCATCGCTTTCTATTTCAGAAATATATTCCTGAGTGATCCCATGTTTCTGCAGCTGTCGTTTAATAACTGTCAAAGGATCTACAGCACGATGTTTGGCCAGATCGGCTTCAGAACGATAAGCCTCCATGCGAACGCCACTTGTATGATGCGCCAGTAGTGGAACGCGTGCCTGGACAAGATAGGGTCGCCTGTATTTTCTTACCCACTGAAAAACCTGCTGCATGCAATGGTATGACTGTTCGAAATCGGAACCATCAATTCTGATTCTCTCCATTCCCGCAAAGCCACCCGCATAATAAAATGCATCCATGTTCCTTGCTTCTTCCGAAGAAACACTGATGCCCCATTCATTATCCTGTACGAGATATATGATGGGAAGTTTTTTGAGCACTGCAACCTGGAATGCTTCGCTTACTTCTCCTTCAGTAATACTTGCGTCACCCAATGAACAAAGCACTACAGGATTATTCTGAATATTTCCAGCCGCTTCTTTTATAGAAATGCCGTGAGCGAGTCCTGTTGCAGGAATTGCCTGCATACCTGTTGCACTGCTTTGATGAATGATTGTTGGTTTATCGTTTCCGCGGAAATTAGGATGAGAATAATAAACTTTTCCGCCGGTGAAAATATCGTTGCCCTTGGCCAGTAATTGTCGCATGAGAATTTCAGGAGAAAAACCTAGGCCAAGTAAAAGACTTTCGTCCCGATAATATGGGCTTACATAATCCTGTGGTTCGAACTGAAAGGCGGTTGCCAGCTGAATGGCTTCGTGACCTGTGGAAACGGAGTGAACATATTTGCAGATAGTCCGGTTTTTCTCATAGATAACTGCCATCGCACGTGCAGCAGCCATTAATTTAAAGGCACGAATTAATGTTCCCGATTCGGTCATTTCAATAATTTGATGAGCCAAATCACGGATGAGAATTTATTTAATCTCAACTGATAGCATACTTTCATCTTCGATGAAAGCTTCCAGTTCGTCACCAACTACGCATTCGCCTACTCCGGCGGGTGTTCCCGTGAAAATGAGGTCTCCGATATTAATGGAAAAATATGTTGAAATATAAGCCACGATGCTGTCGAAATTATTCAGCATAAGGCTTGATTTTCCCTGCTGAACCAGTTCTTTATTTTTATAAAGACCAAAATTGATATCCTTTTTGTTTTTTACATTCTGAAATGGAATCCATTTTCCAACAGCCGCAGAGTTATCCCATGCTTTTGCTTTTTCCCAGGGAAGTCCTTTGGCTTTCAGGTCATTCTGAATATCCCGTGCGGTAAAATCTATACCAACGCTGAGTGCATCATAATATTTGGAAGCAAAACGATCCTGAATATATTTTCCGTTTTTTGAAATGCGGAGAACGAGTTCACATTCATAATGCAGTTCATTGGTGAACTCCGGATAATAGAAAGGTGTATGGGGCTGCAGAAGGGCACTTTTCGGTTTCATGAAGATGACCGGTTCTTCCGGCACTTCGTTATTTAGTTCAATGGCATGCGCAACGTAGTTACGACCAACACAGAATATTTTCATATCCGATTAAGGTTTTAAATAGTAGATTCTTATAGTGTTCAATAGGCCTGGAAAGCCGTGGATTTTCAACATAGGAGATGGAACAGGTCATTTGACCCTGGTCAGAATTTGACTGCTAAAATAATGATTCCCAATTACAAATCATAGCGTTATATCTATTTTGTTGTAATCATTCATTGTTCTTTCCAAACCCATATGTACAAAACTTTCCACGATCTGAACGGCTTTTTCATTTTTTATTTTAATCAGCGGAAGATCTTCTTTCCGCCAGGTTCCCAATACATATTCAACCTGCATGCCACGGGGAAAATCATTCCCCACTCCGTATCTCAGTCTCGGATATTTTTCAGTCTTTAATTCTTCAAATATGCTTTTTAATCCATTATGTCCTGCATCTGTTCCGCTTCCTCTCAAACGTAATCTGGATAAAGGAAGGGCGATATCATCGGTAATTACCAGCAAACGTTCGAGTGGAATCTTCTTTTTTTCCAGCCAATAGTGCAGGGCCCTCCCGCTTAGATTCATATAAGTAGTAGGTTTAATACAGGTTAATATCTTCCCGCGATATGAAATTTCTGCTTTAGCTGCCAAACGTTCGATTGAAAAAGATCCGCCATGTTTTGAAACAAGGGCATCCACTACGTCAAATCCAATATTGTGTCGGGTTCCTTCATATTCAGAACCAATATTACCCAGGCCGGCGATTAAAAAAGACATCCTATTAGTGTGAGAGTGTGAGAGTGTGAGAGTGTGAGAGTGAAGTTCATTAAATTCTGTCAACTGTCAACCGCCAACGGTCAACTTAATAAAAAAGCTGCCAGGTTCTACCTTAACAGCCTTTTCATAAATGAATTCATTTTTATTTCTTCCCCGCAGGTTTTGCAGCAGGTGCAGCTTTCGCACCGGCAGCAGCAGCTGGTGCGGCTTTCGCACCGGCGGCAGCCGCAGCAGGAGCACCGGCAGCAGGAGCACCAGCAGCAGGAGTTGCAGCACCGGCAACGGGAGCAGTTGATTCTTCCTGTTTCAGCACACGGGTAAGTACAACGGATGCAACCGGAATTCTTGGGGAATTCAGGATCTCATAATGATCTTCTTTAACATCTTCCACGCGAACATTACCGTTCAGTTCAAGATTTGTCAGATCAACCACAATATTTTCACGCAGGTATTTCGGTAAAGTTTTTACCCTCAGCGCTTTCATTTTCGTGATCAGCTTTCCACCATCCTTAACACCTTTTGCGGCACCTGTAAATTTTAGCGGAATAGTAGCAATCACTTTTTTGTCCTCCACCAGTTCCATAAAGTCTACATGATTAAGATCATCTGTTACTTTATCAAACTGAATATCTTTCATAATGCAACGATAAGTTGCACCATCCAGTTTAATTTCTGCGAGCTGAAAATCCGGTGTGTATACAAGGTTCTTAAAAGCCGTGACAGGCGCTGAAAAATTCAGTTCGCGTGCACCCCCGTAAATTACACCGGGCACTTTTCCCTCAGAGCGGAGTTGGCGGGTGGCTTGTTTGCCTAGGCCGGTCCTGAGTTGTCCTTCGATGGTAATTGTTTGCATGTTTATTATTGATTTAAAAAATACTTACTTATTTCTGAGCTGTGAGTGTATGAACAAACCGGTGATGCTTCTGTTTTCATATGCATTCCGGATTGCGATTGCAAAAAGTTCCGCAACACTCAGCACTTTTATTTTAGAACATTTCTGCCTCAGCGGAATCGTATCACAAACCACCAGTTCTTCCAACACACTGTTCTCAATATTTGAGTATGCATTTCCACTGAGTACCGGATGGGTACAAAGCGCTCTCACACTTCTGGCTCCTTTTTCCATCAGGAGTCCCGCTGCCTTGGCAAGCGTTCCACCCGTATCACAGATATCATCGATCAATACTACGTCCCTGTCTCCCACTTCCCCGATCACAACCATGCTGGCGATTTCATTTGCCCTTTTACGGTGCTTATCACAAATCACCATTTCAGCGTTAAAATAAGAAGCGATTTCCCTGATCCGGTTAGCACTTCCCACGTCGGGGGCCGCAAAGGTAAGGTTTTCCAGTTTAAGATTCTCTATATAGGGTATAAAAATGGCTGAACTGTCCAGGTGATCCACAGGTATGTCAAAATAGCCCTGAATCTGGGGAGCATGTAAATCCATGGTAATTACCCTGTCTGCTCCTGCTGCAACTAACATATTGGCTACCAGCTTGGAACCAATGGCAACCCGGGGTTTATCCTTTCTGTCCTGACGGGCATAACCATAATAGGGAATTACAGGCACTACCTTATATGCAGAGGCCCGTCGTGCAGCATCTATCATCAGGAGCAGTTCCATTAAGTTCTCTGTCGGAGCAAAAGTGCTTTGAACCAGGAAAACCATATCACCCCTGACACTTTCATTGAAAACAGGCTGGATTTCCCCGTCACTAAAATACTGGATGGTTATTTTTCCTGCAGGAGAGCCATAACGACGACAAATTTTTTCGGCCAGGTATTGGGAACCCGTACCAGAGAAGATTTTGGCTGTTCCTTGCATAAAGATTATAGTTGGCGCGAAGATACTTCTTAAGCCTAAAGCCTAAAGCCCAAAGCCTAAAACTTTTTGAGAATAATTGGGAAATAAAAAAAGCAGGGCTAAACCCTGCAAATAAATTATTAGACCAAGTAGTTTTAGGCTTTAGGCTTTAGGCTTTAGGCTTTGGGCTTTAGGCTTATTTGATTGAGGCCAATTCAATCTTTACAGTCGCCTTTTCAGCAAAAGTTGCTTTTGAAGACTTATTGCTGTTCACGATGTAAAAAATCGAAGAACAAACAAAGATTGAAAAAAATAATGCAACGAAATACATACCAAGACAAAAGAAGAGGGAGTTCCAGCCACCGATGGCAGACAAAGTAGATTTGGGTTTCATGGATATTACTTTAGTTTTTCAAATGGGTCCGGTCAGGGTTTTTTCTTTCGCAAGAATAACACAAACAGGGGATTGTAAAGACTAAAAATAGCACATAACATTATCCTATGCAAGCGCAAAACTACGCTATCAAAGCCTGGGCAGAAGACGACAGGCCTCGCGAAAAATTACTAAGTAAAACCCCTGAAAGCCTGACAGATTCAGAATTACTCGCCATCCTGATCGGAAAAGGCACCAGGGATAAAAATGCGGTGGACCTGGCCAAAGAACTACTTAATTCAGTTAAAAATAATCTGAATGAACTGGGTAAACTTGAATTGCATGACTTCCTGAAACTGAACGGAATAGGAAAGGTTAAAGCCGTGGTGGTCCTCGCGGCACTTGAATTAGGCCGGAGGAGGCATAATTCCGGAGCCCTCGAAAAGCCAGTAGTAAGAGACAGCCGGCAGGTGGCCGGATACCTGAGGGTGATGCTTCAGGACCAAAATCGGGAGGTATTTGCAGTCATTTTCCTTAATCAGGCCAACAGGGTGAATCATTTTGAAATTGTGAGCCTTGGCGGCATTACCGGAACGGTCGCCGACCCGAGGTTAATCCTGCGGAAAGCCCTCGAATCGCACGCTGTCAATATCATCCTTTGCCATAATCATCCTTCGGGCAATCTGAAACCCAGTAAAGCGGACGAGGACCTGACCTATAAGATCCGTGAAGCTGCCCGGTTTTTTGATATTAAGGTGATTGATCATATTATCGTAAGCCACGATGGATACTTCAGTTTTGCAGATGAGGGCATGATGTGAAGGATCTAAATAACTTTTAATTGGGTTCCGAAATATGGATCCTGAGGTTTAAAATGATAACTTTAAGAAGGAATAAATATAAAATGAAATACAGCTTTTTTTTATCCACTTTGTTCTTCATTTCAAATTCAATTTTCTGCCAGGAAACGAATACTTTAAGCATGTCGCAGGAATTATCCGCCATGTCAAAACAACCCCAATTAGCGCATACCATGACCTCAAGCGCATTTCAGTCTTATGCTTCCAACCAGGTGAATGGAAGCCAGTTTTTCATTTCGAACTGGAGACCCGGAGAAGTTGTATTAATTGACAAGGAAAGTTTTAAAGAGGGGATGATGTTTTCATATGATAAGGTTCGTCAGGAGCTTTTTATCAGGCTCAAGGATTCTGCCGCGATATTACAGGGAACCAAAGAACAAATTTATTCTTTCAGCCTGGATGGAGCAGACGGGAAAAAATACCATTTTGTCAATTCGTCACTTTTTACCAATGAAACCCCGGAAGTTTTTTACCAGGTGCTGGTATATGATTCCTCCAGGCTTAGTTTATTGAAATATACTAAGACAAATTTCGTGAAAGCCGACATGACGGATATAATGAAAGTAAAAGAAGGAGATATTTATGACTCCTTTGTAGACAATTATACGTATTATATTGTAAAGGATCATGGCGTTCCGGTGACTGTTCAGTTAAAATCAAAAAGTTTGAAAAAAGTCTTCGCCGATTTGAAAATCGACCCGCAAAAATACATGAATGATCATCCCGGATCCATTGATGAAGATTATCTGATTGACATGATCACTCAGCTAAATCAATAATACAGACGAGTGCTTATTTTAATTACTGACGTTTAATTGATTCATCACTGAATCAACTATACGGCCAATTTTTTCATTTAACGGTTGTTTTCATCGACATCCTGCCACATCACACTATTACAATTATTTTGCACAACTGATGAAATACAAAATCATTCTTCCGGTTTTTCTAGCCTCTGCAAACGCCCTTTTTTCACAAAACGGGACCACGGGTGTTACGATGGGTCTTGACTTTGCACAGCTGGCACAGGACCAGAGCAATACTAAAAATGGGATCAGTCCTTCGGCATTTCAAACATATTCATCCAGGGAAGTTAATGGAAGCCAGTTTTTTATTAAGGACTGGCAACCGGGAGAAGTGTTTACCGTTCACAGGGAAGCATTCAGCGAGGGGCTTTTATTTTGTTACGATAAAGTGCGCCAGGAGTTATTTATTAGAAAAACAGATTCATCCCTCATTTTGCTTGCGAATAAGGATGAGATCGAATCTTTTAGCCTGAAGTATGAGGGCAGGCAATATCATTTTGTCAATTCATTTTTATTTACAGATGACAAACCGGAAGTTTTTTACCAGGTGCTGGTAAATGATTCTTCCGGATTATCATTATTAAAATATATCAAAACAACATTCGTAAAAGCAGACATGACGGATATGATGAGACAGAGAGAAGGGGATATTTATGATTCCTTTATAGATAAATACACTTATTATATTGTAAAAAATCATGGCATTCCGGAAACTGTACAATTGAAATCAAAAAGTCTGAAAAAAGCATTCGCAGATCTTGGTCTGGGTATTGATCCGGAAAAATATATGAATGCAAGTCAGGAAACAATTGACGAAGATTATTTGATAAATCTTGTTAAGTCACTAAACAATTAAAATGAAAAAGAATTTAAAATTTTTAAGATCCCAAAAATTAAAAGAGGGTGTCTCAAAAGTAGCTCAATTATCAATCAAAAAAAACTTAAACCAAAGTCTTAAAAAATAAAAGAGGCCATCTCGACTAACGAGACAGCCTCTTTTAATTCGTTATTATCAAGAATATCTATTTATAATATTTATCAATTACATATCGCGGGCTGGCTGTCTGATATTGGAATTCATAAATTCCGTTTATCGGATCCGCTGTTATAATATTCGGACCAGATACGACAGTAACTCCTTGGGCATTTAAAGCAGCAAGAGAAGCAGGATCAAATGCTAACTGGAAATCAACAGGGAATCCAGCGGAATCTGTAAACGTAAGTTTATACAGTGGTTGGATAAAATATCCGCTCGCAACTTCTATAGTCGTTCCATCAATTGGCGCAAAAACAGCAGTGTTTCCTGTAAATGATCCACTATTGGGTCCGGTAGGTGATGTATTGTTCCACCTGGTGAAATCCCATGAATATAAACCTGCAATCGGATTTCCAATCAGGTGGTAATATATGGTCTGAAAATTTGAACTAATTGTGCTTCCTGCAGGCGCTGCTGTTATGGAAATAGGAAGCATATAATTATTCAATAAATCGATTTTCGACGGAAAAATTACCAAAGGGATTGCTGCGGAATAGCTTTGGCCCGCGGGTACTGTCACAGTGGTCGTTGTAAATGAAAAAATGCTATCTGGAAATATTGCATACTGACCGCCTCCCATAGCATTATAAGCTGCAAGTGCATTAGGATCAATGGCTATGGTAACCACTTCATCCACCGGGGCAACATTGGTAGCTGCATAATTGATATGGAACCAGGTGGTATCTACATTATCGGTTGGCGGGAACAATATTGCATCAGATCCTAAATTCTGTAAACCGCCCTCGGGTATCAACACGGTGGGACCCAGAGCGTTAAATGTTGTTTCTCCCGGTCTGCTTTTTACACAGGAAGAACCTGCTATAATAATTATTAGAAACAAAAGCCCAATTTCGAAAATCCTGCTATAAATATTTTTTTTCATGCCACTAAGTTTTTTTAATTTATAATTCTCCATGATTGAGCTTATTGGTTCCAGAAAATTTTTGTGTTATTATAATCAATGTTTCCCTGGGCATTCACGTTAGCGGTATTGGTGGTATACTCGCTGACAGGATACAATAACCTGACGGGTACCGTATTGCCGGCCCTGTATGGGGAAATGGATAAGGGTATAGTATTCGGCAAACCCAGCCTGCGATAATCACACCAGATTTCAAAGGGTGTTACCCCATTTTCAGCAATCCATTTTTGGCCAATAATAATTGCAATTTTTTCGGCGGTTGTGGTTGCTAAACCATAATTGGTATTCGGATTATTCTGGCCAAGATAAGCAGTCGCATCGCCAGCTCCCAGATAAGTAAATGAAGCCTGCACACCGGCATTGTATTCCAATGTGCCATCATCACCCGGAAGATATCCCCTTACAATGGCCTCCGCCTGTAGGAAATTACTTTCTGCGGCACTCATTAAAACGGCTGGCTGGCTGGCTGATACCAGGAGACCGGAGCCGACTGAAGATGTACCCTGACCCGGAGGATTATTGGGACTTCCCAATACACTTCCCGTGTAAGTAACACCGCTTTGATCCGGAGAATAGATGAAAGGCAGGCGCGGGTCAGCATTACCTTGCAGAACGTTTATGCCGTAAGAGGAGGCCCTGTAATAATCAGCCTGACCACCACTGGTCGGTTGCCCTGTTATTGTTCTGAAATACCCCCAAACAGGGCTTTGCTGGCCGTTATTATTGGCATAAGGCGGATTGAGGATTGCATCCTGAGTCAGGAAACCACCTCCGTTTGCGACAATCTTGGCAATTTCGGCCGTGATATATGCACCCTGGCCAGGCATTTGGGTCTGGCGCATAAGTATGCGTAGCTTTAATGTATTGGCGAATTGAATCCAAAGTGCATTACTACCGCCAAACATGATATCGCTGGAAGCTGATCCAATGGCAGAAGGAGAATTCATCAACATCACAGCTGTATCACATTGTTTGGCAATATCTAAATAAATGCTTTGCGCGCTGTCATATGTCGGTGTAATGGCAAGTGTACCCTGGAATGCATTTGAATAGGGTACATTACCAAACATATCCACCAGTTGCTGGAAAACATATGCCTTCATCACTTTTGCCATGGCTTCATAATAAGGCTCCACTAACTGAATGGCAGATTGTTCAACGGTATAATAGTCTTCCAGGTTATGATAATCATAACCCCAAAGAACGTTGCCATAGTTTGTTGTTTCCTTGTAGGACGCAACATCATCTGAGTTCTGCGCATAACTTCCACTGGGTGCCCAAATTCCCATCCATCCATTTAGGAATGTCATGGGTGTGGTTTGTGCATTCGCTACCTGGATGGCAGCGGTAGTTGTCATTGCATTGGTGATGATAAGTTCCGGAGTTGCATTGGTCGCAAGATTCGGATTAGGTGTATTGATGTCCAGATAATTTTTGGAACAGCTCCAAAAGCTCAAGCTGACAATGGTTATTAAAATTAACGCTGATAGTTTTTTCATTACTAGAAAATTTTAAATATAAACTCCGTTTTAGGTTAAAAGGTTAATGATAGATTAAAACCTAAAAATTTGGTTGGTGGTAACTGATTAATGTCAGTATTTCCGCTCGCATTTCCATTCGTATTCGAGAACTCAGGATCTGACCAAATATTATCCTTCGCACGTATGGTAATCAGATTTCTGGCAACAAAACCGAGACTTGCCCCATTGATGATTTTGGTACCACTTAGCATTTTTGCAGGGAAGTTATAAGTCAGGGAAAGTTCTCTTAATTTCCAGAAATCAGCACTGTTCACATAGTTTGATCCGGCTGTATTCCATACGTTTGCCCAAAAAGACTGTGCACCGAGGTTTGGACTTCCGGTCGTTACACTTGTATTTGGCGTATATTTTCCATTCCCCTGATCTATGACACTGTTTGGAATAACGAACGGCTGTCTTCCGCTGGAAGCTGAATAAGCGGATACGCCGGTAAAATCCAGAGCGGGCCCGATACCATTAAAGATAACTGCTCCGAAGCGACCATCCATCACAGCATTCAGTACAAACCCTTTATAGCTAACGGTAGTAAATATTCCTACTTTAGTTGGCGGAACGGACGTACCGAATAATACGGGGTTGTTATTAAGAGTAGGCAGACCAGTCACTGGGTCAACAACAATCTGGCCCGATGGACTCCTGACCCAGTCAGAAGTCTGGATCTGGCCATATGCTTTTCCGACTGCAGCGGCTGTACTGACTGCGATCTGATTTTGAGTAGCTAAGCTATTATTAATTGTAACCTGTGGTAATCCGTAACCCAGGGATTTAACCAGGTTCTGATTGTATGAGAAATTGCCGCCTATATCCCAGCGGAATCCGCTTTCTGATTTTAACAGGGGTGTGAATTTTAAATCCAGTTCAATACCCTGGTTTTGCATTACTCCAGAATTTACCAGGGCAGTGGTATAACCAGTCGCTGCCGAGATAGAGATTGGAATGGTCTGGTTGGTGGTATTTGTTTTATAAACCGCTACTGAAAAATTGATCCGGTTATTTATAAATCCGAGATCTAACCCGATTTCTTCATCCAGGCTGATTTCGGGTTTAATATCGGGATTTGCAAATGTGGGTACAACCGTATACCCAGCTGTACTTCCGAATGGATAACCTGAACCTGTTGCAAATGTGTTTTGCAACTGATATGGCCCGATACTCACCTGTGCTGTCTGGCTGATCGCAGCACGCAGTTTACCAAAACTTAAGAAATTGCTGTTTGACATTGATTTGATCCCATCCGTAAATACGAAGGCAGCGTCAACTGCCGGATATAAATAAGAGCGATTTGCAGGGGAAAGCAATGAATTCCAGTCATTTCTCAAGGAACCATGCAGGTATAAAAAGTTCTTATACCCAACCGTCAGGTCACCAAATACTCCGAAAACCCTGGATTGTTCTGTGTATTGAGTAACGGTAGGAGTCCCTATACGGTTACTGATATTGTAAAAATCGGGAATGGTAAGCGCAGTTGCCGACATCGCCTGTATGTTCATGGAGTTGGCAATTAACTGTGACACCGAGTATCAGCTTACCATTAAAATCCCCGAAAGTCTTTGTGCCTGCTATCAGGAATTCACTGTTGATTGTCTGGTTAAAACTTTGACCATCCCCTTCTGAAGGAGATAAGTACTCTAACGGAGGAAGGAATATTTCCGGATCCCAAAGTATCCGCAATAGCCCAGGGAGCGAATGTGATTCCGGCCTGGGTATATTTATTATTATAATCATCTCTCGCGATACTCACCCGGTAGTTCAAATCAAGCCAGCTGAGAGGTTTCAGATCCAGGGCCATCGTTCCAAGAAGATCCGCCTGGCTTTCAGCAAGCCTGGAGTTATAAATCTGCCACCATGGGTTTCCATAATAAGCATTAAAATATCCGTTCGGGTTGGCAAATGGATCATTCAGGTTGCTGTAATTTTTCAGATTCACATCAGCAGGCTGATTGATGATATTCCAGTATAATGGACGATTTTGAAAATAAGAACCACCCCCGGTATAACCTGGGATTAGCCCGGAAGAATTAGCATAGTATGGAGTAGTACCCCACCTGAATGGTACCCCGCTTCCGGCGGTTGTATTGGTATTTGTGATCGTGTAATTTAAACTATAGTTTGCACTGAACATACCATCTGTTCTGCTTCCATTTATATGGAAATTGTCTCTCCGGCTCACATCATCCGGAATAATTCCTTTGGAGTTTACATCCTGGAAAGAAATATAAAAATTGCTTTTATCGTCTCCAACGGCAAAGGTTACACCGTTTTGCGTTTGAATGCCGGTATTGAAAAATCCGGACTTTGCATTCGGTTGAGCACTATAATTGATGGAGTCCTGCTGTATAGTATAAGAAGACCCATCTGCGCTGTATACCCGGATCGGAGCTCCCAGGGGAACTTTTTGTCCGTTAAACCTCGGTCCATAGTTCTGGTTTTCGTATGGAACATAAACAACATAAGGTGTGCTTGACATTCCTACCACGCCAGCATAGGGATTTGCAGAAATCGGATTGTTGTTGCCTTCCCCGCCATACTGTCCAAACTCATTTTGGAAATTCGGTAAGTAAGCAATGGATTCAAAATTCACTGTACTGCTGAAAGTGATCTGAGGTTTAGACCTTCCTTTTCTGGTGGTAACAATCAACACACCGTTGGAAGCTGCAGAACCGTAGAGCGCAGAGGCTGCAGCTCCTTTTAAAACGGTTACGTTTGCAATATCATCAGGATTCAATGTTGCCAGATAGGTGATGGGCAACTGAATACCATCAAAAACCAACAGGGCTTCATTATTTCCAAGTATGGAACGATCACCCCTCAAAGTGACCCTGATGTCAGGCTTTACGCTATTGTTAACCAGATTTATTTCAAGTCCCGACACTTTGGCGGCAAGACCTGTTCCCACATTAACAACTCTTGCCTGAGTCAATTCACCCGTACTGATTTTTGCCGTGGAATATCCCAGCTCCTTACTTTGTCTCTGGATACCCAGGGAAGTAACAACCACTTCTGAGAGGCTGGTTGCCTGGTGCTGAACCGCAATGTTCAGTGTGGTTACATCACCAACAGCAACTTCCTTGGCAGTTATGCCCGTTCCCGTAATAACTAATGTTTCGGCAGAAGTTGCTTTGATCGTGTAGTAACCATCCGCATCGGCGCTCGTTCCAATCTTCGAACCTTTAATTCTAATTGTTGCAAACGGGACCGGCTGTCCCGCTTGATCTGTCACCTTTCCTGTAATTACCTTGGATTGCGAAAATGCTAATGAGCCCAATAGCACTAGCACCGCTAACAGTGTTAGAAATTTTCTCATGTGACTGAAAGTTTTGAATTTAGATCGTGTAAATTAGGGAAGTTTTATATCCAACAAAAAAAAATGTTAAATACTCCCTTTTTCATAATTAGACAATATCAAATCCTTAATCGCTGCAATCAATTAAAAGGACCCGGATTTTATAGATAATGTAAATTGGTATTTATCAGCAGGTTACATCTTACTAAAATAAAACATCTCATTTTTTTCTCTGGCTGGTCAAAAAATAACACATATATAAACTTTCAAAAGGTTTGATAAACTGTTTGAATAATTAACAAATTATAGCCAAACTATTAAATAATCTTTAATTTGTTGAGGTCAAAAGCCAGTTTTTGAAATGAATCGATAATGCATTATTAAAAAATATATCTGTTTGATAATCCCGCATATCTATTCTAAATAAACAATTTAAAGGGATGACCATATATATTAATTAAACTTATATTGATCTGGGACAAGAAAATAAGCCTGAATTGAAGCAAAAAAGATTGAATCAGGCCTGGGCAGTAGGTCCGCCAAAGTTCATGGGGAGGGTAACTTCTTCCAAATCCTGAATTTTACCATTGGTTCCTTCAAACCTCAGAATATTTTCGGTCATCGCCTTCATAAATCGTTTAGCGTGTTGCGGAGTAAAAATAATGCGTGATTTTACTTTGCTTTTAGGCGTCCCGGGCATCACATTCACAAAATCAATCACAAATTCAGCGTGCGAATGTGTAATAATCGCGAGGTTGGCGTATTCACCTTCGGCTACTTCTTCGCTGATTTCTATATTCAATTGATTGTTGGTCTGCTCAGCCATTGGTAATTATTTATGCAAAAATAAGACAGCCTCATCAAATCATTCTATAATTAGAATTCATATCATTTTTATTACACTGATCAATTATTGCCATTGAATCAGAATCTGTACCTTTATTTCAGATTTCCTGTTTCCGGCAATTTCATCCAGGCCGCTACCGATGGAGACAGATCCGGGATAATATGTCTGACTCCATTTTAACCAACCTGACAATTTAAAATGTTTGCTTCTATTCGGAATTAAGCGGCTGAAATCCTTATGCAGATTTAAATAATAATGTAATCCCCTTCCATAGTAAGCAGGCAAAGAAAAATTATACATTACATCAGGTTCGTAAATATATATCCGCGTATCATAGTCCTGCGTATCAAAAATTGTGACTGATATATTTCCTGATAATCCGGATTTTCTGAATGCAAATCCCGCTGTTCCAAGAAAGCCTTGTGTTGATTTAGTTCCGGAAATGCTTATCCATACAAATTCCATTCGGCTGCTGAAACTGAAAGATTTCGAGATCGTGTAATCTGAATCTATACGCCATCTTTTTTTTAGCGGTTCAACTAAACCATGCGTTCTTTCATTTAACAATTCGGAGTTTGCAGTCTTCCTTTCATTTTTATACAGTGTAGTTAGTCTCCAAAATTTATCAGGCTGATATGCTAACTGAAAAAGAAAATCTCTTCCGCCAGACGGGCCATCTACCCTGTATTTCAGCCAGGGGAAAACAAATAAGTCATAATACATGGTTGCCTGCAACCCTGCTACAGGCTTAAAAGAAAGTCCCGTATAAAATCCTTTTTCATTATTTGGAATACTGTTTTCAGTAAAAGCATCGCTATATAGTGATCGAAAGGACGGAGATATATTCCGGTACAGAAAACTCACATCAATATTTTCGCCCAGACTTATCAGCGCTCCCTGAACAAACGCCATTCGAAATCCATGATCTGTTGCAAGCTCTCCAAACAAGTGAAGGTTATGAATGGTATAATTATAATCCAGACTGCAATCTGTCAGTCTTTTCCCTTTGAGACTGTATAAATTATATGGTTCATCTCTTTTTTGAAAAGGACGACTGAATTGAAATTGCACCCAGTTGAATCCAATTAAAAAACGGTTGGTTGAATAACGGATATTTGCTCCTGCAGAAAACTGATTGCTATTATTTCTGTCAGCTATTTCGGCCGGAGTCCGGTGATAACCACTGTTTTGAAAAGAACTAAACAGGTCTTCTATTCCTGTGGAATCCGGCTCCAGGTTGGTACTTATCTTTTGTAAGGAAATGAATAAGGTTGATTGCCAGTTTCTTTTTTGTAACGTGATTCCAAGTCCCCTGTGAAAATTAAATTCACCCGCCGAATGATACGGTCTCAAACAATCTGCCTCGCGTTTAATGGAAAGCACCAGACTGCTTTTAGTAAAAGCCGTCGTTTGCCATTGAATCAGTCCCTGACCCATATTCACGGTGAAATCTCCTATTGCCAAAGAACGTATCACGCCTGCATGCCGAAGAAAAAAATTAAATGAATAAAAGTCAAACCCATACCGCTGGGCAACTCTGAAAAACGGCTCTCCGGCATCTTTATCTCCCGTAAAACCAAAAGCGAGTAATTGCTTATAATTATAGGTATAACGGATAAAAATTTTCTGTGCGCTCCCTTCATAATAGGAATTCCCGGGTTTAACAGGTTTCATGAATCCTTTTGCTTTTTCAATCACCTGCGCAGTACGTATTAAGACAACTGCATCACCTCCTTTCCATCTTTCTTTCAATGCTGAATAAATTGACTCATCGCGGCCAATTTTTATATATGGTAATAGCTTATGAATCGTTCCGATATCCCAGCCCGGTATGGCCTGAAGTTCATAAATACTAAGCAGGAGTCCCAATAATTTTCTGTATGATATAAAATTTTTTACCTGTAATACTTCCAGCATATGAAGTTGAATCAGATCTTCTTCGTCTGCAGTATTCAGATTCAAAGGATGCCTGCTGAAATAATCGAGATCCAATTCATATGAATCATCCTCCGGTTCTGCGTCATTTTTTTCTGCCATGGGCTTCCAGTTGTGCGGTCCGGTTATTGGATGTTTCATTGCTCTGGGCTTTCACAGACAAACAAAAAATAATGAACAGGAAAATAAAAAGAGGACATCTCATAATTATTACTCCTTCTTTTTTTTGTTCTCCCAAATAATCAGAAGTCCGGGACTAAATCCCAGTACTGTTTCATAAATTGTATATATCTGAATACATAATTTATTTTTCTTCCAACCCGATTTGAAAAATGGAGATCCTGTATCACTGTTTATACCAAATGAAAAAAAGAAATGCTCATTGTAATGATATTCCAGGGAAGGAATTACATTTAACGGAAGCCCGGTGACTTTAACAATCTGAAATGCCAGTAATAAATTCTCTGTGCATTCATATCCAAACCCTGTTTTAAATAATTGCGGACCTTTTTCTGAATTTGTTTTACCCGCGTTCCCAAAAACCGGGAGACCGATCTCCCATCCTGTTATAAATTTTTCGGATATATGAAATCTCATACTGATACCGGAATTCCCAAAACCAATACGCTGGTATCCCAGGGCTTCATCCCATCAAATAATTAAAACGGATACCCATTTCCACTTTCCCGAGATTTTTTCCATAAGCCAGTTCCAGTGATCTTTCATTGTAGTCTATGTCGCCGCTCTGTTGAAATAAAATACCAAAACCTCCTCTTCCTACATTACCGGAAACTGCAAATGCACAATTATCCAGTTCTTTCAGCATCCATTTTCTTTCGGCCAATATGCCGCATGAAAATCCTCCTGTAATTCCGAGAGAAGCGGGATTGGATATAAAAGAAAAGACATCATTAAAATGAGTACTGTATGCACCTGCAGATATATAAGCAGTTTCTGATTGTAAATGATAAGGCTGGGCCATTCCTTTCATACAGATGACAAGACAAAACAAAAATTTCACGATATATTTCATTTCATTACGGGCTGAATGCAAATTATCACTGAGCCAAAAAATTAGAACAGTAAAAAGACCTTTGAGAAAGAGTATTAAAACGGGTTGAAGTATATTTGCACAATGCAGATTTTAGATGGCCAGTTCGTTTCCCGTTTGATAAAA
The DNA here is from genome assembly GCA_963711345.1 of uncultured Bacteroidota bacterium. Taxonomy (GTDB): domain Bacteria; phylum Bacteroidota; class Bacteroidia; order Chitinophagales; family Chitinophagaceae; genus Puia. The sequence goes on along the minus strand of CAVQDS010000001.1, from coordinate 698,813 downwards.
GAAAGATTGAAAATGGATGCCGCCGCGCTCGTGGCGGAAGGAAAAAAAATCCCGCATTTAGCTGCTGTGCTCGTTGGCAACGATGGGGCCAGCGAAACCTATGTGGCAGCAAAAGTAAAAGACTGTGCAGAGATAGGATTTAAATCCACCCTGCTTCGTCTGGAAGATTCCATCAGTGAATCCAAACTTCTTTCGATTATCGAAGATTTAAATGAGGATATGGATGTGGACGGGATACTGGTGCAGCTTCCGCTGCCCAAACATATTTCTGATGAAAAGGTTATCCTTGCAATCGATCCTTCAAAGGATGTGGACGGATTTCATCCGGTTAATGTAGGGAAAATGGTTTTGGGTTCTCCCAGTTTTATTTCCGCTACACCTCATGGTATCATGCTTTTAATGGAACATTATAAAATAAAAACTGCCGGCAAAAAAGCTGCGGTAATTGGCAGGAGTAATATTGTTGGAAGGCCGATGAGCATCCTGCTCAGTACAAATACCAACCCGGGTAATTGTACTGTCACGCTTTGTCATTCACATACTCATAACCTCAAAGAAATATGTGCAGAGAGTGACATCATTATAGCAGCTCTCGGCAAGCCGGAATTTGTTCGCGCTGATATGGTTAAAGAAGGGGCGGTAATAATAGATGTGGGTATCACGCGCATACCGGATCCCTCAAAAAAATCGGGATTTACATTAAAGGGAGATGTGGCCTTTGCAGAAGTTTCTCCTAAATGCAGTTTTATCACACCCGTTCCCGGTGGTGTCGGACCAATGACAAGGGCGGCTCTGATGAAAAATACTTTTACTGCATTGAAGCGTAAGTATTAATCATGAAATCAGAATCCATCATATCCGGTATTCAGTCACTGCCCCTGGTGGAAGCCTTTTACACAATACAGGGCGAGGGGTTTCATCAGGGTAAAGCAGCTTATTTTATCCGTCTCGGCGGTTGTGATGTGGGTTGTGTCTGGTGCGATGTAAAAGAAAGTTGGGATGCATCGGCACATCCCATGCAAACAGTTTCAGAAATGGTAGCTCTTGCAAAAAAATATCCTGCAAGAATAGCCGTTGTCACTGGCGGGGAGCCCCTGATGCATGATTGCCTTTCGTTAACCAATGAACTTCATGAAGCAGGTTTTCAAACGCATATCGAAACTTCCGGGGCTTATCCCCTCAGCGGAGAATGGGACTGGATATGTCTATCACCAAAAAAATTCAAACATCCGCTACAGGATCCTATCGAAAAAGCAGATGAATTGAAAGTAGTGATCTACCATCCATCCGATTTTAAATGGGCTGAATCCTATGCGGAAAAAGTAAGCTCCGCATGCAAACTTTTTTTACAACCGGAATGGAGTAAAAGAGAAACCATTACACCCCTGATTTCCTCATATATAATGGACAATCCCCGTTGGGAGTTTTCGATTCAGCTACATAAGTATATTCATATGCCATGAATTGGTTGGCGGTTGGTCGTGTAACGTTTATCGATTATCGATCCACGATGAACGATATACGATTCACGAATAAGTTTTAGGCTTTGAGCTTTAGGCTTTAGGCGTATTTTTGCATTCATGCTCCCAATGAAATCAATCTGTACAGTATTCTTTCTATTCGCTGCCATCCGGGTAAATGCCCAATATGATGCGTCAAAAATTGATCCCCAGGCTGTAAAATTATTCGAAGCTTCAAATGAACTCGCTTATAATGATCATCTGAAGGAAGGACTTGAAACACTTAAAAAAGCCGTCGCAGTCGATAACCGATTATGAAGACGCTTATCTTTCAATGGCAGGTATATATGTAGAATTAAAAAATTATCAGGAAGCATACGAAAATTTCAAAATGGCAAGATCCATCGACAGTATTTATTTTAAAGATTTCAGTCTGGGGTATTCAATTTCGCTGGCAGGCATGGGTAAATTCAGGGAAGCATACGATGCTGCCAATTATTTTTACAGTATTCCAAACCTGAAAGAATCTTCACGCCTGCTCGCAGAGGGCCGTTTAAGAACCTATCAGTTTGCAATTGATTATGCAGCGAAAAAAAATCTTAATGATTATGTTTTCGACACCAAGGAATATGGGCGACAGTATCAATACTCCTGTATCTGAATATTTCCCCAGTATCAGCCTCGATGGCAAGCATTTGATTTTTACCAGAAGGGTAAATGATAATAATGAAGATTTTTATGAGTCGTATCGACTGGACAGCGGATGGACAAAAGCCAAACCTCTTGCCGGTAATATTAACAGCAGCTTTAATGAAGGAGCGCTTAATATTTCACAAGACGGGCAATGGCTGATATTTACAGGGTGTAATTTTCCGGACGGATTCGGAAGCTGTGATTTATTTATTTCTTACCAGACAGCTGATGGCTGGAGTACTCCGGAAAATCTCGGACGGAATTTTAATACTGAATTTTTTGAATCAGCACCTTCACTTTCTCCGGATAAAAGAGATTTGTATTTTACAAGTAACCGCCCCGGCGGATTTGGAGGAAATGATATTTACGTCTGTCACCGAAATGAAAACGGTCACTGGCTGCCTGCTGAAAATATGGGCCCGAATATCAACACGTCTGGTGATGAAAGCTGGCCTTTTATTCACGCGGATAATAACACGCTTTACTTTACTTCAAATGGTCTGCCAGGTTACGGAGGGTCGGATCTTTTTATGGTAAGAAGAAATGCAGACGGTAAATGGGGCATACCGGAAAATCTCGGATATCCAATCAATACAATAGAAAACGAAGGCAGCATTGTAGTTGCAGCCGACGGCAAGACAGCATATTTTGCAAGCGACAGAGCAGACACAAAGGGTCAGCTTGATATTTATACATTTGAATTGCGGAATGATATTCGTCCTTCAAAAACTTTCTGGGTGAAAGGAAAAGTATATGACAAGAAAACAGGCAAAGGACTTCCTTCTTCTGTTGAACTGGGTGACTTAAAAAATAAACGAATTGTCAGCAAATTGCAGACGGATGAAACAGGAAATTATCTTACCACGCTGCCGGTTGGAAGTGATTATGCATTTAATGTCAATCGCAAAGGCTATTTGTTTTATTCTTCAAATTTCATGCTTTCCAATCCTTCTTCTGATTCCGTATATCAAATGGACATTCCGCTTCAGCCGATCGAAGCAAATGCCAGTATCATTTTAAAAAATATTTTCTTTGATGTAAATCAGTACGATCTGAAACCAGCTTCGCAGATCGAACTCGACGATGTAGTCAGATTGCTGAATGAGAACCCGCTTGTGACCATTCAGATTAATGGTTATACAGATAATGCCGGTAAAACAACTGATAATCTTTTGCTTTCGGAAAACAGGGCTAAGTCCGTCGTAAATTATTTAAAAACCAAAGGCATCGATCCACGGCGATTATCTTTCAAAGGATTTGGAGAAACTGAACCTGTAAGTCCAAATACAACTGAAGCAGGACGAGCACTGAACAGAAGGACGGAACTTAAAGTACTAAAAACTAACTAACACTTAAAACAAGTGTGGTAGTGTGGTAGTGTGGTAGTGTGACTGCCAATCATAACCCATAACCCATATCTCATAACCCATATCTCATATCTCATATCCCATAACCCATAACCCATAACCCATAACCCATAACCATAACCAATTTCCTAAGTGAAAAAAACGTTATCGACAACCGTGTTTCAAACATTTTTATTTTTCCATGTACAATTAGATTTGGAAAAATAATATGCATCCCGATCTTCTTTACCTCATAAGTCTCACGCGGGTTCCGCAGGTTGGGTGTATTCACGCAAGAACCCTTTTCCAGCATTTCGGGTCTGCGGAAGCCATTTTCAAATCCACCATCGAGGCACTGGAAAAAATAGAAGGCATTGGTAAAATCCGGGCCCGGTCAATTAAAACTTTCAGGGATTTTAATGGGTCAGAAAAAGAAATTTCTTTTTTACAACGTTATGGGATCAGGGCTCTCACATTCACTGATCCTGATTATCCGCAAAGATTATTAACTGCATACGATGCTCCCATCCTTCTTTATTACAAAGGAAATGCAGGACTCAATCCCTTACGCTCGATTTCAATAGTAGGCACCCGTCGAAATTCTGATTATGGAAAACAGGTAACTGAAAAACTCATCCAGGACCTGACACCTTACGATCCGCTAATCGTCAGCGGGCTCGCATTTGGTATCGATGTTATTGCACATAAGAGTGCCTTGAAACAGGGAATTTCAACCGTTGCAGTTCTTGCTCACGGACTGGCTTCACTTTACCCTCCGGAGCACGGGCAGCTTTCTAAACAAATGCTAAAACAGGGAGGACTGCTCACTGAATATATCAGTCATGTTAAGGCAGACAAACACCATTTTCCGATCAGGAACCGCATTGTTGCGGGCATCAGCGATTGCACCATTGTAACAGAGACCGCGGTGAAAGGCGGCAGCATGATTACAGCTGATCTGGCTAATGGATATCATAAAGAAGTTTTTGCCTTTCCCGGAAGAACAACCGATTTCAAAAGCGCGGGTTGCAACTGGCTGATTCGAAATAATCAGGCCACCCTGTTGGAAAATGCGCAGGGTCTTGTAAAAATGATGGGTTGGGAAGAAAAAATAACACCTAAAGAAAACCTGCAGGGCGATTTATTCATCACACTTACTGAACCGGAACAACGCATCATGAATCTTTTAAAAGAGAGAGAAAATATGCATATCGATGTTATCAATTCGATGACCGGCTTTCCAAACAGCCGTAATGCAGGCGCTTTGCTTGAACTCGAAATGAAGAACCTGATTTGCAGTATGCCCGGACGGATTTACAGACTGAAGCAAGCTTAAAGCTTAAAGCTCAAAGCCTAATACCTGTTCGTGTATCGTGAATGGTTCATCGATTAGCGATCCACGATATACGATCCACGGTCAACGGTCAACGGTCATCTGTCAACTAAATTGAATTTGGACCCAATTTATCCCTTGCACTATCTTTGCACATGGCAAGAATAAATTCCGCAAAGACCACCCTCCCCCCAAATTTTTTGGTGAAGGCCTCACGTTCGACGATGTATTATTGTTACCCGCTTATTCTGAAGTACTTCCGCGGGAAACTGATATCCAGACCAACTTAACAAAAAAAATAACTTTAAATATTCCCATGCTTTCGGCAGCCATGGATACAGTTACTGAAGCAACCCTGGCTATCGCACTGGCCCGCGAAGGAGGCATTGGCATCCTGCATAAAAACATGCCCATAGAAAAACAGGTTGAACAGGTGCGGAAAGTAAAACGCAGTGAAAGTGGCCTCATTATCGATCCGATTACATTGAACCCTGACGCAACGATTGGTGATGCGCTCATATTGATGAAAGAAAATAAAATTGGCGGAATCCCAATCATCGATGATCACCAGAAACTCGTGGGCATCCTCACCAACCGCGATCTCCGTTTTGAAGAAGACAGAAAGAGAAAGATCCGGGAAGTAATGACGAAGGATAATCTCATCGTTGCACCCGAAGGGACCGACCTTAAAATGGCGGAAACCATTCTGCGGAAATATAAAGTTGAAAAACTCCCTGTTGTAAATAAATCCGGCAAACTCATCGGACTTATCACCTATCGCGATATACTGCAGCTTTCCAGTTTTCCCAATGCCGTAAAAGATAATTTCGGCCGATTGCGCGTAGGCGCAGCACTGGGTATCACCGTTGACCTGCTTGACCGCGCGGCAGCTCTCCTGAATATTGGTGTCGACGTAGCCTGCCTCGATAGTGCGCACGGACATAATACCGGTGTAATGAATGCCCTGAAAAAAATAAAAAAGAATTTTCCAAAATTACAGGTCATCGCAGGAAATGTCGGCACAGCCGCCGGCGCAAAGGCCCTGGCTGAAGCAGGCGCCGATGCCGTGAAAATAGGTGTTGGTCCCGGATCAATTTGTACAACACGTATTGTAACCGGTGCCGGTGTTCCGCAAATCACTGCAATCATGGAAGCTTCTTCCGTACTCAAACCGCTGGGCATTCCGCTGATTGCGGACGGTGGTATCCGTTATACCGGAGATCTTGTGAAAGCCATCGCTTCAGGAGCCAATGTGGTTATGATGGGCAGCGTTTTTGCCGGAACTGAAGAAAGCCCGGGCGACACAATCATCTTCGAAGGAAGAAAATTCAAACAATACAGAGGTATGGGTTCCCTGGGGGCCATGACCCAGGGAAGCAGCGACAGATATTTCCAGGACGTAGAAGATGGCATAAAAAAACTGGTGCCTGAAGGCATTGAAGGCCGCGTTGCATTTACAGGAAACCTGAGTGAAGTGGTTCAGCAGTATGTGGGTGGATTGAGAGCAGGCATGGGTTACTGCGGGGCAAAAAATATCTCTGCGCTTCAGAAAGCACAATTCATCAAAATCACAAATGCCGGTATGCAGGAAAGCCATGCACATGATATTGAAATCACCCGCGAATCGCCTAATTACAGCCGCTGAATAAAACCATCATTTTTCTTTCAATAATAAAATGCGGATGAAGCGGACGGTTATCTTTTTTTTATTTTTTATCTGTTTTATTTCATCCCGTGCCCAGGTGAACAATGATTCCTGTACTATGGAAATCAGCCTGCTCACCTGTTCACCGGGAAATGAACTGTATTCATTATTTGGTCATACCGCTATTCGGATAAGGGATACCCGGAGAGGAATGGACATCGTTTATAACTACGGCACTTTCGACGACAGCGACCCGATGTTCTATTTTTATTTCACTCGTGGCATCATGTTATACTCCCTGTCAGCTTCCACTTTTAAGGATTTCATGATGGAATATGAATATGAACACCGCAACGTGGTGGCGCAAATCCTGAATTTAACCTGCGAAGAAAAAAACCGGCTCTACGAGTCGCTCCGAAAAAATACAATGGATGAAAACCGCCTCTACCAATATTATTTTCTTACGGATAACTGCACCACAAGGGCTGCACGTATAATAGAATCCAATACGACTGACTCATTGATTTATAAAGATATTTTTCCGGTAAACAGTTCCGTCGTTCCCCATGCAGCAGAAAGCACCATAAGTGGTCCCGGCATGAGCTTCAGGGATATGATTCATAAATACCTGGAACGCGAACATCAGGACTGGCCTGAATTTGGGATCGACATACTGCTTGGAAAAAATCTTGATATCAAACCGACGAATATCGAAGCCATTCATTTTTTACCCGACTATTTATACGAAGGAATGGATAGTGCACATGAAGGAAGCAAACCCATGGTGGTTGAAAGGAAAACATTGCTTCAATTTCCCCCCACAAAAATAAACGCCGGTTGGTTTACGCCGATGCTTTTTTTTATCCTCTTGCTTATATTAAGTGTATGCCTTTATTTTTTAAGAAAAAACCCCGCTGCAGTTACAGGCCTTTTAATTTTTGACTTTTTATTTTTTACTCTACTCGGACTGATCGGTTTACTGATGACATATATGTGGCTGGGAAGAATAGACAATGTGTGCAGAAATAATATAAATATTTTGTGGGCATTGCCAACCCATATCATTGCAGTATTTTTCATTCGAAAAAAAGCAGCCTGGGTGAAATATTATTTCCTGATAACAGCAATACTTGGAGCCCTTTTATTCATTGGATTTCCTTTTGGATTGCAAAGAATGAATATGGCCGTATTACCAATCCTTGTTATTATAATATTCCGTAGTTACCATCTGTATAAAAACCGGAATCATGCAAAAAAGCTTACTGTTCAGGGGTGAATTGTTGGAATATGAAATAAAAGGATCAGGTAAACCCGTGATGCTGGTACACGGCTTTACAGAAGACCGGAGAATTTGGGATCCTCTTTTGACAGGCATAGAAGACAAATACAAATGGATCCTTCCGGATCTTCCGGGAAGCGGCCGCTCTGCATTTAACAAATCCCTCCCGGAAATAAAAGATTTTGCAGAGGCCCTGCTGGCCATTATTGAAAATGAAAATATTTCGAAGATGGCCCTGATCGGCCATAGTATGGGAGGATATATTTCTTTGGCCTTTGCAGAAAAATATCCGGATAAGATCGCTGCTCTTGGCCTTTTTCATTCCAGTTCATATGCCGATAGTTTAGAAAAAAAAGAAGCGAGGGATAAAAATATCCGGTTCATTCAAAAAAACGGAGCCAGTTTATTTGTGGAACAGGCCATACCCGGATTGTTTTCTGAATATTTTAAATCAGGTCATCCTGAAGAAATTCGCAGGTTGATTATCCGTTACGCCAACTTTGAACCTGATTCGCTCGTACTTTATCTGAATGCCATGAAACAACGACCGGCGACTACCGGAATATTGAAATCGATCACCAAACCAGTACTATTTATTATGGGAGAAGAAGACAAAGCCGTTCCTCTTAAAGACGCACTGGAACAATGCCATTTACCCCAAATTTCGTATATTCATATTCTGGAAAATACCGCCCACATGGGCATGATCGAAAATACAAGCCTGTGTAATTCTTTTATTGATCAGTTCCTGGAACAGATTCACATTTAATCTAAAGCAGTTACCCTATCGTGCACAGAATTTTACAAATACTGCTCCTGTCCGTTTTTCTTATCATGCTTACCTTCACGGGTTACAGCAAACATATAAAAGGAGGAGAAATTCATTACTCCTATCTCGGGCCTTCAACGACCCAGGCCAATTATGACCGTTACCAATTACGGCTTCGTTTATTCATCAGCTGTCAGTCTACTTTAGGCCAGCTCGAGAATTCTGTAATAATGGGTATCTACAAAACTTCAAATGGTTCCTTATTCAGCGATGTCTCCGCTAACCTGAGCAGCAGTTATCAGATTAACCTGGGTTCGCCAAGTCCCTGCATCGTAAATCCATCCCCTGTTTGTTACTGGATCCGTGAGTATACGACGATCATTGAAATTCCAAAAGATCCCGTAGGATATATGGTCATCTTCCAACGCTGCTGCAGGATCGATGGGATCAGCAATTTGACACCTAATGTAAATGTTGGCGCTTCTTATTTCTGCCAGATCCAGGGAACGAATTCTGTTGGTGCGACGGGTGTCAACTCGAACCCTGATTTCGGGATAAAGGATACCGTACTTATTTGTCAGAATAAAAGATTTAAGCTCGACTACAGTGCAACGGATGCCGACGGGGACTCACTGACTTATGAATTCGCTACCGGATACAATGGCGGCGGAATAAATAATGCAATTGTAAACAATCCTGGTCCGCCAACATCATGGATTCCCCTCGGATACCAGGCAGGTTTTTCGGGAACCCTGCCGCTTGGACCAGGTGTTACCATCAATCGAACTACCGGCCTCATTTCAGGTGTCGCACCCACGGGCGGAGATTATGTTGTTTGTGTACTGGTAAGAGAATTCCGTGCCGGTACGCAAATATCTGCCCACAGAAAAGACTTTATTATTCATGTGGATGACCGCTGCGATTTCCCTTCTGCTGATCTCAATCCAAATTATATAACCTGCAACGGATTCGATTTTAGTTTTCACAATGAAGCCGCTTCATCCCCCCTGATACATTCTTATTACTGGGACTTTGGAGTGCCGGGTTCTACTACAGATACCAGTACGTTGGCTACACCAACTTTTACCTTTCCTGATACCGGTGTTTATCCGGTAAAGTTTTATGTGAATAAAGATGAACCCTGCACGGACAGTGCGAGTACACTGATGAGCGTTTTCCCTGGCTTTTTTCCAGGATTTTCCTCTCTTGGAACCTGCATACTCAACCCGGTTTTATTTTTTGATACAACGAAAACCAAATACGGAAAGGTCTCATCCTGGTTTTGGAATTTTGGTGACAATACAACTACCGGTGACACATCGACGCTGCAAAACCCTTCCTGGAAATACAGCGATTCGGGAATGAAGAATGTCAGTTTTATCGTTGCAAACAGCAAGGGTTGTAAGGATACGGTGGATCAGACGGTTCATATTACTGATAAACCGCCCATCTTTTTTCCATTCCGCGATACCCTGATCTGTAATATTGATACCCTTCAGCTGCATGCGGTTGGATATGGAAATTTTACCTGGTCTCCTTCCGCGAATATGATTAACCCCAGCACTGCAGATCCATTAGTGTATCCAAAAATAACTACTTACTATACCGCTACTCTTGATCAGTCGGGTTGTATCAACAGTGATTCATTGCTTGTTCGTGTAGTGGACCACGTTATACTCAATCCCGGAAATGATTCCACGATTTGTCTGGGTGATACGGCCATATTAAATCCCACTGGTGACGGATTATATTTCAGCTGGACACCCGCCGCATCACTGGATGATCCCAGTTTAAAAAACCCGCATGCATTTCCAACTGCGCCCGTCACCACCTACAATGTAGTCGCAAGTATCGGTAAGTGTTTTACTACAGGATCCGTGAATATCAGAACCGTACCTTATCCATATTCAAATGCAGGTGCTGATACGTTGATCTGCTACCAGGATACAGCAAGGATTGAAGCCTACTGCAAAAGGTATCCGCTATGTCTGGATTCCTTCAACATATATAAGTGATCCTGCAATTTTAGATCCGCTTGTCTATCCGCTACAGACTACGACCTACCAGTTATTGGTATATGATACTTTAGGCTGTCCAAAACCAGGCGTTTCGAAAGTGGTCATTAATGTAAATCCTCAAATCATTGCATTTGCGGGGAACGATACTTCCATAGTCGTAGGTCAGCCACTGCAATTGAATGGATCCGGATCGCAATCTTTTCTCTGGTATCCAAATACTGGTCTGAACAGGAATGATATCCAGGATCCTGTGGCCACCCTGAGTCAGAATCAGACCTATATCATGAAGACATTTACAGAATCAGGATGTTTTGCATATGATACGATTAACATTAAGGTATTCACAACTGCTCCGGATATCTTTGTGCCCAATGCGTTTACTCCGGGCAGTTCCATTAACAATATTTTCCGTCCTATCCCTGTGGGTATATCGAAACTTGAATATTTCCGTGTGTACAACCGCAACGGAATGCTCCTGTATAGTACGACCAGGATCGGAAGCGGGTGGGATGGCAGTTTCAAAGGAAAACCCCAGGATGTCGGGGGATATGTCTGGATGGTTCAGGGCACCGATTATACCGGCAAACTGGTTACAAAAAAAGGAACCGTCGTGCTTATCCGTTAAAATTCTCTCAACAAATAATATTCAATCGTGAAAAAAATCATTTGCATCACCGGTGCGAGTTCAGGTTTTGGAGAAGCCTGTGCTTATAAATTTTCAGCAAACAATTATAACCTGATTATTACAGGCAGAAGAGACAGAAAAACTGAATGCACTTAAAAAAATACTGGAAGAAAAATTCGGTAACCAGGTCTATGTGCTTTCATTCGACGTGGCGGACAGATCCGCGGTGAACAAAGCTTTCAGTTCATTGCCGGAAGAATGGAAAAAAATTGATTTGCTGCTGAATAATGCGGGACTTGCATTAGGCAGGGATAATTTTGATGAAGCTTCCATAGATGATTGGGATTCAATGATAGATACAAATCTGAAAGGACTTCTATATGTTTCCAAAGCAGTACTGCCTTTCATGATTCCACATCGGAGTGGTCATATTATAAATATCGGATCCACTGCGGCAAAACAGGTATATCAGAAAGGCAATGTGTATTGTGCAACAAAACATGCAGTGCTGGCTATTTCAGAAGCTATGCGGATCGACCTGCTTGCAGCATAAAATAAAAGTGACAGTCGTAAATCCCGGTGCGGCAGAAACAGAATTTTCTCTCGTAAGACTCAAACAAGATGCAAAAGAAGCAAAAAAAGTTTATGAAGGATATGAACCTCTTCATGCTGAAGATATCGCGCAGGTGGTTTACTTCGCCGCCACACTTCCAGCCCATGTATGCATCAACGAGCTGGAGATAACCTGCCTTGCGCAGGCAAACTCTTTTTACTTACATAAAGATTAAACTTAGGGAGCTAAGCAAGTGTGAGAGTGTGAGAGTGTGAGAGTGTGAGGCTTTTATGAAGAGCCGTTTTATATTCTCACACTCTCACACTCTCACACTTTACTTAGTTTTCTGCGGTTGCGCCGCCACATCAGCCAGAGATATCCTGATCTGAATTCCTGCACGGGTAGTTGTGACGGGAGGAGAGCTTGAAATTTTGGGAATCGTTTGTCGCTCATCAAAATATAATTTCATATTGATCCGGTTGTTGATCACATAACTTATAGAAGGAGAAATGCTGATCACCTCTTGTCCGCCAACAGGGACAGCAGCATTCTGATCCAGGTAACTATTTGTCGTGGCATCGTCGCGGAAACTCATATCCAGCCGAAAGGTCATATCATTCTCCAGTTTATTTGACAGTCCGTTCTTTCCCATGACCTCCCAGTGAAAGGGAAGCGGAAATCCGCGTTTGCGGAAACCAAGACCGAAAACATACTCTGTTGAACGGGTTTCACTCAACTGATAATCAATCAGGCTAAGACTGAGCTGCCTTGATTTACTGAAACTGAATTTCGCCTGCAGCTGGTTTACAAACTGCATATCAAGATCGATCAGCGGTGCAAATTGTTCGCTGATCGTAATATTGGGAACCTGGAAATAAGGAATAAAATTCCCGGTTAGCGTATCGATAAATCCAGGCTGCCTGATACCAAACGGATCCTGGAAATTCAGGTTTGAATTAAAAGAATTCATACTCAGCGTGCTCGAATAACCGTCCGTGATACTGAAGTTGGTAAAAATTTTATTAAGTCCGGGCAAGCGTGCAAGTCCGTTGTAACTCAGTCGCCAGTTTGGTCTTGGAAGGTATCCTGAAAAAGGATTAAATTTTATATTCGGATTATCTTCCGTAACGAGTGCAATCTTATCCGGAGATTGACCACTATACGCTGCGATGAATGCCGGAATTAAAACATCCTGTGCATATTTCCCGTAACCCAGTGCATATCCATCCCCTGTTGTCTGACCTCCGGAATATGGGTTCATCACTCCAAGCCGGGCAGAGATGATCTGACGGTAATCTTCAAAAGTCTGGAAAGTAGATGAAATCTGGTTTGTAGTACTGGGGGCAAAAAGTGTTTTCAATGAAATATAACTGATGCTGAAACTTCCGGCAGTATATGGATTGAGGCGGGCGAAAGTGCTGCTGCCTGCTGTATCCTTATAGAGTTCAGTATAATTTTTTCCAAAACTCTTACTCAAATTTAAAGTAATATTCAAATCACGCACAGGTTGTATCTGCGCTGCAATCGTAATGATCTGGTTGTAACTCGACTGGTTCTGAAAATTGAAAAGGGTATCCGTGGATAACAATCCTTTTGTTGCCAGCCGGTTTACAAAACTGGTATCCGGCTGCGCACCGAAAATATATCCCCAGCCCGGTTCATTGGATTTTAAATTCATCCCCAGGAATTGCGTACTGTCCATATATCCGTAAATACTCGATGCAGAGACTTCAGAATAATTGACTGTAACATCTTTCAGGGAAGTTAGAATCCTGGCAACGCCTTTCATAAAACCAGTCAGGTGTGTCAAATCAGATTCATCAATCCTGAGGAGGTTTTTTCTGCTGGAGACTATCCTGCTTCCTTCCCGGCAAATTATTATGAGGCGGAGATTTTGCAGATTGATCCAGCTCGCGCAGCAATCGCCACTTGGCATATAGTCGCGTGAAGCTAAGATCTGCCGTAACATCTTTTTTCTGTGTGTTCTGTATTGCATTTCCAAATGTAGTGGCCAACGTTGATGCACCCGTCCACTGATAAGAAGAACCATAACCCAGGCGCATGGTTGTCCAGTCGAGCGCTGGAATTTTATTCATCGGAACAGTATAGGTAAAGTTTGCAGTCTGGTTATACTGTATCGTTCTGCCGCCTTTCCAGAAATTATTCCACATCTGTTTTCTCTGAGCTTTGTTGAGATAACCGGAATCTTCATCCACCCAGCTTTTATTCAATGCGGAGAAATCAATATTCAGTGATTTCGTGATATCCCATCTCAATACATATGTCCGGTTAATGGTAAAAAATTTATTGAAAGTTGCCGGTATCTGGTATTCACCTCCACCAACATTTCTGGCCTGGTAAACGCCGAATTGCCTTACAATATCCCCTCGGAAAGTAATCACAGCTGGAACTGGGTTCAGATTAAATTCTTTGAAAAGCGCATACCAGGGCGATTTTGATTTAATAATTTTCTTAAAAGGTTCCCAGTATTTTGGTGTACCCACAAAATTATATCCGAGGCCGCCTTTATAAATATCCAGGTTGTCTTCCAATGCAATAGGATTATGGTGATTCGTCTGAGTATACGAATAACTGAAATCGAAATTTTCTATACTCCAGATCTTCAGTTTTTTCGCTTTAACATTAACTCTTTTGACATTGGTGAAATTAAAACTCCTGACAGTTGTAACATCCAATGCCTCCTGCTCAATGGAATCCCGCTCCGATGCAGGAGCCAGGTTGATTTTATCCTGAAGTTTAATATCCAGATCATACGGATCATATTCCGGTTTGCTTACAGTTTGCGATACGCTTCCATAAAACGGAATGGAAAGAGCTGCGCTTTTTGGAAATAGTTTTCCCAGTTCAAGATTCGTTGCGGCATTTAATTGTGTAGTACTGCTGAGTGCACGTTGATTGATGCTCTGATCGATTGAACCGAAACCTACGGATTGCGTACTGCCCGACATATAGAGCGTTCCAAGGTCTGCAAGTTTTACATCCACGCGGCCGTTGGCCGCATATCCTCCCTGATCGTTAATATTCATAAGCCTTAATTCATCAAACCATACTTCCGTGCATTTAACTCCGTTGGAAATATTTTCGACACCCAGGAATATGGCCTGCACCTGCCCCAGGTTGGGGTTACCATACATGGAATACGCACGTTGGTTCGTGGTATCAATTTCCTGGTAAAATCCGGATGAATTCCCAGTAGCATTCCTGTCTTCTTTTAATGTTACAAACCGCTGTAGATTCAGATTCAGGTTATTCGAATCAGGCCATATGATTGTTGCGATCTGTGATGGCCCCCATGGTGTAATAATTAATGGTATTCTGACCTCGTAATAGTTATTTATAAAATCACTTCCAATTCTGATGATAGCCGCCAGCTGATAGTTTTTAATACTATCAGCCATTATGCTGGTTCCCCTGGACTTCTGCATGAATAAACATGTCCATCGTACCATAACGGCGCAAATCGTAATTGGTATTTTTATATACACCCCTGGATTCCCCTGGTAATAAATCGCAGATCTGAAGACTCATTGACTGTTCATTCAACAAGATATTTACATTGTTTGTACTCAGCTGCTGCTGCCTTTCAATGCCGGGTGGAATAACATAAGGTATTGGCGTACGCGTACTGTTCTGTTCAATATTTACGGCGGTAACATCAAAACTCGTAGGGTCATTCGCTGGCAATGGAATATACTGACCGGTAGTATCCAGTTCATAATTAAAATTGCGCCAGGAATCACGGATAAGCTGAAATTCTGCAAAACGACAAACCACAGAATCAGTAAATCCCGACAGATACATCCTGATAAAACGGATTGATTTGAAGTCGGGCATGTTGCCGACATTCGAAGTATAAGGCCGTGATCGGAATACGGAACTGATACCAGACCTCATTCTCGCCCATTGAACCTGGTAAACGTTCTCGAATCCGTAACATAATTCTGCACCTACAGGTTTGACGCCGGGGTAGAGATTAACTGTGTATTCAAAATATTGCTCCAGTTCATTCATCGTATTATCATGATCCAGATCTTCCTGGTCAGGATATAGTGTACTCGCATCCACGTAGGTTGCACCCGGTGCGGCAATGGGCGAATTGCCATCAGGGCTATTGATATTTTTATAACGGTCAAGGATATTCGCTTGCGCGGAATCATAATACGATGCGCGGTAATTGAGATAATCATCTCCTGCGGGATCCGCCAATGCTTTCTGATAGATAGCTGAACCGGGACCAAATAAAAGAGCCATCTGGGACAGGTAGTTGGAGAATTTCCATTGCTCCCCTGCATCATTCAATCCGTCAAATCCTTCATCCTGGTAAGGCCGGTCCCCCGGATTAGTACTGAATGCATTCGTTGCCTGTACCGGGTTGAATGGGACTCTTCCCCAGACAGATGAACTGTCCATCGCAGCCGGAATATTCGGTGTGTTCAAACCATTTTCATATAATTTCTTTCCGTCTTTTAAAATGTCTTCGGAAACAGAACCCAGGTCCAAATATAATTGTCCGCCAGAAGAAGTCGCGGTTGAAGTAAAAAACGGACTTTGCATCCAGAACTCAATGTATTGTACATTGGAAGTTTCAAAATCTGTCTGGTCGATCGCACGCATGATACCACCCCACCTGGTTGTCGGGTTGGCCAGCAATCCGGTGGGAGTTAAACTTCCTGGTCTCGTATCAAAATTATAAGGGCCTTTCTGGGTAGGAAAATAAGATACATCGAAAGTGATCAGCTGTGCCTGTCCGAATTCCGGTGTGATGGTTGGAAATAAGGACTGAATATTGATGGGGACAATACGCGGGTCGGCAAAATTCTGTGGGTATAATAGGTCTTCACCGGATTGTTACTGGCCGTTGGATCCTGCAATGTTGGTTCAATATTATACCAGGCCATTTTTGCACGGTTGTATCCATAAGGAAGTGAATCCAAAAGATTTCCTTCAGGAAACCTGGCAGCAGGCGTGGAAGCGAGCGCCCAGGCAGTAATCGGAAAACGCAGATCAACGGAGCTGGTTGATCCTTCAAAATCGTCAATATAAATCGTGCCGGCGCCTCCTGTTCCGATCTGTGGCGGATGTCCCGGTTGCAGATAAGCCGCTTCTCCAACCGCCGATATCGTACTCATTTCTTTGGAAGAATAAGAAGGCAGGAATTTATTCAGGAATCTCGTTAAGCCCGGCCATTGTGAGTGGTAGTTAACATCCACACCATACATGGTATTGCGGATCGGATCTTCTCCATAATTTGTCTTGGTAAAATACGGACGTTGATTCAATCGCTCAATGGTTCCTCCAAAGGAAAATGATTCGGTTGCCGTACTCTTTGCGAGATAGTCGAGCCTCAATCCCATGAATCCCTGTTGTTGCGTTCCATAACTCGCATTATTTTGATAAGCCACATTCACCGGCACACCCGAGTTGATGATGGATTGGTTGATTATTTTCACGGATCCATTGGTATAGTCAACCGTATAGTCAATATTTTCACGAAGCGTTTGTCCTCCTGCAGTAACTTTAACTGAACCCTGCGGCACATTGAATGCTCCCAGCGATACGTCTGAACTCGCAGTTCCTTTAGCCTGACCGCTCAGGTAATATTTGTCCACCGCGGCAAAGGTTTGCGCCACCACTTTTATCGTATCATACAATTGGTAGAATACATAATTATTTGCAATGGCCTGGGCTCCTGGAAAGGCCAGCGAATCAAGGTCTTTTCCGAAAGGTTCGAGTACCGGGAAAATGATTTTCGCTTGCGACGATACAACCGTAAATCCTTCTATATAATCAAATATACCATCTGGTTGCGGATCCAGATGCGCATTCAGCCGGTCAAGATTTAATATTGACAGGAGCGGTACCCCGGCTTTGGGTCCTGCAGGTAAATATCTTTTTGTTCCTTCCCCGGCTGATTCATAGAGAACATTCATCTGGAATCCGTCTGACTGAATATTCGATAAAAAACTGCCTGTACCTGTTCTTAAAGTATAAACATTTTTCATCATCAGGTTCCAGATAGGCAGGGTGGTTCTCTGTGCAGTAGCTTTCAACATTTTCAGATAAATCACTTTCTGTGCACCGGGGTCAGCTCCCAGCGTGGTATCCGGGGGAATATCCTGTGAGAATTCTCCTACCTGAAAAATCCTTCCATTGTAACTATATTGAAAAGCAACTGCCAGTACATCATTGGGCTGCAGGGTCTGGTTAAGTAAAATATATCCAACCTGCGCATTGTATGTGTAGTCCGTTGTACTGAGTTTTCGTGCATACACCTGTTCATAGTCCTGCACCTGTGTCAATCCCAATCCCGCTAAAACACCAATTACCTGTGTTGAATTTCGGCTCCCCGGATTATTAATGATACTTCTATACTCTGAGTTGGCATCATTGTATGGATAAGGCTGACCCGTTTCCGTATGTATGGCTGGGTTATAGGGAGTCGGTTCACCCAGATCCATCAGACCTACGATTTGCCTTGCCTGCGTTGAAACTCCGTTCCTGTTGGTTACCCAGACTTCCATCTTGAGGATCTGCACCTGGGAAGTTACAATGGGCAGGTCGGACATCGCTTTATTGAAACCATTTCTGAAGAATTGCGCCAGCAGGAAGTTTCGGTTTTCATCATAATCATCCGCTTTGAATTGGTAGGTTGTCACTGCTGCACCACCCTGTAAAGTGGTTGACTGGCTCTGTGCAGCCATGCTCGCGATAACACCGGTAACGAATAATTTTCCAAATTGCAGTTGTGCTTTTATACCGAAAAGAGCTTGTTCATTCGCCATGAATGTGCTTTTCGTTGTAAAGGATGTATTTCCGACTTCGATCTTTCTGACGATGTCATCCCCGCTGCCGGTATATTCCAGTTTCAACTGGTTCATCCAGTCGAACGAAGCCTGGGTATTATATGAAATCGGCAGTTTGAGTTTGCTCCCGATATTTCCCAGCACATTCACATTGGCATCCATATTGAAATCAAGTCCCCCGGTCTTTCGTGCAGCTTCGGGAAGGGTTGGATTCTGGACATTCTGTCCCTGGTACCCCGCGAGGATATCCACATTTCCCTGCGGCTTGATGTCAATTTTTCCATTTCCGAAAAGCCTGTTGAAAAGACTGTTATTGATATTGAGTTTTGGCTTATCCAGCTTATGGTTGAGATCACTCAGCATATCTGCCCGCTCCCTGAAATAATTTTCTTCCGACTGTTTGGCCAAAAGCTCGCTGTATTCTTCGTAAGTATATGCTGTAGGCGTCCGGTAATATTTATTGCCGATTTTTTCCATCAGGAAATAAAGATTCGTCTTCGGATCATATTCAATCGAATCTTTAAGATTGGAAGGATTTTTCAGATTGAAGGGATTCGGATCGAAATTACTCAGCTGATCGCCGCGGCGGTCATGGATGGGGTAATGCAGTGTGTCGGATGAAGTTGTGTGTTTTGTAGTATCAGGAATATTCTGCGCAGATGCTCCTTCCGGTGCCATGATGACGACCGTTGCGGCAAGGATCCATACCGTGAAAATAATAATCTGAAGCAGTTGCCTGGTCAAACTTCCTCAATAATTAGTTAGGTAGAGATCCTGACTATAGGCTAAAGGATTTTTAAAACTTGCTTTATTATATCTTCGATTTTTAGTGGTACCGGGGCTTGCTGTGACAGCTTTTTTAAAGCCTGTTCGGCCGCTGGCCGGGCGATGCCTAAAGACACCAAAGCATTCAACGCATCCTGCTCCAATGTATTGTTTATCAAGGGGGGAATATTTGATCCTGAGAATTTCTTTCCAAGCTTTTCCCGCAATTCCAGCACGATCCTTTCGGCTGATTTTTTACCGATCCCTTTTATACTTTCCAACTGCTTAATCTCACCCTGAATAATGGTTCTTGCCAATTCGTCTGGTTTCATGGCCGAAAGCATCATCCGGGCCGTAGAAGCTCCCACGCCTGAAACGCTTATTAACTGAATAAACATGTCTTTTTCACTGGTTTCGGAGAAGCCATAAAGTGTTTCATCATCTTCTTTAACCTGGTGGTAAATATGCAGTATGCCCTTATCCAGGTGCTGAATCCGGGTAAAAGTATTCAGGCTGATTTGTACTTCGTAACCGACACCCTGCACATCTACATGGATCAGTGCCGGTGTTTTATACACGAAATCACCCCGGAGGAAAGTTATCATGAGCGCGAAAATAGTATTTTTAAACGGCGTAAATATTTTATAAAAACCCACGATCTTTGTCGAATGACCCAAAAGATTTCTGCGGCAATAACTGCAGTGAGCGGCTATGTGCCGGAAGATATTCTCTCCAATAACGACCTGGAAAAACTGGTAGATACAAATGACGAATGGATCCGCACCCGGACTGGTATTTCTGAAAGAAGGATTCTGAAAGGTCTAAATAAAGGAACATCAGACCTTTGTGTTCCCGCCGTTTTGGGGGTTTGCGAAAAAAGGGGCATAGATCCTTCTGAATTAGATTGTATTATCGTTGGAACGGTAACGCCCGACATGCTCTTTCCCTCTACTGCCAACCTGGTTTGCGAAAAAGCGGGAGCCGTCAATGCCTGGGGTTTTGATCTTCTTGCGGCCTGCAGTGGGTTTCTTTACAGCCTTACCACCGGTGCTACCCTGATTGAAAGCGGCCGCTACAAAAAAGTAGTCGTAGTCGGAGCCGATAAAATGAGCTCAATCGTTGATTACAGCGACAGAAGTACCTGCATCATTTTCGGTGATGGAGCAGGAGCCGTTT
Source organism: uncultured Bacteroidota bacterium (assembly GCA_963711345.1). GTDB lineage: Bacteria > Bacteroidota > Bacteroidia > Chitinophagales > Chitinophagaceae > Puia. The sequence goes on along the minus strand of CAVQDS010000001.1, from coordinate 678,327 downwards.
TGCTCGAACCCAATTTTGAAGGTTACGGGGTGATGGACAGCATCCTGAAAAGCGACGGGAGCGGTAAAACCCATCTTCATATGAAGTCCGGCGGTTCCCTGAGCCCCGCAACAAATGAAACCGTTGCGCTCAAACAACATTATATCTACCAGGAAGGCCAGCCGGTCTTCAAATTTGCCGTCACCCGAATGGCAGATGTGAGTGAAGAACTTCTGAAAAGAAATCAACTGACCGGCGATGATATTGCTTTCCTCGTACCCCACCAGGCCAATAAACGCATCATTGACGCCACTGCCAACCGCATCGGATTATCGGAGGATAAAGTAATGGTCAATATACAGCGTTACGGAAATACAACGGCCGGCACGATTCCGCTTTGTCTTTCGGACTGGGAGGACCAGCTTAAGAAAGACGATCTTCTTGTACTCGCCGCTTTTGGAGGTGGATTTACCTGGGGTGCGACGTTGGTCAAATGGGGATTTTAAGCTTAAAGCCTAAAGCTTAAAGCCCAAAGCCTAAAACTAGTGTGAGAGTGTGAGAGTGTGAGAGTGTGAGAATGCGGGGCGATCATAAGTCAACTGTCATCCATAACCCATAATTCATAACCCCTAACCAGTTACAAACCATTAAATGAAAAAGCTGCTTCTCATACTTGCAATATTTCCTTTTTTACTGGTTCAGGCTCAGGAAAAAAATCAGAATACAGATAAACGATTTTCGGGACTTGATACAGCTTTTGCCAGGGTGCTTTCAGTTTGGAAAGGTCCGGGATTCGCGGTCGTAGTCGTTGAAAAAAATAAAGTGGTATATGCGAATGGATTTGGCTTCCGCAATTATGAAGAAAAATTACCCGTTACACCCAATACTCTTTTTGCAATCGGCTCATGTACCAAGGCATTTACTGTTTCGCTGATAGGTGAACTCGCCGCAAAGGGAGATCTGGATATCGATAAACCAGTTCGCGATTACCTTCCTGATCTGAATTTTTTTAATGATGACATGAACGACCGTATTACCCTGCGTGATATGATGTGTCATCGAACAGGCCTTCCACGCCACGACTATTCCTGGTATTTTTTTAATACAACTTCCCGTGACAGTCTCGTAAAGCGCCTTCAATATCTTGAACCCAATGTAAGGGTCAGGGACAAGTGGCAGTACAATAATTTTATGTTCATGCTCCAGGGGGTCGTAATTGAAAAACTCACACATCAGAGCTGGGAAACAAATATTAAAAACAATATTTTTTTACCCCTGGGGATGAGCCATTCAAATACTTCTATAACTGAAATGGAAAATGATCCGGATGCAGCCCTGGGTTACCTTTTAAAAGATTCAGCCGGCGTCCGCCAGATAAGTAAACAGGACTATTATCATATCGACGCCATGGGACCAGCGGGAAGTATCAACAGTAGTGTAATGGATATGTCCAATTGGTTAATCACCTGGATACACGGAGGAAAATTTAATAATAAGGAAATCATTCCTGCAGGATTTGCCAAAGAAGCCATGAGTTCACAGATGATTATCGGTCCGGGGTTTCCTGAAGCAGATACTAAAGACGTTCAATTTTCTAATTACGGATTTGGATGGAGCCTGGCTTCATACAGAGGTCATTACCGCGCCGAACACGGAGGAAATATTGACGGATTTTCCGCAAGCACTTCTTTCTTCCCTACCGATTCCATCGGTATTGTTGTGCTGACCAATCAAAACGGTTCTTCAATCCCATCTATTGTAAGAAATTTGCTGTCAGACAAAATTCTTGGACTGAAGTATTATGACTGGAACAATTATATGTGGAATAATTATTCAAAAATGTTACAGGAACAAAAAGATGCAGATGCATCAAAAATAAAATCAGAAAAGGTAATTACCAAGCCTTCTCATCCACTCAAAGAATATACAGGGCTTTTTAATAACAAAGGTTATGGTACGATGGATATTTTTATGGAACATGATTCTCTTTTCATAAGAATGGGTAAAAATATTTCCTGGCTGAAACCCGACCAGTATGACTGGTTTAAAATTTATCGAAGGGATAAACAGGGACGCGTAGATACTGTTCAGGGTTTTGCAATTGAATTCCGTACAAATCAAACAGGAGAAATAAATGAGATCAACGCAGCATTTGAACCAAGTGTAAAGACACTTGTATTTTCCAGAATACCAAAAACTGCAATCATTCAAACGGACAGTCTTAAAAAGTTTGAAGGAGAATACCTGATTGGCCAGCTCGTATTAAAAGTTTTTCTGCAAAATAATTCCCTGCGTTTATCAGTACCCGGTCAGCCGGAGTATGAACTCGTACCCATGGAAGAAAATAAATTTTCTTTAAAAGATATGAGTGGATTTACGATTACATTCAACAGGAATGAAAAAAATGTAGTTACGGAAATGATCTCATCCCAACCAAATGGAACGTTTAAGGCGGTTAGGAAACCTTAGATTGGGTTATGGGATATGGGTTATGAGATATGGGATATGAGATATGGGTTATGGGTTATGGGTTATGGGTTATGAACGTTAAAATTTAAAATATTTCAGATCTTATTAATTAAAAAATATATTCTCAAACAAACCAAATCTTATATCCCATTATCCCATATCCCATAACCCATAACCATACATCATGAACATCAAAATACGCAAAGCAATAAAGTCTGATTGCGAACGCATGATGGAACTGGTACGTGAGCTGGCTGTTTTTGAAAGAGCGCCGGATGAAGTAACGGTTACCATGGAACATTTTATTGAAACGGGGTTCGGTAAAAACCCGGTATGGCAGGCCCTTGTAGCTGTTAATGAAGAAGAAAAAATAATCGGTATCAGTCTCTATTATATGCGTTATTCCACATGGAAGGGTCTTCGTCTTTATTTGGAGGACCTGATCGTGACTTCTGCATACCGGGGGAAAGGAATCGGGAAAATGCTGTTTGAATGTACGGTAGATGAAGCCCGCAAAATGGGCGTCGGTGGAATGATGTGGCAGGTACTCGACTGGAATGAATCCGCCATAGAATTTTATAAAAAATACGGTGCAGATGTCAGCGGCGAATGGCTTAATTGCAGCTTAACGCTGAACGCGTAACGCGTAACGCGTAACGCCTTTTTAAGCCTAAAACTTAGAAGTATATTGTGAATCGTATATCGTATATCGATCCACGATCCACGATCCACGATCCACGATCCGCGATCAACGATCCACGATCAACGATCCACGATCAACGATCCACGATCAACGATCCGCGATCAACGATCAACGATCCACGATCCACGATCAACGATTCACAATAAATTACTCGACTCCTGCTGCACTGACATTTTTATCGATTTTTCCAATCAGTCCCTGTAAGACTTTGCCGGGACCGATCTCAGTAAAATGAGTTGCACCGTCGGCAATCATAGCCACGATGGACTGGGTCCAGCGGACGGGACCCGTGAGTTGGTCGATCAGATTTTTTTTGATCTCTTCCTTATCCATTACTGCTTTTGCTACAATATTCTGATATACGGGACAGCTGGGATTATAGAATGTTGTTTTTTCAATCGCCTTCTTTAATTCTTCGCGGGCTGGCTCCATCAGGGGTGAATGAAAAGCGCCGCCCACAGAAAGAATAACTGCCCGACGGGCACCGGCAGCTTTCATTCTTTCACATCCCAGGTCAATACCCCTAAGCGAACCACTGATCACAATCTGACCCGGACAATTATAATTTGCTGGAACCAATACTTCACTGGTCTCCGCTTCAATTTCACGACATATGGATTCGACTCTTGCATCTTCCAAAGCCAACACGGCAGCCATGGTTCCGGGATTTGATATGCAGGCTTTCTGCATGGCGGCAGAGCGGATAATCACCAGGCGCATGCCATCTTCAAAAGACAAAACACTGTTTGCAACAAGTGCTGAAAATTCTCCAAGAGAATGACCCGCAACCATTTCGGGACGGGCATTGTCAACCGTTTTAAAAGCAATTACGGAATGCAGAAAAATAGCAGGCTGAGTAACATTGGTTTGTTTCAGATCTGCTTCGGTACCTGAAAACATGATATCTGAAAGCCTGAAGCCGGCAATTTCATTACCCTGTTCAAAAAGTTTTTTTGCAAATGCACTTTTTTCATAGTGGTTCTTTCCCATTCCCGGAAACTGCGAACCCTGTCCCGGAAAAACGTAAGCATGCTTCATATTCGACTTAGAGGTTATAAAACAAATTTGCCACAAAGCACCGACTCAACAAAGAAAATCTTTTCTCCGTCATGGGAATCTGTTGTTAGCGGTCAATTCAGGAGAAATTCATTATAACTCTTTTCATAACCGATTGCCCATCAATCCAGATCTGAAGATATCAGTTTAATGAATTCAGTCCTGGTTTCATTTTTCTGAAATTCACCGTAAAAAGCAGAAGTCGTAGTAACTGAATTCTGTTTTTGTACGCCGCGCATCATCATACAAAGGTGAGATGCTTCGATGACCACAGCAGCTCCCAGTGGTTGCAGCGAATCACGAATAGCATGTAATATCTGTGTGGTTAGTCTTTCCTGCACCTGCAGGCGACGGGCGAATACGTCCACAACCCGTGCAACCTTGCTCAAACCTGTGATCCATCCATTAGGAATATATGCGACATGTGCCTTTCCGAAAAAAGGTAGCATATGGTGTTCGCACAGGCTGTATACTTCGATGTCTTTCACGATAATCATTTCACTCATGGGCTCGTGAAATTTTGCTGAATCGAGAATGGCATTCGCGTCCAGTTCATAACCCTGGGTAAGAAACTGCATAGCTTTCGCCACGCGTTCAGGTGTTTTATCCAGTCCTTCCCTGTCTGGATTCTCCCCCAGCTTATTCAGGATGTCTTTATAATTCAACATCAGTGCAGCTGTTGTCTTCTCGTCGTATTGTTCCGTTTTTTTGTACATTTTTTACGCTTAAAGCCCAAAGCCTAAAGCCTAAAGCAAAACGCTTAAGCACGAGACTACAAGACTTATATTAATTTACAATGAAATAAAATCTTTAAATTTTATTATTCTGGCTTTGGGCTTTAGGCTTTGGGCTTTAGGCTTTAAGCCTTAGGCTGGAAATTCTACAAAATTCCTCTCTGTCTCATATAGACGAACCTGAAGATCAAGTGAAGCATCCAGTTGCTTCCGCAGGATTTCATAAATAACATATACGATATTCTCAGTCGTAGGGTTTAACTCTGCAAATTCCTTCGTATCAAGATTCAGATTTTTATGATCAAACTTTGCGAGAACATGATTTTGAATAATGGAAGATAAATCAGAAAGATTAATTACATAGCCAGTCTGGGGATCCGGATACCCTGTCACTTTTACGATCAGTTCGTAATTATGACCATGATAATGCGGATTGGAACATTTCCCGAATACTGCCAGGTTCTGTTCATCTGTCCATCCCGGCACAAAGAGCCGGTGGGCGGCATTGAAATGTTCTTTTCTGAATATGGCTGTTTTTCTGTCCATCATTTTTTATCCAAAATATTCTACAAAGATCCGTGGCGTTTCATACAATTTAATCGAATGAAGTGTAACGGATGAAGGCAGATGACCAATCAGCTGGTTCCAGATTCCGACGATAAGATTTTCTGTAGAACACATTTTATCTTTCAGAAAATCTACCTCGATATTGAGGTTTTTGTGATCCAGTTTTTCTGTTACTCTTTCCTTTACAATATTGCTCAGCTTCTTCACGTCCATTAAAAAACCTGTATCAGGATCCGGATCTCCCTTTATCGTCACAAATAATTCATAATTATGCCCATGCCAGTTTTCATTTGCACATGCCCCGAACACTTCTTCATTTTTTTCGCGCGTCCATGATGGATTGTATAATTTATGTGCCGCATTAAAATGTTCAATTCTTGTAAGAAAGACCATCCCATTCAAAATTTTTGCAAAGGTAATGGTTCAGCCGGATTGGGCAGGTTTACGGATATTTGCATATGCACCTGCTCCTGGTATCTGCAACAGATTTTGAAGTCAGTGAATTAGCCACCTGGCTGAACGACCCGGGCATTCATCATAACGCCTCAAAACCGGAATTGTTGATCAGCGGGGTCGGACAATTAAAAACCTGTTATGCGCTACAGAAAAAAATCTATATAAAACGCCCGGATCTGGTGATACAGGCTGGTTTCGGCGGATCCTCTTCAAAGGAAGATATTGGCAAAGTATATGTGATCTCCACCGAAAAAATAGCTGACCTGGGAGTCATGGAGAAAAACGGCTTCAAAAATATTTTCGATATGGGTCTTGAACAAGCGGATCTTTTCCCTTTCAAAGAAGAAAAGTTGATAAACCCATATAAATTCCTGCTGGAGTGGACGGGTCTCCCCCTAATGGATGGAAATACAGTGAATGAAATCAAAGCAAACGATTTCGCCGGTTTTCAACGAAATAAAGTCCCGATTGTTGAGAGCATGGAAGGAGCCGCCCTGCATTATGTTTGCCTGATGGAAAAAATTCCTTTCCTTCAGATCCGGTCGGTTTCCAATATTACGGGTGACAGAAATAAAAGCAGATGGAAATTAAAAGAAGCCAGGGAAAGCCTGCACAAATCGCTGGTTCTCCTTTTTCAAAAATTAGAAAATGCCGATGAAACTCTCTTTAGGATTTAGTCCCTGTCCGAATGATACTTTTATTTTCGATGCCCTGGTGAATCGAAAAATCGACACCGGTGATTTTGAATTTGAAGTGATACTGGAAGATGTACAAACGCTGAACCGATGGGCATTGGAAAAAAAACTGGATATCAGCAAAGTCAGTTATGGTGTATGGCCCCTGTTGCAAAATAATTATTCGTTACTGGACGCGGGAGGAGCACTTGGAAAAGGTGTAGGTCCTCTGTTGATTTCAAAAAATAATATTTTACTGAAGGATATTAATAAACTTACCATTGCCATTCCCGGTGAGCAGACGACAGCGCATCTTTTATTCAGTCTGGCTTTTCCGAATGCAAAAAGAAAAAAATTCATGGTTTTTAACCAGATCGAATCTGCAGTATTAGATGGAGTGGTCGACTGCGGAGTCATCATTCATGAGAATCGTTTTACATACATGCAGAAAGGCCTGATAAAACAAATGGACCTGGGAGAATTCTGGGAACACAAAACAAAAACGCCGATACCTCTTGGCGGAATTGTTATGCGCAAAGAATTTACTTCAAGAGAAAAAAATGAAGTAGACAGACTGATCCGGGACAGTGTCGCTTTTGCTGAAGCTTATTATCCCGATCTGTCTGACTATGTAATCCGCCATTCACAGGAAATGCAGGAATCTGTTATGCGCCAGCATATTGATTTATATGTGAATCAATTCAGCTTATCATTGGGTGAAGAAGGACGTCGTGCTGTTGATGTATTGTTGGAGGTTTACAAAATGATACACACTTGACATTAACTAAGTGTGGAAGTGTGGTAGTGTGGTAGTGTGGTAGTTTTAAATTCGACGATCTACGTTCTACGATCAACGATCAACGGTTAGCAGTCCCATAAGTATACCAGTTAGTTCCCTCGAAAAATAAGTATTGTCAATACAAATAACTGGTCTGATGCCGTGGATGGCATTTGTGAGAAATATTTCCTCCATTTCAAAAACCATATCCTTCGTAATGATAGTTTCTTCAATCTGAAATCCGAGTCCTGGAAGTTTTTCCAGCAATTCCCTTCGTTTTGTTCCTGCAACACATCCCTGAGTTAGTGCAGGCGTGAAGAGCACTCCTTTCTGAACCATAAACATATTACTTGAGCTCGCTTCGCAAATATTTCCCCTGCTGTTCAGAAAGACCGCATCATCAAATCCGTTCACTTTTGCGTGCTGGATCGCGATTATGTTCAACAGATAATTATTGGTCTTCAGGTTGCTCAGTATTCCGGGGAATTTTTTCTCTCCTTCGAATAATGTTAATCGCAACGGCGCAGGATTGTATTCCGGAAAATCCGAGGATTCGATGATGAAAACAGGCTTGTTTTGCGCCGGCATTAAAGACGATCCGTCTTCCCTGAAAACATTGAGACGTACACGCGCTTTCATCGACGGGGCATTTTGACCGCAAAGTTTTTTTATTTCTTCAGAAATAAATTCTCTTGTAAAACCACCGGAGAGATCGAATTTAAGGATCATAAGACCCTGAAAAAGGCGGTCGAGATGGAAATCCATATTTTCAATCTGCTGCCCATTCCAATGCATGGTCTCGAATAGTCCGTCCCCATAACGCAGGCTCCGGTTGAATGCCGTGGCGATCCGGGTTTGCGGATCCGTCATGTGACCATTGAAATTGATGAAGTTATTCAATACCTGTTTTCTGCAGTTCCGAAGATAGTGGTTTTGGGGAGTTATGAGGTTCGGAAAGCAAAATCCGGAAGCGGACATGCAGCGTATCAAAACCGGTCAGTCTGCTTCCTGATAGAGATCTTATCTGTCTGATTCCTAATCAGATAGGTTCTGGCATTATTTTTCAAGCAAGGTCAGAGGGATATGAGATATGATATGGGTTATGGGTTATGGGTTATGGGATATGGGATATGGGTTATGGGATAAGGGTTATGGGTTATGAGTTATGGGACTGGGGTTATGGGTTATGGGTTATGGGTTATGGGATGTGGTTGATCCCGCACGTGCGGGAACCGTTGGCCGTCTCACACTCTCACACTCTCACACTCTCACACTCTCACACTCTCACACTTGCATTTCGCCTTACGCTTAAATAAAAGAATATGCTCAGAAACTTTTTCATCATCGCTTTCCGAAACCTTAAACGGAATAAGATATTTTCTACCATTAATATTTTGGGTCTGGCGATCGGAATGGCAAGTGCCGTCCTGATAAGTTTGTGGATAGCGGACGAAATCGGCTTCGACCGCTTTCACGCAAAGGAAGACAGACTGTATTTGGTTTATCGCCATGGGGGCGTCGGTACTGAAAATAGCTACGCGACTACGTACACCCCAAAAGTGCTTGCAGCTACTTTAAAATCAGATTATCCCGATATCGAAGACGTGGCCCGCTGGCAAAACACAAATTTCCTGATGTCTGTAGGCGACCGTCATTTTAATTCACCGGGAAACTTTACAGATTCCGGATTTCTCAGGATGTTCAGTTTTCCTGCCCTGGAAGGAAATACGAAAAACGCTTTGGTCAGTCCGACCGATATCGTCATAACAGAATCCTTTGCCAAAAAGTTATTTGGAAAAGAATCAGCGCTTGGCAAACAGATCAAGGTGGATAGTGTGAATCTTGTTTCCGTGAAAGCCGTTTTAAAAGATCTTCCTGATAACACCCGGTTCCATTTCGAATACCTGCTGCCCTGGGCATATCTCACTAAATTGGGATGGGATGATAATTACTGGGAGGATAATTCAATGAGCACTTTTTATTCACTGAAACCAGGTGTATCCGCAAACGCTTTCAACGCAAAAATCAGGAATATCCTTTTACAGAAAACCAAAGGGGAAAAAACACCAGTGACCGATATTCTCATCGGACAAGCTGCTGCCAAATGGCATCTGTATTCCAAATTTGAAAACGGGAAGGAAGCCGGCGGACAAATTACCATCGTGCGCCTTTTCATTATCATCGCTTCTTTTATTTTACTGATCGCCTGTATAAATTTCATGAACCTCAGTACGGCAAGAAGTGAAAAAAGAGCAAAAGAAGTAGGCATACGTAAGGTAGTGGGGGCTCCCAGAAATTTCCTGATCCTGCAATTCCTGGCTGAATCACTGCTCTTCAGCATGATTGCTGCTGTGCTTGCCCTCCTGATTGTGCAACTGAGTCTTTCTTCTTTTAATCTCCTTGTTGGTAAACAATTATCCATCCCATACCACAGCATCAATTTCTGGTTAGCGGCTGTTGGATTTATTTTATTTACGGGTTTACTCGCCGGCAGCTATCCCGCTTTTTACCTTTCATCTTTCAGGCCCATCAAAGTATTAAAAGGCGTTTTGAAAACAAGTATGGAAGGCGCGTTGTCCCGCAAATTCCTTGTGGTGATTCAATTCAGTTTTGCGATTGTATTGATTATTTCAACCATTATTGTTGTCCGGCAACTCGTTTATGCTCAGGAGCGCGACTCGGGTTATAAGAGAGACCATATCATATACAGTTTCATGCAGGGCGATATTATTAAGAACTACGACCTGATAAGAAATGAACTTTTCAATAACGGAGTGATTACGGACATTACGAGAACCAGTCAGCCGATGACCCAGCATTGGTCCGATACCTGGGGACTTGAATGGCCCGGTTCTACGGCAGCTGATCTAAAAACAGACTTTACTTATTTTTCGTCAGATGATGGATTTGTTCGTACGCTGGGTCTGACATTGATCTCAGGCCGCGATATGAACGCCCATATCTTTCCAACCGATTCCAATGCAATGCTACTGAATGAGAAAGCCGTAAAAACGATGCGCCTGAAAGATCCGATCGGTGCAATCATAAAAGTAAATGGATCTTCGTGGCATGTGGTTGGTGTTGTAAAGGATTATATCCTGGAATCACCCTACGAACCCATTGCTCCCATTGCTAACATCGGACCCAAAGACATGGGATTTTATGTAATGAATATGAAATTAAATCCGGCAAACTCAATTTCCGATAATCTGAAAAAAGCAGAAACCATTTTTAAAAAATACAATCCTTCTTATCCGTTTGAATATACTTTTCTGGATGATGATTATGCACAAAAATTTGCAAATGAAAAAAGAACCGGTGAGCTCGCGGCACTTTTTGCGGGCCTGACGATATTCATATCTTGTCTGGGCCTGTTTGGCTTATCAAGTTTCACAGCTGAAAACAGGATCAGGGAAATCGGCATCAGAAAAGTATTGGGTGCTTCTGTCTTTGGTATTACACAATTGCTTTCGAGGGATTTTCTTAAACTGATTACGATTTCATTTCTTATCGCTTCACCCGTCGCCTGGTTTGCCATGAACAGCTGGCTGCAGTCTTATAATTATCGTATACATATCACCTGGTGGGTTTTTGCTTTAACTTTTTTATTGTCGATCGCAATAGCCCTGTTGACGATCAGCTTTCAGTCGGTCAAAGCAGCTATGTCGAATCCGGCGAAGAGTTTGAGGTCGGAATAGGTTGGCCGTGGATCGTGGATCGTGGATCGTGGATCGATAAACGATACACGAACCACGATGTACGAAATGTTTAAAAAAATTTTATGCTAAAGAATTATTTAAAAATCGCATTCAGGAATCTTTGGAAACAAAAAGGATTTACTGCTATCAATGTTGCCGGGCTGGCGCTGGGCATGGCCTGCAGCCTCCTGATACTATTATGGGTGCAGGATGAACGTGGCGTGGATGCCTTTCATCAAAACGGCAAAGACCTGTATTATGTATACGAAAGAAATACTCTGGGCGGGAAAATAGAATCCTGGTACTGGACTCAGGGTCCGCTCGCAGAAGAATTGAAAAAAGAAATTCCCGAAATAAAAGCAGCGACACCTATTGAATGGCCAAATAACAACACATTCTCCGTAGGTGATAAAATATTAAAGGAAGTCGGTATCAGTGCCGGTCCTGATTTCTTTTCTATGTTCAACTATCCCCTCCTCGAGGGCCGTGCCAAAGATGCCCTGAATTCTCCAACCGATATTTCCATATCAAGAAAAATGGCAGTTGATTTTTTCGGAAGCCCTGCTGCAGCAATTGGAAAAACCATCCGGTACGAAAACAAAAAAGATTTTAAAGTAAGCGCCGTATTTGAAGATTTCCCTTCCCGTGCGGCGGACCGCTACAATTATATTATGAGCTGGTCGGCTTTTGTGGAAGACAACGGATGGGCAAAAGATTTTGAATCCGTCGACAATCGAACAGCTGTACAATTAAGGCCTGATGCGAATCCCGCGGCCGTTGAAAATAAAATGGAATTCATCCTGGATAAATTCAATACCGAATTGAAAGGAAGCAACCGGATCGAACTGGACTTGCAAAAATTCGATGAACAATATCTCCATTCGGAATTTAAAAATGGATATCCTGCCGGTGGCCGCATCGAATATGTACAACTGTTCAGCCTTGTAGCGATTTTTATTTTGCTGATCGCCTGTATTAATTTCATGAACCTCACCACGGCCCGTTCTGTAAAACGTGCAAAAGAAATTGGTGTGAGAAAAGTAATGGGCGCACTCCGGGCCCTGCTGATCAAACAGTTCATAGGTGAAGCGATCCTGTTGACGTTTATCTCTATGATCGTCGCCCTGATATTGACCAGTCTCGCATTACCGGCATTCAATCACCTGACAGGAAAAGAAATCATCGTTCCTTACAATGAATCCGGTTTCTGGATCAGTATTCTTGGATTGACTCTGGTGACCGGTATTTTCTCAGGAAGTTATCCTGCATTTTTTCTTTCTGCATTCAATCCGATACAGGTATTGAAAGGCACACTAAAATCCGGACTGCGAACCATCCTGTTCAGAAAGGGACTCGTGGTTTTTCAATTTGTTTTATCCATCGTGCTCATCATTTCAACCATCCTGATTTCACGTCAGATCCATTTTGTACAAACAACCAGCCTCGGTTATAACCGGCAAAATCTTTTATATATACCTATTGAAGGAAATCTGCCAGGCAAATTGGATGTTTTCAATGCTGAAGCAAAAAAACTACCAGGCGTTGTAAATGTGAGTGAACTTTCTGAAGCACCGACAGAAATGAACAACGGCACGCTCTCTGTCGGATGGCAGGGCAAGGATCCCAACATGCACGTCCGTTTTATTCATGATGTCATCGGTCCTGATTTCATGCAAACGATGAAACTCCAACTCGTTGCCGGTCGAGAATTTCCTTCCGACGGATCATTCGATTCACTGGGTTATATAGTAAATGAAACCGCCGTGGCCCTGATGGGATATAAGGATCCGATTGGCAAGCCGATATCTAACGGTTGGCAGGGATATATAAGAGCTGTTGTAAAAGATTTTCATTTCCGCTCCCTGCATGATCCCATTCAACCACTGATCCTGGGCCAGGGAAAAAATAACTGGTACTCCACGATTCTTGTGCGCACAGAAGCAGGAAAGACGAAAGTCGCGCTGGAAGGATTGAATAAACTTTGCAAGGAACTGAATCCTGCATTTCCCTTCAGCTATAAATTTTCTGATGAAGAATATGCAAAACTGTATAAGAGCGACGAAGTGATCGGCAGTTTATCCGTGATCTTTGCGGGTCTCGCAATTTTCATTTCCTGTCTGGGACTGATGGGCCTCTCCATATTCACTGCAGCGCAAAGGGTCAGGGAAATCGGCGTGCGAAAAGTACTGGGAGCAAGTGTTGGTTCGCTCTTTACATTGTTGTCGAAAGAATTTCTTGCTCTCGTGGGGATTGCCTTTGTCATTGCCGTTCCGCTGGGATGGTGGGCGATGAATCATTGGCTCACTAATTTTAGTTATCGGGCACCGGTTCCGTGGTGGGTATTTGTTGTGGCTGGTATGGCAGCAATGCTGATCGCACTGGCAACGGTTTGTATCCAGGCCTTAAAGAGTGCAAGTGCCAACCCGGTCACTAGTCTGCGTTCGGAATGAGGTCGATCGTAGATCGTGGATCGTGGATCGTTTATCGTGGATCGTGGATAGTGGATCGATATACGATTAACGATACACGATAAACGATATTTTGAATTGCTAATAAATAAATGATGATAAAAAACTACTTCAAGATTGCCTGGCGAAACCTGGTAAACAACAAGGCCGATTCGACCATCAACATCATCGGCTTGTCCATTGGTATGGCGGCCTGTCTGCTGATCCTGGAGTTCGTGAGTTTCGAACTGAGCTATGACCGGTTCAACAAAAACGCAAACGATATTTACCGTGTATCAAACGACCGCTACCAGAAAGGAAAACTTGTGCAGCATGGTACGATTACTTATTCTGCTGTAGGGCCTGCCATGAAGACTGATTTCCCGGAGGTTCTCAACAACACCCGTGTGGAACCGCTGGGTTCCACGATCCTGTCGGACAATACAAAAAAATATGAAGTAAAAAATTCCCTCGCGGCAGACAATGAATTTCTTTCGATATTTTCCTATCCTCTGATCGCGGGTGATCCTAAAACGGCATTAAAAGAACCCAACAATATTATTCTGTCAGAGACTGAGGCACGGAAAATATTTACCGTCCGTGATAATGATTTTTCTTCACTCATCGGGAAAACATTGCAGATCTCACGCGATTCACTTCCTTATAAGATCACAGGAATCTGCAAAGACGTTTCAGAAAATTCCCACCTGCAATTCGATTTGCTGGTTTCCTATATTACACTATATGAGCAAAAATATCCATGGAAGGAAGCAGAATACGATTGGCAGGATTCTGATTTCTGGCATTACCTGCAACTCAAACCGGGCACCGATTATAAAAAGCTGCAGGCAAAATTTGATGCATTCAGCAAACGCCATTTCCAGGGAGATAAGATTTCAGGCAGTGATGAAAAATTTCTTTTACAACCCCTATTAAAAGCACATTTATATTCCGACTACGAATATGAAATCGGAAAAACAGGAAGTTCCACAGCCGTCTGGGGCATGCTCATCATCGCAACCCTGATCATCGTGATTGCCTGGGTGAATTATATCAATCTCACCACGGCCCGTTCCATGAATCGCGCGAAAGAAGTGGGCATCAGGAAAGTTTCCGGCGCTACAAGGGCGCAGCTGATACGGCAGTTTCTGACCGAATCCCTGCTTATGAACATGATTTCTTTGGCGATTGCACTCATCCTTATTTACCTGGTACAAGGTAGTTTCAATCAACTGGTGGAAAGAGATCTGAGCTTATCTTATTTATTTTCTGAGTCAGTTACAGGCCTCGATATCAAGACCATTGTCATATCCTGTTTGCTCGCTGGCATACTCATCTCCGGATTTTATCCTGCCTTCGTTCTTTCTTCCTTTAAACCCATCCTGGTTTTAAAAGGAAAATACAGCCAGTCGGGCAAAGGCGTTTTCTTAAGAAAACTACTGGTGACCACACAGTTTGCCGCCACTGTGGCGCTGATCATCGGATCATTTGTAGTATATAAGCAGATCCGTTTTGTAAACAACCAGGACCTGGGAATGAATTTATCGAAAGTGCTGATTGTGAAACCGCCCCAGCTTACTGGTTTCGATTCGAGTTTTATCAGCCACGAGAACAGCTTCAAAGCCGAACTCATTCAGAATCCCGGAATCATAATTGCCTGCACTTCTAATCGGGTGGCCGGTGATGAGATGGCCAGGTCATTTGATGTGCATCGAACAGATAAGAACACAGATGCACATTTAACCATGCGTAATATGGGCGTTGATTATAATTTTTTAAATCTCTACGGCATTCCCTTAATGACAGGGAGAAATTTCACACCACTCGACTATAACAGGGATTATAAAAATCTTCATTCTATTCTGATCAGCGAAACGGCAGCTAAATCACTTGGTTATACTTCGAATCAGGACGCCATTGGAAAATCGATTGTGATGTGGAACAAAACCTGGGATATCATTGGCGTCATAAAAGATTTTCACCAGAAATCCCTGCACTATGCCATGGAGCCTGTTATATTCCTGCCCTTCTATGGGTCGGGCAATCCAATCTCAGTTAAACTGAAAACAAAAGATCTGACTTCAACGATTGAATTCATTAAGGCAAAATACAATGCATTTTTTCCGGGGAATCTGTTCGATTATTATTTTATAGACGATCATTTCAACGCATTGTACAATAACGATCTTTTATTTGGAAAAATATTTGCCCTCTTTGCAGGCTTCGCCATTTTTATTGCATGCCTGGGTTTACTCGGACTTTCCTTATTCACGACCGCACAGAGAACAAAGGAAATCGGTGTGCGAAAAGTATTGGGTGCATCCGTTCCGAATATTGTTTTTTTGTTGTCGAAGGATTTTATCAAGCTCATCGTCATTTCATTCCTGATTGCTTCGCCCCTTGCATGGTGGGTGATGCATAACTGGCTTCAAGGATTTGCTTACCGGATACCCATCAGCTGGTGGATTTTTCCATCAGCAGGTCTGCTCGCTTTTTTTATTGCCATCGGAACAGTGAGTTTCCAGACAGTAAAAGCAGCGGGGATGAACCCGGTCACTAGCTTACGTTCGGAATAATGTTGAGCGTGGATCGTAGATCGTGGATCGTGGATCGATAAACGATTTGCGATACACGATAAACGATATTTTTAAATTTCAAATGAATAAATTATGCTAAAAAATTATTTCAAAATCGCCTGGCGGAACCTGGTAAAAAATAAAGCACATTCCTTTATTAATATCGCGGGATTGTCGGTCGGAATGGCCGTGGCGATGATCATCGGCCTGTGGATATGGGATGAAATGACCTTCAACAAAGACAATCCGAATTACGACCGCATTGCGCAGGTTTTTCAAAATAATACCATGAATACTTCTGTGGAAACCTGGAGCTCCATGCCCCTTCCCATGGGAGCCGAGCTTCGTAAAACCTATGGAAGTGATTTCAAATATGTGGTCATGTCTTCCTGGACGGAATCTAATTTCCTGACTTTCGACGATAAAAAAGTGACGAATGGAAGGCAATTTCATGGAACCCGATGCCACTGAATTGCTGAACCTGCATATGATCAGGGGAACCAGGGGCGGACTGAAAGAAACTTACTCTATTTTAATTTCTGCATCCACGGCAAAGGCGCTTTTCGGAGATGCCGATCCCATGAATAAAGTGGTCCGCATGAATGATAAATTGGATGCAAAAGTAACCGGCGTATATGAAGATTTTCCGCGCAACTCCAATTTTTCCAGCGTCAATTTTATTTCTACCTGGGAATTAAAAAAAATCCGGGACCCATGGATGGCTCATATGGATTGGGGCAATAACGCCTTCCAGGTTTTTGTGCAGATTGCAGACAATGCCAATATGAATGCCGTATCCAGGAAAATAAAAGATGCCAAACTCCGCATGGTTGATCCGCATGACAGAAGATATCATCCACAACTTTTTCTTCACCCTATGAGTAAATGGCATCTCTATGGAGAATTTAAAAATGGTGTGAATACGGGCGGCAGTATTCAATATGTATGGTTGTTTGGAATCATAGGCGTTTTTGTATTAATCCTAGCCTGTATCAATTTCATGAACCTCAGCACAGCGCGTTCACAAAAAAGAGCAAGAGAAGTGGGCATCCGCAAAGCCGTTGGTTCATTGCGTCAGCAACTGATCGGTCAGTTCTATATGGAATCCATACTCGTAGCATTCCTGGCATTCTTTTTTGCGCTGGTCCTGACAGAACTGATGTTGCCCATGTTCAATGAAGTGGCAGACAAGAGCATGAGCATTCTGTGGACGAATCCGCTGTTCTGGATCCTGTGCCTTGTATTTACAGCAATCACCGGACTGATCGCAGGCAGTTATCCTGCGCTTTATCTTATCCTCCTTCCAACCCGTAAAAGTTTTAAAGGGAACATTCCAGGCAGGTAGGTTTGCAGCAATTCCGCGCAAAGTACTGGTGGTTTTACAATTCACCGTTTCTGTGGTATTGATTATCGGAACCATCGTTGTGTTCCGGCAGATACAATTTGCAAAGAACCGGCCGATCGGGTATGACCGTGACGGACTTGTGATGGTGTATATGTTGACCCCGACGATCCATCAACACTTTGATGCCGTCAGGAACGATTTGATACAATCCGGTGCGATCACAGAAATGACAGAGGCAGACGGCCCGACGACAGCCGTCTGGTCGACTAATGGAGGATTTATGTGGAAAGGCAAGGACCCGAATCTCGGAGTGGATTTTCCCAATACAAGTGTCACGTATGGATATGGAAAAACCGTGGGGTGGCAGTTTTTGGATGGAAGAGATTTCTCGAAATCCTTTGGTACAGATACTTCGGCATTTATAATGAATGAAGCGGCTGCCAAATTTATCGGGTTAAAAAACATTGTGGGTGAAACCATTACATGGGACAACCATCCATTTAAAGTTATTGGCGTGATCAAAGACATGATCATTGAATCTCCCTATCAGAAAATAAGGCCGCAATTATATCATATTGATTCGAACCCGGGCGGTTTTGTGATTTTAAAATTAAATCCACGTGCCAGTGCTTCCGCTTCACTGGAAAAAGTGAAGAAAACATTCGCCTCTTATAGTCCTGTTGAACCCTTCAATTTCCAGTTCGTGGATGAAGAGTATGCGAAGAAATTCGGTAATGAAGAACGAATCGGCAAGCTGGCTGGATTTTTTGCCACACTCGCGATATTTATCAGTTGTCTCGGTCTCTTCGGCATGGCATCCTTCATGGCCGAACAGCGCATCAAAGAGATTGGAGTAAGGAAAGTGCTGGGCGCATCCGTTGTAAATTTATGGGGATTGCTCTCCAAAGATTTCCTCGGTCTCGTGCTGATATCGCTGGTCCTGGCCGTACCGTTATCTTTTTATTTTATGGGCAACTGGTTATCGAATTACAACTATCATAGTGATTTGTCGTGGTGGATTTTTGCAGCTGCCTGTGCTGGTGCGTTGACCATCACCCTGCTGACAGTGAGTTACCAGGCGATCCGGGCTGCGTTGGCGAATCCGGTCACCAGCTTGAAAACCGAATGAGGTCGAAGTGAATCGTAGGATCGTGGATCGATAAACGATAAACGATACACGATAATCGATATCGATAAATTACAAATGAATAATGATGATAAAAAATTATTTAGTTATCGCCTGGAGGAATCTGCTCAAGAGCAAAATGTACTCCTTCATCAATATTACAGGATTGGCCATCGGTCTCGCCAGTTTCATACTGATCGCATTGTATGTGATGGATGAATTGAATTATGATAAGTACAATGATAAGGCAGACCGAATCTATCGCATTAATTCCGATATCAGCTTCGGCGGCGGTGACCTGCACCTGCCCGTCACTTCTGATATGATGGGCCAGCTTCTGAAAAAGGACTACCCCGTGATCGAGCAGTACACAAGGATTTACGCCTCCGACGGAAGCAAGCTGATCAAAAAAAATAAGGAATTTATCGAAGAAAATAATGTGGCCAATGTGGATTCCAATTTCTTCGAAGTATTCACCCTGCCTGCATTATCAGGGAATACACGCACGGCACTCATAGAACCCAATACCGTTGTCATCAGTGAATCGGCTGCTAAAAAATATTTTGGTACCACCGATGTGATTGGGAAAACCATTGAAATAAAGGCAGATAAAAATCCTTCCTATAAGATTACCGCTGTGATTAAGGATATACCCGCCAATTCTCATTTCCATTTTGATTTTATGTTTTCGATGAAGAATGTCGATTATCAATGGGGCGATCTGAGCAGCCATAATTTCTATACCTATCTTCTATTAAAAAAAGGCGCCGACTACAAACAGCTTGAAAGAAAATTCGATACATATATTGACAAATACGTGTTGCCCTCCATCAGTGGTATCCTCAAGATCAAGAGCATGGACGAATTTAAAAAATCCGGCAACAGACTGGAGTATACGATGATGCCGCTGACGAAGATTCATTTGTATTCTGACCGGTCGTTCGAACTGAGTCCCAGTGGCAATATTCAATATATTTATATTTTTTCCGCAGTAGCGATTTTCATTCTCCTGATCGCCTGTATCAATTTCATGAACTTGACGACCGCACGCTCTGCCAGCCGCGCTAAGGAAGTGGGCATTCGAAAAGTGTTGGGTACAGAAAGAAAATATCTCATTTTCCAGTTTCTCACCGAATCAACGCTGATGGCCGTGTTGTCCTTTATCCTGGCTATACTCATAGCTTACCTGGTGTTGCCGCTGTTCAATAATATTTCGGATAAATCCATGCGCCTTGACAGCCTGTCATCACCCTTTGTTCTGCCGATATTAATTCTTTTGCCAATCGCCGTGGGACTGCTGGCAGGAAGTTATCCTGCATTTTTTCTGTCTGCATTTCATCCGATTGAAGTACTGAAAGGAAAGCTCAAACTGGGAAGTAATAGTGCAGGACTAAGAAGTGTGCTTGTTGTGTTCCAGTTTTCTACTTCCATCATACTGATCGTAGGAACCCTGGTGATTTATAAACAACTCAATTTTATTCAGTCAAAAGACCTGGGTTATAATAAGGATCAGGTATTGACGATTGAAAATACTTTTACGCTGGGCAACCAGGCAAAGGCTTTTAAAAACAGCGTACTGCAGATGACCGGTGTACAATCGGGCACCTTAAGCAGTTATCTTCCTGTCAGCAATTCCTCGCGCAGTGATAATACTTTTTTCAAAAATGCGTCATTCGACCAGAAAGATGGTATTGATATGCAAAACTGGCGCGTGGACTACGATTATTTTAAGACCCTCGGCATGCACGTCATTAAAGGAAGGGGGTTCTCTCCTGATTTCGGAGGCGATTCTTCCACTGTTGTCATCAACGAAACAACTGCCAGGCTTTTAGGATATGCAGATCCGATAGGAAAAAAAATATATAAGATCGGTGACGATAATAAACCGGTTGTTTTTACAATTATCGGGGTTGTGAAAAATTTCAACTTTGAATCTCTGAAACAGACGATCGGACCTTTGAGTTTTTTTATCGGTGGGAGGAATGGCATGGCTTCTTTTAAAGTGAATACAAAAGAAATTACCGGGCTAGTAAAAAGGATTGAGCATTTATGGAAAGAGATGAACCCCGGGATGCCTTTCCAGTATGCGTTTCTGGATGATTCTTTTAATGAAATGTATCAGTCGGAACAGCGTGTCGGAAAAATTGCCCTGATATTTTCCACACTGGCGATACTGATCGCCTGCCTGGGTTTATTCGGCCTGGCCACATTCATTTCCGAACAACGCACCAAGGAAATCGGGATAAGGAAAGTTCTGGGAGCCAGTGTGGAGGGCATTGTACGCCTTCTCTCTAAAGATTTCCTAAGACTGGTCGGCATTTCCTTTGTGATTGGCGCGCCTCTTTCCTGGTGGATCATGAACAGCTGGCTGAAGGATTTTGCCTACCGCATCCCCCTGGAGTGGTGGATTATTGGGCTGGCAGGCTTTATTGCATTGCTCATTGCACTCACCACTGTGAGCTTTCAGGCGATTAAAGCGGCAATAGCCAATCCGGTTAGAAGTCTGCGATCCGAATAACTCGATGGATGACGGCTGACGGATGACGGATGACGGTTGATCAAAGATTACACTTCATCCATAAACGGTAAATATCCAAATAATTTACTGCATTAAATTGTAGAATGAAGGTTTTAACCGCAATTGCTTTTTTACTTACAATCAATCTTCCTTCTTATGCCCAGCAAATGGATATGGAATCCTACAATCCTAAATCCACACTGGTAGTAAAAGAACATTTAATAAAAAAAGCAAAATATCCCTTTGTAGATATTCATAATCATCAGTGGGATATGCCGAACCAGGATTTGAAAGCCCTGCTGGCGGATATGAATTCCCTGAACATGGTGGTGATGGTGAACCTGAGCGGAAAGAGCTTCGATATTTTCTATGATGATTACGGAGGTGAAACGATGCATCAGGCCGGCGTGGATAAACTAAACAAGTCCTTACTCAATGTAAAAAATAATGCAAAGGGAAGGATCCTGATTTTTACGAATATTGATTTCAGCGGTATTGATAATCCTGCATGGACAAAAAATGCTGTCGCGCAACTGGAACAGGATGTGAAAAACGGAGCGGCGGGATTGAAAGTATATAAAGACCTGGGATTGGAAGTGAAAGATAAAAACGGGAAGCGGATCGCAGTGGATGATCCGCGTCTTGATCCGATCTGGGAGAAATGCGGTGAGCTGAAAATTCCCGTGCTGATCCATAGCGGAGAACCCATTGCTTTTTTCGACAAGATGGACAATACCAATGAGCGCTGGCTGGAATTAAAGCTGCATCCTGACAGGGCGCGGCCTGCATCGAAATATCCGAGCTGGAACCAGGTGATGAGTGAGCAGCATCATATATTTTCAAAACACAGGAACACGATTTTTATAGCGGCACATTTCGGATGGCTTGCCAATAACCTCGAAGCGCTGGGAAATATGCTGGATACTTTGCCCAATGTATATACAGAATTTGCTGCCGTGATGGAGGAAATTGGAAGGGAGCCAAAAACTGCCAGGAAATTCTTTATCAAATACCAGGACCGGATCCTTTTTGGAAAAGATACCTGGTCCGTCCCCGAATATGGTTTTTATTTCAGAATGCTCGAAACCGACGATGAATACTTCCCGCCCCTAAGAAAATATCATGCGTTCTGGAGCATGTACGGATTGGGATTACCCGATGATGTGCTGAAAAAGATTTACTATCAGAATGCCTTTAAAATATTTCCGCAGATAGACAGGTCGTTGTTTCCAAAATAGCAGTTTAACGGGCAGGCTGTTTTACGGCAGTTTATTAGCTTCAACCTTTTCTGTCTTTCACCGGGATTACCAATTTAAGTCCCGACCAGATTTCATCTACTGCACAAACTTTAATATCGACCAGCCCGTTGGATAGTGCTAAATTCCTGATAAAATCTTCAGTAATATCCGTTGCAACTTTTGATGTTTTCTTTGGCCATGAAATCCATATCGCGCCGTCCGGCTCGATTTCATTTCTCAAAGAAGCTAAGTCCTTATGCAAATCTTTTGCCTGTTTAGTAAAATAGTGAATGAGGTTTTTCCTGGTTTTTTTATCTGTTAGTATCGAAATGTTTTCGGGTATTTCTGTAAACAGTTCAAAATAATTTGCGGGCTGATTAAAAATCCGAATTCTGGATCCTTCTTTTATGCCCAGCTTTTTTGCGAGCGGCGTGCCTGAATAGCCTGTCGATTTAGATGTTTCTTTTTTTGCCATTGCAACATGAATTATGCACTCATTTTTTAACCGGCTCATAGTAAAGAGCTAATGCACCACAAGCAAATGCTTTTGTTTTTAAGAGTTTAAGGTTAATTCTTTCCTTAATATTTTTAAATAATGGTAAGCCACTTCCTATAACAGTGGGCTGAAGTCCCAGCTGGTATTCATCAATTAAACCCAGTTGTGTAAACGCTACTATTAAACCCGGGCTTCCGACTATTATATTTTTACTCCCGCCACTGCGGGATTGTTTTAGTTCTAAAACTTCTTCTTTAATGATTTCCTTTTTCAATGTTGTATTTTTCCAATCAACATTTTTTAAAGTGCGGGAATAAACAATCTTTGAAATATTGTCTATCAGTACTGCAAATTCATCGGCTGGTTTGTTACCCGTAGGATTTTTTACGACAGATGGCCAATAACTTTCCATCAATTGATAAGTTATCCTTCCGTATATAAGGGTGTCTGCATCAAGTAAAAGCTCGTTATAGTGCTGATGTATTTCTTCATCTGCAATCATCGCAGTGTGGTTGCAGAACCCGTCAAGCGTCATGTTCATGGCTGCAATGAGTTTTCTCATATTTTTAATTATAAAAGTACCTCAAAGCCAATTTGTAAAATTATTTAGCTTTGTATTTTATAATAAATTAAATCTTATGCCAACTCTTGAAGATATTCTCAAACTCAGGTTGAAACAGGATAAGAGTAATAAAGGTTATGTAAAGCTTATAAGTGATTTCAGAAATGAAAAATGGGATATTAACCTTAAGGATAATAATCTAAGTATGGACAGAGGTGACAGGAATGAAGCTTTCCCTCCCGATATTGTATTACAGGGAGAAATGACACTTGTACTGCTAAAAACTATTCCGGACAAAGACGAGTTTTATATATTCACAATGAAAGATCCAGGGATAATTGAAGCTTGGGTAAAAGAAAAATAAATAAACCCCACGAAAAAGGGTCGGATAGAAATCCAACCCGTTAATCCAATATCAATAACTATGGTTAGCTGAATCTTGCAGAATTCTCTACAAGTTCATATGTAACCATTGTATTACTATCAATTTCTGTTCCCTGGATTAAGTTGTTGTTAACCAATATTGTTAAAAAATCACTCGTATATAATATTCCCCAATTCGGTTTGTATTTCATTGACTGTTAAATTATTATTCATTGGAAATCGTTTTTAAGATCAATTATTTGAATATGATAATATCAGATTTGAAAATTTTTCGGATTCTTCATACTGCGGCATATGGGCTGAATTTTCAAATACTGTATAGGTTTTATTTACTGCCTCTAATTGTTCGTAGTATTCCTTTCCCTTGCCTGGCGGTGCAATGCCATCTAAAGCTCCCTGGATAAAATGAACTGGTACAGAGATTTTTGTCACTCTTTTAAATAAATTAAAGTTGTTCAATTCCGGAATCAATGCATTCTGGCAAAATGCCATACCCTTCATCGTTTTTATCAGTCCCCCAATGCCATAATGCCTTGAAAAGTGAATATTTTTAACTGTGCTTAAGAGAAGTCTGTTATAATTACTGTCTGCTTTAATACCACCCAGATTGGTTAAGATCTCTGCTCTTTGCTGAAACCTTTTGGATTCAACAATGGGCTGGCTCTTCAATTCGTTGATTTTTTTTATGAGTTTTTTATCATTCCTGGCAAATGCCTTTTTCATAGCGAAATCTATAGCATATTGATTGGCATAAGGAATATCCAGGTCTATTCCGGCTGTGAATACAGAACTGAAAATATTACTTTCTTTTGCAGCCGCCATCAGACTTGTCGTAGCGCCGATAGAATAACCAATAATGACTGCTTTGTTTTTATTGTACTTTTTCAACAGATATTTTGTGCACGCGATGATATCATCCGTCATCTGCGTAAGATTCATGGTTTCCGGAGAAATGTTTTTAGTGAAAGACCTTCCACAACCCCGCTGGTCCCAATAAGCAACCAGGAATTTACTTTCCAGGTGCAGACGTTTACCCATTTCGTTTGCTTCTGAAATCATCGGCAAACCAGGGCCTGCCTGAACGTGAATTAACAATGGTGCATCCATATTTGTTCCCCGTAAAAGAACCCACTGGGTGGAATTATTGATATTAAGTTTCTCGAGACGATTAATAGACATGGTTATATTTTTTCTAAAGGAATGAGACACAAAGCTGCTCTATTGAAATGCCAAATCCATTCACATTTGGTAAGAAATCAGCGCATCTGACCCGGTTTATGATTAAATTTAGAAGGATAGTCAAGAAGATGAATGACAAACTGCTTAATGAAATAAAATCGATAGGTAAATTTTCCGATGAAGACATTGAACTATTCTTTAGTTTTCTGGAAGAGAGCTTTATTGCAAAAGGAGATCATTTTTTGAATGAAGGGCAGGTCAGCCATTATGTTGCCTATATCACTTCCGGATTGACTATGCATTATGAAATACATGACGGAATCGAGATACCCCGGGGATTTTCAAACGAACATCAATGGCTCGGGGCCCTTAAAAATTTTGGAAACAAAGAGCCTGCAGACAGCGCGATTAAAGCACTTGAAGATACCCGGCTGTTGAGGATCTCCGCAACGAATTTGCAGAAAGCCTTTCAATTGCAACCCAAATTAATTGCCCTGAAAGATTATTACACAGAACTTTCATTTATCAGGAATATGCAGCATGCTTCTAACCTTGCCATGCTCAATGCAAAACAGCGGTATTTTAAATTTATCAACGATCGACCTGGCCTGATCAATCGGGTGCCCCAATATTATATTGCTGCCTACCTGGGCATAAAACCCCAGTCATTAAGCAGGTTAAGAAATGAAAGGTAAAGTCGCTTGAGCCATCCCGGACAATCCGGGACAGCGCAGTGGCAAAGTACTCTCACACTCTCACACTTTCACACTTTCCTAAGGCTGCTCAATAATCCCATTCTTCACCGCGTACATCACCAGGCCGGCCATTGACTTGGCGCCGGTTTTGGTTTTGAGTTTGTCGCGGATGGCTTCGACGGTGCGGGGGCTGATATCGACGAGGTCGGCGATTTCCTTGGTTGTTTTTTCCTCGCACATCATTTTAAGTATGGTGGTTTCTTTTTCGGTGAGGCTGGCTTCCAGGGCCATATGGGGCTCTGTGCGTTTGGTGCGCAGACCGGCTAAAAGGGCTTTATTCGTGAGTTCGTTGAAGTAAAATTCCTGTTCGTAACAGGTTTTGATGGCATTGTAAATATTTTCTGAGTCGGTGTTCTTGGTCAGGTAAGAATTGGCGCCGATTTCCATGAGTTTGGAGATCATGGAATGGTCGTTGTGCATGGAAAGGATGATCACTTTAACCTGGGGATAGAGTTTACGTATCTCGGGCAGGGTGGTGATCCCGTCCATGATGGGCATCTGGATATCCAGGAGGATCACGTCGGGCTCCATATGCTTCAAAAGGTTGAGCAGCTGCATGCCGTTGTCGGCTTCGGCTATGAGTTCCACATCCTTCTTAATAGAAAGTGCGGTTTTTACGCCAGCCCGGAACAA
The DNA here is from genome assembly GCA_963711345.1 of uncultured Bacteroidota bacterium. Taxonomy (GTDB): domain Bacteria; phylum Bacteroidota; class Bacteroidia; order Chitinophagales; family Chitinophagaceae; genus Puia. The sequence goes on along the minus strand of CAVQDS010000001.1, from coordinate 651,954 downwards.
GGCATGGTCGTCGGCGATGATTACTTTGATTGTTCCGTTAGTTTCTGGCTTTTTCATACGGTGAATTTATAGTTCCCCTTGGGGAAACCGACACTAAAAATGATAAAAAAAGGTGACTGTTACTATAGGAAAACTACGAAATTAAACGATTTCGGATTATACTGAGCGGCAATTTTTACGTAGTTAAACTACGGATACCTGTAGGAAAAGCACAGGGAGGCATCGAAAACCTACTAAGAGAGCCGTAAATGCCGAATAGTGAAAAACGAGAAAACCTGCTCTTTTTAGAAGAATATGTTAATTATACATTTGGTTTAAGTTGATTGACGGGAACGAGCAAAGTGAAATCCAATATCCAGAGAATTACCCGTCCATAAAGAGTTTCCAATATCCACCGAAAGACACGCGAAGTCCAATGTCAATCAACTTATTTTTTCAGATAGCCCGTTTTTTCCGATATACCCGGATCCGCCAAACCCGGTTGAAAAAGACGGCCTATGAAAAGCCAGACTAACCAATCCAATCCTTCTGAAGACCAGCGTTAAGTTCTAGTTCATCATTTTACTGCCTGCTTTTTCGTGAGATCCTGATCTGCGGAAAGGCAGGTTTTTTATTCCCCGTACTACCTTCAATTTCACCTCTCCATACGAAATTTAATCCATAAAAAAAGGGGGTTTTACCTTAACATTCTCAAAATTTCTCCTTATATATTCGTTGGAAAGAAAAATATTTATGGATTTGGCTAATAATGTCGCTGATTGGCTTGCAATTATCTCAATAATTATTGCTTTCATTATCAGTCTGACGCATCGTGGGAATAAAGCACTGTTTCCACTTCAGTTATATATTTTTATCTCACTAGTTGTGAACATATTTTTAGAAATTATCGATAGTTTACCTAACTGCGATCCTTTAGGAAGAATTGCAAGCTCTGTAGCTAATATATATTCTTTCATAGAAATTTCGCTATTATTTTATTTTGTCAATAGTATTTTAAAGAGAAAAAAGTTTCGCTTCATTTTGAAAGTCCTTCTATTAATTTATTTTTCAATTTGCATACTGATTTGGACCGGTAAATATCAAGCCCTTTTTTATATAGTTCCTCAGCTATTCGGTATTGAAAATTTCTTTATCACCGTCTCCTGTCTTTTTTATTTTTATGAAGTTTTGAATTCTGAATTAGTACTAAATTTTAAATCTGATGGTATTTTTGTAGCCATATGTGGGCTGCTATTTTATTTTAGTATAATGACTCCTCTTCAGTTTACTTATTTCATATGGTTTAAAGTTGCTCCTGAATTAAATCAAATAGTCCGAATTATGAATATGATCTTTTATAGTATACTTTTTATTTCATTAATGAAAGCTTATTTATGCCCATCTCCAAATCAGAAGCAATCGCAGTTTTTTGCTTTATAACTGTATTTATAATTGTAGTAGTTAGTTTCATCATTATTATACTTTTCTTTATCAAGAAAAAACAAAAGGAATTTACTCTTGACATGATAGCTGTTAAAGCTAACCATGAAATGGAATTATTTAAAACAAAATTAGAAATCCATGAACAAATTTCTCAGGAAATGTCAATGGAAATTCATGATAATGTTGGCCAGATCTATTTCTCTTGCCAAGATGATTCTAAATACTTTGGACACGCATGAAAATTATGAGACTAAAGAAGGCATTAACGAAACTTCAGAGCTTTTGGGAATAGCCCTTGACAATCTTCGTTATATAGGCCGGAAATTGAGTTCTGAAATTGTAAAGAAAGATGGTCTAATAAAATCAATTGAAATGCAGTTAGGATATTTAAGGAGAGGTGGAAAACTTGATGCTCAATTGCATGCAAATGGTGAACCTATTACGCTTGACGAGACCAAAGAAGTTTTTTTATTTCGTATCGTGCAAGAGGCTGTTAATAATATTGTACGACATGCAAACGCAACAGTAGTAAACATATGTCTTAGTTATTCTAAAAATGCATTAAAACTTCAGATCGAAGATAATGGTAAAGGGTTCAACTTAAATGATCAAGTTTCAGGACTTAACCATATTGGAGGAATTTATAATATGCAAAATAGGGCCAAACAGATTGGAGCAGAAATTCATATTGACAGTACAATCGGAAATGGAACCAAAATTATAGTAACAACACCTTTTTAATTAAAAATATTAATGCAAAATGAATCAGGCACCAGTAAAAATCGGTTTGGTCGAAGATCATACCTTGATCAGAGATATTTTAGCAACTGTTATTAATTCATTTGATGGATTCCTGGTTACTCTGGTTGCAGAAAATGGCAAGGTTTTCATTGAAAAGATAAATTCAGGTAACATTCCTGATATACTTCTTCTGGATCTAAGCATGCCTGAAATGGATGGTCATGAAACCCTTCATTGGATTTCAAAAAATCATTCTGAAATCAAAACATTAATACTTACCATGTACGATGCAGAACCATTGATACATTTGATTAAATCTGGAGTTAGGGGATTTTTAAAAAAGGATATTGCTCCGGGAGAATTGAAAAATGCACTTCAATGCGTTTTAAAAAACGGCATATTCTGCTCGCAATCTATAACAGGACGTCTTTTTAATTTAATGAGGAATCATGGTACAAAAAATTCACCTTGGGGGACTGTAATTTTGAATGAAAATGAAATTTCCTTTTTAAAATTGGTTTCTTCCGAACTTACATATAAAGAGATTGCACAGAAAATGAAAATAAGCCCAAGAACCATTGATAACTATAGGGATGCGTTATTTCTTAAATTAAATGTGAAAAGTCGGGTTGGTCTTGCAATGTATGCAGTGAAAAGTGGCATCGTTACAATAAATTTTTGATTTAATCGATTAATTTATTTCTCATACCATACATGATCAGTCCGGCAATGGTTTTTGCTCCAACCTTGGTCTTCATATTTTGGCGGATAGTTTCTATTGTGCGGGGACTTAAGAAAACTTCTTTAGAGATTTCTTCCGTTGTTTTATCCTGAGCGAGCAAACGAAGAATTTTTACTTCCTTTTCGGAGAATTTAATGGGGTCCGGGTAAAACTGTCGTACCTGACGTTTGGTCTGTAATTTTGATAGTACAGCCTTATTCACCAGGTCATTAAAATAAAAATCATCATTCATACAGGCAAGAATTGCCTGGTATATTTCTTCAGGGTCTGTTGTTTTTGTCAGGTACGCATTAGCACCCATTTCCATCATTTTTGAAATCATTTCCTGGTCATCATACATGGTAAGTACAATGATCTTTACTTCTTCATATTCCTTTCTTAATATTCCGATTGCATTTATCCCATCTACCTCAGGCATCCGGATATCCATGAGTAAAACATCTGGTTTTTTCAAAAGCATCTTATGTACCAGGTCCCTTCCGTCTTCCGCTTCCCAGATGATCTTTAAATAATCCTTATCCTTCAAAGCCATCTTAATGCCATCTCTGAAAATCTTGTGATCGTCAGCTATGGCCACTTTAATTACTAATTCCGCGCTCATAAGAGATTGGTTGTAAAATTGTTACTATACGTTCAGATTATGATGATTTATTATAATATCTAAAATGCGTGATTAAAATATAGCAATTTTACGATGGATAAGGTATTTACCGAATAATTGAAAATGGGCAATACTGCTCTGGTTTAGTGATTTTGTTAAATGTACATTTGATTTATAAAGTTGATTGATAGCGCCTTTGCCCGAACCATCCAATGTCCAAACTTACCGTCCAGTAAGATCTTCCAATTCCTTGAAAAACTATAAAGTCCGGTATCAGTCAACTTCTTTTCTTTTTTATCCTAAAATAAACGCGGAAACCCTTGATTAATTGTAATTTCCGCATTCTGGATTAATTGAATTAATACAAATCTCCCCGTTTTTAAATTTCTTTTCGACCTTCTAAGGGTTTCTACTTATCCACAATCCTTTTAAATTTGGGGATAACCTCCTTATTTTCAATGCTATTTCTTAAAAAAATCTAAAAAACCGACCGTATAAATACGATTCGGTTACAGGAACTTTACGCAACTTCTACTTGGGCTTTTTCTTCGTATATTTACGAAAACCCTCTACTAGTCTGAATCTCAGGCAATTTAAGTGTTTTTAACCTGTATACTAAGCGTTGTTGAATCTTTTTTTTAGGGTTTAATTACGTAGTCTTTCGGGCAAAAAAACTTCAAAACTCTGATTATGAACAAAGAATCACTAGTTAACAGTCAGATAGATTACACATCTATCGGAGAAGAAATTACACATGAGCTGGCAGGCAAAATGGTCAAAAACCATTTGGACAAACACAATGAAATCAATTCCTACTCTTATTTTGTTGGAAAAGACATCATTGAACAAATGCTAGCACAGCCAGGTTGTGTAGGAATCCAATTTATTGATGCTATTAATGAGTCAGGTGAAAAGACTCTAGTATCTATCGGTTATGATGCAAAAGGTAAAAATATTGCAAACTTTACAACTGTAAATGATCATGGTAAACTTGCCATAACTCCAGGAATGACTGGAGATAAAGTTTTGGTAACTAATCCAGGAGCGTGGTGGGATTAATTGATAAGAACTATAAAATCTGCATCTAAGTCTCTATATTTGAGATAGTATATAACTCATAGGTGCTAGAAAAATTAGGTTTACTTGCTTCATTGTTACCCATAATTTCTTTTATTGTTTTCTGTAATAAGAAAGCAACAAAAGAGATATGGGTAATTTTTATTTATAGTGTATTCTCCATTTTATTTGACATTTACTTATCTACTTCAATGTGGGCATATGAGCATAAATTTCTCATATGGAATATATTTGCAATACTCGAATATTCTCTAATTACATACTTCTTCTATTTAATTATTGACAGTAGAATAATCAGATTTTTAATAATCATTTTCTCATTTATTTACGTTCTTATTTTCTTTTTTTATTCTAAATCAAATAAGGAACAATTCAATTCAGTTATGAGTGCGTTTGGATCTGTAATAATACTGATCCTTTCTCTAAGTTATTTTATAATAGCATTAAGGCCGACTGCGGTGCCTGTCGAAAATATATTTACTCCAAGATTTATTCTTGTGGTTGCCATCTTACTATATGTATCAAGTACCTTATTTCTATATATAATTGCAAACAAACTATCGGAAAAAGAAATGGCTCAATATTGGGGTATAAATGCTTATTCTAGTATATTGACAAGTCTGATTTTTTCTATTGCATTTATTGTATTTAAGTATCAGAAAAAGTCCCCGACCCCTGAAAGCCATTCTGTTGATTATACCAGCCCAAATGACCGGTAAACAATCATCACTAAAACCCTGACCCTTCCTAATGGTACTACTGCAAGCCTTAAGCCCGGATAACAATATTTCAATGGTGCTGTTTTTCGGCACGATTGGCATGCTGGCCCTTACGATCGGACTGATCGTATTCATCAGCTTTCATCAGCGCAAAGTGATCCGCTACCAGCAACAGCTCCAGCGCATGGAACAGGACCAGCAAAAGACCTTACTGAATGCTTCCATCCGCCTCCAGGAAGAGGAACGCCAGCGCATTGCCGCCGACCTGCACGACGATGCCGGTCCGCTCCTCGCCACTGCCCGCCTATACCTCAACGAGAATTTCGTGAACCTGGATAAACAGACCCAGCTGCAGAGCATCTACAATGCTAAACAGATCATCGACGATACCATCCAGCTGATCCGCAACATTTCGCACAGCCTCATGCCGCCGACGCTCAAGAATTTCGGTCTCGAGTCCGCCGTGAACGATCTCTTCCAGAAGATCAGCGGGTCAGGCAGTATGAATGCAAGCTCACGTTTTCACGATTACCGCGAACGTCTCAAGGCCGAAAACGAACTCATCATTTTCCGAATCATCCAGGAGCTCGTGAACAATATTCTCAAACACAGCAATGCCAGCTTCATCCACCTCACGCAGAATACCAGTGGTCAGAGGTTTTTTATTCGTATCCACCACGACGGCCGCGGACTCACACAAACTGATTTTGAGAAACTGGGCAAGAGCAATGTCGGCCTTGGTTTGAAAAATATCCAGAGCCGCCTCAAAGTATTGCAGGGTAAAATATTCTTCGAAAAAGACATGTCGCAGACCTACTATAAAGTCACTATTGAACTCAACAGGGAAGATGAACTGAAGACTGCGAACGGAACCAATTAATGCTTAATTTAGTTGCAGGTTGATACAACAATACCTATGGGATTTATAAAAGTTGCTATTGCCGATGACCACAAGATTTTCAGGAAGGGAGTAATCCTTTCCCTTCGCGCTTATAGCAATATCAAGTTCGTTCAGGAAGCAGAGAACGGACAGGAACTGCTCGACGGACTGGCTGTGTCCCAACCCGATGTGATCCTGATGGACCTACGCATGCCCCTGAAGGACGGCATCGAGACCACCAAGATGATCGCCAAACTATATCCCCAGATCCATATCATCGCACTTACGATGTACGAGGATGAACGCTTCGTGAGCCATATGATGGAGATCGGAGCCAATGGTTATTTACTGAAGAGCGCCGATCCCGCCGAAATTAAAAGAGCCATCATGGAAGTCACTTCCAAGGGATACTACCTCAATAATTTCGTGAACCGCATCCTGCTGAAGAAATCACACGCCAGAACAAAAGTGATCCCCAACCTGAATACTGAAGTCACCCTCAGCGAACGTGAAAGGGAAGTGGTGAAATATATCTGCATGGAATTCACCGCCCAGGAAATCGCACAGAAACTGGATGTAAGCCCCCGCACCGTGGAAGCGATCAAAGACCGGCTCATGGAACGTTTCGGTGCCAAGAACACCGCCGGACTGGTTTTCTTCGCCGTAAAAAATAACCTGATCGACTAGGATGCATCTTCTGCCTGAATTTTTCAATCTATCCGTTACCAATAAAAGGAGCTTGTTTGAAATAAGTTTCATCGTGCAGTTGTTGAACTAAAAATTCAGCGAGGCTGCTCGCGCTTATTTTTTCAGCGGGACAATCCACCAGGCTTATTTTCACTTCGCATTTTTGATCCGTAAGATCGATGAAAGGAAGTCTCACCAGGGTCCAGTCCAGCGTTGAAGAAACCAGCAGTTCCCATTCTTTTTGTTTGTCCATCGTGGTTTTCGGATAATTATCCTTCATCCATTCTGTTGCCGCTTCCGTATAGCCTGTTTTCTTATCCTGCGGTGTATCCACATTGATTCCTGTAATAACGATATATCTCCTGATCTTGAAAAATTCCATGGCAGTGATCACATTGCATGTGGCATCACTGAATATAGACGGTTCATTTTTGGGTTGTCCCAGTGTGCTGATCACAGCTTCGCATCCTTCCGTTAAAGAATAAACTGCCCTGGGATCCCTGGCGTCTCCTTTAACGATTTCGATTAATGGGCTTTTTAACTGGAAATTTTCAGGGTTCCGCAGAAGCATTTTTATCGGTATTCCCTGTTTCAATAAATGGAGAACGAGAAACTGTCCTGATTTGCCTGTACCACCTATGACGGCGACTTTATATGTTGATTCCATAACTCTTTATAAAATTTGAATAAATAGAATGTTAGCATCCCGCGCGATGGGCTTTGAGCCTTGCGCTTTAAGCTTTAAGCATTAAATGGGCCGATATTTTATAAAGAGGTGGTAATGATGTAAAGATATGGGTTATGGGTTATGAGATATGATGATATGGGATATGGGACAGTCTGCGTATCGAATCCGGACAGTATCCTTTCAAAGCGCAGAACTAATATTTTGATTTATATGCAGTTACCATGCTGGCACCCATTTGGCAGGTTTTTTACTTTTTCCTTTTTACTTTTTATTTTAATAATATGCTCAGAAATTATTTGAAAGTCGCGCTACGGAATTTCTCCCGGAATAAAGTTTTTTCTTTCATCAATATCGCTGGTTTATCAATCGGCATGGCCGTAGCCCTGCTGATCGGGCTCTGGATCTGGGATGAACTTTCTTTCAACAAACAGTTTGAAAATTACAACCGGATCGCAGAAGTAATGCAAAGCCAGACTTTTAACGGAGAAACCGGCAGTCAGCGGTCGCTTCCTTTTCCGATTGGCGATGAATTGAGAAAAGATTATGGAAGCGACTTCAAATATATTTCGATGGCTTCCTGGAATTCGGATCATGTTCTTGCTTCAGGAGAAAAGAAAATTTCCGTTCCCGGTGCGTATGCGGAGCCATCCATTACGGAAATGCTGAATTTAAAAATGCTGAAAGGCGGACGCGCAGGATTGGAAGATGCACATTCGATTTTAATTTCCGATGAAACAGCGAAAATATTATTCGGCGACGCCGATCCGATGGGCAAAGTAATTAAGATTGATAACGATCAGTCCGTTAAAGTAAGTGGTGTATATAAAAGCCTTCCCTACAATTCAGATTTTGGATATATGAAGTTTATCGGGAGCTGGAAACTTTATCTGGATAATATGCACTGGGCATTTAAAGAATCCGATCCATGGCGTGCGAATATGTTCCGGGCATTTGTAGAGGTAAATGATCAGGCCGACATGCAAAAAGTTTCTGCAAAGATTAAAGATTCAAAACTTCAGCATGTTAACAAAAGAGAAGTAGAATTTAAGCCCCAGGTATTTCTGCATCCGATGAGTCAATGGCATTTGTATGACGATTTTAAGAATGGTAAAAATGTGGGTGGCCGTATAACCTATGTGTGGTTGTTTGGCATCATCGGATGTTTTGTTTTACTGCTTGCCTGCATCAATTTCATGAACCTGAGCACGGCGCGTTCTGAAAAACGTGCGAAGGAAGTAGGCATACGCAAAGCGATCGGATCGCTGAGAAGTCAGTTGATAAGTCAGTTTTTTGGCGAGTCAATGTTTTATGTTTTTATCGCTTTTGTTTTGTCGCTTTTATTTGCGGAGGCCGCTATTGCATTCTTCAATGAAGTAGCAGATAAGAAAATGTCGATTCCATGGACAAACCCATTGTTCTGGCTCGCAGGCATTATTTTCAGTTTGGTTACAGGTGCCGTTGCCGGAAGTTATCCGGCCTTTTATTTGTCGTCTTTTGAAGCATCGAAAACATTAAAGGGTACTATACATGTGGGGCGTTTTGCATCCATACCACGCAAAACGATGGTGGTGGTTCAATTTTCTATTTCAGTGATACTGATCATCGGAACAATTACTGTTTTCCGCCAGATAGAATTTGCGAAAAGCAGGCCGGTGGGGTATAGTCGCGATGGTTTGGTGGTGGTTCATATGTCGAACGATGATCTTCATAAACATATAACTGCTGTTCGTGAGGAGCTGAAAAAATCCGGCGCCATTTCAGAAATTTCTGAATCGTCCAGCGCGCCTACTTATGTGGATGAAGTGGATGATGGTTTTGACTGGAAGGGAAAAAACCCTTCCCTCACGGGAGACGCGGGCGTGTTATATGTTTCTTATGAATTCGGAAAAACGATTGGATGGAACCTTAAAGAGGGCCGCGATTTCTCCAGAAGTTTTGGTACGGATACAGCTGCGATAATTGTGAACGAATCGATGGCAAAATTTATGGGCATCAAACATCCCGTGGGTGAAACGCTCCGATGGATGGGAAAATCTTACCAGATCGTTGGGCTCGTGAATGATCTCCTGATGGAGAATCCTTATGAACCAGTTTTCAGAACTGTCTTTGTAATGTCCACCGACCCGCAGAATATCATCAACATGCGCATAAATCCGCAGATGAACGCACATGAAGCGATTGCGAAAATAGAGCCCGTTTTTAAATCCTACAACCCTTCCCAGCCCTTCGAATATAAATTCATTGATGAAGAATTTGCGAGAAAGTTCAGCGATGAAGAAAGGATCGGCAAGCTGGCAGCTTCATTTGCCGTGCTGGCCATATTTATCAGCTGCCTGGGTTTATTTGGCATGGCATCTTTTATGGCGGAAAGGCGCGTAAAAGAAATCGGTGTACGCAAAGTGCTGGGTGCTTCTGTCTTTAATCTTTGGAAACTGCTCAGCAGGGAATTTGTGATACTCGTTATGATATCGCTGCTGATCGCAGTTCCTGTATCCTGGTATTATCTGCAGGGCTGGTTGCAACATTATACTTATCGCACAGAAATAAGCTGGTGGATTTTTATAGTTGCGGGACTTGGCGCACTTGCCATCACATTGGTTACAGTGAGTTTCCAGGCCGTGAAAGCAGCGCTTGCGAATCCGGTAAAATCACTCCGTTCGGAATGAGGTTGACCGATGACCGTCAAGCGTTACGCGTTACGCGTTCAGCGTTGAGCGTTGAAGGGTCGTGTAAAGAAATTATTCACCAGGTTGTCGAACTCATCGCGATGTTCCTGTAGTGTTGCATGACCCGAATTGGGTACAATCCATAAATAAGCCTTCGGAATATTTTTATATATTCCGACAGTATGTTCGAGGGTGATCAGATCGTGATCGCCGCAAATAATAAGCGAAGGGCATTTAATTCCTTTTAAATCTTTCAGCGGCACATTGGGCTGCAGCCAGTCGAGCATGAATATTTTCCAATCATTCTTTTCTTTCAGTGTTGTCCTCGGTTTATTTTTATCCGATTCGTATTGTTTCAGTTCATCCTTCCATAAGGAAGGTATTAACGCACCGGAATCGGGCGTCATATTGGCTCCTGTGGAAGCAAGCCTGATCACTTTATCCGGGTGGCGCAATGCCAGCAGCAGGGCATTGATGCCACCATCGCTCCAGCCGATCACATAGGCTGAATCAATATGCATGGCATCGAGCAATGCAGCAAAATCATCGGCCATCATTTCAAAACTCAGGGAATCATTATTGTCAACTGTTTTACCCTGCGCGCGACTGTCAACCGCAATCACTTTATATCTTTTGGAGAAATAAGGAATATTTTCCCGGAAGGCATTCATGCTACCTCCGTTGCCATGGATCAGCAACAGGGGTCTGCCCGACCCATATACTTCCGTATACATTTTTATTCCGCGAACACTATAATATTTACCGGCCGCAGGATTACTTCCATAATCAACCTTCTGAGTCTGACATAAAACAAACGTCGACAAAGACTGAAAGAGGAGTAAAAGAAAAAATATCTGTTTGGATGTTTTCACTTAGATGAACGATATTTTAAAATAAAATCCGGATGGCAGGCAATTTAATAATTAAAATGTCCACCATCCGGAAAATAAATCACAATCTATATCCTACTTACCTGAATTGAATTTATAAGCAAGTGTAAAACTAAAAGCGCTATTGTGTGCTGATTCATCGCTTGTAGTACCCTTGGCGACGTTGGTGAGTCCGCCCATATAACGCGCGGTAATGCCAAGTCCCATGGGGAAAAAATATTCTGCTCCAACAACGCCGAATAAATCTATAGAATTATAGCTGTCCGTATCTGATGCGCTTTGGCCTCCTTCAGTAGATTTAGCATTTAAAAGAAAACCAAGTGAAGGACCGGCAAAGAATGATAAACCCGTTTGTGATACATTATATTTTGGCAGAATGGAAAGAGTCAGATAGTTAACTGCCTCAGTAAGTTTATCACCTGAATTCGGATCAGTGATTTTGGTGCCCATTCCATCATATCCAAATTCATTTTCAAGTGAAAAGTTCCCGCCAAGCGGGAGATCATAAAAAACATACCCTTTAAAACCTACAAGGGAACTAAAACTGGCAGATACACCAGATGCTTTAAATGACATATTCGCAACATTGATACCTGCGCTGATACCGAAACTGCCCGTTTCCTGGGCTTTAAGAGTAGAGAAAGCTGAACAAAAAATAGCAAAGACTACTAACTTTTTCATGTTTGATAGTTTTAATAATAAGGGTTAAAAACAGGCGCTTACAGAGTATTAAAAACACCCGTTAACAATCAATTAACGTGCAACTTATAAATAAATTTTATAAAATCCATACTTATTCAGACCTGATTATCAGAGAAATAAGGGTTTACCCTTAGGATTATGATTTTATTGATGAAGGTCAACACCGGGTTATGCACTTGTTAATTCCCGTTAGAAGAAGTGATGATTATTAAACCAATTTACCGGGCATCACTCTAATGTATAAACGAAGACTCATGAAAACAGAAAATACCTCCGCAAAAAGATCATCCGGTTTTATGAAATTAAAATTGATGATCGTCGCAGTAATTTTAGCCGCAGGCTTTAGTTCCTGTGTGGTAGCAGCACATCCTTATGGATCGCATTGGGTACCGGGCCATTATGCTCCCGGATATTACCATGAACACTGGGTACCGGGTCACTGGTCCTGATTCAGCATATCATTGTTTTGATATCTTTTGAAACGGTTAATTTTCCAAGTGTTTTAGATTTGATCTCTTCAACAGAAACACCCGGTGCATGTTCTATCAGTAGAAACCCATCGGGTGTTATATCTATCACTGCGAGTTCTGTCACGATGCGTTTTACACATTGTACTCCGGTGAGTGGCAGTGTGCATGCAGGGAGTAATTTGGATTCGCCCTTGGGATTGGTATGTTGCATGGCGACGATTATATTTCTTGCACTCGCCACCAGGTCCATCGCTCCTCCCATGCCCTTTACCATTTTACCGGGGATCTTCCAGTTGGCGATATCTCCTTTTTCAGAGACTTCCATGGCGCCGAGTACGGTCATGTCCACCTTGCCTGCGCGGATCATCCCGAAACTTTCTGAGCTGTCGAAAAAAGCGCCGCCGGGTAATATCGTTACGGTTTCTTTTCCTGCGTTGATCAGGTCCGCATCCAGTTCCTTTTCATCCGGGTAAGGCCCCATACCCAGCATTCCATTCTCTGACTGGATCATGATGGAAATTCCGGCAGGAATATAATTGGCCACCAGTGTGGGAATGCCGATGCCCAGGTTGACATACATCCCGTCCTTCAATTCCTGGGCAATCCTTTTAGCTATACCGTATTTATCTAATGCCATTTTTTTCGTTTATCGTTTATCGGGTATCGTTTATCGAAGACCGATCGACGATTTACGATCAACGATACACGACTAATTTTTAGATATTAGGCTTTCGAAGGAACAAATACCATTAAATCTTCTTCACTATTTACCAAAAACTGCGCGAGCAGAGGATTGATTTCATGTATGGTTTCACAGTTCCTGCGATAGATGTCCAGAGTTTTTTCAAATCCTTCTGTTCCTTCGCCCAGTTCAATCACCACATTTTCTTCTCCTTCCTCCTTATCTTTCGCATAATCACGCACATCATCCATGATCAGGTAAGTCGGGTGCAGCGCATACCAATAGCGTATGGCTTTTTTCCATTGTATTTCACTCAGTTGAAGGTCGCAGAGTATATATAAAAAAACATCCGCACGGTTCAGCGAAGGAAATGGCAATCCGAAAGGGCCCATGGTTTTCAAAACAGGCTGATCAAGATAAAGATTCAGTGATTCGTACCAGGCTGCATTTTTAACTCTTCCTTTCAGCAATGCGCGAATGGCATTCAGTTCTTCCTGCAAACTGATTTCTCTTTTTTCATGCAGAATCGCATAGTGCATGAGTTGTTCCATGAAAAGAATATGTTCTTCATTCAGTAAAATTTCCAGCGGAATCCCTATTCTGAAAAGAATATCGTAGTAAACGGGAATAGAAACAAATCCATTTCCGAAAGAGATATACAATAATCTTTTCTTCCAGAAACTATTATTTTCCGGAGGCTTACGATCCACAAAAAATTTGCCGATCGTTTTGTTCACACCCATTTCACGTTCGAACTGATTAGCAGAGATGAACACCTTATTTAGTTATGGGTTATTCACAGTGTTATGAGATATGGGTTATGGGTTATGGGTTATGAGATATGAATAACCCATAACCCATAATTCATAACCCATATCCAATCCGTACTGTTCTTTTCTCAATTCGTTTTTCATAGTTTTTTCCCTGAAAAATGCGATGCACATAAATACCTGCCACATGAATATGATCAGGATCCAGTTCGCCGGGTTCCACCAGTTCTTCCACCTCTGCAATGGTAATATCTCCTGCTTTGGCCATGGAGGTTGAAAAATTCCTGGTCGTTTTTCTGAATACCAGGTTACCGAGGCGGTCTCCCTTCCAGGCTTTCACAATGGCAAAGTCCGCGTGCAATGCAAGCTCCATCAGATGCATTTTATGATTGAATTCCCTGATTTCTTTTCCTGCGGCGATTTCGGTTCCGTAACCTGCCGGCGTAAAAAAAGCAGGAATGCCCATGGCGGCCATTTGAATTCTTGTGGCAAGTGTGCCCTGTGGAACCAGGTCAACTTCCAGTTCACCATGTAATAACTGACGCTCGAATTCTGCATTCTCTCCCACATAAGAGCTGATCATTTTTTTGATCTGTCTCGTCTTCAGTAAAAATCCAAGTCCGAAATCATCAACACCGGCATTATTGGAAATGCAGGTAAGATTTTTAACACCCGTCTTTACAAGTGCCGCGATGCTATTTTCAGGAATACCACATAAACCAAATCCGCCCAGCATGATGGCAGCACCATCCGGAATGTCTTTAACAGCATCCAGGGCGCTTTGGAATACTTTATTCATTACATGAAGTTATGAAAGGCGAATCATTTTAATATAACGGGGAGTGGTCTTACAGAAGGTTTCGGGGCATACAATTCCGGTCTGTGCCGGTTTGCATCTGCAGCGAGACTGTCGAAGATCATCTTATTCAGGTCTGGCCTGGATTCATAAAAACTAAGGCTTTTCTTAAATTCATCCCGGGTTATTTTATGCAATTTAAAAACACTATCCATCAGTTCATCGTTGGCTTTCCGTTTGTCGCGTTTCAGGGTATCTCTGGATATATATTGATCTGAATATACACCTGCAATGATTACATCCTTCAGGATCTTTTGCATGGAATCCGGTGGAATAATATTTTTCGGAATACTCGACCGGTCCGTGCAGGCGGCCAGGTTAGCGACCAAATAAAAAATGATCAGGCGCTTCACTGAAGGGATTGTTTGTACTGGTTCAGATTGGAAACATCGATCCTGGAAAGTATATCCAGAGCCCGGCTTTTTTCATCCGGTGTTCCATGTTTGAATACATTCCCGATCTCCGCGCCTTTTCCCTGGAAGAAAAACTGCATGAACATGATGTTGTTGTATTCGTTATTGACAGTATTCAAGGTACTGAGCGCACTCATAACCGCTACCCTCGCATCCGTTTCATGATCAAACATCTGATCCAGGCCCTGGCGGTAATAATCATACATGGCATCGTGAATGGGATTGTATTTTGGATTGGTCAGATTCTCTACAAGCCAGTAACGGTTTATTAAACCATCGAATGGTTTCCATCCATTGAGTGAACTCGCTTCCGGTGCATTGCTTACAATATTCTGTGCCTGCCGAAAATAGGGATCGCCGCCTCTTAATCCGTAAGAATCAAAGTTCAATCCCAGGATGATATAAGCATAATAGGCAAAAACCGCAGTCAGGTTCGCCGTCAGCGGATCCGTGCCACCCACGCGGTTTTCATTAAAGTCAAGAGTCTGGTACTGAATATATTTGAAAACAAAGTTTTCATCCATATAATTCATCAGCGGGCTCTGGTAAGAGGTGTTATAAATCGGCCTGCCCGTTTGAATCGTCAGCGAAGCGGAATAAGTGTTATTATCCGTCGCCGCGCTCAGATTCAATAGAAAATTACACTGGATTTTTTCATTGTTGCTGAAAGCAACATTGGTCCATTTCCTTCCATTCAGAAAATCGTAAAGGGCAGACTGCAGCGTCTGAAATATCTGTTTGTTGACACTGGAACTTATTCGGTTAGCCAGCACCGTTACATTGGCCTGGAATTCCTGGCTTCGTGCCGGTTGGAAATGAAACAGGATAAACGAAACCAGGATAAGGATTTTTACACGCATCATAGGAGTTTTATAATCCGGTCAACGATATCCCGGGCCACCAGCTGTTTTGGTTTTTGCCCGTACGGAATTTCAAAACCGTCTTTTTCAAAGATGGTAACCTGATTGGTATCATAACCAAAGCCGGCACCCGCATCGTTTAAAGAATTCAGTACGATCATATCCGCATTCTTGGATTTCAATTTATTTTTTGCATACTGCACTTCGTCTTTATTTTCCAGTGCAAATCCAACAAGGATTTGCCCGGCTTTCTTTTTCTCTCCGAGAGTCTGAAGAATATCTTTCGTTCTCGATAACTCCAGTGTGAACGTTTCAGAATTCTTTTTTATTTTTTCTTTTGAAAAAGAAACCGGTGTATAGTCTGAAACGGCTGCCGACATCACAGCAATCCGGGTGGAGGGAAATATTGCGATACAGGCATTATACATTTCCTCAGCGCTCTGAACGCGGGTAACATGAATGCGGGGATCATTGATTTCGATGGAAGAAGGACCGAGCACCAGTTCCACTTCAGCGCCTTTCTGCGCAAGTTCCCGGGCGATGGCGATGCCCATTTTACCGGTAGACTGGTTACTGATATATCGAACGGGATCGAAAGGTTCGTGCGTAGGACCTGCCGTTACCAGGGCTTTTTTCCCTTTTAAACTTTCGCTAAAAAAAAAATTCCTCTCAAGGAAAGAAATGATCTGCTCTGGTTCGGCCATCCGGCCTTCTCCATATAATCCGCTGGCCAGCTCTCCTTTTTCTACCGGTATAATCCTGTTTCCAAATGAGTTCAGTTTTTCTATATTGGCAGCCGTTGCCGGGTGAAGCCACATGTCTTCATCCATGGCAGGTGCAACAACCACAGGACAGGTAGCGGAGAGCCATGTGGCGAGCAGTAGATTATCGCAAATTCCATTAGCCATTTTGGCCAGTGTATTACAACTGAGCGGAGCGATCAGCATTACATCGGCCCAGCGGCCGAGCTGAACATGATTATTCCAGGTATCATTGCTGAACAGATCGCTCAGCACTTCATTTTTTGAAATCGTAGAAATGGATAAAGGAGTGATGAAATCTTTGGCAGAAGGGGTCATCACCACTTTAACTTCGGCGCCTGCTTTAATTAAAAGCCTGGTCAGAAAGATGGATTTGTATGCTGCAATGCTGCCGCAGATACCCAACAGTATTTTCTTTCCTTCCACCATAGATTCAATTAAATCCTAGCTGAAGAGATCGTCTTCGTTCTTGCGGTAATAGATTTTGTCTTCCATGAATTCCTGCGTAGCGAGCAATGCAGCGTTGGGCATTCTTTCATACGCTTTAGAGATTTCAATCTGCTCCTTGTTCTCATGAATTTCTTCAAGGCTGTCAGTATGTGTAGCGAACTCTTCCAGCTTGCTGTGAAGTTCTTCTTTCATGGTAATATTGATCTGGTTGGCCCTTTTTGCGATGATGGCAATGGATTCATACAGATTTCCGGTCTTATTCTTCAGATCGGTCAGATTTTTCGTTTCAGCCACATTGGCAATATGGGTACTAACCTGTCTTCTTAGTTTGCTCATTATTCATTTTTTTAAGTGTGGTATTGGCGAGATCCAGATAAGACTGGGCTTCTTTTTTTAGTTTACTTTCAGGAAAACGGTCGTTAAAATCGTTGCAATCTGTGACCACCTGTTCCAGCCGGGTCTTTTTCTTTTCTTCCAGGCTCTGGATGGCATACAGGTAATCAGATTTGATAATATACAACTTATATTCATCACTAAACTGTGAATCCGGATAAGTATTCATCAGTGTGTTGAAAGTAAGGGAAGCAGCTTTCAAATAGGCTAAGTTCGTTTCGCGAAGGTTAAAATAGAGTTTGGCGGCTTCAAAATCCTTTTCTTCCAGCTTGGCCCGGCATTTATCGATGATCTCATTAGCTTCCTTCACCTTGTCGGAATTTGGATGCTGGGCAATGAAAGCCTGCATGAAACCAATGGTCTTGGTGGTATTGGTCTGATCCAGCTGGTATTTGGGTGACTGCATCCAGAAACAATAAGCCCTCATATAGTCCATTTCATCGGATTTGGGGCTGTTCGGAAATGCTTCCACGAATCCTTTAAACAGGTTTTCGGCGTTGATATAATCCTTCAGGTAATAGGCACAATAGGCGTATTTATACCAGATATCTTCAAAATGCTCCGATCCTTTCATTACCCTGTAGAGGTCGTCGTAAAGCATCTGCGCATGATTATAATCCTTATTCAGATAATACTTTTCAGCCATCTGTAGCTTAAAGGTATAATCCGTGCTCTTCATGATCTTACTGAAATTGTTCGGCATACCCTTGTTGGAAGCCTTAAAATAAGAGCAGGAGCTGACCGTAGTAAGTATGATTAAAACGAGGAAGGATTGTTTCATGAAGCCTGCAAAATTACAATTTTTAGCCAAGAAACGAAAATATGGCGTTTTATGATACTGTCTCAGTGTGGATTTGTTAAAAGTTTATAGCTATGGATTGGGGTGAGGTCGTCATTGCCACAAACAAAGATGTCTCACGCCATATGGCGTGAGACATCCAAAAGAATCAGCGTGGTTTATCTCTTGCGAAGGTTCGGGTGAGGAGCAGGAACCGTATTTGGTCCTTCTTCTCCTGTTCCGTCCTTAATATCTATGGTGTTCTCATCTCCGCCCGTCTGTCCATATCGGAAGATGAACCTGTCTGAGTTAATACCTTCTTTTTCAACCAGGTATTTGATCACTTCATTCACACGATCCCAGCTGAGCTGTTGAGCTGTTTTGCTGGATTCTCCATAACCGATAACAGCCACTTTACATCCTGGGTTATTTCTCATTTTTTCAGCAATGGTTGAAGCCAGTGCCATTCCATCCTTGCTGATCGTAACTGATCTGCCTTTGAAAACGATGCTTGGAAGGTCTCCGATAAAGCAACGTGTTTTGCTGCCCAGACCACCAACGCCACCTGAATCCAGTCTCGCATTGATTTCTTTACAGCAGGCTGGATCAGGACATTTACCCACACCATCTGCGTCAACAGGCTGACACTGGGTTGGTGTGATGAGTTCCTTATCCTTACAATCCGGCACACCGTCACCATCTGTATCGCGACTTACACCATGCGTATCCACAGGACAGCCCGCGGGCGTGTTGGGTTCGTGGTCGAACTGGTCGGTAACTCCATCTCCATCCGCATCATCCAATATGGGTTTTGGAAGTTTCATATGCCTTGGAGCATTTAGCTCGCCGTAGGCATAGTCCAGCGGGTTGATCCACCAGAGTGGTTCCACCGACCTTTTTCTGAAATTATAATTTAGCCCCACTGAGAGGTAATTATAAGCATCATTCGCACTGGTCAGCGCACGCACTGTTGTGGATCCGGTTTCCTGCCATTCCTGACCATCCAGTAAATCTGATTTTACGATGGAGAATTTTTCTTCGATGGCTATATTAAATTTTTCGTTCAGTTTGATCTCTACACCACCTCCTATTTCCAGAACAGGTCGAATGGGTGTTCCGCCAAATACAGTTGCCTGTGACGGATCATGTTCGGCAGGAGTTTCATACGTGTTATCCATCATAGATTTTAAGGCAGACCTGATGGCCTTACGATTTGAGTAAGTTAATCCGCCCGCGCCAAACTGGTTAACTATGTTAGCATAATTATAAGGATTTCCGTTTTGGTCCAGTAAATTATAGCCTGTACTGTAGGTCATGACTCCCAGTCCGCCCAATACATAGATGGCAATATTTGATTTTGCCCTGTGGAAGCGAATATTATTTAAAGTGGCGAGGCCCTGTAGCGAAAGGGATTGAAGCTTGCTCTTATAATTATAAAAAACAGGAGTACCCGCAGCCGCATTATAATACTGACTTATAATTGGATTTGCCGCATAACCAGAATAAGATGGCTGCCAGTTTAAACCTTTTGCTTCCATATTATCATATTCAAGTCGGGCAGAAAAGGTATAACCCAATGCTTTTCTAACATGAATGCCCCATCCAAATGTTGGAAGCACGGCACGCACATCTCCTGAAATGGTAGATAAACCACCATTTACACCAATTTCCCACTGGTTGCGTGGAAGAGCCGGAAAAGGATATGCATTATTTAGAAATTCGTTGTGCTGGGGGATCCTCTTTGCAGGGATCAGTGAAGAATCTCTTATGTCGTAACTGCTGCTGCTCTCTGCTGAAGTATTGTCCTGAGCGAAACTTTGTGAAAGAAATGCCAATAAAAAACCGGCCAGTACCGCGTACTTTTTCCCTATCATAAACTGAAGTTTGTATGAATGTCGTGATTAAAAACAATACTACACCTTACAAAAATATAAGTTAACCCTTAAATTGCAAATTTTTTATGACAAAAGAAACTGGAAACCACAGAATTGTAGAGAATATTGCCAATTCATACACATGTGGACCGGTATTTATATTCGCCGAACGATAAAGTAGTAATTTGGCGGACATTTTATGCAGTTAGCCCAATCATTACTACGGGAAGAATTGATTGTTTTCGAAAAAAAATTCCGGGAAGCGGTCAAATCCCAGACACCCCTGCTGGATCGCATCATGCGTTTCATAGTAAACCGGAAGGGTAAACAACTCAGACCCATGTTTGTATTCTTGTCGGCCCGATTATGCGGACCGGTGAATGAATCTACCTATCGTGCAGCCTCTCTTGTGGAATTATTGCATACCGCCACACTGGTTCATGATGATGTGGTGGATGAATCACTGGAAAGAAGAGGGTTTTTTTCCACTTATGCTTTATGGAAAAACAAGATATCTGTCCTGGTGGGCGACTACCTGCTGGCTAAGGGTTTACTACTATCTCTGGATCATAATGATTTCAGAATTTTGCAATTACTTTCAGGCGCCGTCCGTAAAATGAGTGAGGGAGAATTGTTACAGATCGAGAAGGCAAGAACACTGAACCTGGAAGAAGCGGTTTATTTTGAGATCATACGAAATAAAACGGCTTCCCTGCTTGCTTCTTCCTGTGCTGCCGGCGCTTTTTCCACCAGCGGCGATGAATCTGCAACAGAAAAACTAAATCGTTTCGGTGAGGCAGTGGGAATTGCGTTCCAAATCAAGGATGATTTATTTGATTATGGTGATGAGAAGACCGGTAAACCATCCGGCAATGATTTGAAAGAAAAGAAACTTACCCTGCCCCTGATCTATACTTTGAATACTGTCAGCAAACCGCTTCGGCGGGAATTGATTTATATTATAAAGAATCAGAACAGGGTTCCTGAAAAAATAAAATATGTGATCGGTCAGGTTGTTGCCTCGGGCGGAATCAGATATGCTAATGAGAAAATGAATCATTACCGCGATGAAGCATTGCGGATTCTGTATGAATTTGAAAAAAATGAAGTGAGGGATGCGTTAGAGGAGTTGGTGAGATTTACGACGGATAGAAAATATTAATGAAGCCTAAAGCCTTTTCAAGCTTAAAGCCAAAAGCTTAAAGCCAAAAGCCTAAAGCCCAAAGCCTAAAGCCTAAAGCCTAAAACTAATTTTCAAATTTGTAAATGAAATAATTTTTAAGTCAATATTGAAGTGAAAATCAAGGTTCCAAAAAGAAGTTTTAGGCTTTAAGCTTTAGGCTTTATTAATTAAGAAAATTCGGAGATCCAAAAAGAAGTTTTAAGCTTTTGGCTTAACAATGGAAAAAAGATGGAAAATAAAAAACGCTGATGAACAAAAAATTCATTCATTGGCTGAGGCGTTAAGGATCCATCCCATGCTCAGCCGCATACTTGTGGGGCGTGGAATAGAAAGTTTTGAAACAGCAAAAGCATATTTCCGTCCTGATATTTCACAACTGCAAGATCCCTGGCTGATGAAGGATATGGATCTCGCAGTAAATCGAATCCTGCATTCGATAGAACAAAAAGAAAAAATTCTTGTCTTCGGGGATTATGATGTTGACGGAACGAGTTCCGTTGCACTCATGTATCAGCTGCTTTGCAAAATCCATGATCCGGCATATATCGATTTTTATATCCCTCACAGGCAACGCGAAGGCTACGGAATTTCAAAAGCAGGAATAGATTTCGCTAAAGAAAATGCTTTCAGTTTGATTATTTCCGTCGACTGCGGAATAAAATCCATTCATCTGGTGGATTATGCTAAAGCCAATGGAATGGATTTTATTATCTGCGACCATCATCTGCCGGATACTAAATTACCTTCAGCAGTTGCCATTCTCAATCCAAAACAAATCGGTTGCCTTTATCCATATAAAGAACTCTGCGGTTGCGGTGTAGCTTTTAAACTCATCACCGCTTTATGCGATACTCTTTCGCTTCCGGAAGAAACGTATCTGATCTATCTTGACCTGGTCGCCATTGCCATTGCAGCAGATATTGTTCCGATGACCGGCGAAAACCGTGCACTCTGTTTCCTTGGACTTAAAAAAATAAATGAAAATCCCAACCACGGTATCCGCGCACTGATGACACTCAGCAGCCTCGTATCACCTGCTTCCATTACTTCTCTTGTCTTCACCATTGCACCACGCGTAAATGCGGCAGGCAGAATGGATGATGCACGTAAAGCCGTACTGATGTTTGTTGCAGATAACTATGATGAAGCATTATTGTATGCCAATTTACTGCACTCAGATAATACAGACCGGCGTGAAGCAGATTCCAGTATTACCGAAGAAGCTCTGGCAATGATTGAGGGTGATGAAATAATGCAAAACCGAAAGTCGACCGTGTTATACAAATCCCACTGGCATAAAGGTGTTGTGGGAATTGTGGCTTCGAGGCTTATTGAAAAATATTATCGTCCTACCATCGTACTGACACAGAGTGGAGAATATGCTTCCGGCAGTGCACGAAGCGTTCCTGGTTTTAATTTGTACGAGGCAATTCATGCATGCAGGGAATGGCTGGTAGGTTACGGAGGACATTTCGCCGCCGCGGGCATGACACTCGCACCTGAGAATGTTGAAAAATTCAGTTTGAAATTCGAGGAAGTGGTTTCTGAAACCATCGATCCAAGATTCCTGATTCCTGAATTAGAAGTGGATGCTATTGCAGGTTTTTCAGATATTGATTTTCAAGCCTACCGTATCATTGAACAGATGGAGCCCTTCGGACCTGAAAATTATAAACCGGTTTTGGTTTCACAGATGGTTTATGAAACCGGATATTCAAAATTGCTCAAGGAAAAACACCTCCGTTTATTTTTGCGACAGGGTGAAATAATTTTTTCCTGCATCGCATTCAATATGGCGGATAAATGGCCAATTGTACAATCGGGTCAGCCTCTTGATATCGCATATACGCTTGACGTAAATGAATGGAATGGAGATAAGAAACTGCAGTTGAAGATTGTTGATATCAGGGAGAACCGTTGACCGTGGATCGTGGATCGTGGATCGAAAGACGATTTACGATTCACGATTTACGATTCACGATTTACGATTCACGATCTACGATATATTATATGAAAAATGAGAACCCTCACTGAGATAAAACAAATCTTTACCGATCTCGCCATGCGTGACAACCGCATGAGGGCGATTCTTTTACAGGGATCCCGCGCCAATAGCAAAATCGTTCCGGATGCTTATCAGGATTACGATATTTTCCTGGTTGTAAATCAAATAGAAGAATTTATAAGCGACCATCGGTGGACTTCAGTATTCGGTGAAAGAATCATATGGCAACTTCCCGATGAAATGAAAACCGTGGCCGATCAACATGCTGAAAAAGACAGTTTCCATTATTTGATGCTTTTCAAGGACCGGACCAGAATAGATCTGACACTCTATCCAAAAGAAAAAATCAACAGTAATTTTAAACCCGATAGTTTATCAGTTTTGTGGATGGATAAAGACGGGTTGTTCGACCGTATAAGCATAGCGGACGATTCAGATCACCTGATTAAAAAGCCTGCTGAAAATGAGTTCGCAGAATGCTGTAATGAATTCCGATGGGTTTCAACATATATTTCCAAAGGACTAAAACGAAAAGAGATCACCTATGCGAAAGCAATGATGGAGGGGCCGGTCCGCCGCATGTTTATGCGCATGATTGAATGGTATATCGGGACGGAGACGGGATTTTCAGTTTCTTTCGGGCACTCAGGAAAAATGATGAAAAGATATTTGGAAAAGAACGCCTACAAAAAAATTCTCACTACATATCCTGATTATAAAGTCAAAAATATTTGGGATTCATTATTTATCATGATGGAGATTTTCGACAAATATGCTATTCATGTTGCTGAGAAATTGAAATTCAAATACGATCATGAAGAACAAAAAAATGTACTTGAATTCCTGCGAACGAATGAAGGTTGACGGATGATCCCGCATGTGCGGGAACCGTAAATCGTGCATCGTTGATCGATATACGGTACACGATACACGATTAACGATATACGTACATTTAACTTTCCAAAATAATTCTCCCCGGTTCTTTTTTCTCAATAAGATCCACACTGCGTTGAATAAAGTTCGTCAGCTCAGCGCCCTTGAGTAAACCCTGGCTCAATAGTGCCAGGTCCGCCAGATTGCTGATGATCTTCTGTTGTTTTTCCGGATCAGTTTCTTTTAAAATATATGGATACACAGGATGGTTTCCGTTTACTGTAAGTGTTACTTCATCGGGCATATTTGCATAGAATGCTCCCATTCCTCCACCTCCATTCAGGGCGGCCATATCCTTCATGCGTCGCATGAATTCCGGTCTGGTAGCAACTACGGGCATTGCATCAGGACTCAATCCTTTTACTTCAACCGAAACATTTAGCGAAGGGATGTCGTAGGCAAATAAAGTTTTCAGCTTCTCCACTTCTTCCTTATTGAGTATTGATTCTGCTGAATCCTGTTTGTCGATAAGATTGTCCACAACTTCACTGTCCACACGGGTGAAATGAACGTTTTCCCATTTCATTTCCATCTGGTTGATAAACCCGGCATCTACGATGGTTTCTAGTTTTACCACTTTATATCCTTTCCCCTGAGCGGTACGGATATAACTATCCTGCTGAACAGGATTGCTGGTATAAATGATCACGATCTTTCCATCCTTATTTTTCTGCAAAGCTGCAGCCGCATTTTTATATTCTTCCAAAGTATAAAAACGTGACCCATCGCCATCTTCCATAATGAGAAACTTATTCGCTTTCTCCAGGAATTTGTCGTCGGTCATCATTCCGTACTTCACAAAAAGCCCGAGGCTTTCCCATTTCTCTTCATATTCTTTTCTTTCCCTGTTAAAAATTTCTTCCAGTTTATCCGCTACTTTTTTTGTGATATGGTTATTGATCTTTTTTACATTCGGATCTCCCTGGAGATAACTGCGACTCACATTTAGTGGAATATCCGGACTGTCAATCACCCCCTGTAGCAGCATGAGGAATTCAGGAACGATATCTTTTACTTCATCTGTAACAAAAACCTGGTTGCTGTACAGCTGTATTTTGTCCTTCTGAATCTCGTAAGCTCTGTTTGATTTTAGGAAAGTAAAGTATGCCGGTAAGGTTGAACGGATAATCCACATTCAGATGTATCCAGAATAGCGGAGGCTCATTAAAGGGGTATAATTCTTTATAAAAAGCCTGGTAGTCTTCCGCAGTCAGTTCGCTGGGCTTGCGGGTCCAGGCAGGGCGTGTATTATTAATTTGTTTATCCTCGAAGAAAACGGGGACGGGCAGAAAGCGGCAATATTTTTCAAGGATACCGCGAATCCGGTGGTCGTCCAGAAATTCGGCAGAATCGTCAGAAATAAACAGAACGACATCCGTGCCCCTCTCAGTTTTTGGATCTTCAGTAAGATTGTATTCAGGGCTGCCATCACATTCCCATTTAACGGCGGGCTGGTCTTCTTTATAGGATTTCGTGATGACTTCCACCTTGCTGCTGACCATGAAGGATGAATAAAAACCAAGTCCGAACTTACCTATAATGGCATTTTCGTTCTGACCTTTATATTTATTTACAAATTCTTCGGCACCTGAAAGGGCTACCTGGTTGAGGTATTTATCTACTTCTTCAGCCGTCATACCGATACCATGGTCTGAAATGGTGAGGGTTTTAGCCTCTTTATCAAGCTTAACATGGATGGGCAGGTCCCCGATTTCGCCTTTTGCTTCCCCCAGGGAAGAAAGGGTTTTCAGCTTTTGAGATGCATCTACCGCGTTGCTAATCAGCTCCCTAAGAAATATTTCATGGTCACTGTACAGAAATTTCTTAATGATGGGGAAGATGTTTTCTGTCTCTACCCTGATACTCCCTTTTTGCATAGATGGCTGTTTTAGGCTTGCCGTTCAAACAGAGTACCATTGGTGGAGGTGCTGACATCATGTCTGGTTAAGCTTAAAGCCGAAAGCCTAAAGCCTAAAACTACTTTTTAGAACTCTGACACGTGTTTTAATTATTTTAATGTTTTCATCAAGGATCTGGCCTTAGTTTTAGGCTTTAAGGTTTGGGCTTTAGGCTTAATAAAAGTTTTAGGCTTTCGGCTTTGGGCTTTAGGCTTAAAAGAACTACTTTCGCAGCCCAATTATTTATTTTAAACAAAAACAGGGAAATGAACAATTATGAATTGATGGTGATTTTTACCCCTGTGCTGTCTGAGGAGGACTTTAAAGCCGCCCAGAACAAATTCACAGCCTTCGTTAAAGAAAACGGCGGCAAAGTGGTGCACGACAATCCCTGGGGTCTTAAATCACTGGCGTATCCCATACAGAAAAAAACCACTGGTTTATACTGGGTAATGGAATATTATGCGCCATCCGACTTCAATGAGAAGCTGAAAATTCAGATTCTCCGCGACGAAACCGTGTTACGTTTCATGGCTACCAAACTCGATAAATACGCCGTCGAGTACAATGCCAGAAAGAGAAGTGGTGTACCAACAGGAACAGAAAAAGCGGAGGCATAATATCATGGCAAAGACCAACGAGATCAAATACCTGACCGCGATCAAGACCCAGCAAAGGGCCAAGAAGTTCTGCCGTTTCAAAAAATACCATATCCGTTATGTGGATTATAAAGACGGTGAATTCCTGAAAAAATTTCTGAACGAACAGGGCAAGATGCTACCGCGTCGTATTACGGGTAATTCGCTGAAATATCAGCGTAAAGTAGCAGATGCGATAAAGAAAGCCAGACAGATGGCCATCCTCCCTTACGTAACGGATTTATTTAAATAATCCTCCCCCGTCCCGTACCCCGCACGTGCGGGGTACGGGACGGGACTAAATAATTTATAATGGAAATCATTCTGATTCAGGACGTGGATAATCTTGGCGCCGCCCATGAAAAGGTGAGCGTAAAAAATGGTTATGCACGCAATTTCCTGATTCCTCAAAAAAAGGCGATTGAAGCCAGTCCGTCCAACCTTAAACAGCTGGATGAGAAAATCAAACAGCAGAAAAAGAAAGAAGAAAAACTGCTGGCTGAAGTAAACAAGGTAATCGAAGTACTGAAAGGTTCTCCGCTGAAAATCGGTGCGAAAACCGGAACCAGCGGAAAGATTTTCGGAAGTGTAACCTCCGTTCAGCTGGCCCGCGCCATCCGCGACCAGAAAGGTTACGAAATCGATCGCCGGCGTATTCACATTCTTTCAGAAGTGAAGGAACTTGGAACATTTAAGGCAAAAGTTGATTTTGGCCATGGTAATGAAACTGAAGTTGAATTCGAAGTAAGCGCCGAATAATCGTTCTGCAAACAATATGGAGGCTGTCTCGTTAGTCGAGATGGCCTCTTTTATTTTTTAAGACTTTGGTTTAAGTTTTTTTTGATTGATAATTGAGTTGGTGTGTAAAGCACGCCTTTTTCAGGCTGTTTTCTTTCTAAGATTGTGTGCCAAGGCCAGTAAACCGGTTTCGACAGTTACCTTCTCCATTCCCCGAAGCATAAATCGCTTGAAGTGGTGATTATGTTTGATATTTCCGAACACAGGTTCGGTATCCCAGCATCGCTTTTTTCTTTTTTCAATCCCTCGTTTACTTTTCAGTCTTTTGTCGACCTGTGCTTTTAGCCGGATAAGATTGCGATTAACGTAGATCTTGCGACTGCCTTTCTGATCATGACATTCGCTTCGCAACGGGCAGCCTTTGCAACTGGCAACTTTATATTGGTTCAAAGTTTGACTGAACCCACGTTCTGTCGTATTAGTGATTACCACACCGGTATTTTTCATCGGTTTACCTATCGGGCAGCGATATTGGTCATTTGCCTGATCGTAAACCAGATTTTCCTTGGCATAGAGATCCTTCTTTGGCCGGGATGTATGGCGCTGGTTTTTATCGAACTGATTGTGTTTTACATAACCGGTAATGCGCATGTCCTCCAGCCATTGATAGTTTTGTTCGCTTCCATATCCAGCATCCGCAGTAACCGAACTGGGTTTTTGTTTGAAGTTTTTAGTATGTGTTCTCAGGTGACTGATCAGTGTAGCGGTGTCAGTAGGATTTTGATGGAGGCTGTAAGAAGCGATAAACTGATTGTTCGTGCTGATCTGTATATTGTACGCTGGTTTCAACTGCCCGTTCATCATGTGATCTTCCTTCATGCGCATGAACGTAGCATCGGGATCTGTCTTGCTATAACTGTTTCTGTTGGATCCCAGGATCTCTTCCTGCGCTTCATATTTATCCAGTGCCGCTGGCCAGTGTTTGGCGCCGTAGTTCAACTTCTGGCGAACCTCTTTGCTTGCAGGTTTGTCTTTCAACGCCTCATTGATGGCAGAGATCGTTTGATTGACTTTTTCACTATCTATCTTCTCAAAGCCAGAAGGGTCTGTATCATCCATTTCTGAGGCGGCTACCGAACGGGCGTATTGCCACAGATCGTTCAACTGTTCTTTTATCCGTTCACGACTGGTCTTCATCGCTCTGCCCCACACGAACGTATACCGATTAGCGTTGGCCTCTATCTTCGTCCCATCTGTATAGAGTTCCCGGATATTTAAAAGCCCTTCTTCGCAGAGCAACATTACTACCTGCGTGAAGATCGGTTGCAAGGTCTTCTGCAACCGCTGACCGCGGAAACGGTTAATTGTATTGTGATCGGGTTTTTGCATCCCGGCCAGCCACATATAAGGTATCGTCTGACCGACGGCTTCTTCTATTTTCCGACTGCTGTAGACATTGTTGATGTAACCATACACCAGGATTTTGAGCAACATCCGTGGATGATAACTGCTTGCCCCACCGGGCTTGTACTGTCCTACCAGCTCCGTAATATCTATTTTATCCAGAATGTCATTGACCACCCGCACCGGATGGTTTGCCGCAATCAAATCGTTCAGGTCAGGAGGCAACAGCATCCCCTGATTTTGATGGTTGCTCTTGAAAACAACCTTGAGTGTTGTTGGATTTCCCATAACTAAATCTCCACAAAAACAATACTCAAACCACTTTTAAACAACACTTATTATACAGTGCCTCTGTGCATAAACCCTCCCTGAAAACTGAAATAAAAAAGAGGCCGCTCAAAATTACTTTTGAGACAGCCTCTTTTTTTGTCTTCCCGGCTCCCTTAGCCTTATGTACAAAATTTTACCGATTTATAAAAATTACTATCTTTACAATCGCTCTGTAATTCTGGTTATAAGCTGTGCTGGTGCCCTTCTTTAGATAGTACCATCGTTCATCGTAGCTAAGAAGTTTAGAGTTGTTTTTATCATTTTTAATTTTAGCACAATGAACATTTATGTTGGAAACCTCTCCTGGCAAATGACCGATGAGGATCTGAGAAATCTTTTTGAACAACATGGAGCCGTTGGTTCCGCAAAAATCGTTAAGGACAAAGTTTCAGGCCGAAGCAAAGGCTTTGGATTTGTTGAAATGGAAAACGATACGGAGGCGCAGGCAGCCATCACGGCACTTTATGATTCAGAAGTAATGGGTCGCAAGATTATAGTGAATGAATCCCAGCCTAAACAACAGGGTGGTAGCGGCGGCGGTTTCAAAAAGAGAAGTTTCGGAGGCGGAAGCGGTGGCGGAGGTGGTTATAAGAAAGGTGGCTTCAACCGTGGAAATGGCGGTGGTGGCGGCTTCGACAGAGACTATTAATTTTTACACCATATTAATTTTTATCAAAATCCTTCTGCCATTTGGTGGAGGGATTTTTTTTTAAAACATGGCCATGATTAAAAATGTCAGTCTCTCTTTTCTTCTATGTACTATGCTGCTTTTGGTTTTTCTTATGGCCTGTCACACTCAGGAAATAAAGCAACCTGCAGTGTCCATAAAAACAGACTCTCTTGAAAAACGTGATGCGTCTGTAAAAGGTGCATTCAGTGATCAGCATACTCTATACCTGGATAGCAACCATATCAAAAAAATCCTCGGTGATTTCCCATTGCTCGGAAAATATGTTCCTGATGTTCAACAGTTTTATAATTATCGTAAAAATGCTTATGCATGGTACGAAACGTCGGGTCTCATCGAAGAAGCCGGTCATTTATATACTCATCTTAATAATTTGCAGGATGAGGGCATACTGGAATCTGCTCCGTATATAAAAAACCTGGACAGCCTCATCAATGATCATGCAGTTACCAACAAGCCAGACTCCGTGCTGGAAATTTTGCTGACAGCCGAGTATCTTTTTTATGCAGACAGGGTGTGGAATGGAATCTCAGAAAGCCAAACTACCAAATTGCAATGGTATATCCCCAGGAAAAAACTTGATCTGCCTTTTATTACTGATTCTCTAATCCGGGATACATCTGCACCGTTGTTTTCAGATAACTACAGTTACCGTCAATACAATTTGCTGAAAGCCAATTTAAAAAAATACAGGCAACTGGAAATTTCGACTGACTGGAAACCGATAGAAGTTAAAAACAAATTTAAATTAAATGATCGTTCGCCGGATATAGCGCTCATCAGAAAGAAATTATACGAATTGGGAGATCTCAAACTGGACAACGGTAGTGATGTTTTTGATGATAGTCTCCAGAGTGCTGTAAAATCATTTCAAATCCGCTATGGAATGACAGAAGACGGAATCGCAGGCTCTGCGTTTTTACGTGATCTGAATACACCGATACAGGATTATATCCGGAAAATTATTATTAATATGGAACGCGCGCGCTGGATACCCCTGGATTTAAAAAATCATTACCTGGTGATTAATATTCCTTCATTCACATTGAACGTATACAATGTTGATACTTTAGATTTTTCCATGAACGTGGTGGTTGGTAAAAATGTACACAAGACCGTTTTATTTTCAGGTGACATAAAATATATCGTATTCAGTCCTTACTGGGATATCCCGCCTTCCATCCTGAAGAATGAAATTTTACCCGGCATCCAAAAGGATCCGAATTATTTAAAACGAAATAATATGGAATGGGTGGGAAACCGCGTAAGACAAAAGCCCGGACCGAAGAATTCTCTGGGCCTGGTTAAATTTTTATTTCCCAATTCCTATAATATCTATCTGCACGACACACCTGCAAAAAGCCTTTTTCAAAAACCTGCACGTGCTTTCAGTCACGGTTGTATCCGCCTGGGAGAGCCCGAAAAATTAGCCTATTATCTTTTGAGAAATGATCCTGACTGGACAGCGGCAAAAATCGACGCGGCCATGCATAAAGGCGTCGAAAAATATGTTACACTGAAGAATCCAGTACCAGTATATATCGGTTATTTGACCTCATTCGTTGACAATAAAGGGAGGATCAACTTCCGGGATGATATTTATAATAGGGATGGAGCGTTGGAGAAGATGATCATTAAATAGTTATGGGTTATGGGTTATGGGTTATCACTAGCGTTGCGTTATCAATATTTGTAGTTCTTTGAAATTCTTGTCTGTATTGCATTTGAGCCGATTTACATGTGGAAACGATTTGAAAAGGATTTGCTTTTGATTTTGTATAATGCTCTGATAACCAGTTATCATGAATCAGGGCAAGTACATCTTTTCGCAGATTTTTTCATTGATTTCACACAAGGTCTTTACAACAGTTGTCAATCGATATAATGGCGATTATAAAACCAGACAATTCACTTGTTGGAAGCAATTTCTTTGCATGGCCTTTGGTCAACTCACCCAGAGAGACAGCTTATCTGATGCGATTCTGTGTTTGTCAGCTAATACAAATAAGCTGTACCATCTGGGTATTGGTGAGATCATTTCTAAAACTACTTTGAGCAGGGCAAATGAGAATCGCGATTGGCGCATATACGCTGACTTTTGCATGACCCTCATTGAAGAAGCACGTCGTTTATACGCCAACGATAGTGAACTCGATTTTGATCTCGCCAACAATGTTTTTGCCATTGATGCAACAACCATTGATATGTGTTTGTCTGCATTTTTCTGGGCCAAATTCAGATCGACAAAAGGTGGCATCAAAATCCATACTCAACTGGACCTAAAAACATCTATTCCTTCGTTTATCCACATCACTGCGGCCAATATCCATGAACTCAATATTCTGGATATGATCAAATTTGAACCAGACAGTTTTTATGTCGTAGACCGTGGCTACATTGACTTTGATCGCTTTTACCATATTCATACAGTCGGCGCCTACTTTATCACCAGAGCCCGAAAAGACTTTAGTTTTTCCTTGATTAAATCATTAAAAACAACAGAACAAAATATCATTTGTGATCAGATAATTAAGCTCAGGAAAAAGAACTTTTATGTATCAAGGGATTATCCGGAGGCTTTTAGACGTATAAAATATTATGATGCTGAAACGACCCGTTACTTTGTTTTCATAACTAACAACACAGAGTTGAATGCCAGTCAGATTGCAACATTGTATCGCCATAGATGGAAAATTGAATTGTTTTTCAAATGGATAAAACAGCATCTGAAAATTCAATCATTTTGGGGCAAATCGGAAAATGCCGTTAAAACACAAATTTGGATTGCAATATCCGTCTATGCTTTAGTGGCAATCGCTAAAAAGAGATTTCGATTAAAGCAATCTCTGTATGAAATTTTGCAAGTGCTTAGCATCAGCATTTTTGAAAAACTACCAATCAATGAACTATTTATAAAAACAGTACAACAACAAGATTTCAAAGAGCTAAAAAATAATCAATTGGATATCTTTGATTTATAACGCAACGCTAGTGATGGGTTATGGGTTATGGGTTATGGGTTATGGGTTATGAGATATGAACTATGAGATATAAACTATGAGATATAAAAACCCATATCTCATAACCCATAACCCCTAACCCTATTCAAGTCCGAATAATTTCAAGTTAAGCCTCTGCAGCGTCAGGATTTTATACGATGATGGAATGAGCACCGACACATTGTGTTTGCTTCCACCATAACTTACCATGCGAACCGGAATACTGGAAAGACCTTCAAAGAGTTTATTCAAAACATCTTTGGTTTCAACGATTTCATTTCCAACGATGGATACAATCGTCTGGCCCTCCTGCACTTCGGTATTTCCGAAGGGCTCAAGTTCCCGTAGAATATGATGCAGCTGACTTCCGTTATCAATCGTTACAGATACAGCTACTTCGGAAGTGGTTACCATATCAATGGGAGTTTTATATTTTTCAAATACTTCGAATATTTTCCTGAGAAATCCATAAGCCAGCAACATGCGGCTGCTCTTGATATTGATGGCGATGATTCCGTCTTTTGCTGCGATGGCTTTCACACCTGATGTAGATGTTGTTTTCTGTATCACCGTTCCCGGTGCTTTCGGCGCCATTGTATTGAGCAGTTTCACAGGTACATTTTGTTGCTGTGTCGGCCAAATACAGGTTGGATGTAAAATTTTAGCGCCGAAATAAGCCAGTTCAGCTGCTTCATCAAAACTTAGTACTTCAACCGGAATGGTTTTCTTTACAATCCTGGGATCGTTATTATGCATGCCATCGATATCGGTCCATATTTCACAAACGGTTGCATGGATGGCAGCAGCCACCAGAGATGCAGTATAATCGCTTCCACCTCTTTTCAGGTTATCTACTTCTCCTTTTGCATTTCTGCAGATATATCCCTGTGTTATAAAAAGTTTATTTACCGGATACTTCGCCAGCAATTCCATCAACTTTGAACGAATGAGTTCCAGCTGGGGCTCATCTTCTTCATCAATCTGCATAAATTCCAAAGCCGGCAACAACACATGCTGTATTCCCTGCTCTTCCAGATAAACACTGAATAGTTTTGTTGAAAGTAATTCTCCCTGGGCAAGTATATCTTTATTCAGTGCTTCGCTAAACGAAATACGCAGAATGATACGAAGGAATTCAAAGTGTTCATGAATGATTGATATGGCCTGTCCGCGGGCTTTTTCAGTAGTCAATAATTGTTGAACAAATTCGTGATAATGATTGCTGAGTTTGCTGATTAATTCGCCGGCCTTCTCTCTTTCAAAGCGGGCTGCGGACTGACCAATTTCCACAAGTGCATTCGTTGTACCACTTAGCGCGCTTAAAACAACGATCTTATTTTCCGGATCGGCAGTAATAAGTTTTGCCACTTCATGCATACGCTCCGGTTTGCCTACCGAAGTGCCTCCGAATTTCATAACTTTCATGCGATCCATTTTTTAGGACCGCAAATATACAAACGAAAACGCCACCATGGTTTTTAACCACAGTGGCGTCGCTATAAAATTTTTCCTTTATTTTTTAATGATCTTCTGGTTGTACAGGTTGTTATTTACCATTACCTGAATAATATAGACTCCTCTTGGAAGATTTCCAAGCTGATCAACCATGATACTGTTGTTACCATTTGTTATCGTGAATGATTTGGTAAGAATTTGTCTGCCTGAATTATCAATCAGTCGCAACATACCGTTATCCGGTTTGTCTGCAAATAAATTCAGGATGGCATAGTTATCTACCGGGTTCGGATATACTGAGAAACTTGTTTCAGGCTGACCCAGTTTAACAGGAATTATTTGACTGTAGGTATATTTTCCGTCATTGTCCACAACACGGAGACGATAATAAACGATATTCCCATTGATATTATACAACTGATCATTGATGCTGTAAAAATGGGTTAGATCCAATGAACTGCTGGCATCCACCTGGGCCACACCAATAAAGTTTGTACCGTCTGAACTTCTTTCCACTTCATAATAAGAAGCGTTAATTTCATTTGTAGTTGTCCACGCAACTTTTACATTGTTGGAAGAAACATAAGTCGCACTGAAATCCAGAAGAGTTACCGGAAGAACGGTTGACTGACAGAGCTGCATATTCGGAGGAAGTTGTGCAAAAGGGAATGTTTGTGTCAATACACCTGGGAATCCATCACCTGCACCATAAGTAGTTGTTCCGGAAGTACCGGTACTGATCCCCGCTGTACCCTGGTTGACAGAAGATGCAATATTTAATGCAGCATTTGAAAAGATTATTCCTCCACCTCCTCCACCACCTGGACCATGCTGGGTTGCTCCCACTGCTAAAGGATCATTACTTCCTCCATTTCCGCCATTGGCAGTGGCTGTAATCCCCGCTTGTCCGCTGTTTGCATAAATCAAAATACTTCCACCTGCCCCACCACCACCGGATCCATCAATTTGTACGGTACTGTTACCAGTGGCTCCGTTAGCGTTGATAGTTCCTGAATTTATGATCGTTGATGAATTGATAATAACTATTCCACCACCTGTTGCACCGCCACTGGCAGCTCCGCCGCCCGGTGTTCCGGTTCCATCATTAGTTGTACCGGCTCCTCCACCACCTCCCATAATCAGGCGGCTTGGACTATAATAAGTTGTTATGGGATAAGTTGGCGCTGCTCCATAAGTTTGCAATGGTGTACCACCATGGCCGCCACTCAAACCAAATGAAAACCAACCATTGCCACCAAGACCTCCTACACCACCGTTTCCACCACCACCGCCACCCGCGTTCTGGTCATTCGCAGTAGGATCGCTGTCCGATGCCCCACCACCTGCATTACCCGCACCACCACGTGCATAACTACCGCTGGGATAACCTTCATTTGCTGCACCATTATCGACAAGGGCATTATTGACCGTAATATAGCGCGGTGTACCTGCAACTCCTTCACCTTTACTCGCGTGAGCGTTAATGGTTGAAAGACTATAATAATCAGTTTTGTTTGTACCAGCAGCACCGCTAAGTTTACGGCCACCACCGCCGCGAAAGCCCGCTCCCGATGCATTTACTGTATTGCCATTAAAATCTATTTGATTTACAGCGCTTATTACTGTTACCCCACCTGATGAACCATTCCATTGAGGCGTAGTAATAGTAGCTCCTAGTTGTATATTAAAATGAGGCGATACGCGGATCACTTGGTAAGTATACTGACCAGTTGCACCGAAAGGGGCATACTGATAATTGTAAGTAAGTCCAGCTGCAAGATTCAGCACACCTCCACCGATTGGAACCGCATTGCTTGCAACTGCAAATTCCATATAACCTGCAATTAGATTGGTTGAAATCATTCCAGTACCTGCATTCGCATTACCACCATATGTCGCTAGGTTTTTTGCGGCTGGAACGAATATCTGGGCCCCCTGCATCTGAATAATCAATATAATATCGCCTACAGCGATGGGGGTGTTACCAAAATTGGTTCCTGAACCTATCGGGCCTAATGTAATGGAAGTAGCACCGGCAGCAACATTGGCCTGGGTACCAGGATAGTAAGTATTTTCATTGATCGTCAGTACTGTTGTACCTGATGTTGGACAATTCTGGGCCGTCAGCACAAATCCATTAAGAATGATGAAAACAGCCAGTGTAATGGCCTTTATTCCCTTCTCCCCTATATTTTTACTGCAAGATTTTACAGCAGTTGAGTAAACTTTTTTCATAGACACGGGTTTTTGACATCTTATGGGTTCCAATTGGCATACCAATTCAAGAAGCCCTGATCCTTAGGGAATTACCCTTTCATTTCTGAAAGCGTCTTTCCCATTTAGAGAATGTCATTCCTATATTGGATTTCCTTCGCCATTTACGACTGGCAGAAGTAAGTGTAATAACTTAGTTCAAAGCTGAATTATTGCGTTTTTGGGAAATAAACGCTATAATCCCGGAGCGGGGATTTTGAACCGGTCTGCTAAATAATTGAGGTCATCTACTACAGTAAGCATAAGAGGAATGCCATTTTTTATTCTGTCATTTTCCATGGCTCTTTCAGGATCGCCGGGAACCAGCACCTTCTCAAAACCCTTCACCGGATTCGCATTTCTGAACCGTTTAAGCCACTGGTCCATATCTTTTTTAAAAGCCGGAGATTCCCTGAATGCGTCAATGCGCATGGCCCCGAAGAAATGCCCGATACCTTTACCCGGCATATTTTCCGGCACAGGTATAAAAGCCGGAAACGGTGGTACCCAGGGTCCATAATTCGCACCGCTTAATACACCTGAAAAAATATCGACAATAGCGCCGAGAGCGTATCCCTTGTGACTACCGTGTTCATAGTCTCCACCGAGCGGCAATAAAGCACCGCCAGATTTCAACTCATGAGGATTGGTTGAGATTTTCCCTTCCTTATCCTGGATCCAGCCTTCCGGGGCCTCCAGATTTTTCCTTTGCAGAATTTCAAGTTTTCCATTAGCAGCGGTTGTTGTTGCCATATCCGCTACAAAAGGTGGTTCTTCACCTGCAGGTACGGCAACACAAATAGGATTGGTTCCTAAAAGTCTTTCGATGGAAAAAGTAGGTGCTACGAGTGCACTGGCATTTGTCATCACTATCCCGATCATTTCTTCATCGAGCGCTTTCATAGCATGCTGTGCCGCTATCCCAAAATGATTGGAGTTTCTCACTGCGATCCATCCGCTGCCTGCATTTTTTGCTTTGCTGATAGCAAGGTCCATTGCAAAAGGGGCTACAACAAGTCCGAGACCTTTATCTCCATCTACGACGCCGGTGGACGGAGTTTCATGTACCAGCTTAATATCAGGTCTGGTATTCGCACGACCGGCATCCCATAATCTAACGTACCCGGATAAGCGCGCAATGCCGTGCGAATCGATACCCCGCAAATCAGCCCTCAGCAATCCTGTTGCCGCCAGCGCCGCATGTTCTTCGCCGGAACCTATACTTGTAAAAACATTTTTCGTAAACTTCCAGAGCCGCTCATATTCAAAAAATTTTTCCATGCATCATTATAATAATTTATCTGCAAGTTTCATATCTACCGGATCCCAGCGTATGATCTTATTCTGAAAATAACTTTCGTTCGCAGCGAGGCAGGGAGCCGCCGCTCTAAAACCAAATATTGGATCTTCGATAACAGGTGTGCCAACACGTACTCCTTCAAAAAAATGTCCGAAATGTTCAATGTCTGCATTAAAATCATCCGGCGCTCTGAAAACAGTATCCGGCTCTGTTTGATCTTTCTGATCAGAATCGGACCATTTCTGATTGTATGCTTTCAATAATTCTTCCTGCATTTTCTTTGGATAAGTTTCGAGTGCATCCCAGCCACCGATGCCCGGAGCTTTCGACATTTTATGATGACGAATTGTATATCCGTCTCCTTCAAGCGTCAACACACCTTCAGATCCTATGAACTGGGTTCCTCCCGATTCGCTATTACCGCTGATGAAATCCACACGAAGCATAACCTGGAATTCCGGATGCTCCGCTGTTTTTGGATATTGCATAACACCTGCCATCACATCGGGCACATCGCGGCCGTCCTGCCAGTAACAGGTTTGTCCGGATGCATATATTTTTTCAGGTCCTTTCGAATTTGTGATCACATTTATGCCTGTTACCAGATGTACAAAAAGATCACCTGCTACTCCCGTTCCAAAAGCCCGGTAATTTCTCCACCAGAAAAACTTTTTCGGATCATAGGGCTCATCTTTCATGCCAGCTATGTATCGTTTCCAGTCGACAGTCGCTGCTGATGCATCTGTTGGCATGGTATATTCCCAGGCGCCCAGTGCGCTTTGCCTGTCGAAATTCGCAACAACCACGGCCAGTTGACCGATGGCACCATTTTTTATTGCTTCACGGGCTTTAAGAACACCAAGACTGCTCGCGCGCTGACTGCCGATCTGCATCGTTTTATTGCTTTTTTTCCAGGCATCGATCACGCCCTGACCTTCACTGATTTCATGCACCATCGGTTTTTCACAATACACCGCTTTACCCTGCTTTCAGGGCATCGATTGAAATACGGGAATGCCATAAATCAGCAGTCGCAATAATGACGGCATCGATATCTTTTCTGTTCAGAATTTCTTTGTAATCGGCAGTAACCTGAATATTATTTCCATATAATTCCTTTGCCCTTGCAAGTCTTCCTGTATATAAATCCGCTACGGCGACCAGTTCGGTACCAGGAATTTTCAAAGCTGTATTGGTATCATTATATCCCATGATTCCCATCCCGATCGTTGCAATCCGGATCTTATCATTGGGAGAAATTTTTCTTGAATATCCGTCCACCCTGTTCTGCCATTGATCTGCAAAAGCCAGTGTGGAATTTGCAGCCGCAAGTGCCAGGGCTGTGCCACTCATCTGTTGTATAAAATGACGACGTGAAGAAGAACCTTTCATATGGATTTTTTAAGATGAAGAAGGAAGTTAATTCAAATTAAAATGTCCCGCCGTTGGCGGGACATTTTAATTAACCGGATTACTTAAAAAGGAAGGTCATCTACTGGTGCGGCCATTTCTCCTGCAGCAGGCACGCCTGATATATTGCCGGAAGAACCTGAATTATAACTGTCATTTCCTCCTGCTTCATTGCTATTGCGGCTTCCCAGCAATTGAACGGATAAAACCCGGAGAGTTAGTGAAACACCCTGAGTTCCATCTGATTTCTGATAAGTGCGCAGATCAGGTATTCCTTCTGCATATACCTGGGTTCCTTTTTTCAGATAAGGCGCTATCGCTGTTCTGTCGGTCCAGTAAGCACAATCCACCCACACTGTTTTCTCTTTCTGATTTCCCTGTGCATCCCGGAATTTCTCCGTATGCGCCACATTGAAATTGATCACATTTTTTCCATTCACAAGATTGGTCACGCAATCTTTTCCAAGATTTCCGATGACTTGCATTTTGATCATAACTTAAAATTTAGCTGCGTACTTAAAATTGTTTATTCAGCAATTTACAGGTTTTGAATAGGCCATAAAATACTATTTTCCGGGAATAAGTATCTTTGCGGTTATGAGCAGAAAAGGTAAAGTGCTGGTTGCTATGAGCGGAGGTATTGACAGTACCATTACGGCCCTTATGCTGAAGGATCAGGGTTATGAAGTGATTGGCATTACCATGAAAACCTGGGACTATGCCGGCTCGGGTTCATCCAAAAAAGAAACCGGATGCTGTAACCTGGATAGTTTCAATGATGCCCGTACAGCAGCTGTCCAGCATGGGTTTCCACATTTTGTACTGGATATCCGGGATGAATTCGGCACAGCCGTTATCGACAATTTCGTTGAAGAATATCTCGCAGGGCGTACACCCAATCCCTGCGTAATGTGCAATACGCATATTAAATGGCGTGCCCTGTTGAAAAGAGCAGATGCGCTGGATTGCGAGTTTATAGCAACAGGCCACTATGCCTTTATACATAGCAATGATAATGGAAGATTTTTCCTCAGCAAGGGCGTAGATGAACAAAAAGATCAGAGTTATGTGTTATGGGGACTGCAACAGGATCTGCTCAGTCGCACCATGCTTCCCCTCGGAAAATATAAGAAACCTGAAATCCGCCAGATGGCCATTGATTATGGTTATCCCGAACTCGCAAAGAAAAGTGAGAGTTATGAAATTTGTTTTGTGCCGGACAATGACTATCGCGGATTTCTGAAAAAGAAAATAACCGGACTTGAAACCACTGTTGAAGGCGGTCATTTTGTTGATGCAGCAGGAAATATTATCGGCAATCACCGCGGCTATCCTTTTTATACAATCGGTCAGCGTAAGGGTCTTGATATTACTTTCGGAAAACCTGTTTATGTTACAGCTATTCACCCTGAAAATAATACCATTGTACTTGGAGACGAGAAAGATCTCGCAGGAATGTCGCTTATGGTATCCGGACTGAATCTGCAGAAATATGAAACTGTTCCGGAAGGAATGGAAGTGATTACAAAAATCCGTTATAAAGATAAAGGAGCGCTGAGTAATATTTATGCAGAAGGAAACAAGTTACGCGTGCATTTTTATGAACCTGTAAAAAGCATCGCACCCGGGCAAAGCGCCGTTTTTTATGAAGGGGATGATGTTGTTGGTGGAGGAATTATAAGTCTAAAGCTCAACGCTTAAAGCTAAACGCTTCGTTAAACGTAAATCGTTAAACGTAAATCGATCCACGATAAACGATATTCGATCCACGATTATGAAAGAACATAAATACCACACCAACCTCCAATGGACCGGCAACACCGGTAAAGGCACAGAAACTTACCGCGGATACGAAAGAGCACATACCATTTCAGTTGAAGGAAAACCAGTTATTGAAGCTTCTTCAGATCCATCCTTTCGGGGAGATAAATCAAAATATAATCCGGAAGAGATGTTTCTGGCATCTCTATCCTCCTGTCATATGCTCTGGTTTCTCCATTTTTGTTCAGTAGCATCCATAGTTGTTTTGGATTATAAGGATGCTGCTACAGGAACTATGATTGAATCTGATGATGGCAATGGAAAATTCTCTGAGGTTATTTTGCATCCGGTTGTGAAAGTGAAAGAAGAATGGATGATTGAAAAAACGGCTGCCCTCCATGACAAGGCACATCATTTTTGTTTTATTTCAAACTCTGTTAATTTCCCGGTGCGCCATGAAGCAGCAGCGAGTTTGGTTTCATGATCCTGTTTTGGTTTATACACATTATTAACGGTAAAAAAATGGCCAATGGTCTGCTCCTAGCATCGACCATCGACCTCTCGGGCTTAAGGGTACTTTTTTAGAAATTATGAGTTATGGATTATTGGATTATGGGTTATGATTTGCCTTACGCTTTAAGCATTACGCCTTACGCATTAAAAAGCGGATTCAGTAACCAGTTATAAACCTGGCTTCCAACATTTAAAATAGGATTAGAACTTACTTTCGGTGTTTTCTCAACATATTCAGATCCTTCTACTCTTACTTTAACAGCAACTACATTATTTTTTTCAAAAGAACCTGATAATTGCATTCTGAGTTTGGTACAGGTCAATTCTTCCAGTGACCAAATAATCGTAGCAACTCCGGTTATTTTAAGAAAAAAATCTTTTCCTTTTTTAAAGAAGTCCAATTTCGCAGGCATTTCCCTTGAAAAGGACTCAACAATCTGTGTAGGCCTTGGAATAATGAACCAAATATTTCCTTCCCCGTCTACTTCAGTAATACGCGCAATATGAGTAGGCAAATTGACCAGTGCATTTGATTCAGACATAAATAATGCATTTTCCAGTTCCTTTATCTTTTCACTTAAAAATGCTAATGGTATATCCTGTATCATGTTTGGTAAGTTTTCCTGAATATTTCAATCGCCATACCAAAACGGCAGGATCTGAAACTGAATGTTTTGCAAATTGGCAGGCATTTTTTTCTTCCTAATTTGGGATTATTTTTCCTGAAAAGGTTTTTCAGAATAAAGAATGAATAAAAGGGTCTGTATAATCTTTTATGAATGCCAGGATACTGGCCGAAGAGGGAAAATCATTGCGGTTATGCATGGTTGTTAGCACGACTGATTTCATTCCCGCACGTTCTGTAGCTTCCACACCTTTCGGAGCATCTTCGAATACCAGGCAGCGGGACGGTTCTGTATTTAATAATTCAGCAGCCTTTAAAAAAGTTTCGGGGTCTGGTTTACTGATGGCAACATCCTCAGCACTGACAATCGCACTGAAATATTTTCTTATATCCAGATTATCCAGTACGAAATCTATATTAAAAGGTATGGCCGCCGAACCAATAGCCATGGGAATATTATAGTCCCGCGCCTTATCCAGTAGCTCCTGTAGACCTTTTATCAACCGGAGATGAGGTAAATAGGCCTTCTGATACCTTTTTTCCTTTTCGCGCGACCAGTATTCCATTTCATCTTCGGTAAATCTTCCTTTTCCAAAAACACGTTCCAGTAATTCCGAGTTTTTACCATACATCTGGCTTTTTACCCGTTCCGGGCTTAGTTCCGCTTTCAGATCTTT
The DNA here is from genome assembly GCA_963711345.1 of uncultured Bacteroidota bacterium. Taxonomy (GTDB): domain Bacteria; phylum Bacteroidota; class Bacteroidia; order Chitinophagales; family Chitinophagaceae; genus Puia. The sequence continues at coordinate 609,022 of CAVQDS010000001.1, read as the reverse complement.
ATTGAGTATTTCGCTCCATGCCCTCATATGAAATTCCATATCGTTGATCATCGTACCATTGAGGTCAAAAATAAGCGCGCGGGGGAAAGTTTGCATTGTATTCATTAATAATAGCAATGCCACTGTCAGAGTCTTTCTCCGATACAGTGGCATGCAGGAATCGTGATTATCAGATTATTTTATTGCTTTTCGAGTTTGACTGTTTGATTATAGCTGTCTCCCTGTATCCGCAGAATATACATTCCACTGCTTGCAACGGATGGTTGCAGATTGACAAAATTATCACCGTTCTGTGCCTGATATGACTGGGTGATATAGGTTTTACCCAACATATCGGTGACCGTGAGAACCAGATTCTGCGGCCTTGATACATTTATTTTCAATCGGATCTGGTCGCTGAATGGATTACTGTAAATCACCAGGGCCTGACTGCTGTTGTCTGTGGTAATAGGAATCGTTTTGCTGTATGTGAATTTGCCATCCAGGTCAACCATTTTCAAGCGGTAATAACCAGTACCATTAATGGGCGATTTGTCAGTCAGGAAATAATTGGTGGTGGTGGATGAAAAGCCTTTCGCTTTCACAGTTCCAATGCTGGTCCAGTCTGTCTGGTCACCACTTCTTTCAACATCATAATAATTTGAATTCTCTTCCTGCGAAGTAGCCCAGCTTACTTTAACGGATCCATCGTCGTTTTTAGTTGCAACGAAGAGCACCAACTGCACTGGTAACGTAGTTGACTGTGTAAAGATCAGCCCATATGGAGCATCGAGTGTAGTTGTTGCTGGTCCGAAAACTAACCCGTCTGCACAAGTGTTAGGAGAACCTGTAACAGGGGGAGCACAGTTTAAGATATAGTGAAAAATCCCAGGAGAAGGTTGATATTGATGGGTAGAAGAACCCAACCCACCCTGATCTAAAGTCCAGGTATAATCATATCCATTAACATCGGGAGGAATAATCGCGAAAAGTCCGGGGCTTTTGGTACCAGGATTAAAAAAATCATCATGTGGTCCCGCAATAGTACTTGCGCCCACGTCTATTGCATCTACTGTTGTAAGGTTATTCGCAAGTATGACAGAAGAAGTGCCGTTCAGGTCCACCTGGTCATTCAGTTTAATGTACTCCGAAGAAACCGGATCATTTCCAATAGTAATGTTCGTGTTAAAAAGTTCCAGATACGTGTTAATTGTTAATGTAGTTGATCCATAAACGTTTAGTGTGCTGTTATTGATTACAACATCGTTTAGGAAGGTACATCCTCCACAATTATCCGCGGGATCCGAACTAAAGCCATTTTGCACCATAGTTACATTTGCAAAAATCTTTATAGTACAATTGGTGCATGGATTGGGGGGCGGGATGCCACCCTGCCAAAAACGGGCATCATCTAAAGTATAATTGGAGGGATTGGAAGTAATTGAATTATATACCTGCCCTTGCGAAAGAAACGAAGAGAGGATAAAAACCACAGCAAAAATCGGAATGTAAAATTTTTTCATAATCAGTTATTAATCGGCTCGTCCGTGATACACAGAAAATTATCAAGGGACGATTTTATAAAACAGGTATACAATAAGATATATAGCTCGTTTCCGGGGGACGAATCGGGCCTTTAAATGGATGGGATTTTGAAAAGGAGGAATTCTAAGGATATGTGACAAAAATATGATTCTCCGATGAATTAAAAGCGAAGCGAATGGAATTTTATCTACATTTTTCTATGTAATTCATGTCATCAAAATTATTGCCAGCTCTTATCATAAATAAATGAACCGTAGATCGTAAAATTCCCAGGGATTTTATCTATTATCTGGCGGGTCATTCCGCCTTAAAGGCTCCGTGATGTAAGGAATCTAACAGGTGCAAGCCACTGTCAGAGTCTTTCTCCGATACAGTGGCATGCAGGAATCGTGATTATCAGATTATTTTATTGCTTTTCGAGCTTAACTGTTTGATTAAAGCTGTTTCCCTGGATATGCAGTATGTACATTCCGCTGCTTGCAACGGATGGCTGCAGATTGACAAAATTATCACCGTTCTGTGCCTGGTATGACTGGGTGATATAGGTTTTACCCAACATATCGGTGACCGTGAGAACCAGATTCTGCGGCCTTGATACATTTATTTTCAATCGGATATGGTCGCTGAACGGATTACTGTATATCACCAGGCCCTGGCTGCTATTATCAGTAGTTATGGGGATGGCTTTGCTGTAGGTGAATTTACCATCCAGGTCAACCATTTTCAAGCGGTAATAACCGGTGCCATTAATGGGCGATTTATCAGTCAGGAAATAATTGGTGGTGGTGGATGAAAAGCCTTTCGCTTTTACAGTTCCAATGCTGGTCCAGTCTGTCTGGTCACCACTTCTTTCCACATCATAATAATTTGAATTCTCTTCCTGGGATGTTGCCCAGCTTACTTTAACAGAACCATCGTCATTTTTGGTAGCGAGGAATTGGACCAGCTGCACTGGCAGCGTGACAGATGGACCAAATATGATTCCATAGTCCGTAGCCGGAGGTACCCCGGGAGTTGGGCCAGTAATGGCTGGACCATTAATCACTCCAGCAGTACAACCTGCAGGCCCGGTGCAATTAAAATTATAAAATGCAAAGGCGCTACTTGCATATCCAATCCCTTTCATGTTGAGTACATAGGAATAGCTGAATCCACCTACAGGTGCGGGCAGAATACTATATATGCCTGCAACTTTCGGTGTTCCCGGAGGGAAATCGGTAAAATCAAGATGTGGACCGACTACCGTATTACCTGCAACATTCCTTGCATCTACAACTGTAAAGTTATTTGCCAGTTGTATAGAGGAAGCCGCATCTATGTCAACCTGGTCATTTACAAAAAAGGTCTCCACAGTGGCCGGATCGTTTCCAAGTGTGACGGTCACACCAAAAAGCTGTAAGTATGTATTTACCGAAAGTGTTGTCGTTCCATAAATATTTATCGTGATCCCGTTTATCACAACATCATTCAAGTAAGTACAACCTCCGCAATTATGCGTCATATCCGAACTGGCTCCGTTTTGCACCATGGAGACACTTGAATTGATATTAATAATGCAATCATTACAGGGATTAGGTGGCTGAATTCCTCCCTGCCAGTAACGTATGTCATCCAAAGTGTAATTGAGCGGATTGGAAGTAATTGAATTGTAAGTTGTCTGCCCCTGCGATGAAAAAGAAACCAGAATAAAAATCGCTGCGAAAATCTGAATGTAAAATTTTTTCATAATCAATTATTATTCAGTTCATCGGTGATACACAGAAAAATTATCGGGATGATTTTATAAAACAGTAATACAACAGATATGGTAACTGTTTTCGAGGGGCGAATCAGGCTTTTGAATGGATGGGATTTTGAAAAAGGGGATTTCTTAGGATATCTGACAAAAATAGGATTCTCCAATGAATTAAAATCGAAGTGCATGGAATTTCATCCACATTTTTCTATCTATTTCATTTAATGTATGTAATTGCCGATCCCCAGCGTAAACAAATGAAGTGTAGATCGTAAACCTCCTAAGGGTTTACTCTTAGCTTGCCATTAGAAGACAGGATTCATTTCCAGTTCTTTCGATGCCTTAATTTACAGTCAGAATTCTATTGCTTTTCGAGTTTAACTGTTTGATTAAAACTATCTCCCTGTATGTGCAGAATATACATTCCGCTGCTTGCAATGGATGGCTGCAGATTGACAAAATTATCGCCGCTTTGTGCCTGGTATGACTGGGTGATATAGGTTTTACCCAGCATATCGGTGACCGTGAGAATCAGATTCTGCGGCGTGGATACATTTATCTTCATGCGTATCTGATCACTGAATGGATTGCTGTATATCACCAGGGCCTGGCTGCTGTTGTCAGTGATTACAGGAATTGCTTTACTGTAGGTGAATTTACCATCCAGGTCAACCATTTTCAGTCGGTAATAACCGGTGCCGTCGATAGGCGACATGTCGTTCAGGAAATAATTGGAAGTAGTGGATGAAAAACCTTTCGCTTTTACAGTACCTATGCTTGTCCAGGTTGACTGGTCGCTACTTCTTTCCACATCATAATAATTTGAATTTTCTTCCTGTGAGGTAGACCAACTGATTCGTACAGAACCATCATCGTTTCTGGTTGCGAGGAATTGAACTAAAACAACCGGTAGCGGTGTAGATCCGGTGAATATAAGGCCATACGTGGGATCCAGGGTAGTAATGGCCGGTCCAAAAACCATTCCGGCTGCGCAGTTACCCGGAGAACCTGGTGCATATGGCAGGCAGTTTAATCCATAATATGAATTTCCGTTGGGAGTATATAACGCGGTTGATTTACCAAGTCCACTTACATCCAAAGTCCATGTATAATCGAAACCATTCGCGTCAGGTGGAATGATGGCATAAAGTCCCGGGCTTGCATTGGTATTACCCATCGGAAAATCGGTGTGGGGACCTGCGATGGGAAGGCCAATATTTGTTGCGTCAACCGTTGTGAGGTTATTGGCTAATATAACAGATGAAGTTCCATTCAGGTCCACCTGGTCATTTAGTTTTATGTATTCCGAAGAAACCGGATCATTTCCAATAGTAATGCTGGAATTAAATAGCTGAACATACGTGTTAAAAGTAATCGTAGTATTTCCATAAGCATTGATGGTACTGTTATTTATCAACACATCATTTAACCAGATACCATCACTGCCGCTGAAATTAATATCCACCCAATAGTTGCTGGACAAATGAGTTGAAGTTGGGAATGCCGGAGCTCCGCCATAAGTATAAATACCGTTTGGGTCAGGCGTTCCATCCTGTAATGCAGTTAGTACGCCGTTAGTAAGACCCGAAGTGGCAAAGAATGAATGATCACCAATATAATTTCCATCCGAAAAGTAAACTGCTATGACATAAGTAGTTCCGGCTACGGCTGTAAATGGTATTGTAAAATCCTGGGTCTGCCATCCGCTGGCTGTTTCATTGGTAAAGGTTACCGTCCTGATGACTCCACCGGTATTATCGTATAAAATTCCGGTATGCGGTCCGTTCATTCCCGGCAATTTGTAAAACCTGGCTCCGTTTATACTACCTGCAACAGAAGCTTGAAATCTCATTCCAAGCGTAACAGGTAAGTCATTCGTAACTCCGTTTACAGGAGTCTGAGTGGTAAAGACTGAAGAAGCTACGGGATTAACGGCGGTACTAAATCCGCAACATTTAACCATCGTAACATTCGAATATATTTTTATCGTGCAATTATTACAGGGATTGGGTGGTTGAATTCCTCCCTGCCAGAATCGTACATCATCCAAAGTGTAATTAAAAGGATTCGAAGTAATCGAATTATATACCTGTCCATGCAACAATACCGAAGTAAGCATTAATACAGATGTAAAAACCAGTATGTAAAATTTTTTCATAATCAATAATTAATGCGTTCGCAGATATTACTGTAAAATTTTCAAGGAGGATTTTAAAAAACGGGAATGCAAGAGATATGTGAAATGTCTTCGAAGGGATGAATCAGGTTTTGATTACCTGTTAAGTACCATCAATTCTTTTGCCAACTACTAAAAAAGAAAGGATGAAAATAAAATCTTAATCTCACCGTAGATTTACGCTCCATGATTTATTTACGGGAACTTCATAAAAGTTCTAAAGACAGGCATCCAGAAATGCACTTTTCACTGCAGCAGAAAAAGGGGAAGAAAGGTCTGTCATCCGTTCCGGATGCCATTGAACCATCAGGAGCCAGGACTTATTCAGAGGATCTTTCCACTCCATGGCTTCGACGATGGAGGGTTCGCTGTATGCCGAAATCTTAAGGAGATCGCCCGGCTTGTCGGCCGACTGGTGATGTGCGGAATTTACGGTACCCAGTTCAAGTCCGCAAATGTTATAGAGGAGGGTGTTGGGAATTACCCGGATAAAATGTGTCTGATCCACCCCATTTTTTTTACCATGTGCTGTAGAATGCCGAACCGCTGGAATATCAGGAATCAGGGTTCCTTCAAGGAATACATTGATCAGCTGAAGTCCCCTGCAGATTCCAAGAACCGGTTTTTTTGAAGAAAATGCCTTTGCGATCACCTGGTATTCAAATTGATCGCGTTCGGGAATGATTTCTTTCAATCCATAGTCCAATTCAAATTCAGGCTTACCATATAATTTGGGATGCAGATCTTCTCCGCCGCTGAAAATAACTCCGTCACATTCGTCCGTTTCATCGGCGTTCTTGTTATACATGCTCAGTTTTACAACCTTAACGCCGGCTTCCGATTCCACCCATTTGCGGTAATTTTCGAATTTCCCGCAATCGGTAATTCCTATTTTTAATATCTGGTTCATGGATTGTCGTTTATCGTGAATCGTATATCGAAGGTCGATTTACGATAGACGATCCACGATAAACGAACAAGATTTAGGTTTATATCACAAATGTAGGGTAAAGACCGATCCTTCATTTTCGACAGATTGAACCTGGATATTTCCCTTATGCAGGAGAAGGATCTGCTGGCAGAGACTGAGACCGATACCACTACCGTTTTTCCTTGTACTGAAGAAAGGAATAAAAATCCGGTCCATCAGGGAAGCCGGAATCCCGCAACCGTTGTCCGCCACTTTTATATTGATCTTACTGCTTCCCGCCGCTGAAAATGCAGAAAGCTGAATCCTTGGTTTTGGTTTGTCCTTTACGGCTTCAATGGCATTTACCAGTAAATTGATAAGCACCTGTTCTATCAGTGTAGCATCGAGTTCGTAGGAAAGGTCCGGGTTTTGTAAAATAATTTCAAGTTCCACATTTTTCTGCTCGAGCGTGGGTAGCATGAGCTGATGCAGATTTTCGAACATATCACGTAGATAGACTTTTTTTACCGTCGGAGAAATGATCTTATTGAGATTCCTGTATGTTTCTGCAAATTTCAAAAGGCCCTCGCTCCTTCTCCTGATGGTTTCGATTCCCAGTTCCAGATCTTCCACCGCCGCCGGTTGTTCAAGCATAAAATCAGTGGCTTTCTGTAAACGGCTCAGCATGGTATCTGCCAGGGATGAAATCGGGGCCACGGAATTCATAATCTCATGGGTCATTACACTGAGTAGTTTCTGCCAGGCTTTTGCCTCTGTTTCATCCAGCGCTTCATTGACATTCTGAAACGCAGCCAGTTTGTAGGTTTTATTATCCGTCTGAAATGCCGTGGCAGATGCGAGCACTTTTACAATCCCGTTATCTTTTGAGATGGATAGAATCTTGCCGGCACCCGGTTGCAGCTGGTTGATTTCCTGGAAAAGATATGCGTCTCTTTTTTCAAGTGAATGAAGAGATTTCAAATAAGGTATACCGAGAATTTTTTTCAGGGAATCATTCATCCATACCACATCCCCGCTTTCTACTTCATAAGAAAGAATACCTGTTTCAACCAGTTCCAGAATTTTTTGAAGATAGAGATACTGGGTTTCTTTTTCTCGGCTGATCACCTTAAAAGTGCTGTTGATGTCATTGAACCCTTTTCGCATGGTTTTCAGTTCATCGGGTGCATGGCTTACATCAAAATGCCGGGAGAAATCCCGATAATGAATGGATTCCACAAACTGTTCGAGTTCGTCCTGTGTTTTTCTGAAGAAGCGGTAAAAATCAGAAAATTGCCACGCGATTACAGGTACGAGTATAATGAGATAAATATACTGGGCCTGAATTACGGTGATGGATGCCAGGCAAAGTACCAGGAACATGAAAATAACGCGGACAAGTATGCGAAGTTCGAATCTTTTAAACATTGTTTACGGTTGACAGATGACGGTTGACTGAAGGCATTCAGCGTTAGGCGTTACGCATTAAGCTTTAGGCTTTAAGCTTTAAGCTTCTAAATATCATATTTGCTGAGCCTGCGATAAAGGGCTGTGCGTGTAAGGCCCAGTTCTCGCGCAGCGCGCGATATATTTCCCTGATGCTTTTCAATTACTTTCAGGATGGTGTTTTTCTCAATCGTACTGAGTGTGAAATTACTGTCATCTTCTTCGGCCATTTCCTTTACGGTTTCCAAAGGTGAAAAGATGATATCTTCCGCCCTTATCTGATCTCCTTCACACATGATCACGGCTCTTTCTATACTGTATTGAAGTTCCCGCACATTTCCCGGGAAGTGATAGGCTCTGAGTTTTTCAATGGCCTTATTATCCAGTTCCAGGGAACGTTTCAGATATTTACCCGCATACATCAGTGCGAATTCCCTGGCAAGAGGTGGAATGTCGTCGGGTCTTTTTCTGAGCGGCGGCATGGTGATCTCCACGGTGTTGATACGGTAGATAAGATCCTTCCGGAATCTCATTTCATTGGCCAGTTCGGAAATGGGCAGGTTGGTAGCACAGATCAGGCGAATATCCACTGGAATCAGCAGGTTGGATCCCAGTCTTGAAACCTGCCTGTTTTGTATTACCGACAGGAGTTTGGCCTGTTGCTGCAGCGTTATATTTCCGATTTCATCCAAAAATAAAGTACCGCCCGAAGCCATTTCGAAACGCCCCGTACGATCATCACGTGCATCAGTAAACGCTCCTTTTTTATGTCCGAATAATTCACTTTCAAACAAGGTTTCAGTTAGTGCACCCACATCTACTTTTACAAATTGCTTGGCTGCCCTCCCCGATCTTTCATGAATCATTCGGGCCATCAGATCTTTTCCGGTACCATTCTCTCCCATGATCAGTATGTTGGCATCAGTCGGAGCAATTTTTTCCACCTTACTTAAAATATCTCTCATTGGTGCTGACTGACCGATAAATGGCGTTTGACCCAGTCCGGCAGGCACATCATAAGATTTTGACGGCACAGAGCCATCTTTTTTCTGCAATGTTTCACGAATCGTGGTTACCAGCTTTTCGTTATGCCAGGGTTTCACCACAAAATCCAAAGCACCCTCTTTCAGGGATCTGACCGCCAGGTCAATATCGCCGTAAGCGGTTATCATAATCACTGAGGCTGCTGCGTCCCATTCCCTTATCTTGCGCAACCAATACAAACCTTCGTTTCCTGTATTGATGGCACTGTTAAAATTCATGTCCAGTAAAATCAGGTCAAAATGATTTTTATATAATATTGACCGGATATTTTCGGGGTTTTTTTCTGTGAGGACCTCTGCGGCTTCCGTTTTTAACAGCAGCCGGACGGCGGTCAGGATATCCACGTCATCATCAATAACCAGGATACGCGCGTTTTTTAAAACCATAGCCGTTAAAAATATTCATGCGAAGATGCAACAAAACAATGCCACAAGTTTACTCTAAGATAAGATGGTGACAATTAATTTTTTAAATAGAACCGGGTCCAAATGGCCTGTATCGAAACCGAACAGTTCCTGTATCAGAAACGACCGGGATGACCTGTTCCCTATTTATAAATTGTTGTAAATCATATTCCTTAGGTTCTGGCACGTGGTTGCATTTATGGTTTCCGTATTTTCAAAGTTTCAGCTATGATTATATCACCGGGTATTTTTATACCGGGTGCTTTAATAAAAAATATTTCAACCAATGGTAGACAGGGTTATAAAGAAAAAGAGATGGTCGACGAAGAGACTTCTGACAATCGGCGGTATTACCGCCCTTGTATTGCTGGCTTTCGGCAGTTATTATTTTACTTCCGGTAAGAGCCGCCTGAACGTAGATCTGGACCGAATTACCATCGCCACGGTGACCAAAGGGCCCTTCCAGGAAACCATTCCCGTTAACGGGGTTGTTCTCCCCATCAACAGTATTTATCTCGACGCAACAGAAGGCGGCCGGGTAGAACAAAAATATGTAGAAGACGGAACTTTTATGAAGGCGGGGGAACCGATTCTTAGGTTGTCTAACACAGATCTTGAACTCAGCCTGGCTAACCAGCAGACTTCGGTGTATTCCCTTTTATCCGGTATGCGACTTTCCAGCGTAACCGCCCAGCAGAATACAGTAAACAAACTGACCAGCATGGCAGACGTTGAAAGTTTTTACAGAGAAGCAGAAAGGGTTTATACACTGGACAAAAAGCTATACGCCCAGAAAGCCATTGGTTATCAGGAATTTAAACAGGCAGAGAACAATTATAATTATTACCTGCAAAAGAAACAACTCACCCAGGAAATTCTGAAACAGGATTCCGTTTCAGTAAACCAGCAGGCAGAACAGGATAAACAATCTTATGCGGGAGCTCAGAAAACACTCTCCATTCTCAGCAAAAAAGTTGGTGACCTGATCGTGAGGGCGCCGGTTGACGGGCAACTGACTTCCCTGGATGCTGAAGTGGGGCAATCCAAGACTGCCGGCACGCGCCTTGGACAGATTGATGTACTCACCGGTTTCAAAGTACGTGTCGACGTAGACGAACATTATATCTCAAGGGTATTCAACGGACTCATGGGCAAATGGACAAACGGTGATACGACGTATGATCTCAAAATATTTAAAGTGTACACCGTATCAACGGGTGGTCATTTCCAGGTGGATATGAAATTCGTCGGACCGGCTCCCAAAGGAATCCGCCGGGGTCAGACTTTGCAGATACTCCTGGCTCTGAGCGAAGAAAAAGTGGCTATTCTTGTTCCCCGCGGAGGATTCTATCAGCAAACAGGCGGCAACTGGATATTTAAGGTGAGTGAAGATGGAAAAACAGCTTTCAGGGCCGACATACAACTGGGCAACCAGAACCCGGAATATTACGAGGTATTAAGTGGATTGCAGCCGGGAGACAAAGTGGTGACCAGCAGTTATGAAAATTACGGAACCATGCAGGAACTCATTCTTAAAAAATAATTCTCAATCACCGTATAAAGTAAAAAACAATGATAAAGATTCACGATCTGGAAAAGATCTACAGAACAGAAGAAGTAGAAACCATCGCCCTCAATAAACTTTCATTCCAGGTGAATGAAGGTGAATTCGTAGCCGTGATGGGCCCCTCTGGTTGCGGCAAGTCAACCTTGTTGAATATTCTCGGTCTGCTTGACGATCCGGATAGCGGAAGCTTTCTTTTCAACGGTATCGAAGTGGCTGGCTTCAATGAACGCAAAAGAGCCGATCTCAGAAAGAGAAATATCGGCTTCGTGTTCCAGAGTTTCAACCTGATCGATGAACTTACCGTTTTCGAAAATGTAGAACTGCCCCTGATTTACCTCGGCGTTAAAAGTGATGAAAGAAAAAAACGCGTGGAAGAAATGCTGGACAAAATGCAGATCATGCATCGCCGCAATCACTATCCCCAGCAATTATCCGGCGGTCAGCAGCAAAGGGTTGCCGTGGCTCGCGCCGTGGTTAACAAACCAAAACTGATACTGGCGGATGAACCGACAGGAAACCTGGATTCATCCAATGGTAATGAAGTAATGGAACTGCTCACGGATCTGAATGAACAGGGCACAACCATCATCATGGTTACGCACTCAGAACACGACGCACGGTACAGTCACCGGATCATCCGGATGCTGGATGGACAAACTGTTACTGAGAACATTCTTGTTTAAAGCTTTCGCTTTAAACAAAGTATGGAAGTATTGGAGTATGGGAGTGTGGGTAGATTGAATATTCGACCCGTGACTGCCAACTGTCAACTGCATACTGTCAACTATTAATGTATGTTAAAGAATTATTTCAAGATCGCGTTCAGAAATCTCTGGAGGCACCGTGTTTTCTCCCTGATTAATATTCTGGGATTAACGGTGGGCATGACCGCCTGTTTCCTGATTTTTCTGTATGTGCGTTTTGAATTAAGCTATGATAAGTTTCACAGCAAGGGGGACCGCATCTATCGAATTGTTTGCGATATTAAAACACCTACAGAAATCATGCATCCGGGAGGTCCTTCCTGGGCTGTCGGGCCACATCTGGTGGGTGGTTTTCCTCAGGTAGAGGCAGCTGTACGTACTACAGATGACGAATTACTTGTGAGAAAAGGGAATGTCAAATTCCAGGAAAAAAATTCTCTGTGGGCTGATTCTTCTTTTTTCAAGGTCTTCGATTTCAAACTGATAAAAGGAAATCCCAAAACAGCACTTAACGAACCGCTGAGTATTGTTTTTTCTGAATCTGCAGTGAAAAAATATTTTGGTGACAAAGATCCTATTGGTCAAACCGTTTTACTCACCGGAGATGGGTTCACAGCCAAAATCACCGGAGTGATGAAAGATATTCCGGAGAATTCGATGATCAAGGCCGACATGATTGTATCCATGAATACCTTAACCCGCAAACTGAATCCGGGACTCGACGACCAGTGGGGTAATTATGGAAACAGAACTTATGTTCTTTTGAGGCCGGGCGCAAATGCAGCAGCATTTGAAAAACAAATTCCTGCATTCCTGGAAAAAATGAACGGAACAGAAATGAAGCAGCTGAATATGTATCCTACTTTAATACTGGAAAAATTCAGGGATGCATACCTGCGTTCGGATAGAAACGATAGTAATTCAGGAAGCATCAAAAATGTTTATATATTTTCCATTATTGCCGTATTTATTCTTCTGATCGCCTGTTTTAATTTTATAAATCTTACAACTGCGCGTTCTGCAGAAAGAGCCAAGGAAGTGGGCATCCGGAAAGTAGTAGGTGCAGGCAGACAACAACTTACCCGGCAGTTTATTGGTGAATCTGTTTTGATCTGCATGATTGCTTTTATTCTTACAATCGCAGTTGCCGCATCGTTACTTCCTTCCTTTAATCAACTGGCTGGCAAAACTCTCAGCCGGGGTGTTTTTGACAATATGAGCTTTATTGGTATCCTGTTTCTTGCGAGCATTGGAATCGGAGTACTGGCAGGCATTTATCCTGCCCTTGTATTATCTTCTTTCAAACCAGTTACGGTTCTTAAAGGAAGATTTACAACGGGGACAAAGGGTATTTTGCTTAGAAAAGGTTTGGTCATTTCACAGTTCACTATTTCAATCGCTCTGATTATAGCCACCATCATCGTTTATCTTCAGATGAGCTTTATGCGGAACCAGGATCTGGGATTTAATAAAGACCAGATGATGGTAATCAATTCAAACGGTGATCCTGCCAGGGATGCTTTCATGCACGCAGTATCATCGCTTCCGAATGTGAAATCTGTTTCCATGTCGTCCAGCGTACCCGGTGGAGGCAATATGGGAGCATATTCAAAAATCCAGAATGCAAAAGGCGATATGCAGATTGCTAACCTGGATCTGTATTTTGTGGACTTCGACTACTTGAAACAATTCGATATAAAAATGGTAGCCGGCCGGAGTTTCTCAAGGGATTTTATGACGGATACCACCCATGCGATGATTCTCAATGAAGCAGCAGTGAAAATGTTTTCATACCGGTCTCCGCAGGATGCAGTCGGCCGGGATTTTAATCAATGGGGAAGAGAAGGAAAAATTATCGGGGTGATGAAAGACTTTCATTTTAAGTCATTGCAGGAAGTAATTAAACCACTTTCCATGCGCATTGAACCGAATGGCTGTTCCCTGATTTCAATCAAAGTTTCAGGAAATAATTTACCTGGAACAATTTCTTCCATTGAGAATAAATGGAACAGCCTTATACCTGCACGCCCATTTAGTTATTTTTTCCTGGATGAATATTTCGATAAACAATACAGGTCTGAACAGAGATTTGGAAAACTGTTTTTGAATTTCGCAATCCTGGCTATTATTATATCCTGTCTTGGCCTGCTGGGTCTCGCTTCTTACAGCACCATGCAGCGGACACGGGAAATAGGGATTAGAAAAGTGCTGGGCGCATCAGTAGGAAATATCGTTAATCTGCTTTCAAAAGATTTTTTGAGGCTGGTTGGCATAGCTGTTATCATCGCATCGCCCATTGCATACTTCTCTATGCATAAATGGTTGCTGGATTTTGCTTACAGGATTCCGATTTCGTGGTGGATATTTGTTATAGCTGCTGTGACGGCAACACTTATCGCAATAATTACTGTCAGCTTTCAGGCGATCAAAGCGGCGGTTTCAAACCCGGTGAAAAGTTTGAGATCGGAATAGGGAAGAAGGCAGAAGGCTTAAGGCAGAAGGCTTAAGGCAGAAGGCGTAAGGCAGAAGGCGTAACGCGTAAGGCTTAAGGCAATTTGGAAATTTGGAAATATAACTGCGATTTCCTGCTAATCCAGGACAATCGACAGCCGATAAACGATACACGATTAACGAAAAAACGACCGAATAAATAATTATAATGATTAAACTAGAACATATATCAAAGTGGATAAACCAGGGGAATATCCGGAATTTCATTCTGAAAGATATTAACCTGAATATTGAAGAAGGTGAATTCGTTTCTGTGATGGGTCCGTCAGGATCCGGGAAATCAACCCTTCTCAATATTATCGGCATGCTCGACACGCCATCTGAAGGAGATTACGATTTCATGGAACAGGAAGTTTACAAGCTTAAGGAAAAACAGCGTTCCAATCTCTACAAAACGCATATCGGTTTTGTATTCCAGGCATATCACCTGATTGACGAACTCACGGTTTATGAAAATATTGAAACACCCCTGATTTACCAGGATGTCAAATCTTCCGAACGCAAAGCGATTGTAGCGGATATCCTCGACCGTTTTCAGATGGTGGGAAAAAAGATTTGTTCCCAACCCAGCTTTCCGGAGGTCAGCAGCAGCTCGTGGGTATAGCAAGGGCACTGGTTGCAAAACCCAAACTCATACTGGCTGATGAACCTACCGGCAATCTGAATTCAAAACAGGGAGAAGAAATCATGGAACTTTTTGTACAACTCAATAAACAGCGATGGTGTAACCATCATCCAGGTAACACATTCTGAAAAAAATGCCAGCTACGGAAAACGAATTATTCACCTGCTCGACGGACGCATTGAAAAAACGGTAACCAATTAAAAGAAGAAATGATGAAGCGGTACAGCAGTTGGGTTTTTATTTTCATTCTGATTTTTCATATTTCCGGGTTTAGCCAGGACAGCACCAAATACCTGACCATAAAACAATGTGTGGATCTGGCCATCAAGAATAATCTGCTGGTTCAGCAAAGCGAAATAACGCTGGAAACGAATGGCGTTACATTTTAAACAGGCCAAGGATAATTTACTTCCGCAGATCAGCGGACAGCTTCAATCAGGGAAACAATTATGGAAGAAGTGTCAGTACCATCAACAACACCTATGTTGATGAACAGAATAGCTTTGGAAATTATTCACTCAACGGCAATCTTCTGTTATTCAACGGTCTTCAGCTGCAAAATGCCATTAAACAAAATGCCTTGTTTTATCATGCCAGCAAGATGGATCTGCAGCAGCAGAAAGATAATATTACGCTGTCTGTTATTAAATGCCTATCTGACTGTGTTAAGCAGCCAGGAGGCGCTGGACATTGCGATCAAGCAGGCTTCTGTTGATTCAGCCCAGGTGGCGCGTCTTGAAATTCAGAATGAGCAGGGAGCGATTCCGCCCGCTACTTTATCCGATCTACAGGGTCAGTATGCCAGTGATGAAGTAACAGTGGTCAATGCTGTCAATGCACTGGAAACTGCAAAAGTGACTTTATTTTCTTATCTCAATGTGCCCTATCAAAAAGATGCGGTTTATGAAATGGTGAATATGAATGCGGATATCAGTGATTTGAATAGCAGTTCAGACAGTATATATCAGGCTGCTCTGCAAATCATTCCAACAATCAAAGCAAATGACCTCCGGGTGCAGTCATTTCAAAAAAGTATTGCCGTTGCCCGGGGAAAAATGTGGCCATCGCTTTATTTTGTATGGCAATCTCAATTCAAATTATTCAAGTATTGCTACGAATACGATTGCGAACAGTTTACCAACACCCGGCAATACCGGTGAATTTGTGACTATTGGTCCGAACACTTATGATGTACAGGCAAACGGTTATCCGTCCGAAAAAACTGCCTTTATAGACCAGGTAAAAAATAACCGGTTTCAATCAATCGGTCTGCAACTGAATATTCCGATTCTGAATTATTTATCCTTAAGAAACAATGTGAAAATTGCCAAACTGAATTATGAAAATGCCAAAGTAATTTCCACTTCTTCCCATTACCAGTTGCAACAAATGGTGGAACAGGCCTGGCAGAATCTGCGCTCTGCTTACGGACAATACAAGGGTTATGTGGATCAGGTGAAAGCTTATGGAGAATCTTTCCGAACAGCTGAAATCCGTTTCAATGCCGGTGTCCTTACTTCCGTGGATTATGTAATCGCAAAGAATAATGTAGACCGGGCCAATTTAAACCTCAGTGCCGCACGGTATAATTATATTTTCAGAACGAAAATTCTAGAATATTACCAGGGAAGGCTGACACTTTGAATAGTTATGAGATATGAGAGATGGACTATGGATTGATGCGTATAAAATATCCGATTACTCATATCAGATCCTATAACGCTCTATAGCCCATTAAACATGCCCAGCTTTACGCTTAAACATCCACTCCTTCAAACAAAATCCGATCTTTTCTGTCTCCACCATGAAACCATCATGGCCATAGAGTGAATCGATACTGATTAGTTTGCTGTCAGGCATGTTATCAGCCAGGAATTCCTGTTCAGCGATCGGGCAAAGTATATCGCTTGTAATACCCACGATCAGTGTTCGATGGGTGATGCTGCAAAGAACTTTTTTCAGATCACCACCGCGGTTCCGGGCAATATTATGACTGTCCATTGCCTTAGTCAGCAGCCAGTAACTATATGCATTAAAGCGTCTCGAGAGTTTATTACCCTGGTAAGATATATAGGAAGAAGCCCTGTAATTATCCAGTTTATTCGGATCGGGATCTGTTTGTTTTTCCTTCATAATCGCATAGTTCCTGTAAGTAATTATTCCAATTCCCCTTGCGGCCCGGAGACCCTTGGCTCCAGCTTCTTCATTCCTGTCCATCCAGGTAGGATCGGCTTCAATAGCGAGGCGCTGGGCCGTATGAACGGCAATACCCCAGGCACTTTCTGCAGCAGAAGTAGCAATCAGAAAAAGATCCCTGATTATAAGAGGTTCCATCAAACTCCACTCGAGTGCCTGGTAACCACCCATGCTGCCACCCATCAGCAGGCGAATCTGCTTTATACCCAGGTGCTTACGTAACAGAATATGCGCTTTAACCATATCCCGGATGGTAACCTGGGGAAAACTGCTGAAATATGTCCTGCCTGTATCGGGATCCTCGCTCAGGGGACCGGAACTTCCATAACAGGATCCTAAAATATTGGCACATACTATGAAATATTTCTCCGGATTCACATATCGGTGATCCCCCACCATGCCCGGCCACCAGCGAATTACATCTGAATTAGCGGTTAAGCGCATGGCAAATCCAGACAACATTATCACCCGTTGCGTTCAGATTGCCATAAGCATGATAACCTATCCTGATTCCGGGTAAAGTCTGACCGGTTTCCAGGGTAAAGGGGTGGTAATGAAGAAATTCCTCCATGCTGCAGATTCAAATTTTATGAATGCAAAATAAGGACATGCATGAATTACCTTTGCAAAAATCTTTTTATGTTCCATGTTGAAGTCTTCCGCGTTAAAAATGATTTTGGATTTGAAGGAAAAGATGCCAGTGGTCATACCGTGAAAATGGATTCAAGTCCTGAAAGCGGCGGACATAATTTCGGTATCAGGCCAATGCAAATGTTGCTGATGGGCCTGGGAGGCTGCAGTGGTATCGATATCGTTTCCATTCTGAAAAAACAAAAACAAACCGTTGAAGAATTCCGGATTCTTATTGACGGCGAAAGAGAAGCCGGAAAAGATCCTACACTCTGGAAATATATTAAGATTATTTTTGAATTAAAGGGTAATATCGAACCTGAAAAAGCCAAAAGAGCCTGTGGTCTTTCCATCGAAAAATATTGTTCTGTTGCAGCCACCCTGATGGGTGCAGGTTGTAAAATTCACTGGGAAACAAAAATCACGTCCTGACACTGTAATTGTATTCTTACACCGGATAAAAATCATATCCTAAACAACTTAAATATGTCCTTGCACCCCGTATCCAAAATGATCCGCACGCGCGTGGAGCAGACCAATGAAATGGAACATTCCTCGCCGTTGTTTCTTACGAGCAGTTTCAGTTTCGACAATGCGGAAGAAATGCGCGCCGCATTTGCCGATGAAAATGATGACAATATCTACAGCCGTTTTTCCAATCCCACCGTACAGGAATTTACAGACCGCATGTGTGTGCTTGAAGGAATGGAATCCGGATTTGCCACTTCTTCCGGAATGAGTGCAGTCTTTGCTTCCATACTGACTTTTCTGAAAAAAGGAGATCATCTGATTTCCTGCAATGCAATCTTCGGAAGTACACATACTGTTATTACGAAGATTCTGCCTAAATATGGCATTGAGTATACGTATGTACCTGTGGATGACATTGCATCATGGGAAGCAGCCATGCAGGAGAATACCAAAATGATTTACCTGGAAACGCCGACCAACCCGGGGCTTGACCTGATAGATTTGCAGGCGGTGGGTGATCTTGCAAAAAAACATGGCCTGATTTATTGCGTGGACAATTGTTTTGCAACACCAATCGGACAGCTGCCTGTTGAATTTGGCGCCGATCTGGTAGTGCATTCTGCCACCAAGTGGCTCGATGGACAGGGACGCGTGCTGGGTGGAATTGTACTGGGCAGTAAAAAGCTGATTCATGAAATATATCTTTTCTGCCGGAGTACCGGACCGGCACTTTCTCCCTTTAATGCGTGGGTACTGAGCAGAAGCCTGGAAACACTGGAAGTCAGGATGGAGCGTCATGCATCCAATGCATTTTACCTGGCGAAACAATTGCAAAATCATCCGGCCATCAGCTGGCTTAAATATCCTTTTCTCGAATCACATCCTCAGTATGCGATTGCAAAAAAGCAAATGAAAAATGGAGGCGGTCTCTTTTGTTTTGAACTGAAAGGCGGACTGGACAGCGGAAGAAAATTTCTTGACAATCTGAAAATGCTTTCACGCACGGCCAATCTCGGCGATACGCGCAGCATTGCTTCTCATCCGGCAAGCACAACGCATGCCAAATTAACCGAAGAAGAAAGACAGGCGGTTAATATAACGCCGGGGCTTATACGCATTTCCTGCGGACTGGAACACAGAGATGATATTTTAAATGATATACTTCAGGCACTATAACATTCTTACTGGATATCACAATGTGGAAAGGTAGAATTGTGGATATGTAGAAATGTGAAAATGAAATGTAAAATTTAATTTGAAAATGGGGAAATCTGGAATTTATTCGGGTTAAATCACCTATTTTCTGATTCATATTTTTAATAATATTAATCCTTCAAAAGATTAAATTATTGAATATGAAAGAAAACATAATCCTTCTTCGAACGGTCGATTTTTCAGTAGCTATTAAAAAATATTGCGAGGTACTTTTTTCCAAAAAAGAAACTGCGATTGCCAATCAATTATTGAGATGCGGGATGGCTATTGGTGCAAATGTTGCAGAAGCGCAGCAGGCCGAAAGCAGATCTGATTTTGTTCATAAAATGAAAATTGCCTCTAAGGAAGCAAGTGAAACTTTATATTGGCTCTCGATCTGTGAGAAGATGAATAATTTTGGACTTCAACATGTATTGGTAGACGAATTAAAACAAATCATTGCAATTATCTCTAAGATAATCGTTACCGCAAAGAAAAATATTTGAGACGGAAAAGAAATTAAGCAGGCATTCCAGAATGAGATCGAGGCTATAAATTTTATGTTGAATGAATTAAAATTTCAATTCAACATTTCATTTTCACATTTATACATATCCACAATTCCACCTTTCCACATTATGAAAATCAGCCATTAAACTTTAGACCGCTTCTTATAAAAAACCTATTCCCCCCAAATTTCTCCTTTTCCTTCCAACCATTGTTTAACCGAATCTGTTGTAACGGATTTGGGTCTTTCCAGTGAATATCCCAGGGCCCGGTCCCAGCAAAGGCTTGCGAGCACTCCGAGGGAGCGGCTCACACCAAATAAGACGGTATAGAATTCATATTCCACCAATCCGAAATGTACTAGGAGGGCACCGCTGTGTGCGTCTACGTTTGGCCAGGGGTTTTTTATTTTACCGAGAGATTGTAATACAGGGGGAACAGCTTCATAAATATTCCAAACAGTTCTTACAAGCGAATCATCGGGAAGATGTTTTTTCCCGAATTCCATCTGGGCAGTGAAACGGGGATCTGTTTTCCGCAATACCGCATGTCCATAACCCGGAACCACCTTCCCTTCATTCAGCGTTTTTTTCACATAGGCTACGATCTGTTCCTGCGTAGGCAGTTCAGTATTCAATTCTTCACGCATTTCCAGGATCCATTTGATCACTTCCTGGTTGGCGAGTCCATGAAGTGGTCCGGCAAGTCCGTTCATGCCCGCAGCAAAACTAAGATATGGATCGCTGAGTGCGGAACCCACAAGATGGGTTGTATGTGCGCTCACATTGCCACCTTCATGATCTGCATGTATGGTCATATAGAGTCGCATGAGTTCATGAAAAGTATCGTTTTTATACCCAAGCATATGGGCGAAATTTCCGGCCCAGTCAAGCAGACCATTGGGCTGAATATGGTCCCCCTTTTTATATTTTCTTCTATAGATATAAGCCGCTACCCTTGGCAACCTTGCGATCAGATTCATGGAATCGTCAAATATCGCTTCCCAGTAATCTTTTTTATTCAGTCCCTCTGCATATTTTTTTGCAAACTGACTTTCCGTTTGCAGGGCCATGATCGCAACAACAAATTGCGTCATTGGATGGGAAGAAACCGGCAACGCTTCAATGGCGTCAAAAACATAATTTGGAACATGACTCCGGCGCTGCCAGTTGGCCGTTAGTTCGTGCACATCCATTTCATTCGGAAGTTCTCCCAGAAGCATGAGGTAAAACAATCCTTCCGGAAGAGGTTCACTGCATCCGGGTGCCTTGGGAAGTTTTTGCTGAATTTCAGGAATGGAATATCCGCGAAACCGAATACCTTCCTGCGGATCGAGCAAAGAAGTTTCCGTAACCAGTCCCGTCATACCACGCATCCCGCTGTAAATCTGTGACAGTGTAACTTCTCCTATTTTTTTAGAACCATGTTCTTTGAGAATATCTTTTACCTCTGCATTCAGGCTATCTGCTTTTATTTTAAACTTTTCTTTGATGGACATACCGCGCTTTTAAAAGGATGATCTGGTATAGTGGATAAAGTTAAACCATGAATGTTGTCGGAACAAATGATAGAATCTGAATGTTTAAAATTAACCGTGGATTAATACTCATTTCGGGGCTTTCCAGTAGAGTCCGAGAGCTACGAAACTAAAAATGATATTGGGCATCCATGCTGCCAGCATGGGAGAAAAATTTCCTTTGGTTGCAAAGGTCACAGAAAACTTATCCATGATCACGAAAAGAGCCGCCATCACCAGACCTATTGCGAGTAAAACACCGCTGCCACCTCTGACTCTTCGTGTAGCAATCACTGCTCCCATCATAGTTAATATTATAACTGAAAAAGGAGTCGCATCGCGGTGGTATCTTTCTTCCTTATAAGTATTCAGTCCTTCGGAACCGCGAATTTCTTCCAGCCTTATAAAACGAATCAGTTCGGGTGTTGTAAATTTATCTTTCAGGTATTCGTCTCTTTTCAATTCCTCCGGTTTTACATTGAGATTGATATTCATGGAAGGAATCAAACGGGAGGTTTCTTTTAAACCATCGTTGGTATGTTCGACCACATTCGACAATGCCCAGTTCTTTTTTGCTGTATCCCACCGCATAAATTCAGCACGGAGATTATAATATACATGGTTGTTTTTTATTTTTGAAAGAAAGAATGCTCCCGCCCTTTTCAGCGTCGTATCATAATAACGCAGACCAACATACGTATCCGCATTCACCCGTAAATAAAAATTATTTGAATGATATGGATCTCCATTATAAGTACTTCGCGGATCAATATATGTTGACTGAAAATTAGTTCGGATCTCATTTGCTTTAGGAACCCAGTACTGGCTGGCAAACCAGAAAAATGTTCCGAGAATTAAAGCGCCTACAACATAAGGTCGCAGCATACGGTTATATCGAACCCCACCGGCCAGGATGGCAACAAACTCCGACTGTGCTGCCATCTTTGAACTAAAATAAATAGCCGCAATAAAAACCATCAGCGGGAATATCATGGACATGATAAACGGAATAAATCCGAAAAAATAATGCGTAACAATTCCCCAGGTACTTAACCCGGATTTAACAAAATCATCTGCTTTCTCACTGGTGTCGATCACCACTGCTATCACTGTGATTGTGAGCATGGTGAACACAAAGGTGGTCAGGAATTTCTTCAATATATACCAATCCAGTTTTTTCATACTTTCAAGGCCGCAAATTAGCTCTTCCCGCTTTAACCACCCGTCACTTTTAATTGTTTTTAGAAGGACTTTACCATTTATCTTCGCAGGCTTAAAACTTTTTTAATGTTTGTTAAGAAAAACTTATGGCTGTTTGCCTTCCTGATTTCCATTTCATATTCGGGGCTTTCACAGTCTGTTGGGAACTATGACCAACACGAAGCATTTGCTCCCATGTTCTATCCGGCGTATGGAGACGAAGTCAGGACAGCTGCGGGAACGCCCGGTCCAAATTACTGGCAGAATGAAGCAGATTATAATATTCAGGCAACTCTTGACGATGTAAATCATCAGATTTCCGGTAATGTTCAGATTACCTATAAAAATAACAGTCCCGAGTCATTGCCTTTTTTGTGGCTCCAGCTGGATCAGAATATTTATAAACCGGATTCACGCGGTGAAGTAACAACTCCGGTTGAGGGTAGCCGTTATATGAATGTGGGTTTCACGGGAGGATATTCGATTCAGTCTGTTTCCGTCAGCTATCAGGGCAGGGAACAAAAAATTCATTATATCGTCAACGACACGAGGATGCAGATTTTTCTGCCGGAAGCAATGAAGGGTCGTGGCGATTCATTGAAAATAAATATTGCTTACAATTTTGGAATTCCGGAACATGGCACAGACCGGATGGGGCGAATGGAAACATCCTATGGTTGGATCTATACAATCGGACAATGGTATCCGCGCATGTGTGTTTACGACAATGTTCTTGGATGGAATACCCTGCCATATATCGGTGCAGGTGAGTTTTACCTGGAATATGGAAATTATGATTTCACTATCACAACTTCTTCAAATCAGCTCGTGGTTGCATCGGGAGAACTGATGAATCCTTCAGAAGTACTCACCCCCGATCAGATGAAACGCCTGGATGCTGCCCGTAACAGCGATAAAACCGTGATGATCCGTTCGGAAGATGAAGTAAAAAATAAATCAGGCAGATTATCGAAAAGTAAACTCGTTTGGCATTTCAGATGTGATCATACGCGCGATGTCGCATTTGCTTCTTCCACTGCATTCATCTGGGATGCTGCAAGAATAAACCTGCCTGAAGGAAAAAAATCGCTCGCCATGTCGGTTTATCCGATTGAATCTGCCAGTGATTCTGCCTGGAAACGATCTACGCAATTTGTAAAGGGGGCAATCGAAGGATATTCTTCCAGATGGTATCCTTATCCCTACCCCAATGCAGTTAATGCTGCAGGGAATGTGGCTGGTATGGAATATCCGGGAATTGTATTCTGTCACGCATCTTCCAGTGGAAGAGAATTGTGGGGTGTTACCAGTCATGAGTTCGGTCATACCTGGTTTCCCATGATTGTCGGAAGCAATGAGCGAAAATATCCCTGGATGGATGAAGGCTTCAACACTTTTATCAATTCGGTGGCAGATCAGGATTTCAATCATGGCGAATTTTTCAGAAAACCCCGTTATCCTGAACGTGCAACCCGATTTTTTCAGCCAAATTCCGAATCCATCATGACGGTTCCTGAAGTGACGAATGGGCGATATCTCTCTGCAAATGCATATGAAAAACCGGGCATGGGCCTGCAGCTTTTAAGATATGATATACTGGGTGAAGAAAGATTTGATTCAGCATTCAGGTATTATATCAGAAGCTGGGCATTCAAACATCCTACTCCATGGGATTTCTTTCATGCCATGGAAAATGGCAGCGGCGAAGATCTGAGCTGGTTCTGGAGGGGCTGGTTTATTTATAACTGGAAATTTGATGTGGCAGTTACCAATGTGGAATATCAGGAAGGCAATCCGGCGAATGGGGCATTGATTACAATCCAAAACCGTGAAAAACTCCCGATGCCTGTAACGGTTGAAATAAAAGAAGCAGGTGGCAAAACCGGAAGAGTGAACTTTCCTGTTGAAATCTGGCAGAGAGGCGGAGAATGGAAATTCTTATATCCCTCTACCCGAACAATTGAATCTGTAACTGCCGATCCTGACAAGATGCTGCCCGATATCGATGAAAGTAATAATGTGTGGAAAGCTAATTAAGCCTAAAGCTTAAAGCCTAAAACTACTTTTTGGATCTCTGACTTTTAAATACTTAATATTTATATTGGTTTTAGGCTTTAAGCTTGGTGCTTTAGACTTAAAGAAGTTTTAGGCTTAAAGAAGTTTTAGGCTTTGGGCTTTAGGCTTTAGGCTTATCAAAGTCGTTCCCTCAAAATCCCCATCTGCTGCGTCTTCCAGACGGAGAAATCGCCGGCAAGTATATGCATTCTTGCCTGTTGTACGAGATGCAAATAGAATGCAAGATTATGCACACTGGCGATAGTAAGTGCCGCGAGTTCTTTACTCTTCATTAAATGCCGGAGATAGGCTTTACTGTATTTATTGCTGAAAGAGCAATCGATCCCGTCATCGATAGGAGAAAAATCATTCTCCCATTTTTTATTATCAATATTTATCACCCCATTGGAAGTAAACAACATGCCATTTCTTCCGTTGCGGGTGGGCATTACGCAATCAAACATATCGATACCAAGACTGATGCATTCCAACAAATTCCAGGGAGTACCCACCCCCATCAGGTACCGGGGTTTCTCAGCAGGTAAATGCTCACAGCATAGAGCCGTCATTGAATATAGTTCTTCTTCCGGCTCTCCCACACTTAAACCGCCGATGGCATTTCCGGGTGCATTTTTTGATGCAATATATTCACAGGATTCGCGACGGAGATTTTCAAATATCCCTCCCTGGACAATGGGAAAAAGATTTTGCGCATATCCATACCTGTCAGGTGTTTCATCGAATCGTTTTAAACATCTGTCAAGCCACCGGTGAGTCAGATGCATGGACTTCTCTGCATACTCGTACCCTGTTCCAAATGCAGGGCATTCATCAAAAGCCATGATAATATCCCCGCCGATACTTCGCTGAATATCCATTACTTTTTCAGGGCTGAACATATGGGGTGATCCGTCAA
This sequence comes from uncultured Bacteroidota bacterium, assembly GCA_963711345.1. Taxonomy (GTDB): domain Bacteria; phylum Bacteroidota; class Bacteroidia; order Chitinophagales; family Chitinophagaceae; genus Puia. The sequence continues at coordinate 583,691 of CAVQDS010000001.1, read as the reverse complement.
TATGAGATTTAAACATGACCCCTTCTTCCGAGATTTTCCTTGTTCCCGCGAGGGAAAAAACCTGGTACCCGCCGCTGTCGGTCAGTATTGGAAGATCCCAGTTCATAAACCTGTGTAAGCCGCAGGCTTTTTCCAAAACCTCAGTTCCCGGACGCAGATAAAGATGATAGGTATTTCCCAGGATGATTTTGGCGTGAATTTCCTGAATCAACTGGTCGCCTGTAACGGCTTTTACGCTTCCTGCCGTCCCAACCGGCATAAATATGGGAGTCTGGATTTCGCCATGATCAGTACTCATCAAGCCTGCGCGTGCCGACGAAAATGCATCTTTCCCGCTTAACTCGAATAATAACTGGGCCATAGTAGGGGCGCAATTTAAGGCTTAAAGCGTAAGGCGTAAAGCTTAACGCTTAAGGCTTAAGGCTTAACGTTAAATGTATTTCTATTGATTCCGAATTGGGGATCCGGATTATAAATTATTGACATGCAAGTAAATTGCAACAACGATCTGAAAAAAGCGTTAGGCGTTAAGCTTTTAGCGTTAGGCTTTAAGCATGAAATCCGTATTTTTACCATCCCTAACTAACAGTGGTTCGATGCTTAAACTGCCCCCTTATCTGTCGTGGAGTGAAATCTGGTTTACCCTTTTTTGTTTCATCTGTTTTATCCAGCTTTTTTATTATGTTTGGTTTTTTCAACGCCTGGCTTTTTTCAGAAAACCTGCCAAAGATAAATCCCAACAACATCCTGTAAGTGTAATTATCTGTGCAAGGGACGAGGCTATGAACCTGGCTTCAAACCTGCCGGGTGCGCTTTCCCAGACTTATCCAAGTACACATGAAGTAATCGTAGTCAACCATAACAGCCAGGACGATACGCGTTACCTGCTGGAGGAATTTAAAAAAACTTTTAAGGGATTGCATATTGTAAACCTTGAATATGAAGCCAAAGGAATTCCGGGTAAAAAATACCCGTTAAGCATGGGCATACGCGAAGCGAGACATGAAGTGATGCTGCTAACAGACAGCGATTGTATTCCTGTAAGTGAATTTTGGCTCGAAAAAATGCAGGATGGATATCAGGATGGGACACAGATCGTACTCGGATATAGTCCTTATACAAAAAAACCCGGAATCCTGAATAAGCTCGTCAGGTTCGAAACTTTTCATTCGGCCCTTCAATATTTGTCTTACGCGCTGGCTGGTCAGCCTTATATGGGGGTTGGGAGAAATCTTTCTTATAAAAAAGAACTCTTCCTAAGGAATAAAGGCTTCTCTTCCATAAACCACGTGCCAGGCGGTGATGACGATTTGTTTGTCAACAAAGTAGCTACAGCAGCTAATACAAGGATTGTAATTGATCCGGATTCATTCACGATGTCAGAATCTAAAAAAACTTTCCGGGAATGGGTGCGACAGAAAACCCGTCATTATACGACTGGAAAATATTATAAGCCAAGGCATAAATTCCTGCTTGCACTGTATTCAGCAAGTCATATTTTATTTTATCCGGCCTTCATTCTCAGTCTCTTTTATTTTCACTGGCAATGGACCCTCTCTGTATTTCTTCTGCGTTTTCTTATTCAGGGAATTATTTATTTCCGTTGTATGAAAAAACTGGGCGAGTCGGATCTTTTCCCTTTCTGGTGGTTGCTTGATCTGTGGATGATTGGATATTATATCATCTTTGCACCTTCATTATGGAAGAAGCCACGCGCGGAATGGAGGTAATTACCCGTTATTTTTCAGATTTTACACCTGAACAAATTCGCCAGCTGAAGGTCCTGGAAGCAGTTTACCAGGAATGGAATGCGCAAATAAATGTTATCTCCAGGAAAGATATCGGCAGTCTTTACGAAAAACATGTACTTCACTCTCTGAGTATTGCCGCTGTTTTTAATTTCCCTCCAGGCTCCCGGTTGATTGATATAGGTACGGGCGGAGGATTTCCAGGTATCCCCCTTGCCATTTTTTTTCCTGAATCAGAGTTTCACCTGGTAGATAGTATTGCAAAAAAACTAAAAGTCGTAAATGCTGTGGCCGATGCTCTTTCTCTTACCAATATCAGCACAGAACATATCCGTGCTGAAGAAATTAAGGGGAGAAAATTTGATATTGCCTTATCGAGGGCAGTAGCTCCGTTAAAAAATCTCTGGGCGTGGTCCAGGCCCTTATTGAGACCACAAAACATTCATTCAGCAAACGAAAATTCCGGCGCCCTTCCCGATGCCAGCGGTCTTATTTGTCTCAAAGGTGGTGATCTCGCCGCTGAAATCTCTGAAAGCGGTACGAGGCCAAAAGTCTTTGATATATTCGACCTCTTTCCTGAAGAATCTTTCCGGGAGAAATATATACTTCAGGTTCCCTACCAACGTAATGTGTAGACGATCCTTTTTTTCTTCAAAAGAAAGGGTGATTATACTTATTCCTTTAATTAGGTTTCCTATATTTTTATGGTTTATGGTCTGCCTGTAACCATTCACCATAAACCATAAACCAATGATAAAAGTTGCTATTGTAGACGACAATCCGGCTGTGCGGATTGCCCTGGAAAAAATAATATCAGGGGCAGAGGAATTTGAACTGACAGGAAGTTACAGTGATGCTCAGGAAGCAATTGTACTGATACCGTTTATAAAACCCGATGTAGTTCTCATGGATATTAATCTCGGGAATAATGGTTCAGGAATTGACTGCATCCGAAAAATAAAACCTGACCATCCTGAAATGCTGTTTATGATCTGCACTGTTTTTGACGACGATGAAAAAATATTCGAAGCATTATGTGCAGGTGCAAATGGATATATGCTGAAAAGAACTTCTCCGACGGAGTTAATCCGGTCCTTAAAAGAAATGTATGAGGGTGGTGCTCCTATGAGTGGACTGATTGCAAGAAAAGTGGTGAGTGTTTTCCAGGTGAACGACAGTGGCGGATGGGGATGGAATCCGCTGCATGCAAAAAAAGGAAAGTCACTGCCAGTTTTATCAAACCGTGAAAACGAAATTCTTCAATTGCTTTCCGGTGGATTACTATACAAAGAAATTGCGTCTAAACTTTATATCAGTTCAGAAACTGTTCGTAAACATGTGTACAATATTTACGGAAAATTGCAGGTAGGCAACCGTGTGGAAGCTATTAATAAATATTTCAGAAGGTCATGAATTCAGATCCCGATTACCATTTCAATTCCAGCTTATTATTATTCCGGTTAACATCCGCCATCCGGTGGGAGGCATCGATTTCAATTAGCCTGAGATCAGTAAGCCTGTGGTTCACTTCAAATTCATATGATGGGCTTGTCCATTTCCAGGGTTCAAATACTAACCGCGTAATTTTTGTATCTTCTTCAGGTTTGATTCCAAACATCGAATAAAGAGGGATATAAGCGAGTTCTTTACTTCCATCTTTATATTGAAGAAGAACGTCAATTGGCATCGGAACCTGGCCGAGCATACGAAGTCTGATCCTGGTTTTTCCGTTTACTTCCCACAAACTGTCAATACCATAATCCACTTTTTTTATGCTCTTGATCCAGAAATCCTTATACCAATCCAGTTGCAGATTACTCACTTTCTCCGCGACGCGGAAAAAATCATCTGCGTTCGGATGTTTAAAACGCCATTCACGGTAATATTCAAGTAATATCTTATTAAGTACCTGATCACCTACGATATATCCGAGTTGCACCATAAAGACCGTACCCTTATAATAGCTCGTCAATGCGTAACCAACATTTGTACTAAAATAATCGGCGTAAGTGGTCATAGGTTCCTGGAAATTACTTTTTGCCAGGTAAAAATAATTGTTGTATTCCCTTTTGAATGTCTGGTCTGATGAAGTATCCTTATTCAGGAATCCCCAGTTGCGGGCCGCTGCATATTGTGTAAAGCCCTCATCCATCCATGGGTATTTGAGTTCATTTGTCCCCAGCATACCCTGGTACCAGCTATGCATCCATTCATGCATCCAGCCTCCTGCATCCTTTAATAAGGTAGCCATAGGATATTCCATACCTCCGTCACCACCATGAATAAACGAATATTGTTTATAGGGATAAGGCCCGTAAGTCTGTTCCATATAAGGAAGAGCTTTTTCGGCCACATCCAGTATGTTCAGCCATTTCTTTTCCTGTTCGTTTGTTTTTTTATAAAGCAAATGAAGGGTAAGGTCGTTGCGTATTTTTTTTGTCACATGAATAAATTCAGGATCTGCGGCCCACACAAAATCGTGTACGCTGGGTGCATAAAAATGCCATGTCAGTTTTTCACCCGGGGGCCTTGTCACCCTACTTCCTTTTATTTCATATCCATATCCGATTTGTTCCGGGTTTTGTAAATAACCGGTACCACCCAGGATATAGGATTTATCAATATGGATATTCACATCAAAATCTCCCCAGACTCCATAAAATTCGCGGCCGACATAGGGTGTCGCGTGCCATCCTTCATAGTCGTATTCACAAATCTTGGGATACCACTGACTCATGGAATAACGAACTTTAGTATCGGGATTATCCCGGCCGCTGCGCCGGATCTGAAGCGGAACCTGCGCTTCGAATTCCATTTCGAAATGAACCGTTGAATTGGGAAGAATCGGTTTAGTCAGGTTTACTTCCAGAATAGTTTCTTCCACCTGAAAGGGCTGGATGATCCCGTTCATTTTTAAAGAAAGAATTTTTTGATACCCGATTTCATCCGGGTTCAAATGCTGGATCCTGTCCTGTACCCGCATGTCCCAATCAGGCTGGTCATTGACCATGATTTTTCCAAGTTCCCGGCTGCGGTTGTCCATCATACTGTTAGGTTGAAATGCATTCCAGTACAGATGGTAAAAAACTTTTCTTAGTGTGTCAGGAGAATGATTGGTATACTCCAATTGTTGTTTACCGGTAAATTTGTTGGTCACTACGTTCATTTCAATATCCATGACATATTTCACATGCTGTTGCCAGCGATCGGGCTGGGAGAATCCAAGGGAAGTAAAACTTTGCAGCATTAGTACAAATATGATACTGCGCAAAGGTTTTATGAATTGACGATGGTGCATATTTTTATTCATTAAAAAGTCAAAATTTTCTTACTCATTTTATAGTCTTTGTAAATCCGGCCAATACAAAAAAATCATGATTCAAATATTATCCCGTGCCTTCAATAATCAAAACGATTTCTCCCTTAACGCCTTTTTCCCTGAAATGCGAAGTGACTTCTTCCAAAGTTCCACGAATATTTTCTTCAAACATTTTACTGAGTTCGCGGCTTACAGTGCATTTCCTGGTGGAACCGAAGTAACCACTGAATTCTTCAAGCGTTTTTACCAGGCGTAATGGAGATTCATAAAAAACCATCGTTCTTTCTTCTGTCGATAATTTTTTTAGCAATGTTTGTCTGCCTTTTTTTATTGGCAGAAATCCTTCAAAACAAAAACGGTTCATGGGGAGTCCGCTATTTACCAGGGCCGGTACAAAAGCGGTCGCACCCGGAAGGCATTCTACCCGGACATTCACCAGAATGCATTCACGAATTAACAAAAAAGCAGGATCCGAAACACCCGGCGTCCCTGCGTCCGTTAAGAGCGCCATCACCTTGCCCTGCAACAACTGATCTACCAAATGTCTTAATACCTTATGCTCATTGTGCTGATGATATGGCGTAAGCGGTTTAATGATCTTATAATGATTCAGCAGCTTGAGCGAGTTTCTTGTATCTTCCGCGAGAATAAGGTCAGCTTTTTTTAGTACTTCAAGCGCACGAAAGGTTATATCCAGTAAATTACCTATAGGCGATGGAACGAGGTAGAGCATTAGTGTGGTAGTGTGGTAGTGTGGTAGTGTGGTAGTGTGGTAGTGTAGTTATGAGTAGTCTATTACTACCACACTACCACACTACCACACTACCACACTTTCAGTTAATAGTGATCTCATAATATTCCATCACAGGGTTAGCAAGCAGCTTCTTACTCGCTTCTTCTGCGATTTTTTTTGCTTCTTCAGAAGAAGCTGCATCTACCTGAAGCTGGATCGTTTTACCAATCCGAACGTCCTGCACTGTTTTAATTCCGAGATTCTGAAGTCCGCCCATGACCGCCTTTCCCTGTGGGTCCAGCAATTCTTTGAGTGGCATTACTTTAACCTGTACAGAAAAATTCATGCGATCCTGTTTTTGAAGAGCAAAGATATGACAATGTAAAAAAGGAAGATAAGCGGCACTGCCAGCCATTGTAAAATAAAGACGGAGATCAGTGCAAGCAAAATCAAAATCAACCTGGGAAGCAACTGAGGATCTTTCTTACCGCTAAATTTCATGGACAGCATAGGAATACGGCTTATCATCAGGAAAGACAGGAGGATCACGATCGCATACAATATCCATTTATTCAGGAGAAGATTCAATATCCAATTACTGTTTCTTGTCCAGTAGATTAACGGAAAAGAAGCAACCATTAAACCGACCGCTGGCACCGGGACGCCTTTAAAACTCTTCGTCTGGGTTGAATCAAGATTGAAAACAGCCAGGCGATAGGCAGCTGCACATGGCAAAATAAGGGCAGGCAGCAGCCAGATCATCGAAACATCCGCGCCGTCATCCTGGCCCATAAAACTTAATCTTAAAAACTGATAAATAATCAATCCGGGCGCTACCCCAAAACTTACTACGTCGGCCAGAGAATCCAGTTCACGACCCAGCGGAGATGTTTGTTTTAGCAGCCTTGCAATAAATCCGTCCAGAAAATCCACTATGGCAGCAAGTCCGATAAATAAAGGTGCCAGCCAAATGCGTTCAGGAAAATCTACATACTGTGTACCATCAGCAGAATATATTATAGTTATCCCGTTTTGGAGAATGCATATCACGGCAATGCACCCGAAAAACAAGTTGAGGAGCGTAAATAAATTGGGGATAATCTTCATGAGAGTATGGGAGTATGATTATAGTGTGAGAGTGTGAGAGTGTGAGAGTGTGGAAGTTATATTTAAAATCATTTTATAAATTTTGCTGATCATAAAAGGCTTAACGCATATCCCATATCTCATATCTCATATCCCATATCTCATATCCCATATCCCATAACCCATAACTCCTTACGCCTTTTTCATAAACGCCTCAATTTCATCCACCGTAATCGGTATATCTTTCATCAGATCTTTATGCCCGTTCTTAGTGAGCCAAATATTATTTTCAATGCGTATCCCCATTTTTTCTTCCTGGATATAAATACCGGGTTCTACTGTCAGCACCATTCCCGCGCGAAGTGGCTCTGCACGGGGACCCAGGTCATGAACATCAATACCCAGGTGATGAGAAATTCCGTGATATAAATATTTCCAGTATGCCGGCTGCTCAGGAGTTGAATTTTTTATATCCGCCTTTGTGAGCAGGCCGATTTTTTGAAAAACAATATCGGCTTCTTTGCCCACCAATATATGATAATCATTAATCGTTATTCCAGGTTTCAGGAGGCTCTTTGCATATTGATGCAAATGCAGACATGCATTGTAAACCTGTTTCTGACGCCTGGTGAATTTTCCATTCACAGGAATAGTACGGGTAAGATCTGCATTATAACCTCCGTATTCTGCTCCGAAATCCATCAGAATAAGATCTCCGTCCTTACATTCCTGGTTGTTAGATATATAATGCAATGTGCATGCATTTTCTCCGGAAGCAAGAATGCTGCTATATCCCGGACCCGAAGCCCTTTGAGATATAAATGAATGCAGGATCTCTGCTTCTACTTCAAATTCAAAAACACCTGGCCGCATGAATTTCATCACGCGTGAAAAAGTTCTTGCAGTAATATCAATGGCCTGCTGAATCACAACCACTTCCTCAGCAGTTTTAACAGCACGAAGTTCTTTTAAAATGCTGGCAGCGCGCAGGTGCTGGTGAAGAGGATACCTTTTCCTGGTCTCCTTAATAAAACGGTACTCGCGTGTTTGAATGAGATTATTTTTCCTGTCATTTTCATTCGAATCCAGGTAAATATTCTTTGCCAGATGAATCCAGACCTGAAGGAGAGATTCACTGGCATCCAGCCAGACCACTGTGCCGATAGCGGATATGTTTTTCCCATCTTCTGCCCGCAATCTCCTGCCGTCCCACTTTTCTTTTAGTTCATTGGGGCGAACCAGTATCAGTACTTCCCTGAATTTTGGATCCGGATGATCTGGAAATAAGACCAGCATGGTATCTTCCTGCACAATACCGGTCAGCCAATAGAGATCGCTGTTTTGTTTAAAAGGGTATAACGCGTCTCCATTCGTCGGAAATTCATCATTACTGACAAAAATAGCGATGGAAGCAGGCTGCATTTCCCTGGAGAAACGCTGGCGGTTCTGTTTAAAAATCAGGGGGTTTAATGGTAAATATTTCATCTTTTTAAGTAGGCCTTATAGGCTAAACCAGCATTTTTAAGCCTAAAAATTGATCTGATTCATTAATTCTAAAAAAACTTAACAAAAACTTGTTATTTTAAAAATATTTTCGTCATCTTGGCAGCTGATTGTAAACTACCTAACGACCTCTAACATTGTTTGCTATAAAAAGCTCCTCCAAAAAAGGAGCTTTTTTCATTGATATACAAAGTTCCGAATCAGTTTTTTACTTTTCATTTATTACATTTTAACTAAAATAACCCATACAACTGCGCATCAATCCGGGTGATAATTTCACCAAGATGTTCTTCATTTTCAGGGAATTTATTCTTGTCCACATCAACGACCAGCAGACTTCCCTCTTTATATCCGTCGATCCACTTATTATAAAGATCATTCAGTCTTTTTAAATAATCGAGCCGGATATTTTCTTCATATTCGCGGCCACGTTTCTGAATTTGTCCTACCAGCGTAGGTACTGAAGCCTGCAGATAAATCAGGAGGTCAGGCGGCTGAACCATTCTTTTGAGCGTTTGAAAAAACTGGAAATAATTATTGTAATCTCTTTTACTCATGAGGCCCATATCATGCAGGTTTGGAGCGAAAATATGTGCGTCTTCATAAATTGTCCTGTCCTGAATAACTGTTTCAGTGCCGCTGTATATTTCCAGCAACTGGTTCAGCCTGCCGTTCAGAAAAAAAATCTGCAGGTTGAAACTCCAGCGGGGCATATCTTCATAAAAATCATTGAGATAAGGATTATGATCAACGTCTTCAAATTGCGGGATCCATTTATAATGTTTGCTCAATAATTCAGTGAGGGTTGTTTTACCGGCACCAATATTACCAGCTACGGCGATATGTTTGGGTTTCTTCGTTTTTGCCATTCCTAAATGTAAAATCTTATGAGCGAAATATAAAAAGAATCGAACGGTTATCAGAGATATCTAAAACCGAGCGCTTTACGAACTTCCAAAATGGTTGCTGTTGCACTTTTTCTTGCTTTCTCTGCTCCTTTCGCCAGTATCTTATCTATTTGAACAGGGTCACTTTGCAGGGCAGCTGCTCTTTCCCTGATTGGTTTAATAAATCGGATCATATCTTCCGCCAGTTGTTTTTTCATGTCTCCGTACCGGATCTGACGATGGTTAAAATCATATTCGTATTTTGATAAAATTTCAGGACTACTGACAAGTTCGAGCAGTGTAAAAAGTCCCTGAATATATTCAGGTTTTTTGCTATTGGCGGAAACGGGTCCCTGATCTGTTTTTGCCTTCATAATTTTTTTTGTAATGAGAACATCATCATCGTTCAGGTAAATGGTATTCATCTGCTGTTCACTTTTACTCATTTTACCGCTACCATCAAGGCTGAGAATTTTAACAAGATCTTCGCTATAACTGAACGCTTTCGGAATAGGGAATATTTCGCCATAGCGGTGATTAAATCTTTCTGCAAAATTCCTTGTCATTTCAATATGTTGTTCCTGGTCTTTTCCAACAGGCACATAATGTGCACGGTGAATGAGTATGTCTGCTGCCTGTAAAACAGGATAAGTCAGCAGACCCGCATTAATATTTTCTGGTTGCTGCCTCACTTTATCTTTGAACGTAACAGTTTTTTCGAGTTCACCTTTATAGGCCAGCATATTCAGATACAGGTAGAGTTCCGGGATTTCCGGAATATCGCTTTGTGCATATATCGTGCATTTATCCGGATCCAGTCCACCTGCAATTAATTCTGAAACCAGGCTCCTGGTCATCGATTTTAATCCGCTGGTATCTGCATGCGTGGTAAGACTATGCCAGTCCGCTATAAAAAAATAGCACTCATATTCATTTTGCATCCTTGCCCAGTTCTTCAATGCCCCGAAATAGTTCCCCAGGTGAAGAAAACCGGTGGGCCGGATACCGCTTAAAACAATTTCTTTATTTTTCTCCATGAGGAAGGCGAAGATAATGAAGAGGCACTCAAAATCTCCCTGAAACCATTATTTTTGTCTTAATCCCTTTTCATGGAAGTGAATGATGCGCTTGTAGATAATTTATGTAAACTGGCATGCCTGGAATTCGACGCAGGCGGAAAGGAGGAAATTAAAAAAGATCTGCAGAAAATGATCGGCTTTGTAGAAAAGCTAAATGAACTTGATCTTCAGGATGTAGAACCGCTTTTATATATGGGAGAAGAGATGAATGTGCTGCGTGAAGATTTTCCTGAAGAAACCCTTAGCCGGGAGGAAGCTTTGAAAAATGCACCAATGGCTGATGAACAGTATTTTAAAGTGCCACAGGTAGTTAAAAATCCCGCCACCTCTACGGAAGGCTAAAAGAAATTCGATCATGACTTCAACAGCTATTATTCATCTGGACCGGATCGTGAAAAGTTATTTCATGGGTAAACAGGCTGTTCCGGTATTAAAGGGTATTAGTCTGGATATTTTCAAAAACGAATATGTCGCACTCATGGGGCCTTCGGGTTCCGGGAAAAGTACATTAATGAATATCCTGGGATGCCTGGATTCGCCCACTGAAGGAAAATATATATTAAATGGTCAGGATGTAAGTGAAATGGCCGATGATGATCTGGCCGAAGTGAGGAATAAAGAAATCGGTTTCGTATTTCAACAATTTAATCTTTTACCCCGCCTTACTGCCGCTGAAAATGTTGCCCTTCCGCTGGTCTATGCCGGTATTACAAAAAGGACAAGAAACGAAATGGCTATGGAAGTTTTGGAGAAAGTAAGTCTGACGGACAGAAGTCATCATAAACCCAATGAACTTTCCGGTGGTCAGTGTCAGCGTGTCGCTATTGCCCGGGCATTGGTAAATAATCCCTCACTCATCCTCGCAGATGAACCAACTGGAAATCTGGATACCAAGACTTCCATTGAAATCATGGAAATATTCAACAAAATACAGGCTGCAGGAAATACTGTTGTTCTTGTAACTCATGAAGAAGACATTTCCAATTATGCACACAGGGTAGTCCGGTTGCGTGATGGCGTTATTGAAACAGACAAACGTAAAGAGGGCATTTACGCCGGTGTACCTGCTTAAATTTTGGTTATGAGATATGGGTTATGAGATATGAGTTATGAGATATGGGTTATGAGATATGAGATATGGGTTATGGGTTATGAATTTATAACTCATATCTCATCACTAGCGTTGCGTTATCAATATTTGTAGTTCTTTGAAATTCTTGTCTGTATTGCATTTGAGCCGATTTACATGTGGAAACGATTTGAAAAGGATTTGCTTTTGATTTTGTATAATGCTCTGATAACCAGTTATCATGAATCAGGGCAAGTACATCTTTTCGCAGATTTTTTCATTGATTTCACACAAGGTCTTTACAACAGTTGTCAATCGATATAATGGCGATTATAAAACCAGACAATTCACTTGTTGGAAGCAATTTCTTTGCATGGCCTTTGGTCAACTCACCCAGAGAGACAGCTTATCTGATGCGATTCTGTGTTTGTCAGCTAATACAAATAAGCTGTACCATCTGGGTATTGGTGAGATCATTTCTAAAACTACTTTGAGCAGGGCAAATGAGAATCGCGATTGGCGCATATACGCTGACTTTTGCATGACCCTCATTGAAGAAGCACGTCGTTTATACGCCAACGATAGTGAACTCGATTTTGATCTCGCCAACAATGTTTTTGCCATTGATGCAACAACCATTGATATGTGTTTGTCTGCATTTTTCTGGGCCAAATTCAGATCGACAAAAGGTGGCATCAAAATCCATACTCAACTGGACCTAAAAACATCTATTCCTTCGTTTATCCACATCACTGCGGCCAATATCCATGAACTCAATATTCTGGATATGATCAAATTTGAACCAGACAGTTTTTATGTCGTAGACCGTGGCTACATTGACTTTGATCGCTTTTACCATATTCATACAGTCGGCGCCTACTTTATCACCAGAGCCCGAAAAGACTTTAGTTTTTCCTTGATTAAATCATTAAAAACAACAGAACAAAATATCATTTGTGATCAGATAATTAAGCTCAGGAAAAAGAACTTTTATGTATCAAGGGATTATCCGGAGGCTTTTAGACGTATAAAATATTATGATGCTGAAACGACCCGTTACTTTGTTTTCATAACTAACAACACAGAGTTGAATGCCAGTCAGATTGCAACATTGTATCGCCATAGATGGAAAATTGAATTGTTTTTCAAATGGATAAAACAGCATCTGAAAATTCAATCATTTTGGGGCAAATCGGAAAATGCCGTTAAAACACAAATTTGGATTGCAATATCCGTCTATGCTTTAGTGGCAATCGCTAAAAAGAGATTTCGATTAAAGCAATCTCTGTATGAAATTTTGCAAGTGCTTAGCATCAGCATTTTTGAAAAACTACCAATCAATGAACTATTTATAAAAACAGTACAACAACAAGATTTCAAAGAGCTAAAAAATAATCAATTGGATATCTTTGATTTATAACGCAACGCTAGTGTTGAATTATGGGTTATGAGTTTTTACAAATTCATATCTCATAGTTCATAGTTCATATCTAATAACCCATATCCCATAACCTATATCCCATAATCATAAAGTCATGTCTCTTAAAATATATACTAAAACCGGAGACGCAGGTAAAACCAGCCTGATCGGTGGGACAAAGGTTCCTAAAAGTCATATCCGCATTGGAGCTTATGGCACCGTAGACGAACTAAATGCATTTATTGGTTTGCTGGGTGATCAATTGGCGGATACTCATAGTCGTGAGATGCTGCGTGAAATTCAGGACAGGCTTTTTACAATTGGTTCCTCTCTGGCATGCGATCCGGATAAGGAAATTGCCATGAAGATCCCGGACCTTCGGGAATCGGATATTCTACTTCTGGAAAATGAAATAGATTCGATGAATGAAAAACTGCCGGAGATGAAATCTTTTATTCTTCCGGGCGGAAGTATTTCTGTTTCAACCGCGCATATTTGCCGAACAGTTTGTCGGCGCGCTGAAAGGTTTGTTGTAGAATTGAATGAAATCGAACCCCTGGCTCAACCGTTGATCATTAAATATCTGAACAGGCTGAGTGATTATCTGTTTGTTTTAGCACGATATATCGGGATCTTAAATGGAGTCACTGAAATAAAATGGAACCCGAGGAAGTAGTGCGAGAGTGTGAGAGAGTGAGAGTGTGAGAATAAAAATTCTTACCTCACCCTCACACTCTCACACTCTCACACTTTAATTTTGCCATCCTGCATTCGAACCACCCTGTCCGACATTTCTGCGAGTGCTTCGTTATGTGTAACAATTAGAAAAGTCTGATTTAATTTTCCTCTTAATTCGAAGAATAACTGGTGAAGATCTTTTGCGTTTGCGGAATCCAGGTTACCTGTTGGCTCATCAGCAAAAATGATATCGGGGCTGTTGATCAAAGCCCGGCAAACGGCAACTCTTTGTTGTTCCCCACCCGACATGGCAGCTGGTTTGTTCTCCATACGATGCCCCACGCCCAAAATTTCAAGCAGCTCTCTTGCCCGGGTTTCGATAGATGACTTGTCCGCTCCTCCTATCCAACCTGGTATGCAAACGTTCTCCAAAGCGGTAAATTCCGGTAATAAGTGATGAAACTGAAATACAAAGCCAATATGGCGATTTCGGAAGGCTGCCAGCGTTTTTCCCTTCAAACTGTGCAATTCCAGGTTCTTGAGGCGAATTTTACCCTCCGCAGGTTCATCTAAAGTGCCCAGAATATGTAATAAAGTGCTTTTACCAGACCCGGAAGGGCCTACCATGCTGACAATCTCACCTGCATGGATGTCCAAATCCACCCCCTGTAAAACGTGCAGCGCTCCATAATATTTATGAATATTCCTTGCTGAAAGAATCGGTTGACTGGCCGCAGACTGGATCATTCACAAATATAACGGCTTGTTCCAAGCAGTTAAGCGGTTTACTCCTATAAATGGTATTTGGTTGTTTCATTATAAAAATTACTTTTGCGAAAAATTAAAGACAGGGTTTGCTCCCTCTGGTCCGGGAACTAACATAGAATCTGACCTTATTAAAAATACCAGAAACTAAATAAAGGATACGATGTTTTGGACACTAGAATTAGCCAGTTACCTTGAAGACGCTCCCTGGCCGGCCACTAAAGACGAACTTATTGATTACGCAATTCGGTCGGGCGCACCCATCGAAGTAGTAGAAAATCTGCAGGAGCTGGAAGACGAAGGAGAGATTTATGAGGGGATAGATGATATCTGGCCCGATTACCCTTCGCAGGAAGATTTCTTTTTTAATGAAGACGAATATTGAGACAAAAGCCTAAAGCTTAAAGCCGAAAGCCTAAAGCTATTTTATAATGCAAAAGTCCTCTCAAAATTTGAGAGGACTTTTTATTTCACAAATAAAAATTTATTAAGATTTATTGCATCCCCAGTTTTAGGCTTTGAGCTTTTGGCTTTAAGCTTTATGCTTTTTCCATGTTTTTTTCCAGTTCCGCTACGACGGCTTCAGTAACACCTGTAAAAGAAAACCCCCCGTCGTGAAAAAGATTTTGCATCGTGACCATCTTTGTAAGATCGCTGAATAAAACAGCGACATAACCTGCACAGTCATCCGCACTTGCATTTCCAAGCGGACTCATTTTTTCAGCATATTCCTGAAATCCGTCAAATCCTTTTACCCCGCTGCCTGCCGTTGTTTTTGTAGGGGATTGTGAAACGGTATTTACGCGGACTTTTTTCTTAATGCCATAGTAGTACCCAAAACTCCGCGCAATACTTTCAAGTAAAGCCTTGGCATCTGCCATTTCATTATAATCAGGAAAAACTCTTTGCGCAGCAATATAAGAAAGCGCTACCACACTGCCCCAGTAGTTAATCGCATCCAGTTCATAAGCGGTCTGTAAAACTCTGTGAAATGACATTGCTGATATGTCAAGTGTTTTTTGATTAAAACCATAGTCCAGTTCTGTATAAGCGCGACCCTTCCTCATGTTCACGCTCATACCTACGGAATGCAATACAAAATCTATCCTGCTGCCGAAGTGCGTCATAGAATCTTCAAACAATTTTTTCAAATCCTCCGACTTAGTCACGTCTGCACCAATAACCGGGGCTTTTACCTCCGCTGCGAGTTTATTAATCTCACCCATTCGAAGAGCAACAGGTGCGTTAGTCAATACGAGTTCCGCACCTTCCTCATGACACCGAAGGGCTGTTCTCCATGCGAGTGACTTTTCATCCAGCGCACCAAATATGATTCCTTTTTTCCCCTTAAGCAATTGATAAGACATAGAATTCAGCGATTTTGTGCCCGTAAAAATAAGGAGATATTTCCAACAGACGTGAGAAGAATCAACCCATCAAATATTGTAAACCAGTAGCCTGGCAGCCGAAGCAAGAGGAATTTCATCCAACAAACTTAAATTTCTCAACCCTTTTTAGTAAAAATTTTCGATTTTATCATATGGGCCTTAAAGGTCAGGTAATGCGTCATCTTTTTTTCAAGCCAATGATGCAGTGGCAACAGCATTGAAATAATAAATATTTTAACTGCCAGAACTTTCCATGGTTCACCATGGGTGATTTCCTGTATCTGATCATCCAGCAAAAGAACAATGAATTCAAATAAAAATATAAAAGCAAAAAATCCGAGTGCCCTGATAACCGAGGGAGATATTTTGAAAACACCCAATACAACCAAAATAATAAAAACAGTTGCGATCACTGCAGTAATTCCCAGATATTCAATATTATTTCGGGTTCTTCTTCTTTCTTCATCATCTTTCTTTTGTTGTTCAGCTCTCTTACTTGCATTTTGAATTTCTATACTCAATAAATCTTTCTGCTTGCTAAGTGACTCAATTGAATCCCTGTAAATATTATATTGAGTAAGGTATTGCTGCGAAAGCTTATAATTTCCGAGGAGATAACTCACAGAATCCAGGTTAAGCATGGCGTCCCGCTGATAATAAATATTCTGGGATGAGTCAGCATATTTATTAGCAAGCAGCAGGGTTTTATATTCCTGCGGGTATTTATGCATCCCCCGGTAAACTTCTGCAATCTGTTCGGTAAATTGATATTTTTCGGAATAATTTCCCTTTTGGCTGTATTCGAAGGGCAAAGCAAGATTCAGAAAGTAAAGTGCTGAATCATATTTATTATTGGAGCTCTCCACAACGGCGTATAATTTATTTACCTGGTATCCTACTCCGAATTTGCGTATGAATTCCATCAATGCAGGATGCTGATCCATATAAGCAATTCCCTTTACCGGATCGCTGGTGTTGAAATAATAGTTTAAAAGATCCAGGTAAATCTGCAATTTTAAATTTCCAATTCCCAGAGAATCCCCGAAACTGATTGCTTTATCATAATAAGAAATACCGAGTTTTTCATTTTTTTCATGAAGATGTGTTCTTCCAAGCGCCCTGAGGGAAGTAAATACAAATGCACTTTCGTTCCATTCCCTTGCTTCATTTTCACAAATGGTATAATAATCTTTTGCCTTTTCATAATCGTTTACAGACTCGTAAAAATTTCCCAGCTCGTTAAGACTTTGTAAAATCAGTGAATGGATCTTTGATTTTTCGGCAAAATTTCTTGCATTCAATAAGGCCTGGAATTCCGAAAGTTTGTTGGCAAGGGTATTCCAGGTATTTGAAATCGACGAATAAGACTGGCTGAGAAGGCTGTCTGATCCTATGGCCGATGCCAGTGAAATCGCCTGGTTATTATAGTCCAGCGCTTTTTGATTTTCCGTGATATTCAGATAATATCTGGCATACAGTAAATAAGCAGAAACTTTATATCCATCCAGTCCGCTTTCATTGGCTACCTGAAGGCATTTATCCGCACAGGGCTTCCCTTTTTCATAATAATCCGGCCTGTTATAATAACCCAAATAGGATTTCGAAATCTGACTATAAGTTAAACATATTAAATTCCTGTTTCGACTGTCTTCTGATTCCTGTATGAGCAGATTTTTTAAACTATCAAATAAGGGTTCATCAGGCAGGTGTAAGTACATCAATGCTGATGCAATCATAATTCGTTCCGTGGAAGGAGAAGAATATCGGGTTTTCAATAATGTAAGCAAACTGTCTTCCCTAAGGAAAAAGTTCTGAGCCTGGATAAAATGCCCTGACAATAAGAAAGCCGTAAGGAAAAAAGAATGTTTAATTCTCAATAAGGCAGATATACGTTTTAACAAATATCTGTTCATTTGCAGTTTTCTTTTCACAAATTCCGGCATTAATATTCACCTAATTATTAGTAACGAAACTACAAATTATTGAAGGAAATAATTAGCTGTAATCTAACTATGAAGGGAAAATGGAAATATTAAGTTCTTTCAATTGTTTATTGTCGATAGTTGACGGTGCATCGAGCATTACATCGCGACCACTATTGTTTTTTGGGAAGGCTATGAAATCGCGGATGCTTTCGCTACCGCCCAGTATGGCGCAGAGCCGGTCAAATCCAAAGGCAATTCCACCATGAGGTGGGGCGCCGTATTCAAATGCACCTAACAGGAAACCAAATTTGTGGCTGGCTTCTTCGCGGGTCATACCCAGCGCGTCAAACATTTTTTCCTGTAATTCCCGCTGATAGATCCTAATTGAACCACCACCTATTTCATTTCCGTTCAATACCATATCATAAGCATTCGCTTTGATATCAGCGTAAGGATGCATGAGATACTGTGCTGCATCGGCAATCAGTGGATCGTTGTTAATCATTGTAGCTATCTGGTCAGGTTTTGGAGCTGTAAACGGATGGTGTCGGGCAACCCAACGATTATCTTCTTCACTGTATTCAAACAGAGGAAAATCAATAACCCAAAGTAGTCTGTACTCATCTTTCTTCCGCAAACCCATTCTTTCTCCCAATTCGAGTCGCAGATCACTGATTGCCTTCCGTGTTTTTTCTTCTTTACCCGAAAGTATAAGGATTGCATCTCCTTTTTGTGCATTGACAAATCCGGTGATGGCTTTAAGTTTTTCCTCCGAATAAAATTTGTCAACACTGCTCTTTAAAGTATCATCTTCATTATAACGAATATTAACAAGACCCTGCATGCCTATCTGCGGGCGCTTGACCCAGTCCGTTAGTTCATCAAATTGTTTGCGTGACCATGTTGCGGCTGCCGGAACGACGATAGCCAGAACAGTTTCAGCATTATCAAAAACCTGGAAACCAGCATTATTTATGAGGAAACCATCTGCTTCAACGGAACCTTTTCTTTTGAAAACTGATTTCAGATTTGAGATTTTCATTCCAAAACGAATATCCGGTTTATCATTACCATAATCCCACATGGCATCTTCCCAGGTCATTCTTTCGATGTTATCCCTATAGTCAATGCCTTTAACTTCTTTAAAAATATAACGGATCATTCCTTCAAACATCTGAAGTATATCGTCCTGTTCTATAAAGCTCATTTCGCAATCTATTTGGGTGAATTCGGGCTGGCGGTCTGCGCGAAGATCCTCATCACGGAAGCATTTTACCACTTGATAATAGCGGTCATAACCGCTAACCATGAGCAGCTGTTTAAAAGTCTGCGGGCTTTGTGGAAGGGCATAAAACTGTCCCGGATTCATTCGGGACGGAACCACAAAATCACGGGCTCCTTCCGGTGTTGATTTGATCAGAAAAGGTGTTTCTATATCCATGAACTGGTTCATATGCAGATAGTTCCGGGCGGCCCGGTTTAGGGCATAACGCAATTCAATATTCTTTTTAACGGGATTTCGACGCAGGTCCAGAAATCGGAATTTCATTCGCAGATCTTCTCCACCATCAGTTTCGTCCTGTATGGTAAATGGAGGTGTTACTGATTTATTCAATATCGTAATCTGTTTTACCCTGATCTCTATTTCCCCTGTTGGGATCAAAAGATTCTTACTGGAACGTTCTGAAACAGTTCCTGTAGCCTGTATTACGAATTCGCGGCCCAGCGGAATATTTGCCTGTGCTTCATTCTGAGCCTCATCGAGCACTAACTGGGTAATTCCGTAGCGGTCCCTGAGATCAATAAAGGTTATACTACCAAACTTTCTAAGGGTTTGAACCCAGCCTGCAAGGGTTACTTCCCGGTTGACGTCAGCCAGCCCTAACTCGCCACAGGTATGTGTTCTGAACATTTGATTCCAGGATTAGCCGGCAAAGGTAGGGGGTGTCAGTTAGACCGAAAATGTTTAAAAAAATAAAAAACCGTTTGCACCCCCTTTCATTTGTTAAAAATAGTTTTTATCTTGTAACCATCCGTACGATTCACCTCCTCATGATTAAACCTATCCTGGTTATTCTATTCTTACCTTAAGCAACTATATCCATACCCTTGTAAGGCCATCTGTTTTTTGATCGGACCAACCTGAAGCTATCAAAACGAAAAACGGACCTTATGGAATTCATTATTATTGTTGCGCTGGTTACGGCCGTACTGATCCTGCACCGACCTCTTTCAGCTTTATTCAATAAACTCTATATAAGCCGGCAACAGCATAAATTTATAGAGTGTGAAACCTTCTACCATAGTGTGGTTTCCAAATACATCCGCTTTTATAACCGTCTGGGCCTCGAAGATCAGCGAAGATTCCTGTTCCGTACTTTTTTATTCAGAAAATCCCACCGCTTTCATTATATCGAAGTAAAAGAGAGTACAGAAATGCCCATCCTTATCAGCGCCGTTGCTATACAACTCACATTCGGTCTTGATAAATACATGCTGAATTACTTCAATGATATTTATGTTTTGAAAGATGACTACCACTATGGATTCTATTCCCGTCCTTTTATGGGTCATGTGGATCAGAGTGGAATTTACCTTTCATGGGATAATTTTATTAAAGGCATTACCGGTCAGACGCCCAATTGTAATGTCGGTCTTCATGAAATGGGTCATGCCCTGGCTTATGTTACTTTCATTACAGAAACTGAAGAAGACAAACACTTTAAAAAAGAATTCAAAAACTTCTCTAAAGTTGCAAGACCCATTTTTACCAGTATGCAGGGCGGAAACCGCAATCTGCTTGGTGAATATGCTGCTGTCAATTACCACGAATTCTGGGCTGTTTCAGTCGAAACTTTCTTCGAAAATCCTGTCTGTATGCAACACGACCTGCCGGAATTATACCAGGCTATGATCAGCCTCCTCCGTCAGGATCCTTTGCAAATGCGCAATAATAATGTTGGCAAAGCAGTCTTCATGGTGAAAGCGAAGGAAAACGTAAAGCTAAAGGCCTAAAGCTTGACACTTACAGCTTAATGCAGTGCTAACCCGTTAACAAGTTCCTGATTATCAAAGAATCATCAGAAGCAGGGATTAATTTTACGTGTTTCGGGTAAGTATCTTTCCGAAACGGTTTATATCGGCAAGGGGGTTGACATTTCCCTCATCTTTTATTTTATCAACCAGCTGTTTGCCGAAATAAGGAGCCAGTGAACAGCCCTTGGTTCCCAATCCGTTTAACATTCCCATCTTTGAATGCAATGGATGAAAACCTACAAATGGTCTTCGTTCAAGTGTAGCGGGACGTACTGACGCAAAATGATCAAGAATGGAACAAGGTAGTTTTAAATTATTATTCAGCCAGTCTTCCGCATATTTTCTGAATTTCTCAGATGGCTGATCATTATCAAACGACCATTCATAGGAAGATCCCAGCCAGAAAATATTTTCCCCGCATGGAACCAGGCTCATGCTCTTTTTATAAACCTTATCATCCGGCAGGCCTTTTATTTCAACCAGCAGGGCTTCCCCTTTGTTTAATGCGAATGGTAATTTATTAAAATATGGATTTTGTGCCGATGATTTACCATCGCAGAATATTATATAACTGGTACATATATCCGAATATTCTAATTCTTTACTTGTTTCTTTTAATTTAAACAGATCAAAAAAACTCTCCACCAGGTAATTATTGTCTTTCAGCCATATTCTCCAGTTCATCAATAATTTTTCAACTTTTACGAGTTGGCAGGGATGAATCGCTCCCCATCCCAGATCATACCTGAACCATTCAACATATTTTTCCCGGTCTTCACCAGGATATAGATATGCCGGATCTTCCTCATAACGTTTTTGAAAAGCCTGCAACATTTGTACACTTGGAAAGAAATCAATCAAACTTATTTCGTCAATAAAATTTTCCTCCAGAAAATCTCCTATTTCCTGATATGCATTTTTTGCAAAAGGCATAAGTTCATTTATCATCCAGGTAGTAACAAGTCTTCTTCCGGTGACAGGGTTGATCAGACCTGCCGCGCGAAGGGAAGCGCCATCCGGATTTACCTGATCAATGAGTTTAAATGAAACTCCCGCTTTGTGTAACCAGTAGCTGAGCCATGTTCCGGCGAGTCCCTGTCCAACGATCAACACTTCTACATTTTCCATATCATTTATCATGTAAGCCCAAAGCTTAAAGCCGAAAGCCTAAAACTTTTAAAAGAAAAAATCCTCCCCGAATATCAGGAGGATTTTAAATTTATTGGAGCTATTAATTAATTCGTAAATAGCATTATCAAAAAAAAGCTTTAGGCTTTAGGCTTTAGGCTTTAGGCTTTAGGCTTTAGGCTTTAGGCTTTAAGCTTTAGGCTTTTGGCTTTTCAACACCTTCGCTATAGTTGCTCCGATATCAGCAGGACTTTGCACCACTTCAATACCACATTCGGTCATGATTTTCATTTTTGCTGAAGCGGTATCGTCGGCTCCTCCGATAATTGCACCTGCATGACCCATACGGCGTCCGGGTGGTGCGGTCTGCCCTGCAATAAAACCAACCACCGGCTTACGGTAATTTGCTTTTACCCACCGTGCTGCTTCAGCTTCCATACTGCCGCCGATTTCTCCAATCATTACGATACCTTCTGTTTCAGGATCATTCATCAATAATTCCACCGCTTCTTTTGTGGTTGTGCCGATGATGGGATCTCCGCCAATTCCAATGGCTGTGGAAATTCCCAGACCCGCTTTTACTACCTGGTCTGCTGCTTCATAAGTAAGTGTTCCGGATTTGGATACAATTCCAATCTTCCCTGTTTTAAAAACAAATCCTGGCATGATACCTACTTTACATTGTCCCGGGGTAATTACTCCGGGACAATTTGGACCAATCAGCCGGCTATTGGTGCACGTTAAATAATGTTTTGCCTTCACCATATCCTGTACAGGTATACCTTCCGTAATACAGACTATCAGAGCGATGTCTGCTTCCGCAGATTCCATGATGGCGTCTGCTGCAAAAGCCGGTGGCACAAAAATAATGGAAACATTAGCACCTGTAGTTTTCACAGCGTCTGCAACCGTATTGAAAACCGGACGGTCAAGATGTTTGCTACCACCTTTGCCAGGTGTTACTCCACCCACCACCTGAGTTCCGTATTCGATCATCTGGGATGCATGAAAGCTGCCTTCTGTTCCGGTGAAGCCCTGTACAATGATTTTTGAATTTTTATTTACTAATACTGCCATTGTTCTTTTTTAGGTGGTTTTATGCTTAACAAAATTAGTTATTTCAACAATTCATCCATGTTGCGGTTATTGTCAATTTTCCCTTTCATTTCCAGCTGGCGCATATCCTTGGCATCCTGCAGGAATTCTGACGCAAAAATGAAATCATTCAGTTTTTTATTTTTACTGAAAATAATTTCCTTGTTGGAGCCTTCCCATTCTTTCAGGCCTTCATACATATAAATGATATGATCCCCGGTTTCCATCACGCTGTTCATGTCGTGGGTATTCACAACTGTTGTAATATTATATTCAGTTGTTATTTCCTTGATAAGTTTATCAATTAATATGGATGTTTGCGGGTCAAGTCCTGAATTTGGTTCATCACAGAAAAGATACCTTGGATTCAAAACAATTGCACGGGCGATACCCACACGTTTCTTCATGCCTCCGGAAATTTCAGCAGGAAACTTATTGTTCACATCTTTCAGATTCACCCGTTCCAACACCTCATTTACCCTGCTGAGTTTTTTTGTAAAACTATCATTTGTGAACATGTCCAGAGGAAACATAATATTTTGTTCCACAGTCATACTGTCAAACAGTGCAGAACCCTGAAACAACATTCCTATCTGCTGACGGAGTATTTTCCGGTCTTCTTCATTCATGCTGGTAAAGTCCTTACCTCCGTAAGAGATATCTCCTGAATCCGGTTCAAAAAGACCGACCAGACATTTCATCAATACCGTTTTCCCGCTTCCGCTTGAACCAATGATGAGGTTACATTTTCCGGTTTGGAAAATGGCGCTTACACCATTAATGACTGGTTTGCCATCGAAACCTTTTTTTAAATCTTTTACCTCAATCATGTCTTCGCTTATAAGAGAATATCAGAAAGTACATAATCCATCAAAAGGATCAATACACAACTCACTACAACGGATTTTGTACTGGCCCTTCCAATTTCAAGTGCTCCTCCATTTACATAGTAACCATAAAAAGATGAAATGCTGGAAATAATGAAAGCAAAACAATATGATTTTACCAGGGCAAATAATACGTTGAATGGTTTAAAATACTGAAATAATCCTTTATCAAATTGGGATGTAGAAACAATACCCGTTGCAACAGCAGCCAGTTTTCCCCCCAGGATACCAAGTACAGCAGAAATAATCACCAGCATCGGAATGGTGATCATGGCAGCAAGAATTTTTGGAAGGATCAGGTAAGTCTTGGTATTGATTCCCATAATTTCCAATGCATCGATTTGTTCACTCACACGCATATTTCCCAATTCTCCGGCTATCTTACTTCCAACCACGCCTGCCAGCACAATACAGACTAGTGTAGGAGAAAATTCAAGAATGACAGTATCGCGCACGATCTGAGCAATGGTAGACAATGGAATCAGTGGGCTCACGAGCTGATAAGCTGTCTGAAGTGCAGATACCGCGCCCATAAAAACGGAAATAATGATAACAATTCCCAGCGAACGGATACCGATTTCAACACATTGATGCATCAATTCTTTCCAGTACATCTTCAGGTTTTCCGGTTTGGAAAACATTTCCTTCAGCATCAAAATAAATCGCCCCAGTTCGGTAAAAATATTCATGTTAATTCTGCGATGAAATTACGGTTTATTTCTTGGTTCTTTTCCACCAGGGCGACCTGCGCATGGCTTCTTCAGGTGTTTCGCGGCATTTGGTTTGTGCATCGATCACGGCAACCAGTGCCATATTATAAATATTTCTCACGGAACTGCCCAGTTGAAGAACGTGCACCGGCTTTTTCATGCCGAGTAAAATCGGACCAATCGCATCCGCAGCACCTAATTCCTTTAAAATATTATAGGCGATATTACCCGCTGCAAGGTTGGGGAAGATCAGTGTATTCACTTCCTGGTCGACGAGGCTGCTGAATGGATAATTCTCACGCAGAATTTCATTATTCAATGCAATACTTGCCTGCATCTCTCCATCCACTACCAGATCCGGGTCTTTTTGTTTTACAATTTCTGTTGCCTTAGCCACGAGTCGGGCTTCAGGAGAATTACTCGTTCCAAAATTTGAATAACTCAGCATGGCAATTCGAGGGACCAGGTTGAAATGTCTTACTTCTTTCGCGGCAAGTAATGTTATGTCTGCAAGTTCTTCGGCCGTTGGATTAAAATTCACGGTAGTATCTGCCAGAAAAAGCGGACCTTTTTTTGTGAGCATCAGATACATCCCTGCAATTTTTTTTACACCTTCTTCCGTACCAATAATTTCTATTGCCGGACGGATAGTATCCGGATAGTTTTTTGTCAGGCCCGAAATCATCGCGTCGGCTTCACCTGTCTCTACCATCATGCATCCAAAATAATTCCGGTCGCGCATGATCTTGTTCGATTCGTATTTATTAAATCCTCTTCTTTGCCTTTTTTGAAAAAATAATTCTGTATATCTTATCCGCCGTTCATCATGCTCTTCACTCCTGGGATCCACGATGGGGAATTCTTCGATGTCAATATTATTGGCAGATGCAGTAGCACGGATTCTTTCTTTATTCCCCAGAAGGATCGGATACGCTACGCCTTCGTCGAACAGAAGTTGTGCGACTTTTAATATTTTAATATTGTCCGCTTCAGCAAATACCAATCGTCTTGGATCACTTCTTGCTTTGCTGCCCAGCACCCGAATCAACTGATTATCGAGCCCGAGCCGTTTATTCAGTTCAATGGCATAAGTATCCCAGTTTTCAATATTTATCTGCGCCACATTGCTTTCAATTGCTGCTTTTGCAACTGCCGGTGCTACGGTTGAAAGCAACCGTGGATCAAAGGGTTTTGGGATAATATAACGTGATCCGAAACTGATCGTTTTTTCGTTATAAGCCATGTTTACAATGTCGGGAACCGGTGTTTTGGCAAGGCCGGCCAATGCGCGAACTGCAGCCAGTTTCATGGCTTCATTTATTTGTGTGGCCCGCACGTCGAGTGCACCGCGGAAAATAAAAGGAAAGCCGAGAACATTGTTCACCTGGTTAGGAAAATCGCTACGGCCGGTAGCCATGATGAGATCATCCCTCACTGCAGTTGCTGCATCATACGTAATTTCAGGATCAGGATTGGCCATGGCAAAAACGATGGGTTTTTTAGCCATGCTTTTTACCATTTCAGGCGTAACCACATTACCAACACTCAATCCCACAAAAACATCTGCATCCACCATCGCTTTTGTCAGCGTAACATCCGACTTGCTGATTGCAAAAACCAAACGGTCTTCTTCCAAATCTTTGCGGTCTTTATGAAGAACACCATCTTTATCAAAGACTATAAAATTTTCCGGTTTGGCTCCAAGCGCCACATATAATTTGATGCATGCCACAGCCGCTGCTCCCGCGCCGTTTATAACAAACCGGACTTTGTCAATTTTCTTCTTCTGAAGTTCCAGCGCATTGATCAGCGCAGCACTGCTGATAATGGCAGTTCCGTGCTGATCGTCATGCATCACCGGAATTTTCAAAGATGCACGAAGCTGTCTTTCAATATAAAAACATTCAGGCGCCTTGATATCCTCCAGGTTGATACCACCAAAAGTTGGTTCAAGAGATTTCACAATCTGGACGAATTTCTCAGGATCTGTTTCATTAATTTCAATATCGAACACATCGATGTCTGCAAACACCTTGAACAATACTCCCTTTCCCTCCATTACAGGTTTGGATGCTTCGGGACCGATATTACCAAGTCCGAGTACCGCAGTGCCGTTGGTGATAACAGCCACCAGGTTACCTTTTGCGGTATATTTATAAACCTCATCCTTTTTTAAGCTTATCTCTTTACATGGTTCTGCAACGCCGGGTGAATAGGCAAGCGAAAGATCTCTTTGTGTTTTTGCTTCTTTGGTAGGAACTACTTCTATTTTACCCGGTTTCCCTTTCGAATGATATTCGAGAGCCTCTTCCCTTCTAAGTCGCTTTTTTTGCATAATAGATTATTGGGGCAGGTTATTCGTTTCGTAAATACTTACGCCTAGCCAGGCCATCATTCCCATACCTTTTTCAATGGCGGATTCATCAATATTAAAAGTTGGTGTATGTACACCTGAAGTTATTCCCTTTGATTCGTTCATCACTCCGATTCTGTAAAAACAACCCGGAATTTCCTGCGTATAGTATCCGAAATCTTCAGAGCCCATACGTATTTCCGTTTCCAGCACGTTTTCGATTCCTGCAAATTCTTCAGCTCTTTTTCGTGCGACGGGATATAGTTGTTCATCATTATTTACAACAGGATACCCCACATCAACAAGTACATCAATTTCAGCTCCCATGGCCTGTCCGATACCTTTGCATATTCTGTGAATAAGTTTATGCGCCTGAAAGCGCCATGTTTCCTCCATAGAGCGGAAAGTGCCCATGAGTTTAACCTCTGAAGGAATCACGTTGGTAGTAAATCCTCCCTGAAATGAACTGATGGAAAGTACTGAAGGGGAAAAAGGATTTTTATTTCTACTGATTACCTGCTGCAGCGCAACCACAATATGGGATGCCACAAGAATCGTATCCACTGTAAGATGCGGTGTTGAGGCATGGCCGCCCTTACCCCTTACCGTAATATAAATTTCATCAGCACTGGCCATGGAAGGACCGCCGCGAAAACTAAATTTTCCAATCTCCAGTCCCGGATGCACATGCAATCCGAAGATTGCCTGAGGCCTCGGATTATGAAGAACACCTTCTTTAACGAGGAGACTTGCGCCTCCGGGGTTCTTTTCTTCTCCCGGTTGAAAAATAAGTTTTATAGTTCCCTCCCATTCTGATTTCAGCTCATGTAAAATTTTTGATGCTCCCAACAGAATACTGGTATGTGCATCATGTCCGCAGGCATGCATGATGCCGTCGTTCTGTGATTTATATGGAACATTATTCTCTTCCTTAATAGGCAATGCATCCATATCTGCCCGAAGTGCAATTATTCTTTTATCCGGGTTTTTACCCTGAATTACGCCTACGACTCCAGTAGTTGCTTTTATTTCAAAAGGAATACCCAGACCTTTCAGTTTTTCCTGTACAAAAGCCGAGGTCTGAAATTCTTTATAACTTAATTCCGGATGTGCATGCAGATGCCGTCTGATTTCAATGGTTTCAGGTGCATATTGTTTTGCCAGATGACGGATTTTTTCTTTCAGCATATTCAATAATTAGTCGGGCTTCACTTCTATGATATCAGGAACCAGATAAACACCCAAAGGGAAATTTTGTATAAGTTTTTGCAAATAGGGATCCGCTTCTTCCGGTGTTTTAAAATTGCCCACTTTCAGTTTATAATTTGGCGGCTGGTAAATAAGATAAGGTTTTAATTCCGGATATAACTGGTAGATTTTTGTTTTAATATTAAAGACCTGGTTCCTGTCATTGGAACTTGCAACCTGGATCCTGAAACCAGGAATGTTCCGGCGGCTATCCCTTGTCGTCTCCTCATTTATCTGAATTTGCTTTTTTATAAGGGAATCAACCCTTGGATCCCGGTATATCAGCGAATCCTGCGCATATGCCATACCGTTATAAAGAAAGATGAGTATCAATAATATTTTCATGCCAGTTTTTCTTTGAGCCTGTCCAGTTTTTCTTCTTCTACAATCTGCAGGCTTGCACTGCAACCCAGACGATCGGCCCCGGCCTTAATCAGTTCCTCAGCAAATGCATAATGGCGAATACCGCCCGAAGCTTTGATCTTTACCTGGGCAGGAAGTTCATTTCTCATTAATTGCACGTCTGAAACGGAAGCCCCTTTTTCTGCATATCCGGTGGAGGTTTTCATAAAATCAATACCCATACGGCCGTATAACTCGCAGCATCTGAAGATTTCATCTCTCGTCAAAACACCTGTTTCAATAATTACTTTAATTATTCTTCCATTATCATGGATGACCGGTACCAGTTGTTTCATTTCCTTTTCAAGATAAGACCAGTCAGCATTCTTCAGTGCAATTAAATTAATTACAACATCCAGTTCATCAGCTCCGTCTTTGATTGCCTCCTGTATTTCCGAAATTTTTGAACCCAGGGAAGAATAACCCATTGGGAACCCGATAACTGTTGCTGTTTTTACCTGACTGTTATTTAATGTTTGCACAGCCTGTTTCACCACAAAGGGTGGAATGCAAACGGCTGCAAATCCGTTTTCAATAGCTTCCCTGCACAATTTGTTGATTTCAGCTACCGTGCAAACGGGTTTCAGTAAGGTATGATCTATATAAGATGCAACCGGCTCTTTCATGGGTTCTTAATAAGGGACGAATTTAGCTCTTTTAAGCTTAAAGCGTAAGGCGTAAAGCTGAAGGCCTAAGTAGAAAGAATTATTAGATTTTTATAAGTATAAGCGAAGTATAATTAGCTGAATTTCCACATTCTGCCTTAAGCTTTACGCATTACGCCCTACGCTTTAAGCTTTATGCCTTTCTTCCGCAGATATCGGAATAAAACAATCGCACCAAACAAAAAAAGTCCGAAAACCAGCAGATCCACCCTGATCATCGATGCTTTTTTTTCATCGTTTTGCCTGAGACGTTTTTCCGTGTCTTTAATATAATAAGCAAGACCGGGGAAACGATTATTCAATTCTTTTACTGATTTGAATTTTACCAATGCATCTCTATAAAATCCGCGGTCATAAAAAACCACACCATCGGCAAAGAGTCTGGAAGATTCACTGGGGTTTGCTGTGATACCGGCACTATCGAGGTATTCTTCCAATATCGAAACAGGAATCGCAAAATTTAAACCAGCAGCCAGACCACCACTGTTTTCAAGGCTCCCAAATGTAGTGAGTCCGACAACTTCCCCTTTTTCATCGCAAACCGGTCCGCCGCTGCTACCCCTGTTTATATTTGCATCCATCTGGATAAGAGGCCATCCACCGACTGAATTCTTTAGCGCACTTACAATACCTGTTGTAAGCGTTGGTTCATTGGCAGATTCCGTAGATACAAAATTATTATTGGTGACCGGTCCGGGAAATCCGTAAACAAATAACTGTTCCCCCACCCTGGGAAGTTCGTCCTGGGCGATTGTCAAAGTAGGCAGCGTACTGTCTCCGTCCATTTTGAGTATGGCAATATCTTTACCCGGCATGGGCTGGCCCTTGATAATCACCTGGGCAGATTTTTTTATGGAACTTGTTTTCCCACTATCTGTGTCAACACTGTATTCGATATAAATTTCTTTTCTCAGATCATAAAGAGCCATGGAAAACAAACGCGCATACACGGAAGCGTAAGTATTGTATAAAATCGATTTTTGTTGTTCAGAAAAACGGGTCGCCCAGGCATTTTCGAGCGCAGAAATATTAGCGTCTGTAATCTGCTGAAAGGCAGAAAGAAAAAACTGACGCCTGATAAAAGCATTGTCCCTGTCGATGAGGTGACAATTGGTAGCTACGTATCCGTCTCCTGTAACCAGGAATCCGGTTCCGCTGGAAGTAATTTCTTCCGGCTCCTTGATATAATCCAGTGAAGCTTTAAAGAAGAGGTTAGGATGGCTGTTGATTTCCTTCAGTACAATATTCAGTTTCTCTTCAGGGGTATAAATAACGCCAATACTGTCAACTTTGTGTATGGAATCCACCAGATGGTTGAAATGGCGTGAATCCAGCTGCATCTTATTTATATATACATCTGCGGAAAAAACGGTTTTTACCATAACCACTCCAGGCCGGTTTACCCCGTAATTCTGTACGGCAGTTAACTGCTGCGCATAGGACCCAAACGGAATTGCCAACAGTGTCAGAAATCCGGAGATAATTGTTCCTAAATGTAAGGTTCGGGTTTTCATAGTAAGGTCTTCCCCTTATATAAAACCATAAAAGGGCTAACTTGTTGTTGTTTAAAGGTAAACTTTTTCTATGTCATCCAGACCTGCGCCCCTGGCAGAACGGCTTCGTCCTGAATCACTTGACCAACTTCTGGGTCAAAAACATCTTACAGGAAGGGGCAGCATCCTCCGAACGGCTATTGAAAACGGTAAAATACCATCCATGATCCTCTGGGGTGCACCGGGAACCGGTAAAACCACGATCGCCAACATTATTGCACACACACTGGGTTCGCCTTTTTATACCCTCAGCGCTATTTCTTCGGGTGTAAAGGAAGTCAGGGAAGTGATTGAAGAAGCGCGGCTGAAGGAAAACACGATTCTTTTCATTGATGAAATTCACCGTTTTAACAAAGGTCAGCAGGACGCATTGCTTGGAGCTGTGGAAAAAGGTATTATAACCCTGATCGGTGCAACTACGGAGAACCCTTCTTTTGAAGTGAACAGCGCCCTCCTGAGCCGTTGCCAGGTTTACGTTTTAAAGCCACTCGGGAAGGAAGAACTCACTGATCTGTTGCAGTCTGCCCTCAAAAAAGACAATTTCCTGAAAAAACGAATAATAGAATTGAAAGAAACGGAAGCCCTGATCAATATTTCCGGTGGTGATGCACGTAAACTACTCAATCTCCTTGAACTCGTAACTGATGCGCAGCCTGATCCGCTCATAATTACGGATGAATTGGTAATGGAAGTTGCCCAACAAAGAATTGCCCTGTATGATAAAAAAGGGGAACAACATTATGATATCATATCTGCATTTATAAAATCCATGCGGGGAAGCGATCCGAATGCTGCCGTTTACTGGCTCGCACGGATGATTGAAGGTGGCGAGGATGTGAAATTCATCGCACGCCGGATGCTGATCCTTGCCAGTGAAGATATTGGGAATGCAAATCCAAATGCATTGCTCCTCGCCAATGCCACATTTGATGCTGTAAGTAAAATCGGGTATCCTGAATCGCGTCTTATTCTCTCACAGTGCGCCATATACCTCGCAAGCTCGGCCAAAAGCAATGCTTCCCTTGTAGCGATCAGTGAAGCACAGGATATGGTAAGAAAAACCGGCGACCTGCCTGTACCATTGCATATCCGGAATGCCCCAACACGTTTAATGAAAAATATGGACTACTCCAAAGGGTACGAGTACAGTCACTCTTACGAAAAAAACTTCTCCCCGCAGGAGTATCTTCCGGATGAGATTAAAGGAAATACATTTTATGATCCAGGGAAGAATGCCAGGGAAGAAGAAATCAGAAAACATTTAAAGAATCTTTGGAAGGAAAAGTATGGATACTAAAATACAAGTGTGGAAGTGTGGTAGTGTGGTAGTGTGGTAGTTATTTTAAGTTTTTCTTGGTTGTAATAATTATAGCTGACAGTATTGCTAAAATCTCTTTTATATCGCTTAACATTTTTTGTGGAACTTCAAAATCAGGAATTCGGTCGCATAGGGATAACCAATACAATGATTCACTCGCTTCTTTTGAAGCCATCTTCATTTTATGAATAAAATCCAACTTGCTTTCGGCATATTGTGCTTCGAAAACATTAGCACCGATCGATGTTGCGGATCTTTTAAGCTGTCTGGCAATATCAAATTCTTTTTTACTTATTAGAACTCTGTAATACTTTATTGTGTCAATTGAAAACGCTAAAGACTTTTTTACAATAGGTCCGTCCTGCATATTTAAAAGTTTAGAAATTCCGGCAATGTCCAAACTTATTTTATTCAGAGAAATGGAAAAGAGGATTTCACTTTAAAATTGATGTTTTTTAACTAGCACACTTGCACACCACCACACTACCACACTTTAATAATATGAACTGGATTCTAAAACCATTTGACGCACTGTCTCCCATAGAACTTTACAAAATATTACAACTCCGCAATGAAGTTTTCATCGTTGAACAGAACTGTCCTTATCAGGACTGTGACAATAAAGATGTTTATGCCTGGCATTTAATGGGTATGAAGGAAGACAGATTACTTGCTTATTCAAGGCTGCTTGCTCCCGGAATTTCCTATAGTGAATCTTCGATAGGCCGCGTAGTAAGTTCCCCTTCGACACGTAAAACAGGCATGGGAAAAAAACTCATGCAGGAAAGTATCGAACAGATCAGAAATCTTTTTCATACAGATATTATCCGTATTGGCGCTCAACTATATCTCCAAAAATTTTATGAATCATTCGGATTCAAAAGAGATGGTGACATCTACCTCGAAGATAATATTCCACACATCGTAATGTTGAAAGAACCAAAATGAAACTGAATTCCAGTAATTGGAATCAGTCTCAATAATATAGTTTATCCTGTTTACACCATATAAAGAATAATTCCCGTTCTTGTATAGTAACTGGTTTTTATTTATTATAAGAACAAAATCCAAACCGTCGAAAACTAAATCGATATTCCATGAAAACAGGTTTACACTCCATAAGGAAGTGTTTGTGTTCACTAGTCATAGGACTGGTATTTTATAACTCTTCCTATAGTCAGCTTTCTGCTGGCAATTATTTTGAAGCAGGCATCACAGTTGGTCCCATGGTATTTCTGGGTGATCTGGGTGGACATTATGGTGTAGGTACCGGATTTCTGAAGGACTACAATATGAACGCCACGAAAATCGCATATGGTTTTTATGTAGCTGCTCATCCCAATGAATTATTAGGTATTCGTCTATCCGCAAACTTTGGCAGTGTTGAAGGTGATGATAACTTTATCACAAACAAAGGTGGAGAAGAAGTAGCCAGGCTCAATAGAAATCTGGATTTCAAATCTTCCATTACAGAAGCCAACCTGATGTTTGAATTATATCCGACTGTATTATTTGAAGACCAGCCAACAGAACAAACGGGGAGATTAAGACCTTATGGTGTGCTCGGTATCGGAGTATTTCATTTCAATCCAATGGGTCAGTATGTAGATCCGAATACATCCCAGACAACATGGGTCTACCTGCAGCCATTGCATACGGAAGGTGAAGGATTTCTGCCAAACAGACCAAATTATTCGCTTACACAGATAAATATTCCAATGGGTGTTGGTATGAAATACTATGTAAGTGAAAAAGTGAATCTCAGTCTTGAATTGCTATACAGAAAAACTTTCACGGACTATATTGATGATGTGAGTACAACTTATGTGGATCCGGCAGTATTAGCAGCCAATCTGCCAAGCGGAACCGCTCAGATAGCTATTGCGATGGCGAATAAAAGTCCTTTGCAGGGTATTCCCGGAAGCGGTTACAATCCAGGCGACAAAAGAGGAGATCCGACCCAGGACGATGCGTATTTTACTCTTGGGCTGAAGCTTGGGATTCGTTTGGGAAGTGACCATTCGTATGACAATTCAACCAGATGTCCAATGTTGAGGTTCTAAATAATTTTTGTTGATCCGTACCCTTTTTTTAACCTATGATGAAAACTTTACGCGAAAACATTTCCGGAAAATCGAGGAAGGCTATTTTGCCGCTGGCTTTTATTACAACCAGCCTCTTTTCCTATGCAGGTGGATCATTACCCGTTCCTAATGCAGTGACGATTACAAAAAATCTGAACAATAAAAAGCATAAGGTTCGGCTTTTTACCGCTTCGGATAATAAAACTCTTTTGTTTACAGTGGATGGTGTGGAAGGGAAAGAATATACCTTATTTGTTTTTGACCTGGAAGGCAAACTCATTTTGCAGTCTGCTATAAGAAACCGTGAAACCGGTATCCTTCCGGAAATCAATGCAGGTAACTACCTGTATGAAGTTCTGGTGAATGATACAAGGATTGAAAACGGTCAGCTGAAAATTAAATAACCCTTATCGCAACCCAATAAGCAGCAGGAGAATTGGTAAAATCTATTATCCGAAGGTTGTAAAACCTGATCCGTTCCCTATTATTTAGTACCCAAACGGTTTTATTAATAACTCCTGCTTCCCTTATTGGATTTACATATTTTGGTCTACCCAATATCCTCAGCAGCCGGCGATGAGTAGTTGCCGGCTGTTTCATTTGGTTGACCGATGATCATTGACCGTTTTAACTACCACTCTACCACACTACCACACTACCACACTTTATTTCATTTCTTGCTTTAAAAATTTGGCAGTAAAACTGCGTTTCACAGTAACCAGTTCCTCCGGTGTTCCTTCAAAAAGAATTTCTCCTCCTCCGTCTCCGCCTTCCGGACCGAGGTCTATTAAATGATCTGCTACCTTAATTACATCCATATTATGCTCTATGACAAGGACCGTATTCCCCCGGTCAACCAGTTTATTCAATACATCCAGCAGGTGGCTGATATCTTCAAAGTGCAGACCGGTTGTTGGCTCATCAAGTATATAAAATGTTTTACCCGTTTCACGTTTCGATAATTCTGTTCCAAGTTTTACTCGCTGTGCTTCTCCTCCGCTCAGTGTAACTGCTGACTGCCCCAGCGTGATATAACCCAGTCCCACTTCCTGTAATACTTTTATTTTTCTGTACAGGTAAGGAACATTCAGAAAAAACTCCACCGCTTCATCCACTGTCATATCCAGCACATCACTAATCGATTTTCCCTTGTACCTTATCTCAAGCGTTTCGCGGTTATATCTTTTGCCATTACATTTTTCGCAGTGTACATATACATCAGGGAGAAAATTCATTTCAATTACACGCATTCCGCCTCCTTCACATACTTCACAGCGTCCGCTTTTTACATTAAATGAAAACCGCCCTGCCGTGTATCCGCGGATTTTGGCTTCGGGTATGGAAGCAAAGAGAGTCCGGATATCCGTGAAGAATCCGCAATAAGTTGCAGGATTACTTCTGGGTGTACGTCCTATGGGAGACTGATCTATTTCAATAACTTTATCAATATTTTCCAGTCCTTTAATACTTTTATATTCAAGTGCCCTCCCTTTGGATCCATAGGCATGGTGACTTAATATCGGATAAAGTGTTTCATTGATCAGGGTAGATTTACCGCTGCCACTCACACCTGTTACCACAATAAATTTCCCAAGCGGAAACCGTGCATCTACATTTTTTAAATTATTCCCCTTTGCTCCTTTCAGATCCAGAAATTTTCCATTCCCTTTTCTTCTTTCTGCAGGAAGAGAAATCTTTCGTCGTCCGTTGAGATAATCCGCTGTAATCGTATTCAGTTTAAGCATGCTCCCAGGTTTTCCCTGTGCAACAATCCGGCCCCCATGAAATCCTGCTTTCGGTCCGATATCGACCAGGTAGTCTGCTGCCATCATGATTTCCTTATCATGTTCAACAACAATAATACTGTTTCCGATATCCCTCAGATTTTGCAAGGCAAGAATCAACCGCTGATTATCCCGCTGGTGCAAACCGATACTGGGTTCATCCAATATGTATGTGATACCCTGCAACTGCGATCCGATCTGAGTGGCCAGTCTTATGCGCTGGGATTCGCCGCCGCTCAGTGTTCTGGTTGGCCGGTTCAGAGTTAGATATGTGAGACCGACATCCAGCAGGAATTGCAATCGTTCACGGATCTCTTTTAAAATATCTTTGGCGATAATATTCTGTTTGTTATCAAGCCTTTTTTCAATATCATTAAACCAAATGGCGAGTTTGTCAAGATTCAGATTACTGAGTTCTGCAATATTTTTTTTATCAACCCGAAACCAGAGGCTTTCTTTTTTTAGTCTTGCTCCCCCGCATGAATCGCAGATCCTGAGTTCCATATATTTCTCAACCCATTCATGCAGCATGTCGTTACTGGATCCGTTAAACCATCTTTTTAACATGGGTACCAGGCCTTCATATTCAGTACCGGAACTCGCCGTTTCATTTTCATCAATATTTAAAATCTCATCTGAAGCCCCTTCAGCATCGCCGTATAAAATCAGGTTAAGACCTTTTGCCGGCATGTCTTCAATTGGCGTATCCAGACTGAACTTATATTTCCTCGCAAGTTTCTGAACCTGGGTAAAAGTATAGGCTTCCCTTTCTCCGCCAATAGGCAGAATTCCTCCCTCATTCACAGATTTCTTTTTATCAGGCATGATCGCGTCAAGGCTGATACGATAAACAGATCCCAGCCCTTTGCAGACTGGGCAGGCACCATAAGGTGAGTTAAATGAAAAACTATTTGGTGAAGGTTCTTCGTAACTGATGCCTGTTTCATCGCACATCAGTTGTTTACTGTATTGTATAACTTCGTTACTATCGTTGATCAGCAAAAACATTAACCCCTTTCCCATTTGTAAGTGCCGTTTGAACACTCTGGCTCACACGCATTTTCATATCGCCTGTTACGGCCAGCCGGTCAATCACAACTTCGATATCATGAATTTTATACCGGTCAACCTGCATCCTTGGAACCAGATCCTTGACTGCACCATCTACGCGTACTTTCACAAATCCCTTTTTGCGAATGTCTTCAAAAAGTTCGCGGTAATGTCCTTTTCTGCCACGAACCAATGGGGAAAGAACAGATATTTTCCTGCCATTGAATTTCTGAAAAATATTTGCAACAATTTCTTCCTCACTAAATTTTACCATGCGCCTGCCGGTATTATAGGAATAGGCTTCTCCTATCCGCGCATATAAGAGCCTGAGAAAATCATACACTTCTGTTACAGTTCCAACTGTGCTGCGTGGATTCCTGTTCGTGGTTTTTTGTTCGATGGAAATTACAGGGCTCAGCCCCGTGATTTTATCTACATCCGGCCGTTCCATATCACCAATAAACTGGCGGGCGTATGCGCCAAAGCTTTCCATATATCGGCGTTGCCCTTCAGCATAAATCGTATCGAAAGCCAGGGATGATTTTCCACTCCCACTGATGCCGGTAATGACAACCAGCTGGTTTTTTGGAATGGAGATATCGATATTTTTGAGATTGTGCTCCCGGGCGCCGAACACTTCAATCATTTCTTCCCCACCGGTATCTGAGGGATTTTTCTTCTCCATTAATTCAATCATTTCTTCACCGGTTTCCGGAGACGGACTACGCTGTTCAATCATAATAAGTTGGAATCGCTAAAGGTAATAACAAAACAGGAGGCCGCTTGTTCCCACAAAGGGATTTACCATTCAGAAAAAATAATTTTTGAAATTTAAAGCCTGGGATTATCTTTGGGCCTGTTCTTTTACAGCTTATCAAGAAAGGCTGAGGGTAATGGCCCTGTGAAGCCTTGACAACCTGTCCCGCAATAAACGTGACAAGGTGCCAACTCCATCCGCCTGCTGGCGGACAGATAAGTCAGATACTGCTACCTAATACTCATCATATTAAGAGCTCTTCTGACCTTCGGAAGAGCTTTTCTATTTTAATGCAGTGATGCAATGAAATAGGATTCTTTCGGGCGTTTTCTTTTTAAGCATATTTTATTCACCCAAAAAATGCCCAAAAGGCAGGAGGATTATTTTATGCAGGAAACAACAGAATTCATTCACAGTATCCCGGTCGATCCACTCACCGGAGCTATTTCGGTACCCATTTATCAGACTTCCACTTTTGTTCAGGAATCTCCAGGCGTTCACAAAGGGTATGATTATGCGCGAAGCAATAATCCTACACGGTCTGTATTGGAAAATCTGATTGCAGGACTTGAAAAAGGAGCCCGCGGACTCGCATTCGCCAGCGGACTTGCGGCCATCGACGCCGTTTTGAAATTGTTGAAATCAGGAGATGAAATCATTGCCGTGGATGATATTTACGGCGGTGCTTTCCGATTATTCGAGCAGGTATACAAAAAATTCGGGGTCCGTGTTAATTATGTTGACGCCGGCAACCCGGAAAATATTTTCAATGCATTAAATGAAAACACAAGGCTGATCTGGCTTGAAACACCAAGTAATCCTACTCTCAAAATAGCCGATATCGCTGCTATTGCGGTCATCGCGAAAGCAGGTGGCTGTCTCTTGTGCGTGGATAATACTTTTGCTTCTCCTGCTCTTCAAAAGCCCATTCAGCTGGGAGCGGATATTGTAGTTCATTCTGCAACCAAGTACCTCGGCGGACACAGTGATCTGATCGCAGGTTTAGTTATTACTGCCACTGAAGAGCTTGGTGAAAAAATAAGATTTTACCAAAATGCCGCTGGCGCCATACTGGGGCCCTTCGATTCCTGGCTCGTGATAAGGGGTATGGAAACCCTTTCCCTCCGCATGAAACAACATTGCAGCAGTGCACAGCAAATCGCTGAGTTCCTGCAGGATCTGCCGGAAGTTGACAGAATTTTCTATCCCGGACTTTCCGACCATCCCAATCATGAAGTTGCTAAAAGGCAGTCGCGTGGATTCGGAGGTATCGTGTCTTTTACTTTGAAAGAAGACAGTCTGGCGGAAGCCCGGAGATTTGTCAGTTCTACAGAATTATTTAAACTGGCAGAGAGCCTGGGAGGTATAAAGAGCCTTATCAGCCATTCGGCTGAAATGACACATAAAACCATTCCCCCGGAGATTCGTAGAGCCGCAGGCGTTCATGACAGCCTTATAAGGCTTTCAGTCGGATTGGAAGATGCAGAAGATTTAATCATAGATCTTCGCAACAGTTTTGACAGGTTAACTGTTAGGACAAACAAATATTCTCATAGTTTGGAAAATTGTTGAAAATAATATGGACGCACATAAGCAACTCAGTATTGGATTATTTGGATTTGGTGTGGTGGGAGAAGGACTTTACCGCATATTACAACAGACTCCTTCACTCAGGGCGACAATAAAAAAAGTTTGTATCAAACATCCGGGCAAAAAAAGAAATGCACCGGAGGATCTTTTTACGACTGATAAATTTGAACTTCTGAATGATCCCGACATCAATGTGATCGTGGAAGTTATAAATGAAACAGAACCGGCATTCGAGATCGTTACGACTGCATTGAGAAATGGCAAGGATGTGGTGAGTGCCAGCAAAAAAATGCTGGCTGAACATCTTTCTCAATTACTGGAACTTCAAAAAGAAACTGGACTTTCTGTTTTGTATGAGGCGGCGGCGTGTGCATCAATCCCTGTCATACGTAACCTGGAAGAATATTACGATAATGATCTGTTGCATTCCATGCGTGCCATAGTAAACGGCTCTACGAATTTTATTCTGACGAAAATGTTTGAAGAAAGGCTCGATTTCAAACAGGCATTATTGATGGCCCAGCAACTGGGCTTTGCAGAAAGCGATCCTTCACTGGACGTGGAAGGTGTTGACGCCGTGAATAAATGGACACTCCTGCTGGCCCACGCTTATGGAATCATTTCAGATCCTAAAAATATTGTATATAATGGGATACAGCATATTCAGGCCGGTGATGCAACTGTGGCTTCAGAGAAGCATTATGAAATCAAGCTCGTTGCCCAGGCAAAGAAATTATTGAATGGCAAAGTAGCTGCTTTTGTACTCCCCCAATTTGTAAAATCCGACGATCATCTGAGTTTTGTGAAGAATGAATACAACGGGGTAGTTATTGAAAGTGGTTTTGCCGACAAACAATTTTTCTATGGAAAAGGCGCAGGAAGTTTTCCAACAGCCTCAGCAGTACTCAGCGATTTATCTGCTCTACGTTACCAGTACAGATACGAATATAAAAAATTGTATCACCATGCACCTCTCGAATTAACTGACGAGTTCTATATAAAAATATATGTCAGCTTTGATGATTGGTCTTATATACCAAAGGAAAAATTTGAATGGATTGAAGAATGGCACGCCGAGAGTGACCGAAAATATCTGATCGGCGTCATCTCCTTTAAGGAATTACAAAATTCAAGTTGGTGGCGTGAAAACAAAACATCCTTGATATTAACTCCCGAGCCGATTATCGAAGATGTTGAAATACGCAAGCTAAAGAAGAAGAGTCTGGAACTCGCGGGAATATCTTGAAGCTTAAAGCCTAAATAAGCCCAAAGCTTAAAGCCTAAAACTGATTTAATATTTAATTAAAAATAATTAAAATGAGCGGAGATCTAAAAAGTAGTTTTAGGCTTTAAGCTTTGGGCTTTAGGCTTATAAATATTCCAATCCTGAAAATAAAAGCACCGGTATGATTAATCCCGTTCTGACTCTCCTTTTGCAGATCGATAAATCCGTAATTGCCGCCACCTTCAGCGAATACTGACAACGAACTGAATTGGTAAAGCAAACCAAGATTTCCTTCGATGCCAAAGTTTCCCTTGTGCAGTTGATTTTTTATATCACCTGTGCTGTCGAATTGAACAGTTACATGGCCAACCTGTTGTGTTTCATTTTTGTCGAAATATACTTTACTCGATCCGGAAGCAGAAGCTTTGGCAGACATCAGCAGGCCACCGAAAATTCCACCATCCATATAAAATTTCCAATGGCCTGAAACACCCAGGGCCATATTGTATTTTAGTAAAACCGGAAGCATCAGGTATTGAAGCCTTACCGTGCTCGTGAAATTGGCGTACAAATATTGCGCGTCAGATCCGGGAGGAAAATATTGAGCCAGTTCAGGAGATGCCGGAATGGTTTGTAATCCGGATTTCTGTCCGCCCTGCGTTGACCATTCCAATGATGTTTCCAAAGAAAATTTCTCTGATAACTTATAATCAGTAACCAATGCGAAATCTGGTCCGGAGATCGTTTTATATCCCATACTTACTTCCGACCCACCTGATGAAGTAAGATTGGGTAAACTGAGACCTCCCTTGAATCCAAGTTGAAAGATTTGTGCGCAACAGTTCTCTGTATAAAATAAAAGCAAAAAGTAAGACAGGGCTAGTTTAAATAACAAGTGAATAATTTTCTTTATGATAACGGTCGGGTTGAAATAAAGATAATACCTTTCATCGAAGCAAGACAATCTGGAATAAATTCCATATTCCAAATTCATAGAAAATAATTGAATAATTGAAAAAGGAGAAAATATACTATATCGATAATCTTCGTGTTTTGCTTATTGTACTGGTTGTGCTGCACCATAGTTTTATCACATATGGTGCGCCCGGCGGCTGGTACTATAAAGAACCAACCATTCACCAGGCCGCCTTGAGCCCCATGACTTTTTTTGTTACGATAAACCAGTCATTCTTCATGGGTTTTTTCTTCTTTTTATCTGCTTTGTTTATTGAATCATCCATTGAGAAAAAAGCGATTGGAAGATTCGTTACGGATCGCCTGAAACGTCTGGGGATACCGCTTATATTTTATTCGCTGGTCATATCACCTGTTCTAAATTGGTATGTTGAAAGATATGGATATGATAAAAGAATATCCTTTGGACAATATCTGAGTGGCTATCATCATTGGGTAGATTTTGGGGTTCTCTGGTTTGTAGCCGCCCTAATGCTTTTTACTTTTATTTATATATTGATCAGGCCGCTGATCAGGTTTAATCCTGAAAAATTGCGCCCTGTTCCAGGTAACACCGCAATCCTCCTTTTTGCATTTTCCATTGGAATAATAAGTTACCTGGTCAGGATCATATTTCCTGTAGGCTGGATTCTCAAACCTGTCGGGTTTCAGCTGGCATATTTCAGCCAGTATATCGCCATGTTTATATTAGGAATCGTAGCAGCTCGAAACCACTGGCTTCATGAACTAAATATAAAGAAAGTGAAACCATTTCTCAGGCTTGCACGTTTAATGATCTTTGTAGGTTTGCCTCTGATGTACGTTATTAAAATAGTTACAGGATGTTCTATAGAGAGTTTTTCCGGAGCCGGAACCTATCAATCACTTATTAATGCGACATGGGAGCAAATCACGGGGTTTTCTATTGCAGTGGCACTGTTGGGTTACGGGAAAGAGAAGTGGAACAGTCAGTCAATGCTACTCAAAAATATGTCAAGGTCTGCTTATGCAGTCTACATTTTTCATCCGCTGGTATTAGTGTCGGTAGCACTATTATTCAGAAGTCTTACAATCGATCCGGCTTTTAAGCTTCTTTTTGTTGCTCCACTGGCTGTTGTTGCATCTTTCTTCATTGGCAGCCTTCTGGTAAAATTACCCGGCGTTAAAAATATTATTTAGGAAATGCTTCTTCTTTCAATCGTTTATCGTTTATCGTGGATCGATATACGATAAACGATTCACGACGAATGGTTCCCGCACGTGCGGAATCATCGGTCAACTAATATGTACAATCCCATCCTCATCCACTATCAATTTATTCTCAGCCTGCATGAAGTCAATCACCTTGCGGAGATGCTCTGAATGAATATCGGCAAACTGATCAAATAATTCAATTGCCGTAAGCGATTGTTTTCGGGTTCCATCCCGGAGTTTCTGACAGATGGCTTCAAATTCCGCAGGACTTAGTTTTTCCTTCTCCTTCTTTACACAGTTATCACAGATGCCGCAATTTTCAGCATCCTTTTCACCAAAATATTCAGCAATGGCCACGCTTCGACATTTTTTCGTTAGAACATAGGTCAGTATACCATTTACTCTATTTACAAACTGTTCTTTTCTGAAGAGATAAGCTTTCTCGTCTATATGGATATCATCAGCTTTCCTCCTTGGAAGATTGTAATAAATCCTGGGAGTTTCTTTTTGTGGATTGTAATGAACGATTTGAAACTTGTGTAATTCGTAAAGTCCCTTTAAAATTCTTTCTACATCCCAGTTCAGAAGTGAGGCCAGGATTTTTTCATGTATCGATACCGGTTGATCATAGATCCCGGCATAGGATCTCAACAAGGTTTTTATCAATGGATCCAACGCCTGGTTTTCATTTTCAAATTGGCAGAGAACATCCC
Organism: uncultured Bacteroidota bacterium; assembly: GCA_963711345.1. GTDB lineage: Bacteria > Bacteroidota > Bacteroidia > Chitinophagales > Chitinophagaceae > Puia. Next base: position 540,345 of record CAVQDS010000001.1, on the reverse strand, counting down.
TGTTACAAATAAAATAAAGTGTTGCAGGTGTAAACACCGGATCATTCAATGTTATAAATCCTTCCTGCTGCAGTAACTGGAGTGCAGCCTGGGTTGGTTTAGACTTAAAGGAAAATTTCTGAAGGAAATCATTCAGGTCAAAAGAGTAACTGACCTGATCTGTTCCCAGAGGTACCTGGAGATAATTAACAAGACCCTGATAAATTTTCCTGATATAATTCAGCGAAGGAAATTGTAATTTATGAAGAACTGAAAGTTCTTCCAGCATAACTTCATTGTATAATAAAACAGCATAAGATTTTTTGCCATCCCTGCCGGCACGTCCCGCTTCCTGATAATAATTCTCCAGATTATCCGGTACTTCAGCATGGATTACCAACCGCACATCAGGTTTGTCAATGCCCATCCCAAATGCATTGGTACATATTATCACCCGAACTGAATTCTTCATCCAACGCTCCTGCTTATCATTACGGTCTTCCTGGCTGAGACCTGCATGATAGTAATCCGAACTGATCCCATGCATATTCAGCAGGTCACTGATCTCTTTAGTGCGGCGCCGGTTACGGCAATAAATGATCGATGATCCCTCAAGGCGCTGCAGTATGTCAAGCATTTTATTAATAACGGAGCTGGTTTTATGTGCACTAAAAGAAAGATTTGGACGCAAAAATGATTGTGTGAAAATATTTGGGTTATTCATTTTCAGTTTCAGACAGATATCCTCACGAATGGCAGGGGTTGCTGAAGCTGTTAATGCCAATACCGGCACTGTCGGCAGTTCCTCCCGAATATCTGCGATACGCAGATAAGGTGGTCTGAAATCATATCCCCATTGTGAAATACAATGTGCTTCGTCTACTGCAATCAAACTTATATTAAGTGCCGGAAGAAATTCTTTGAAGAGTTCTGTTTCCAATCGTTCAGGAGATACGTACAGGAATCTGCAGTTCGCTGTTGCTGCGAGTTTAAATGTGGAGATTACATCCTTTCGGCTCATACCGGAATAGATTGCAAAAGCTGTGATGCCTTTTTTACGCAGGTTTTGAACCTGGTCTTTCATCAGGGCAATCAAAGGACTAATCACCAGACAAAGTCCTTCCTTAACAAGGGTCGGTACCTGAAAACAAATGGATTTACCTCCTCCTGTCGGAAGCAAAGCCAGCGTATCATGTCCTGCCAATATAGATTCCACGATCTCTTCCTGCAGGGGCCGAAAGAAATCATAGTTCCAGTATTGTTTTAAAACAGCAGATGCAGTACGGTTCATATGCATGAATCAATCCTCAATTTACAGTAGCTTTTTAACAAATAAGCGTGAAGAATTGATGAGCAGGACCACATCGCTGAAAGCCATTGCAGCGGCGGCTACACCTGGTGTAAGCAATCCAAATCCTGCAATGGGAATTGCCAGGACATTATAAAAAAATGCCCAGAAAAGATTTTGTTTTATGGTAAGAAATGTATGTACCCCAAGCTGCATTGCCAAAGGCAATTTTTTCAGACCACTATTCATCAGGACCACATCGGCTGTCTGCATCGCAATCTGTGAAGCATCACTCATCGAAATACCGATTCCGGCTTTGGCCAATGCAGGTGCGTCATTGATACCGTCTCCAACCATAGCTGTTGGCGACATTGCTGAGAGCCTTTCTATTTGCATGAGTTTTTGATGCGGTGTTTGTTCAGCTATTATTTCGTCCATTCCAAGCGCATTCGCCACATTCATGGATTTTTGTTTACGATCACCACTGAGCAGAATTGTTTTTATATTTCTTTTCCTGAAATAAGCAATTACATCTAATGCTTCGGGTCTTAATTCATCCTGCATGTCAACCCAACCCAACATCTCATTATTCTTCGTCAGATAAATAGAATAATTTGAATCGTCAGAAATATCACCAAAGAAAGAAGCAGATCCTGCTTTGTATTCGTCACCCTGCTTGCTGGTTGCCAGAATTCCATAACCCTTGATCTCTTCTATTTTTTCCCATCGGATTTCCGGTTGGACTTTCCATTCGCGGATAAGCGATTGGGCAATTGGGTGATTAGAATATTTTTCAAGTGAGAATAGAATCATTCTGAATTCTTCTTTGGTGACTGCCGGATCCAGAATTTTAAATTCTCCAATACTGAAAGCACCTGTAGTGAGTGTTCCGGTTTTATCAAAAACAACCTGATTAATTTTTTTGAAAAGCTCCAGGCTGTCCGCCTTCCTGAACAATATTCCATTCCTGGCTGCCCTGCCGAGACCTACCGCAATCGCAGCCGGTGTTGCGAGTCCCATTGCACAGGGACATGCAATTACAAGAACTGCAATACTTCTCATTAAAGAGGAACCGAAATTGTGGAGGAAAATATAATTTAATAAAAAAGTCAGCAGGGCAATTCCGATTACCACCGGAACGAAAATTGCACTGATGCGGTCAGCCAGCAACTGGATCTTTGGTTTGTCCATTTGTGCTCTCTTCACCAGATCAATCATATTGGATAACACCGATTCTTTTGCTGAGGCCGTTACCTGTGCTTTTAAATTTCCATCAAGTAAAATCGAACCACCTATAATCCTGTCTTTTGGTTTTTTATTTACAGGCAAACTTTCACCTGTTATGATGGCTTCATCCACCTGCCCTTCGCCCCAAAGAATTTTTGCATCCGCGGGAACCTGTTCTCCGCTGCGGATCAGCACCAGGTCCCCGCTGCGCAATTGAAGACTGTCAACAGGAAAAATATTTTCCTGATGCTTGTCGTCAAAAGCAATCATATTCGCAGTTACCTTTTGAGATTTAACAAGTCTGGTAAGAGATTTTTGGGTAGCATGAAGGGATCGTTCTTCCAGATAATTTCCGAAGAAAACGAGCGTGATGATAGCTGCAGCCGTTTCATAAAAAAGATAGGACTCACCCAGTCCGAGCAGGGTACCCGTAAGACTGTAAATAAATGAAGCACCTGCACCCAGTGCAATAAGAACATTCATGTTAAGTGGCCCCTGTAATATGCTGTTGATAGCACTTCTCCCAAAATAATTCATTCCTGTGATGAAAACCGGCAAACACAACACCATTTGAACCCAGGAATTTTGGAGCCAGTAGGAAAGTGGTCCATGGACCAGCATATGTAATTGCAGAATGAGAGTAAAGGGTACGCATAATGTCAGGTAGCGAACAAACTTATTTGCATATTTTCTGGCAGTATTTTCTTCTGCTACATGATAGCCGAGATTTTCGATGCCTTTTTTCAGTTCCTGCTCCGGAACACCTGCTTCGTTTCGGAAATGCGCTTCGCCAGCTGTCAGACTGACTTTTACATCCAGCATTCCCTTTTTCTCCAGAAAACCATTGATTGTTTGTGCGCATGCGCTACAACTCATTCCTTCAACCTTCCAATTAACTGTATCCATGCTTATTTCTTCAATTACCAGTTGCAAATTTACCGAATTCCATTTCCCCTGTTCACTCTATAAAACAGCTATGAAGCTATCTTTGTTGAATGGAATGGACGTTTACATTACCGGAAATAGATGATATTGCCCGTATTTTCTGGGACTCCTTCCCAAATAAAAAAATATATGCTTTTCAGGGTAATATGGGGACGGGTAAGACCAGTTTTATAAGTGCGCTCTGCAGAATAAAAAAAGTGAAAGAAGTTGTTGGCAGTCCCACGTTTTCCATTATTAATGAATATAGTTATCCGGAGGGTGATATTTACCATATGGATCTTTACCGATTAAAAGATGAAGAGGAGGCAATTAAGGCAGGAGTTGAGGATTGTTTGTATTCGGGGGAAATCTGTCTGGTGGAATGGCCCGATCGGGCGCCGGGTATTTTTCCGGAGGAAACCCTGGGAATTTTCTTTGAAACTCAGGATGAAAACACGCGAAAAATAACTGCCATCCCATATTGGAAAAAATTCAGGATAAAATTGTAATTTTCACTTCCACGATCTGCAGCCCAAGCGGTAGTCAAACCACCTTATCATGTCCCAACACAGTAAACCGTTTATCAGCACTTCCTTCAGCTATGAAACCCTGGAAGAAACCCTGGATGTTAAACCAAAATCCAGTATGTTGCTGATCGGCGTTCCCAAAGAAACCGCTTTCCAGGAAAACAGAATCGGGCTTACTCCGGAAGCAGTCAGTGTTCTGATCAGTAATGGTCACGAAGTATTAATTGAGCATAATGCGGGAGAAGCTGCCCATTATGGGGACAGGGATTACAGTGAAGCCGGCGCACGCATCATATATGAAAAAGCTGAAGTTTATAAATGTCCGACCCTGATAAAATCAGCACCTGTTGTGGAAGAAGATCTGCCCCTTCTTCAAATGAATCAAACCATTATTTCTCCCATTCATTTATCTGCACTCAAATCAGAATTGTTACAGAAAATGATGGAAAAACGAATCACGGGTATTTCTTTTGAAAATCTGAAAGATGAAAGTGGCAGTTATCCTATCGTGCGAAGCATGAGTGAAATTGCCGGAGGTGCTGTTATGCTGGTGGCCGCACAATATCTGAGTTCGGCCAATCATGGCAAAGGTGTATTACTCGGGGGAATATCCGGCATACCGCCCACGAAAGTTATTATACTCGGTGCTGGAATTGTGGGAGAATATGCAGCAAGGGCAGCGCTCGCTCTTGGCGCATCTGTGAAAGTATTTGATAACAGTGTTTCCCGCCTGAAAAGACTACAGAATAATATCGGTTTTCGAATATATACCTCCGTTATAGAACCGCGCATTCTGTCAAAGCAATTGAAAAGTTGTGAGGTTGCCGTTGGGGCACTTTCTTCACAATCCGGTCGCACGCCGGTTGTAGTTACGGAAGAAATGGTTAGCAATATGCGCACAGGCAGCGTAATTATTGATGTGAGTATTGACCGTGGCGGATGTTTTGAAACCAGCGAAATCACTTCACACGAACATCCCACATTTATTAAATATGGCGTGATCCACTATTGCGTTCCCAATATCCCTTCGGGTTTCGCCAGAACTGCATCGCAGGCTATCAGCAATGTGATAACACCCCTTTTACTGGAAGCATCCGAAGAAGGCGGCTTTGATAATCTTGTATGGCACAAGATCCATTTACGCAGCGGGATATATATGTTTAAAGGAGCGCTTACGAATTTCCATTTGAGCCAGCGATTCGATCTCAAGTATACTGACTTAAACCTACTTATTGCATCACAACGATAAGAAAAGTGTGGTAGTGTGGTAGTGTGCGAGTTTGGTAATGAACTTGGTACTTATCTTGCTACCACACTCGCACACTACCACACTGCCAAACTATTTTTTAAGTTCTTTCATTTCAATTATGGTCTTACAAAAAGAATATTCCAAAGAATCATTCGAACTGACAATCACCAGTCTGTCACCGCAATATTCTCTGATAAGTTCATGATACAACGCAATACCAGACAGATCCAGATTCGTCGTGGGTTCATCCAGAAGAATAACAGGAGTATCGGAAAAAAAAGCCTGTGCGAGTTTTATCCTTTGCTTCATACCTGATGAGTAATATCTGATCTGTTTATCCGAAGCTTCCTGTAACCCGACACGTTCCAGGATCTGTTGAATAGAAATATCAGGCATCAGCGGTTTGAATGACCGGTGAAATCTGAAGAATTCATTGGCCGTCATTTCTTCGACAGTCTCAAGATAAGGTGCAGCAATTGAAATAAGAGGAAAGTATTGCTCTAATGGTAAGTCGCTTCCGTTAAAATAAGAGATTTTGCCTTCTGTCGGCATCAGTGAGCCCGCAATAAATTGAAGTAGTGTGGATTTGCCCGATCCGTTCGGGCCCGTGATAGCATATGCATTCGAAGAAAAAAAACTATAGTCGAAGTGCCGGAATATCCATTCCCGGTTGAATCGTTTGCCTGCATCAGACAGGGTAATCCTCATCGAGGTTGCTTTTACTAAAGCGTTTAATGATACCGCGACTGCTTTCCCGGATAAATGTTACGATTTCATCACGCTCATCAGTAGCCGAAAATTCCTCTTCCAGAAATTCAAGTGCCTGAGAAGTATTTAAACCTTTATTGTAGATAATGCGGTAAATATCAAGGATATGGTTGATCTTGTCAATACTGAAACCTCTTCTTTTCAAACCCACGGAATTAACACCACAATAACTCAATGGCATTCTTCCCGCTTTGATATAAGGAGGAATATCTTTTCCCACCAGGGATCCGCCCTGGAGAAAACTATGTCGTCCAATTCGTACAAACTGGTGAATGGCACACATTCCGCCAAGAATGGCATAATCTTCAATCACCACATGGCCGGCCACCTGGGTATTATTGCTCATCACGCAATAATCGCCTACTATGCAGTCATGCGCCAGATGGCAATAAGCCTGAATAAGACAATTACTGCCAATAGATGTTTTTTCCCTGTCCTTTGTTCCCCTGTTAACAGTAACAAATTCGCGGATGGTAGTATTATCTCCTATAAATACATTGGAATATTCTCCCTGAAATTTCAAATCCTGCGGAATGGCAGCAATTACTGCCCCTGGAAAAATCCGGCAGTTCTTCCCGATTCTTGCGCCCTCCATGATGGTAACATTTGAACCAATCCAGGTTCCTTCTCCAACTTCCACATCCTGATGAATTACCGAAAAAGGATCAATTTTAACATTCGTGGCAACACGTGCATTTGGGTGAATATACGTATGGGGATGGATCATTCTTTCATCTGTTGATGGTGTGGCCTGCTGCCCGCTTGATACTATTTCTTTGATAATTGCAGGTTGCTTCATAAAAAATGCTGAGCAAAACCCAGCCCTACAAAAATAAACTTATTTGTCACAAATCCTCTAATTTAACTTCGCTTTACCAGCTGTGCCATCAGATCCGCTTCGGTAACTATTTTATTACCGACGAAAACGGTTCCACGCATTTCAACAATTCCCCTGCGAATGGGATTCATCAACTCCAGTTTCATTACCATCGTGTCTCCCGGTACGACCTTTGCCTTGAATTTACAATTATCAATCTTTAAAAAATATGTATCGTATTGACTTCCTCCAGCCATGGCATTGATCGCCAGAATGCCGCCGGTCTGCGCAAGAGCTTCGACCTGCAATACTCCCGGCATAATAGGATTCCCCGGAAAATGACCAACAAAAAAAGGCTCGTTAAAAGTCACGTTTTTAATTCCGACAATATAAGTATCGGTCAGTTCAATAATTTTATCAACAAGTAAAAAAGGATAACGGTGGGGAAGCGTTTTTTCTATCTGCTGGCTGTTGTAAATCGGCTGCTGATTCGGATCATATACCGGAGTATTCTTCAGGTGTTTATTCTTACGGATATATTGTTTGATTTTCCTCGCAAAATCGACGTTGGTGGAATGACCGGGCCTGTTAGCAATCACATGTCCTTTAATGGGGTATCCTATCAAAGCCAGATCGCCAATTACATCCAGTAATTTATGACGTGCAGGTTCATTTGGAAAACGAAGTTCGAGATTGTTCAGGTAACCGCCACTTTTGACTTCCATGTTCTCACGGCCGAATGCTTTGGCGAGTCGCTGCATTTCGTCATCCGTTACTTTTTTGTCAACAATAACAATAGCATTATTTATATCTCCTCCTTTAATGAGATTGTTCTCCAGCAGCATTTCGAGTTCATGTAAAAAACAGAATGTACGACATGGAGCGATTTCCAGTTTAAAATCTTTCATTGATTTAAGCCCCGCATGCTGGGTGCCAAGTACCGGGCTGTTGAAGTCAATCAGTGTAGTAACCTTATATTCCATGGAAGGCATGGCCATCATCTCTACCCGTTTCTTTTCGTCGTAATAGGTAATATTATTGTCGATACTATACCATGCTTTGGCGGCATCCTGTTCATCCAGTCCTACTTCTTCAATGATCTCAACAAAGGGCTCTGAACTTCCGTCGATTATAGGAATTTCTGGTCCGTTTATTTCGATAAGACAGTTGTCGACCCCCATACCTACCAGGGCTGCCAAAATGTGCTCTATAGTGCTGACACGGGCGCCATTATCTTCCAGAGTGGTACCACGGGATGTGTCAGTAACCAGGTCACAATCAGCCTTAATCAGAGGTCTCCCGGCCAGGTCAATACGCTGGAACTGAAATCCGTAACCTGGATTTGCAGGGCGAAGAGTCATATCGACCACAACACCCGTATGCAGGCCGGTACCTGAAATATTTACTGCCTGTTTGAGTGTATGCTGTTTATCCTGGTTGAATTGTGCGTCCATCTGTTGATTTATGACCCGCAAAGATACAATTTGACCCTGACTTCCGTTTCCAGGGTATGAGAGAGTATTAACAAAAAATTACCCTCCGATTCTCCATTCCCGGAAATGAATTAATTTTATTTGTATACAAACGAACTTATGGAAGGAAAAAAGCCTAAAATCTTATTGTGCGAAGACGACGCCAATCTCGGCATGGTATTAAAAAACTACCTGGAGTTGAACGATTTTGATGTGACCCTTGAGCGGGACGGCAGATTAGGACTGGCTGCATTTCAGCGTGAGCATTTTGACCTCTGCCTGCTTGATGTAATGATGCCACATATGGATGGTTTTACGCTGGCCGAAGAAATTCGCGACGTTAATCCGGATGTTCCACTTTTCTTTATCAGCGCTAAAACGATGAAGGAAGATATTATTCAGGGATACAAACTTGGAGCGGATGATTATATCACCAAACCCTTCGACAGTGAAGTATTACTTCTGAAAATCCGGGCGATACTGAAAAGAAATGACGATTTAAATAAGGAAGCTGATAACAAGGAATACGACCTGGGCTCCTATCATTTCCATCCCAAACTGAGGCAGCTCGTTCATAACGGACAAACGCAAACGCTTTCTCCCAAAGAAAACGAACTGCTGAAAATGCTTGCCGAACACCTGAATGATTTATTGCCACGGGAAGCTGCACTTAAAAAAATCTGGGGAAGTGACACGTATTTCAATGGCCGGAGTATGGACGTCTATATTGCCAAGCTCAGAAAATATCTGCGCGATGATGTCAATATCGAGATTGTGAATATCCATGGTAATGGTTTCAGACTGGTTGTACCGGTAAAAGCAACCATTTGATTTTCCAGGTACGCGTTCAACAGATTGCACATTATCTCCGCAAGAATCGGGTTTTATTCATCGAAATGTGACAGTAGTTTTGTTGCATTCAATGGATAATTATGCATAAACGCAGTGAACCTGAAATATTGTATTTCGGAACACCAGTCGTACTTATCAGTACCTCTAACGAAGATGGATCATTTAATGTAGCACCGGTATCATCCGTATTCTGGCTGGGATGGCGCTGTGTAATCGGAATATCGGCACTTTCCAAAACAACAGAAAACATAAGACGCAACAAAGAATGTGTGCTAAATCTACCATCCATAAATGAAGTATCTGCAGTTAACAAGCTTGCATTAACAACGGGTTCCTGCCAGGTTCCGGAAGGAAAAAAACGTAAAGGATATCTTTACGTAAAGGATAAATTTTCACTGGCTTGCCTGACACCGCAGTCTTCTGATACAGTTAGTGCTCCCAGAATAAGAGAATGCCCGGTTCAGATGGAAGCCAGACTGGAATCGATTCATAGTATTGCTGAAAACAACCCTGAGGAAAAAGGGAAAATCCTTTCAATGGAATTTAAAATTCTACGGGTCTATCTGGAAGAATCTATTATAATGGATGATTATGACAATCGCGTTGATCCTGATAAATGGAAACCATTGATCATGAGCTTTCAAAAGTTTTATAGTCTGGGTGACCAGTTACAAAATTCAAAACTGGCGCAAATCGCGGAAAATTTATATCATAGTCAGGATATGGACAATGCAAGAAATTAATCAATATGCCTGTTGCCATAGATTTTTCTACCAGTCAAAAATTAAAATGCTGGTTTTTTATCTCTATGATCATGTTGTTGTTTATTCATTCCTACAATCTCAACGAACGATATCTCCGGCCATTTTCTATTGTTCATGAGCAACTGACTTTTAACAGCTTTATTCAATATTTTCTGTCTAACGGCCTGTTCCGGTTTTTTGTACCCATGTTATTCTCCATTTCAGGGTATTTATATGCGTTTCATGATGAACGTACTTATGGAAAAAGTATCCGCGGGCGAATGCGAACAATTTTTCTGCCATACCTGATATGGAGCGCCGCAGGATTAATTCTCACTTATGCGATAGAACTGTCTTCCTATGGACGTGGAATTATAGAGACGACACATCTGATGATATTAAGTAATAACCGGATTCTTCTGCACGATTATAAATGGTATGAGTTATTGTTACGATGGTTATTTCTGCCGGTACCGTATCAATTGTGGTTCTTAAGGGTATTGTTTATTTATAACCTGATTTATCCGGCATTGCGCTGGTGTGTGCTTAAATGCCCTCATATTTTTTTCTTCGTTATTGTTCTATTTTGGTTATCAGATATCTCGTTTATATTATTTGAAGGAGAGGGGCTTTTCTTCTTTTCATTGGGCATTTGGATTCAGAAAAAAAATTATAATATACGGGAACCGGGAAAATGGTTTAAGCCATTACCCTGGGCTGTCTTATTTGTAATTCTAAATGTAATTAAAACGATTATTGCATTTAAAGCTTTCAATTTTATTGGGGATGCTGTTTTCCAATTACTTCTCATCTTATATAAAATTGTGGTGTTCAGCGGATTTATTACGGCCTGGTTCGGGAGTGATAGTTTGGTTAAATGGTGTATGGGAAAACGGTGGTTTGTCCGGCTTTCGTCTTTCTCATTTATTATATATGCACTGCACGCACCTTTGGTTGCTTATGCAATCAATGCAATATTCCCATTGGTACAACATGTATATGAATACCGGTTGCTTACTTATTTATTACTTCCGGTCTGCCTGCTTATTTTTTGTGTCGTGATAGGCATATTGATAAGAACTGCTTCTCCTAAACTATATTCTCTGTTAACTGGTGGAAGAGGTTTAATACAATAACAGTCTTATAGGTTCATAAAAAAAAGTATTTTATCCCCCGAAATCGGTATTGAAATGCCAATAATCTTACTCTAAATTTATTATCTAATATTCGATCCCTCGAAATATCTCATTCTCCTTTATCCTTCACAAAACAGCCCTGTTCTTACTCTTAAGCTTTCAAATACATAATGTAAACCTGAAATTTATGAAAAAAGAAATTTTTACACTACTTCTTTTTGTTGGATTCGTATGCTCCGATAATCTTGTATTTGCCAAAGTCTGGAGAGTAAATAACAACGCCGGGGTTAACGCGAATTTTACTGATTTTCCTGCGGCCGTTACAGGCGCCACTGCTGGCGATACAATTTACCTGGAGTCTTCAGCCACTGCTTATGCCGGGGGAGCAGTAGCAAAAAAGCTCGTGATCGTAGGCAGCGGATATTATCTGACCGGAACCCCGGTTAATCCAAACACGCAATGGAACACAAATCCAAGCTCGATCGCCGGTCTTGAATTTACAACCGGGAGCGGAGGATCCGTACTTGAAGGTCTTACATTAAACAGTGCGGTTTATCTTGGGGATGATAATATAACAATTCAGAGAAATAATTTTGCGAACAGTAGTGGTTTATATTTGGGGTATCTCAATCATACCAATAATGATACCATCCGTCAAAATGTGATGTATGAAATCCTTGCATATTCAGCCAGCGATGCAGCGACAAATTTATTTGTTTATAATAATATCATCAGTTTCGGGTTAAGTTTTACCGTCAACATTGGTAACGTTAACGGTTATATTCTTAATAACGATATTGGATCGGTGGCGAGTGGCGGCTGTACGTTAGCTGTTTCCAATTTTGACTTGCAAAACAATATTCTGTATATCCCGACTTTTGGTACAAGTAATATATATGTTGGGACAAATACTTATTTCAATAATATAGTTTCCACTTCTTCTGCTGTGTCAGGTATCCCAAACAACAATGGAAATGTTTTCTCAGTTACTCCTTTTACAAATGTATATGTAGATTGGAATAACGCTAATTCGGGATTATATACCCCGGATGGAGCTTATACTTTGGCGGCTGGTTCGGCTGCTATCGGTGCTGGTTCGTTAAATGGGGTGACAGTGGATTGTGGCGCCTTCGGGGGTCCCGCACCCTATGTTCTTTCAGGAATGCCCCAACAGATACCAAGCATCTACTCCCTTACCGCTCCTACACAGGTGAATTCAGGAACGGCAAGTATTAATGTAACCATTAGCGCTGCATCTCATTGACCTGATAATTAGTTTTCCTATTCCGTTTGATTAGTACAGTGTTGAGTTTTGTTCTTATACATCAGACACAGGTTAGTGTATTTAAAAATTGGACCTTATTATGAAGCAATTTCTATTCTTCAAAATTATTTTTTCGGCCTTACTTTTTTTCTGCTGTTACCGCGGCCAGGCCCAGATTAGTTTTAACCTGCCTTCCAATCCGGCGCTTGTCAATATTATCAGAGTAGAATATTTCTTCGATACCGATCCAGGCTTTGGCAATGGATCAAGCATTCCCTTAAGTGCAGGCACAAATATTACGATCAGCAACTACGCAGTAAATATTACGGGTTTATCTAACGGATTTCATCGTTTCTATGTTCGCTGCGAGGAAGCCGGCGGCCAATGGACCTTTATCAACTGGCAGAACCTGTACATAATTGGCCCCATCAATTTCCCTTCGAATCCTTCGTTAGTAAATATTACTGCTGCTGAATACTTCTTCGATACAGACCCTGGTCCCGGCCTGGCCACTGCAATCCCGGTAACGGCACCAGGGATTACCACGACGATCAGCAACTACGCCATCAACATTACAAGCTTGTCCAACGGCATGCACCGGTTATATGTCCGCACAAAGGACGCGAATGGACGTTGGAGTTTTTCTAATTGGCAAAACCTGTACATAATCGGACCCATCAATTTCCCTTCGAATCCTTCGTTGGTAAATATTACTGCTGCTGAATACTTTTTCGATACAGATCCTGGTTTCGGCCTGGCAACCCCGATTCCCGTTGTGGCACCAGGAACAACTACCACGATTAATAACTATGCTATCAACATTACCAGCTTGACCACCGGGGTGCATCGGTTGTATGTCCGTACAAAGAATGCAAACGGTCATTGGAGTTTTTCAAACGAGAATAATTTAGCCATCCTTGTCAGTAGCCTTAGCATCCCATCCAATCCTGTTCTCCAGAACATCACCCTTTTTGAATATTTCTTTGATACAGATCCGGGGTTTGGCAATGGAACTATTGTGACTGTAACGGGGACGACCAACCTTGTGAATTATATGTTCACGGCTGATATTAGCAGTTTGTCCGACAATATGATGCACACATTGTACGTACGCGCTCTGGATGCCTGGTCGCTGACGAATGTATCCACTTTTGGAATCGGCACTCCTCTGCCTGTCACATTGATTTCTTTTACGGCATCGGTTCAACCTGATAATACAGTCCTTTTAAACTGGACTACAAGTCAGGAAGTCAACAATAAATATTTTGATATAGAAAGAAGTGGTAAAGGATCCAATTTCGTGCAAATTGGAGAAGTTGATGGGGAAGGCACTACATCCGTTATTCAAAGTTATTCTTTTACAGACGCTAATCCGATACAAGGTTTGAATTTCTATCACCTGAAACAGGTGGATGTGGACGGGCACTTCACATACTCTCCCATCGTGACTGTGTTGATTCAGAATAAAACAGATTTCAATATTTTTCCAAACCCTGCTCACGATATGCTGACCATATCCATTGGGGACGCAGGTTCCGAACAAGGGGAATTTCGGATTATCGACTTGAACGGCAAAATTTGCATTTCAACCAATGCTGGTTTAAGTAATATCCAGCAGGTCAATATTTCCACATTAGCTGCGGGCACTTATACCCTGCAGTATATAACTGATAAAAATGTTTTAACAGCCAAATTTATAAAACTCTAAAAAGTATAATATTAACAGAGCAAGTCTCGCCAAATTTATTCGTTAACCTCTAAATATACCTGATCATGTTTGACATTGACTTTACCCTCAATTTAGCCTATATATCCCTCATCATAACTGTAGCGGGAATTGTTGGATATTCATTTAGAAGTCATCAGATCAGGAAAAATCAAATGAAAGTTGTGAAACTACGAAAGGAGATAGCCAATAACCATGCACACATACTTGAATTACAGAAAGAATGTGTTGATCTTGAAAACCGTTGGCACAAGACGAAGGCTACGGTATTACCTTTAACACCCATCGTCAAAGAATTCAAGGAAGAAGAAAAAAACAATATTGAGTGTTTCAATAATCCGAAATCTGTAAATAATAAAAGAAAGATTAATCACTCCCTCTTCAAGTGAGGTTTTCAAAAATCGCTATGGCTATAGCACCTGACCTGCTTGCAACATGTAACTTTTCATAAATATTTTTTATACTCTTATTGGCAGTTTCAAACGCAATGCCGCATTTATCAGCAACCAGGCCAAACCAAATGCAGTATTGATGTTGCGAAAAATATAGGGATCATCTTGCCCATAGCCCGGAGGAATTCGTCCTAAAACTATCGACAATAAAAAAAGCATGGCTTTAAGAAGAGATGACAAAACTCTTACATTTTAGCAGACAATATTTAAAATTAGATATAATTACAATGAATACCTTTTTATAGTGAAATAATTCAACTCGTTTTGCGTCATCTCATTTTCGATTCGACACTACGCGATATGATAGCAAAATTTCAACATTCTTGAAAATAAAAAATGCCCTTTCGAGCATCTGCTTTGTTTTGCGGAGAGGGCGGGATTCGAACCCGCGATAGCGTTTCCACTATACACACTTTCCAGGCGTGCTCCTTCAACCACTCGGACACCTCTCCTTCCGTTTTTTAAAACAAGCGGCAAAAGTAAGACATCAGGGCTTACCCTGCGAATCTTTTTAATCTTCGAAATAACCCATATCCCATAACTCATATCCCATACATCATATACCTTTTGCCCTATGTCTTTTGCCTTAAGCCTAAGAAAATATTTTCAACGCGTTGGTTGTCGTAATCATGGATACTTCTTCCGGACTGACCCCTTTTATCTCAGCCATTTTTTCCGCTACATAAACGATATAACTGCTTTCATTTCGTTTACCACGAAAAGGAACGGGTGGAAGATATGGTGCATCCGTTTCGAGGACGATATTCTCCAGACCAATATTTTTAAGTACAGCTGGAAGTTTGCTGTTTTTATATGTAAGTGTTCCACCAATACCAAGATAAAAACCAAGCGCTATAATTTCACTTGCCTGCTTTTCTCCTTCATTAAAACAATGAAATATACCCCGCAGGTTTCCATTTTGATGTTCTCTGACAACAGAAATAGTCTGTTCGATGGAATCGCGCGAATGAATTACAATAGGTAAATCGAATTTCAGTGCCCACTCTATTTGCTGATTAAAAGCGATGTATTGTTCCTTTTCAAAACTACGATTCCAATAGAAATCAAGTCCGATTTCGCCTACTGCAGAAAACTTCCTTCGGGTAAGACTTTGCTCTACATGTTGTAAAGCATCTTTCACATCATCCTTAACTGAACAAGGGTGAAGTCCCTGCATGGCAAAACAAATGTCCGGATAACGTTTTTCCAGTTCCAGCATGTCTTTTTCACTTGCCATGTCAATAGCAGGCAAATAAAATCTTGTAACCCCCGCAATCCGGGCTCTTTGTATCATTTTATCAATATCTTCCGCAAATTCGGGAGCATATAAATGACAATGTGTATCAATTAGTTCCATATGAAAATTGAATTGAAGCCTGTGCAAGAATCAATACTCCTGATTTTAAAAAAGTCTCACTAAGGGTAAACACTTAGTCCGTTTTCCAGCTCCCTTTCAGACGCCTTTTGGTTCATTCTTCTGAATGGGTAAATGGCTGTATTCCCATGGTTATCTGCGAAATATGTTTGGTGAATCAAAAAAAGTTCTACCTTTAAATCAGTTTTCATAGGGTACGGATTAAAAACGGGCCAGGGTGTCTACCCCGGCCCAATTTATTTTTAAATGCTTTCTTCTTCCATACATTCTATTCCTTACATCATTTATTTTATTGTTTCGAATGAATATCCCTGACCGGAAAAATACGCAAGAACCATAGGTAAAGCCACCAGCAAAACCTGATATGCCTTAGTGCTGTCATGAAAAACAACAATACTTCCGGAGCGGGATTTTCGGATAACTCTTTCGGCAGCGGCTTCACCTGATACTGCCGGATCAAAATCGCCGCTCAACACATCCCACATTACTATTTTATATTTCAGTTTTTCCTTCAGATTGCGGATCTGGAATGCCGTAGCACGTCCATATGGAGGCCTGAATAAATCTGAATCTATCAGTGAACGTGCTTTTTCAATATTCTCAAAATAAATTTTACTATCCGTTTTCCAGCCATTCAAATGATTATAAGTATGATTGCCGACCCGATGGCCCTCCATCAGTATTCGTTTATATATGCCAGTTTCTTCAACTACATTTTTACCAATACAGAAAAAACTCGCTCTGGCATTATATTTATTCAACTGGTCCAATACAAAAGGTGTTGCCTGCGGATGAGGGCCGTCATCGAAACTGAGAAAGATTTTTTTTTCTCCTTGCACTAATGGATAATTCCAGAGACAGGATGGATATAACTTCCTGAGCCAGAAAGGAGTCTTTGTGAAATAAAACATGCTGCAAGTTACTCAGAAGCTGTTGATATGGATAACCTGCCCGTGCTGCCGGAAAATCTTCCCATTATCTTTCAGAAATGCCTCCTGGCTTATTTTATCCGTCAGTAACTTGTCCAGATATACTTTTTCTTCCTCCCTCGTAATCGTCACTGGTTTACCAACATACATAGCCTGATCGCAATAGCCTATAAGTAGTGGATCCAGCTGACTAAAGAAAAGATCCTTTGATGCAAAAATATCAGACCCGATCACCTTATCACCTGACATACACACAAACCCCACCACGGCACTGTCGGAATTTTTAAATTTTTGCTTAAAAAAATTAAAATATTCATCATTCAACTGCAGCATCCTTTTATCAGTTTTACGCGATAAATAAGCTGAACTTTTATTCGGGATATTACTTTCCCCCAGTTGCTTTGCAATTTCCTGCCAGATCAGAACCTGATTTTTATTTACATCCAGCACTTTTCGAAGAGCGGGATTTGCGAAATTCTCATACGCGAATTTTTTTTCTTTGTCACTCCACCTCAGCTCTTCCACACACATCACGGATACATACTGGTCTTTACCATTCGGCTCAAGCAGGGTATCACGTGTAATCATCCGGTCCTGCCGCCCTCCTGATATAAGTTCACCGGAAGATATATAAATCGTCTGGTCAGAATGATTATTTATTCGCAGGAAATGTACGTTTTCGGTTGAAGCAGTCCCTCTTTCAGAAATTACGGCAATTCCCTGTTTTATCGCCTGACTTAAACTTATCGCCTTTGGCACATGATTCCCAAATCCATTTTTCGGACGAATGGGAATAATGCGAAGGTTTTTAAATTCAACGGCCGAATCATAATCGACATAAACGTTATCGTAAGTAATTTCCTGTGCCTGCAGGAATCTGAATAAAAAAAGGCATACGATGGTTACAAAAAATTTCACGGGTGAATATACTATTTCAGCCCGCATTGTGCAACCGCGGCCCTATTCTTTAACAAAATAATCCTCATCTTTGCTTCCCATGGAAAAAAAAATCAGGGTTCGGTTTGCGCCCAGTCCCACCGGGGGTTTGCACCTGGGGGGAGTTCGCACAGCGCTGTATAATTATCTGTTTGCAAAACAACATAAAGGCAGTTTCATACTACGAATTGAAGATACTGACCAGAGCCGTTTTGTAGCCGGGGCGGAAGAATATATTTATGAGACCCTTGCATGGTGCGGACTGGAACCAGATGAAAGTCCTTTACATGGAGGACCTTTTGCCCCGTATCGCCAGAGTGAAAGAAAAAAAATCTACCGGGAATATGCAGAGAGACTGGTACATGCCGGACAAGCTTATATAGCTTTCGACGCTCCTGAAGAACTGGAAGCCATGCGATCCATACACCGGACCGCTGCTAATCCTTCCCCGCAGTACGACCATCAAACGCGTATGCATATGCGCAATTCTCTTTCACTTGATCCTTTGGAAACTAAAAAATTGCTGGAAGACGGCACTCCTCATGTGATCCGGATCAGGATGCCGGATAACGAAACACTTCAACTGAACGATATGATAAGGGGTCAGGTTGAATTCAACACTTCCCTTGTGGATGATAAAGTCTTACTGAAAGCAGATAATATGCCTACTTATCACCTTGCAGTGGTGGTAGATGATTTTCTTATGCAGATAACTCATGCTTTCCGGGGTGAGGAATGGCTTCCCAGCGCACCGGTGCACCTGCTTTTATGGAAGTATTTATTTGGCGAAGAAAAAATGCCTGCATGGGCACATTTTCCTTTGATTTTAAAACCGGATGGCAACGGCAAACTTAGTAAGCGAGATTCAGACCGCCTCGGTATTCCCATATTTGCCATGGATTGGAATGACCCTGCTTCCGGTGAAATCATTTCAGGATTTCGTGAAAAAGGCTTTCTGCCCGAAGCTTTCGTGAATTTACTGGCAGTGCTGGGCTGGAATGACGGAACCGAGCAGGAACTTTATTCTCTTACGGAACTGGTTGAAAAATTTTCTATTGAACGTGTACATAAAGCAGGCGCAAAATTCAATTATGAAAAAGCTAAATGGTTTAACCAGGAATGGATCAGGAAAATATCAGTGGAAGAACTCAGCGTTGCAGTCAGAAAAATATATGATAAGTACGGTTTACAAATTCCGGATGAACTATTTCTACGTTCTGTGATTCTTCTTATCCGTGACCGATGTCATTTAATTCCTGAATTTTATACTCAGGGCAGATTCTTTTTTGAAGCACCGAAGCAATTGGATACGGATTCCATCAGAACAAAATGGAATCCGGCTAAAACAGCATTCTTCATATCTTATATTGAAAAATTCCAGGATATTTCTGAATGGAATGCCTATAACCTGGAAACAGTTTTCAAAGAACTGGCTGCTTTGCAACAAATAAAAGCAGGAGAACTTCAGCTTCCTCTTCGCATCATGCTGGTGGGCGAAAAATCCGGTCCTCCTGTTTTTGATATCGCTGGCCTGCTGGGCAAGACTGAAACTTCCAAAAGGATAAAAAATCTGCTTGCCCAGACAGAAAACTGGTGATTCTCATGAAAAGGTTAAACAGGTTTTTATATTTGCTGGCTTTACTCAAATTCATACTTCCTTTTTTTTTACAGAGTTCCATATATGAACCACACCGCGATGAATTTCTTTACCTCGCAGAGGGAAGTCACCCTGCTTTTGGATTCATGGAAGTGCCACCCCTGCTTTCTGTTTTCGCCTGGATAACAGGACTGTTTGGTAATGGTATCTTCTGTATAAAATTTTGGCCCTCCTTATTTGGTGCCCTGAATTTTATCCTGGTTGGTAGACTCATTATTTCGCTCGGTGCTAAAATATTCGCACTCATACTTCTTTTCTTTTGTTTTTTCTTTACGGAATTTCTACGCGTACATTTTTTATTCCAGCCCAACTTCCTGGAAATATTCTTTTATACTGTAATTGCTATCGGCCTGATACAATACGTCAGAACTTCGGAGAATAAATGGCTTTACATCACAGGCATCGGAGCGGGCCTTGGATTGTTGAGTAAATATTCCGTTGCATTTTATCTGATCAGCCTTCTGCCGGCACTATTGGCTACGAAACACAGAACAATTTTTTTAAACCGCCATTTCTATATTGCACTGGGACTTGCATTCATCATCTTTCTTCCGAATCTGATATGGCAATATATTCATCATTTTCCCGTCTTGTATCATATGCACGAACTGAATTCGACTCAGCTGCAATATGTAAAGCTTTCGTCTTTTCTCATTGATCAATTGGTGATGTTTCTACCGTGTTGTTTTATCTGGGTGACAGGATTACTCTATTTATTGCTCAATAGAGAAGGAAGAACTTTCGTTTTTTTGGGCCTGGCTTATATAGGTGTGGTTGGTATACTGCTTTGGTTTCACGGAAAAAGTTATTACACGCTGGGCCTTTACCCTGTTCTGTTCGGATTCGGATCATTCGTAATTGAAAAATGGGCTATACAATCGCGGTTCTTTCTTCGATTTTTAATTTCTGCTTTTATCATTTATTTTGGAATCAGATTCACTTTTATAAGTCTGCCCCTGATGAGTCCGGCGAACCTGGCAGCTCATTATCAGAAAACGCATGCCGCCAATCTGGGTATATTAAGATGGGAAGATCAGCAGAATCATCCCCTGCCCCAGGATTTCGCAGATATGCTCGGATGGGAAGAAATGGCAGAAAAAGCCTCTGTAGCTTTTCACTCTCTCGATAGTTCACAGCAGGCAAATACCATTATTTTTTGTGACAACTACGGAATGGCCGGAGCGGTTACATACTATGGAAAAAAATATCACCTGCCGCCTGCATATAGCGACAATGCCAGTTTTTTGTATTGGATCCCCGATAACATCCAATTTAAAAACCTGGTATTGATTGAAAACGATCCGAATGAAATGAAATATGATTTCATAAAGCAATTTTCGTCGGCTAAAATAACCGACAGTATAACAAATCCTTATGCCAGGGAAAAAGGAACGGCTATCATGCTGCTTACCGGTGCCAGCGAACTGTTCCGTAAATTCTTCAATGAAAAACTTGCTGTTGACAGAATTAAAACGCGTAGTTATTAAAAGAGTTTCCGAGAAAACTGTTATGTACATTTGATTATGAACAAATCCTTTTCTCGTCCGATCAGGGTGTTGGTCGCCAAAGTTGGGCTGGATGGCCATGACCGTGGTGCAAAAGTAATTGCAGCTGCTCTCCGGGATGCAGGAATGGAAGTCATTTATACAGGACTCAGGCAAACTCCGGAAATGGTAGTAAATGCTGCCTTGCAGGAGGACGTGGATGCAATTGGTATCAGCATCCTGAGCGGCGCTCATATGACGGTATTTCCAAAGATCATCAGTTTGATGAAAGAAAAAAATCTTACCGATGTACTGCTGACCGGTGGAGGAATTATTCCGGAAGAAGACCGCATTCAATTATCAGGGATGGGAGTGGGAAAATTATTTGCTCCCGGTGCTGCAACAACAGATATCTCAGAATACATCCGTGATTGGGTTATAGCAAACCGGCTAAACTAAATTTAATTTTATGTACGAAACTTTATCAACCGAACTGGCGGAAAATATCTACATCATTACAATTAACCGACCTGATAAATTAAACGCACTCAATACAACCGTAATTCGTGAACTCGGAGAAGCTGTGCAGGAAGTTTACGGCAATGAACTGATACACGCAGCGATTATCACAGGTTCCGGAACCAAAGCTTTTGCTGCAGGAGCAGATATCCGCGGTTTTACCGGACTTTCCAAAGAAGAAGGAATAGCTCTTGCAAAACAAGGCCTCGATGTTTTCTTTAAAATTGAAAATGCACCCAAGCCCATCGTTGCAGCAGTGAACGGCTTTGCGCTGGGAGGTGGCTGTGAACTAGCCATGGCCTGTCATTTCAGGATTTGCAGCGAAACGGCACAATTCGGGCAACCTGAAATCAGTCTCGGCCTGATTCCGGGCTACGGCGGAACACAACGGTTAACACGATATATCGGCAGGGGTCCTGCGTTGGAAGTCATGCTTACAGGAAACCTGATCACTGCTCCGATGGCTTTGGAATGCGGTCTTGTAAATCATATGACGAGTCAGGAAGAACTATTGAATAAAACCAAATCAATTCTCAGGATTATTATAAGCAAAGCCCCTCTTGCTATTGCCAGGTGTATTGCCGCCGTAAATGCAGCTACGGGTAACACCGATGGTTATGCGCTGGAAACAAAACTCTTTGGAGAATGTTTCGCCACTGAAGACATGAAGGAAGGTACGGCAGCTTTTCTGGAAAAGAGGAAACCGGTTTTTAAGGGGAGATAAATAGATATGGGTTATGAGTTACAAATAATTATTCATATCCTATATCTCATATTCCATATCTCATATTCCATATCTCATAACCCATAACCCATAACCCATATCTCATATCCCATATCTCATAATTTATTAAAGTTCCTACTTTAAGGTAATTGACTTCCCTTCCTCCCCGCTTTATCTTGTACGGGAAAAAAATGCATGCTTGTTAAAACCTATGGCAGTGCGGTTTATGGAGTAGATGCCATCACCATAACAGTTGAGGTGAACGTAATGAAGGGCAAAAACTATTTCATTGTAGGTCTTCCGGATAATGCCATTAAAGAAAGTCTGCAACGAATAGAAAGTGCGCTGAAAACGAATGGCTTTTTAATGCCCAGGATCAAGCTGCTGGTGAACCTTGCGCCTGCAAATATTCGCAAATCGGGTTCTGCCTTTGATCTGCCTATAGCGATCGGCATTCTGGCCGGAAGCGGGCAGTTAAAAAACCTGCATTTACTCCGGCAGCTTGTTATTATGGGCGAATTAAATCTCGATGGAAGCATATTACCTCTGAAAGGTGCACTGCCAATGGCTATCCAGGCAAGAAAAGAAAAATTTAAAGGATTTATTGTACCCAGATCAAATGGCGGTGAAGCAGCCATCGTAAATAAATTAGCTGTTTATCCTGTTTCACATATCAGGGAAGTGGTGGATTTTTTGGATGAACGAAAACCTATTGATCCAATTGATCCCGACACAAGAAGGGATTTTTTTTCAACCCAATATCAGTTTGATATTGATTTCAGGGATGTGCGCGGTCAGCAGAATATTAAGAGAGCCCTGGAGATTGCGGCAGCCGGAGGGCATAATGCCATTCTTATCGGGCCACCAGGTTCAGGCAAGACCATGCTCGCTAAAAGATTGCCAACGATTCTTCCTCCATTAAGCTTGCAGGAAGCACTGGAAACTACGAAGATCCATAGTGTTGCAGGAAAATTGCAACCCGATTCCATGCTGATCGCACGTCGTCCATTTCGTTCACCACATCATACCATTTCGGATATGGCTTTGGTTGGTGGTGGTGGTCTGCCACAGCCTGGTGAAATATCCCTGGCTCATAACGGTGTATTATTTCTGGATGAACTTCCGGAGTTCAGAAGATCAGTTCTTGAAGTGATGCGCCAGCCGATGGAAGAAAGAAGGGTGAGTATATGCCGCGCTAAAATGAGCATTGATTTCCCTGCAAGCTTTATGTTACTTGCCAGCATGAATCCATGTCCCTGCGGATTTTACAATCATCCCGAAAGAGCATGCAGTTGCCCCCCGGGTGCTGTACAGAAATATCTTAACAGAATATCCGGTCCGCTGCTCGACAGGATAGATCTGCATGTAGAAGTAACACCAGTTGGATTTAATGAATTATCATCGGCAGATCAGGGAGAATCTTCCGGAATTATACGTGACAGGGTTATCAACGCCCGTGAAAAGCAGAGCAAAAGATTTTCGGATCAAACAGGTATTTATGCAAATGCACAGATGGACAGCAGCCTGTTAAAAAAAATCTGTATGATAGAAAAAGCCGGGGCGGCCCTTCTCAAGTCCGCCATGGAAAAACTGAATCTTTCGGCAAGAGCTTATGACCGGATTCTGAAAGTATCCAGAACTATTGCAGATCTGGAGGGTAAAGATGAAATTAAAACAGAACACCTGGCAGAAGCCATTCAATACAGGAGCCTTGACAGGGAGTCATGGGCAGGCTAATTCATGTAGCTGATAAAATCCAATATACAGACGTTTAAGGTATAGTGGCTCTATTTAAGCAATCGCCGGTTTTACATAACTTGTAGTGATTTTCCACCCAAAAAGGTGGTTCTGATCGCTATAATTTTAATATGAAGATTCTATTTAATTATCTCAGGCCTTATAAATGGCTGGCAGTTCTCACACTTTTTCTTGCCTTCCTGAATACTGGTTTTTCGATGTTGGATCCCATCATTTTTGGGAGAATCGTAAATCTGTCCAGCGGTTTTGTGCACGCATCCACCTTGCATCAAACTTATACGGCAGATAACTTCTTCACACGTTTTTCCTGGAAAAATCCTGGTGTACTGAATCTCCTGGTATTATCTGTGGCAGTCGCAATGTTAAGCCGGATCGCTAAAAATTTTCAGGATTATTTTATGAATGTTGTGGTTCAGAAATTTGGCGCCAAAGTATTTACAGATGGTCTTCAACACGCCATGAAACTTCCTTATCAGGATTTTGAGGACCAGCGTAGCGGTGAAACCCTGGGCATTCTGCAAAAAGTGCGTACGGATACAGAAAGGTTCATTAACTATTTCATCAATGTTCTATTTGGTGTAATTGTGGGCGTAATCATTGTGTTTGGTTATGCCGCCATTTTTATTCACTGGAGCATCCCGATTGTATATCTTGCAGGCATCCTGCTTCTTACCTGGATTAGCAATCTGCTAAGCAGAAAAATTAAAATCATCCAGAAAAATATTGTAAATCAAACTACTTCTCTGGCCGGTTCCACCACTGAGTCACTTCGGAATATTGAATTGATCAAGAGCCTTGGCCTCGCACAGGAGGAAGTAAGCCGTCTGAACAAAAATACTTACAAAATACTGGGACTTGAACTGACCAAAGTAAAACGGATTCGCAGCATAAGTTTCGTACAGGGTACTTTCGTAAATACACTGCGTCAAATCATTCTGTTTATTTTAATGTGGTTAATTTTCAGACATGTTATGAATACCGGTCAGCTGGTTACCATGCAGATCTTTTCTTTTTTTGTATTCGGTCCACTCCAGGATATCGGCAATATTGTTCTCTCTTATCGGGAGGCACAGGCTTCTCTTAATAATTTTGAAGTACTGATGAAAAAAGTCCCCGAACCAGAGGCTGCTAATCCCAAACACCTAGGCAAGGTTGAAGAACTTCGTTTCCAGGACGTCGTATTCAAACATAAAACAGCGCAGCAATATGCAATAGACCGTATTAGTTTTGATGTTCAGGTCGGCGAGACCATTGCATTTGTCGGTCCTTCCGGATCCGGCAAATCAACACTTATGAAATTGCTTGTAGGTTTGTATCGTCCGCTTCAGGGCAGAATTTATTATAATAATCTCGATGAAAATTCGATCAACTTCGATGACCTGCGCAGTCAGATCGGATTTGTAACCCAGGACACGCAGTTATTTTCAGGTACAATCCGGGAAAATCTGCTTTTCGTAAATCCCGGATCATCAGATGCTGATCTTATGGATGTTCTACAAAAAGCATCCTGCCTCAATCTGATCGACAGGGCAGGCCAGGGTCTGGATACCATGATCGGAGAAGGCGGCTTAAAATTATCCGGCGGAGAAAAACAACGACTGTCGATTGCCCGTGCCCTCCTCAGGAAACCGCGGGTATTGATTTTCGACGAAGCCACTTCTTCCCTCGATTCATTGACCGAAGAAGAAATCACTAAGACCATTCGTCAGGTATCGTCGCAAAGAAATCAGATAACCATTTTAATTGCTCACCGCCTTTCAACGATCATGCACGCCGACCGCATCTATGTGCTGGAAAAAGGCAAAGTAGTTGAAACGGGTACGCACAGTAATTTAAGGGACGAAAAGGGACTCTACTATGCGATGTGGCGCCAGCAGATTGGCGAAAGAAAATATAGCCAGGATGTTCCCGAAACAGTTATGAGCACAGCAGATTAAATCCAAATCTTTGATGGAAAAATTATCCGTTGTCATCATAACTTATAACGAAGAAAAAAATATCGCCCGCTGCATTGATTCAG
The DNA here is from genome assembly GCA_963711345.1 of uncultured Bacteroidota bacterium. Classification (GTDB taxonomy): domain Bacteria; phylum Bacteroidota; class Bacteroidia; order Chitinophagales; family Chitinophagaceae; genus Puia. The sequence goes on along the minus strand of CAVQDS010000001.1, from coordinate 514,519 downwards.
TGATAACGCTGGCAGATGAAATTCTGGTCCTGGATTCCAACTCAACTGACCAAACAGCTGCTATTGCGGAAAGCAAAAATGCAATTGTAAGAAAGGAGCCTTTCAGGGGACATATCCAAATGAAAAACAGGGCCGTCGAACTCGCATCCAACGACTATATATTAAGTCTCGATGCAGATGAAGCACTGGATCCTGTTCTTGCAGATTCGATAAGAAAAGTCAAAGAAAATTTCAGATTCAGGGCTTACAGGATGAACCGATGTACCAATTATTGCGGTCAGTTCATCAGGCATGGCACCTGGTATCCCGACAGAAAAATACGTCTCTTCGACAGGAGATTCGCACAATGGGGAGGAACAAACCCCCACGATAAAATTATTTTGAAGGAAAATATAACTGCAGAACAACTAAAAGGTGACATACTTCATTACTCCTATTACACAATAGCGGAACATGTGGCACAGAATAATAAATTCAGTACAATCTCTGCCGAATCACTTTTTGCCAATGGTAAAAGAACAAGTTTATTTAATATTATCATCAACCCGTTCTGGGCATTTATGCAAAGTTATTTTATTAAGGCAGGCCTGTTGGATGGTTTATACGGATTCATTATTTCAATCCAGATATCACACTTGACTTTTCTGAAACACATCAAATTATACATCCTCTGGAAATCGTCCAAATAGCAGGTACCTTTGAAGAAATATTAAAACATGGCAGGTAAACCGGGGTTTTTATGGAGTCTCTTTACGCTGAAATGTCCACGTTGCAGAAAAGGGTCTATGTTCAGCGTTTCAAATCCATGGAATCTGAAATCCACACTTAAAATGCCTACACACTGCCCTGAATGCGGCCAGCTTTTCGAACTTGAAGTAGGTTTCTGGTACGGAACAGCCTATATAAGTTATCTGGTCACCGTACTTTTTTGCGTATTGAGTTTTGTTTTGTGGTTTCTCACCATCGGATTTTCATTAACTGATAATCGGTTTTTCTGGTGGCTGGGGATCAATGGGTGTTTACTGGTAATCCTGCAACCCTGGTTCATGCGTCTTAGCCGTGTGATGTACCTGTATTTTTTTGTTTCTTATAATGAAAATTATAAAAACACGAAGCCGGTTACCTTCGATTATAAATCGGAAGACTATTTTCTCAGGGAAGATCCGCCTATTAAATAAACCAAAAAGCCACCCGATATTATCGAATGGCTTTTGAGATCTATGCAAGGGGGTTAGTAAGGGTGAATAACGTAAAATTATAAATATTATTATTCAAAAGATCAATCAGAGATCTTTTAATAAAAAAAAATCTTTCGCCCGGATACCTTTTTCGGTTTTTTGAAGGGTGCAGCACTCATAAAATGGATCATGTTCAAAGAATAATATGTGGTCACCAGCAAGCGCTTCTTCCAGGAATGCTTTTTTTTCTATCAGGGAAGTCAGGGGAAACATATCATAAGCCATAATATATGGAACAGGCAAATGGCCGGCTGATGGTAATAAGTCAGCCATAAAAACGATCGTTCTCCCTTTATAGTTTAATTGAGGCAGCATCATTGCTCTGGTATGACCGTTCACAAAGCGGATCCCGAATCCTTTGGAAAACCCCGTAGCGGATAAAGTTTCACCATTATCTTTTTCAGGTACAGGTATCATTTGTAAACGGCCACTCTCCCTAACCGGCAATATATTTTCTTTCAGAAAAGATGCCTTTTCCCGTTCATTCGGTTCCATTGCCCAGGACCAATGCTTTTCATTACTCCAGTATTTTGCATTTGGGAAAGCTGGTAATAACTGATCCCCTTGCCTGTTAATAGCGCCCCCGCAATGATCAAAGTGTAAATGAGTCAGGAAAACATCTGTGATATCATTCTTGCTAAATCCCTTTGATCTTAATGAATCCTCAAGATTTTGATCTCCATGCAGGTAATAATGACTTAAAAATTTCTCATCCTGTTTATTTCCGATTCCCGTATCAACGAGTATTAGCCTGTTCCCATCTTCTACAAGCAAACAACGCAAAGCCCAGGTGCAAAGATTATTTGCATCTGAAGGATTCGATTTATTCCAGATGGTCTTGGGTACTACGCCAAACATGGCGCCGCCGTCGAGTTTGAAAAAACCAGTGTCTATAGTATATAGATTCATTTGTTGTATCGATGACCGTCATCCGTTAACTGTCATCCCTTTTAGTTTTTGCGCTTTTAACAACCACAAAAATCCGATCACAAAAAATACGATCAGGCTCAATATAGAATTCTTCATACTACCCGTTACTTCTTCTATCAAACCAAAACTGAACATGCCTATAACAATGGCCAGTTTCTCAGTGAAGTCGTAATAACTGAAATAAGACGCCGTATCCCGGGTTTCCGGCATCAGCTTGGAATATGTTGACCGGCTGAGGGACTGGATTCCTCCCATTACCAATCCTACTGCAATAGCCAGTCCATAAAATCCGAGCTCTGGATTTCCTCCCTGCTCTTTATAATAAGCCGTATAATATGCGGCAAGGCAAATTAATATCCAGAACATTATAATACCTATAAGCACACGCAGGTTACCGAATTTTTCAGATAACCTGCTCATCCAGATGGCGCCGGGGATAGCGACAAGCTGAATAACAACAATCGTAATAATGAGATTGGTACTGGGTAGTTGCAGTAATTTGCTACCAAACAAAGTGGCAGCGAGCATTACTGTCTGTACACCCATACTGTAGAAAAAATAACCCCTCAGAAAATTTTTCAATACAGGTAGTTTCCTGATTGCCTGATAAACTTTTTTCATTTCAGAAAAACTTTCTGAAATAATACCTGCGCTTATTTTTCCTCCGGTTCGTGTTTCCGGCAGTGCGGCAAATGTAATTTGCGCAAAAGAGGCCCACCAGATACCAACCAATAAAAAAGTTATACGTGGCGCGAGAAAAGGGTCTCCCGGCAATAAAACTACCAATGCAAATCCGATCAGTTGTAATATGACGCTGCCAATATATCCGTAAGTGAATCCTTTAGCACTTACCCTGTCCTGGTCTTCGGGTGCGGCAATTTCCGGAAGAAAAGCATTATAAAATACAAGGCTGCCAACAAAACCCATGGAAGCCATCATAAAACAAAGAATGCCAAGCCAGAGATTCGCGCCATTAAAAAAATACAACAGGGCACACCCTGCTGAACCCATATAACAGAAGAATTTCATGAAGGCTTTTTTATTGCCCCGGGTATCTGCTATGGATGTGAGTACGGGATAGAGTAAGGCAATAAATAGATAAGCCACGGCCAGCGAATAATCATATAAAGACGAGTTAACAAATTTCCTGCCCAGGAAAGGAACGATGTCGCTGCCAAATTGTTTTTTCGTAACCGCTGTAAAATAAATGGGGAAAAAGGTAGTGGTAATAACAAGATTATAAACGGAGTTTGCCCAGTCGTACATAGCCCATCCGCGAATTACTTTTTTGGAGGCTGTCTGCATACCCGTTTATTTTATTGAGGAATAATTCCCTTCCAAATCAGAAAAATTATTAATGCACCTGCAAGGATCCTGTAATATCCGAATAATCTGAATCCATGATGCTGTAAATAAGTAATAAAAAAACGCACTGCCAGAAGAGCGACAATAAATGCCACAATACTTCCTATAACCATTTGGGTCATATTGTCCTTCACAAAAACCTCAGGATTTGTTTTATGCACATCATAAACACTCTTAACTGAAGCGGCAAACATGGTAGGCACGGCCAGAAAAAAAGAAAATTCTGCCGCCGTCTTGCGATCCAGTTTCTGTTGAAGTCCGCCGATAATAGTTGCAGCACTACGGCTCAGTCCGGGAAATAATACGGAAAGCACCTGGTAGCATCCGATGATAAATGCATTGGAATATGAAACTCCTTCCTGTGAATGAATCCGGGGTTTAGTGAATAGTTTATCAATGAAAAGCAAAATGATGCCTCCTGCAATCATGATGATAGCAATGAAAAGAAGATTTCCGAGCATGGCGTCGATATGCTTTTTTAACAATACGCCTGCTATGATTGCAGGAATCAGTGCAATGATCAGTTTGAAATAAAACCCGAGTTTTTTAAAGTCGAAGAACCTCTTGTAATAAAGCACGACCACTGCCAGAATTGCAGCAAGCTGAATTACTATTTCATATAAATCACTAAAAGCATTCTGATGAACCCCTATCAAAGGGTTGGCAAACTTCATGTGGGCCGTAGAAGAAATAGGAAGAAACTCAGTTATACCTTCAATAATAGCAATGATAATGGCTTGAATCAGGCTCATTGGGGATGCTGAGCTTTGGGTTTTTTAAAGATCCCAACAATCTCAAGAGCCAGGCCCGCGAGAATTAAAATCGGCGCTACCGTGATCCTTCTGAAACTATACACTTCAGAAACGTTAAACACATTTGGGTCCTGACTTTTTCCTCCGATCATTAACAGGAGTCCAAGCATGACAAGGGCTAAGCCAATAGCCATCCAACGGTAATTTTCCTTTCCGAACAAAGTTTTATAATTTCCTAAAACGACTGTTTTTACTTGTTTTGCCATAATGTAAATAGGTTCGCAATGTACAAAAATCAATATAATTCGTCCAATTTCATCTTGAGATATTTCAGTACACTTCGATGGGTACTGAAAAAGGAAATACAGATGCCTAACAAAATGATAACAATAAATAACATAATGAGCAGTGGATAATCCCGAAGGGCTTTAAGGTAAGGCAATTGATTTTCCGCGAAAATAATAATGGCAATTAAACCACCTACAGCCAGTAAACCGCTGATAAGACCGTTTATGAATGCCCGAAGGTCCATCGGTCTTGAAATAAACCAGCGCGTAGCTCCAACCATCTGCATTGTTTTTATAAGGAACCTGTTGCTGAACATGGCCAGTCGAATCGTATTATCGATCAGAAAAATAACCAGTATTGAAATGATAACGATCACAGAAAGTAAAATAATGCTGATCTTATTTATAATATTATTCAGGTTGGTCACCAGCGATTGCGGATATTGTACATCACTTACCGCAATATTCTGAAGAAGGTCATTTTTGATTTTGGAAAGAGAATCTATGGAGGCGTATTCTTTGGTGATCCGGAAATCTATACTGGCAGGCAAAGGATTACGGTCGAGCAGGGCGCCCCAGTCTTTGTTTCCGTCCTGAAGATATTTCTGTTTGGCCAGGTCCTTTGTCACATATTCATACCCCCTGACATAAGGCTGGGCCGCAATGTAATTAACCAGGGCAGCACTGTCTTTCGCGGACACATTTTCACGGATATACACATTCATAGCAATATTTTCCTTGAAATACTGGCCAAGTTTATTTGCATTAATAATGATCCATCCTAAAATGCCCAATAGAAAAAGTACAAGGGATACACCTACGATGGCCATTATATAAGAGGGTGTGGAACGTTTGGCTGATCCTTTCCTGGTTTGTGCCATAGTTGAAGAATCCTGTTTATTCAGATATCAGGAAGTGGCAAAAATAAAAGATTTACCCTCACGATGCGTATTTTTGTTGGTTCATATGGAGTATTCATTCAGCGCTATCGAAAAAAAATGGCAGCACAGGTGGAAGGCAGATCAGGTATACAAGGTCTACAATAACAGCAGCAAACCGAAGTGTTATGTGCTGGATATGTTTCCTTATCCAAGCGGTGCGGGGCTTCATGTTGGCCATCCGCTTGGATATATTGCGAGCGATATTTTTGCCCGTTACAAAAGGCTCAAAGGCTTTAATGTACTGCATCCGATGGGATATGATGCCTTCGGATTACCCGCTGAACAATATGCCATCGATCATGGCATACATCCCGCCGTCAGCACGAGACAAAACATTATAAATTTCAGGGACCAGCTCGACCGTATTGGATTTTCATTCGACTGGAGCAGGCAGATCAACACGGCAGAACCTTCGTATTACAAATGGACTCAATGGATTTTTTTGCAGTTATTTAACAGCTGGTATGATCGCAGCACGAATCAGGCAAGACCCATTGACACACTGATTTCTTCTTTTGAAAAACAGGGAACTAAGGACCATGCAGAATTGAGGTCGATGCCGCCATTTACTTCTTCAGAATGGAAATCCTTTTCAGAAAAACAACGGCAGGATATCCTTATGGAATTTCGTCTTGCTTACTGCGGCTATGGCGAAGTGAACTGGTGTGAAGCTCTGGGAACGGTGCTCGCCAATGATGAAGTCATTAATGGATTCAGCGAAAGAGGTGGTTACCCCGTTGTTAAAAAGAAATTAAGGCAATGGTATCTGCGTATCACGGAATATGCAGACAGGTTACTGGAAGGCCTTGAAAAAGTGGATTTCAGTGATGCAATGAAGGAAATGCAGACAAACTGGATTGGGAAAAGTTTCGGTGCTGAAATCGATTTTGCTTTCGAAAAAAATCCATCTGAGAAATTACGTGTTTATACAACTCGTCCGGATACCATTTTTGGTGTCGATTTCATGGTAGTGGCCCCCGAACACGAGTTCATAACAGAATTGACAACATCCGAAGAAAAATCAGCTGTGGATACTTACATCTCTTATGTGAAAAGTCGCAGTGAACGTGAACGTATGGCGGAAAAAAAGATCACTGGTTGTTTTACCGGTTCTTATGTACTTAATCCTTTTAATGATCGTAAAATTCCTGTCTGGATTTCCGAATATGTTCTTGCAGGATATGGTACAGGAGCAATTATGGCTGTACCCTGTGGTGATGATCGTGATTTTAAATTTGCACAACATTTTAATATTCCGATTACCAATATTATCGGTTCGAGTTTCGATGGTAAAGAAGCGAACCCGACCAAAGATGCGCTGCTTGAAAATAGTGATTTTCTAAATGGTGTTCCCATGCGGGAGGCCCTCCCCCTGGTGATTAAAAAACTGGAATTGATGGGCATTGGTAACCGGCGCGTTAATTACAAAATGCATGATGCTGCGTTTAGCCGTCAGCGTTATTGGGGAGAACCTTTCCCCATTGTTTGGAAAAACGAAATTGCTTATCCGCTGGATGAAAGTGAACTGCCACTTGAACTTCCCAAAGTGGATTCCTATAAACCAGGTCCGGATGGTGAAGGGCCTCTCGCCAATCTGCCGGAATGGACGAAAAAACACCTGGAGACCAATACCATGCCCGGATATGCGGGCAGCAGCTGGTATTTTCTTCGTTATATGGACCCCCATAATTCTGAGACTTTTTGCAGTCGTACAGCATCAGACTATTGGGGTCAGGTTGATCTCTATATCGGAGGTACCGAACATGCCGTGGGTCATTTGTTGTATAGTCGTATGTGGACAAAATTCCTATTTGACCTTGGTTTAATTGGCTTTGATGAACCTTACAAAAAGCTGGTGAACCAGGGTATGATACAGGGAAGCAGCCGGTTTGTTTACAGGTTAAGAATGTCAACTCTCTATAAAGAGGATGTCGATTTCTTTGAAGTAAATGATATCCAGATGTTTATTTCAAATAAGAGAAGACTTAACTGGATAGATGACAACGCAAGTTTTGATATTTTAGCTTCAATAAAAAAGTTACTTCCGAATCTAAACTACAATTACTTTGAAGGTAAGCGAGTTTCATATGAATTTTCTGCTATTCATGTAGACGTAAATATTGTCAATGGGTTTGAATTGAATAAAGAAAAATTTCTGAGATGGAAAAACGGCGAGTTTAGCAATGCAAAATTTATAAATGAAGAAGATGGAACTTATCTCACAGGTTCTGAGGTTGAAAAAATGTCAAAATCAAAATTTAATACGTTAAATCCCAACGAACTTGTTGAAAGGTATGGTGCCGATACATTTCGTATGTATGAAATGTTCCTGGGTCCGGTGGAACAGAGCAAGCCGTGGGATACTAAAGGAATTGAAGGTGTTTATCGCTTTCTTCGAAAATTGTGGCGTTTGTTTTTTGATGAAAATACAGGCAGGATCTGGACAACCCATCCTGCCTCAGGAAATGAATGGAAAATAATTCACAAAGCCATAAAAAAACTGGATGATGATACAGGACGCTTTTCATTTAATACTGCGGTGAGTGCTCTCATGATTACAGTGAATGAACTCGGAGAATTAAAATCACATAAAAAAGAAGTGCTGGAAAAACTGCTGATCATTCTCGCACCCTATGCACCGCATGTTTCAGAAGAGTTATGGCATGAACTGGGAAATGAATACAGTATACTGGATGCTGCATATCCCGGATATGAAGAAAAATATCTTGTTGAATCTGCTAAACTATATCCTGTAGCAATAAATGGAAAAACCAGAACAGAAATGAATATCAGTCTGGATGCTAATCAAGAGCAGGTGGAAGAAATGGTTCTCGCAGATGAGACTGTAAAAAAATGGCTGAACGGTTCCACACCGAAAAAAATCATTTACGTAAAAAACAAGATGATTAATATCGTTGTATGAAAGCCTAAAGCTTAAAGCCGAAAGCCTAAAACCATTGCAAGATTCGCGATGTAAATGTTTTTAAATATAATTACATGTCGGGATTCCAAAAAGTAGTTTTAGGCTTTGAGCATTAAGCTTTTAAGGTTTCACAAGCCGCACCAGCGCACTGCTGCCCATCGTACTTTCTAAATGCGCTTCATATTTTTTATCTCCCACTACAGCGACCATCAGAGAAGTATTTGGAGGTATGGTACCAAGGTTTTCGGCCACCATTACGAGTTCATTATCCTGTTTAAGATCATTGACAGAAAGTTTCATGATATAAGCCTGTTCAGCTAGTAGTATATGCTCCTTTAATAAATGGCCATTCAGAAAAACTGCAATGGAATCCCCATCAATCTCTGCATTGTCATAAAAACGAAGTTCAATGGAATCACCTTTCAGCGGGATTACATTTTGTAAAATTTTTGTCGTATTGGTATATCTTTCTTCGTTTGTCTGTTGTGAAGGAGGAACAAAGGCTGGAGGCAACAGATCTTTTTTTTCAGGAACCGGTTTTTCATATACAGCAGTAGTCGCTTTGGGAGTATTTATTGTTTCTGTATTTTCCCCGGAAGGAACATTTGACTGTGGGCGGGGAATGAATGCTGTTCCTGAAGTTACAATTGGTTCGGGAGTTGTTTGTGTCGCTAATTCGCTTCCTGAAGATGCTGGTTCCTGATTAAATGCTATTTGTTCAATACTGTCAACTATTTCCGGATGGTTAACACCGTAAACGTAATTGTCAATCAGAAAGTCCCATTCATCCGGGAAAAGAGAGGCAGAACTTCCTTTCACCAGGTGTAATTCTTTTTTTTCCTTTAGTACGTCATCCTTAAGAGAAGATTTTCCATCCAGCTTCATGACACCTTCTCCGGGGCAATTGAAATCGGCCACAGCAAGCAGCGCTTGGGAAGTCGCTTCTGAATTCCGATGCGAGCCATATTCTTCTAGCAAAACATCATCCCACCAGATAACGTCGTTGTCTTTATCGTCAAAATAACCTTTTATTGAATAACGCCGGTAACTCGTTTTTGAATCATAATAATAGGATGTGCCGATCAGGCTGTCACCCTTTCGGATCAGCTTAAGTTCAACCCTTGAATTTCCCAGTTTTCCTTTCCATATACCTGTTATTGGCTGGGCTTTTATTTCAATGCAGATAAGGAAAAATAAGACTGTTTTAAGAAGATATTTTATGAAAAGAGTAGGGACTTTCATAAAAGGTCAACGCCTTCGGGGTGCATATATTTTGTGGAATCTGTTAATTTAGTTGACAGCAGGCAGTTGACAGTTGACCGGAAATTACAAACTTTCATCACTCCATTAAACTACCACACTACCACACTTCCACACTAACCTAAATACACTTCCAGCAACCCATCAGGAAGATTGAGCAAAAGTCTCCGCGTTTTGTGATCTATCTTTTCAAGGGTTTGATCATTTATTGGAATCAGCACTTCTTTGCTATCAATTTCCAGCCGGCCAAGTACCTGATGGGGTTGTTCGATTATTTCGAGAATGTTACCTAGATCGATGCCCTTGTCAACAACACAGTAACCAACCCATCCTATCGGATTATTTTTCCGGGTATGTATCTGCACTTCTTCTTCTTTCATCCAAACCTCCCGGCGCATAAATTTTGAAGCTGCTTCTTTACTGTCAATTCCTTCCAGCTTCAGGTATAAATCGTCTTCACTTTTTTTTCTCGCAGCTTCTATGAAATAGGGTAGCAATTCGTCTTTTTTTTCTTCCAGAAAAATCACTTTCATTTTTGTAACAGCGATTTTATTACCCAGATGATGCTGAACGATCATTTCGCCCTTCAGTCCAAATACTGAAACGATTTTGCCAATATTTCTATAACTATTTTCCATCTGTGAGCTACATAAAAAAGGCTAATCGTCCACCAGCTGGCGGACGGTTAGCCTTGATAAAAATATTTTACATCGTTTAACCCTGAGCTTCGTTCTCCTGCTTTCTTTCTACTCTTCTTGCCGGAGCCGGACCGCGTCTTCCACCGGGCCTTGCTTTACGATTGTCTTCCTGACGTTTTTTAACATGCAACTCATGTTCACTATGCCATTTGGAAAATTTTTCCATAGCTGCCGCTTCGTCAAAAAGGCCTAGTTTAACGCCACGCAACAGGTGCTTCAGATATAATACACCTTTATAACTCAGAATGCGGCGAACCGTATCTGTAGGTTGTGCTCCTTTATGCAGCCAGTCAAGCGCCTTCTGGCGGTCAAGCTGAACTGAAGCAGGAACAGTTAAAGGATTGTAAGTACCGATTTTCTGAATGAATTTACCGTCTCTTGGAGCTCTGATGTCGGCGACGACGATGAAATAAAATGGTCTTTTCTTAGACCCATGTCTTTGGAGTCTGATTTTTACTGGCATCTTAAATAAAAATTTAAATGCGTTATTTAATAAGGTTTAAAGTCAGGTTGCAAGAAGCAATCTGTTGATGCAAATGTAATACATGATGAATAAAATCCCGAATGATTTATCCTATTTTTTGATGAGTGGGAAATTTAACGTTTTCCAAAGCCCATACCGCCCATGGGCATTTTATTCATGGATTTCATCATCTGTTTCATCTGTTCAAATTGCTTCATAAATGCATTTACTTCCTGTAATTCCTTACCGCTTCCTTTTGCAATACGTTTTCTCCGGTTCTGATCAATAGAGTCGGGATTTGCACGTTCATAAGGCGTCATGGAGCCGATCATGGCTTCGATGCCTTTAAATGAGTCGTTACTGATGTCAATATCCTTGATGGACTTGCCAACGCCTGGAATCATGCCCAGAAGGTCCTTGATATTACCCATTTTACGAATCTGATCCAGCTGTTGTTTAAAATCCTCGAAATCGAACTGGTTTTTTCTTATTTTTTTCTCAAGTTTTCTCGCCTGATCTTCATTAAACTGCGACTGGGCCTTTTCAACGAGTGAAGTGATATCGCCCATTCCCAGGATACGCTGTGCCATACGATCAGGGTAAAACACATCCAGGGTATCCATTTTTTCCCCGCTGCTGACAAATTTTATAGGTTTGTTTACAGTGTATTTGATGGAAAGGGCAGCACCACCCCGGGTATCTCCATCAAGCTTTGTCAGAACTACCCCGGTAAAGTCCAGTCTTTCATTGAAGGCTTTGGCCGTATTGACCGCATCCTGACCCGTCATAGAATCAACCACAAAGAGGATTTCCTGCGGGTCTACTGCTTTTTTAATATTCGCAACTTCGGTCATCATGGCTTCATCGATGGCCAAACGGCCGGCTGTATCCACGATAACCACATTTTTATTCCTGCTTTTAGCCTCAGCTACCGCTTGTCTGGCAATGTTTACCGGATCCAGGCTTCCTTCCAAAGTGAATACATCAACTCCAATCTGTGCACCGAGGATATTTAATTGTTCTATTGCTGCCGGACGGTATACATCAGCAGCTACCAGAAGGGGAGAAAATCCCTTTTGAGATTTGAGATAATTCGCGAGTTTACCACTAAATGTGGTTTTACCACTTCCCTGTAGTCCCGCAACGAGAATTACAGCAGGATTGCCTTTGGCATTAAACGCGCTCTCGTTGCCACCCATCAGTTGTGTCAGTTCATCCTGTACGATTTTTACCATTAACTGGCCGGGACTTACGGCATTCAGCACTTTTTGCCCCATGGCCTTCTGACGAATCGTATCGGTAAATTCCTTGGCAATTTTAAAATTCACGTCTGCATCAATCAATGCGCGACGTATATCTTTCACGGTGGCAGCCACATTGAGTTCAGTAATACGGCCCTGACCTTTTAGCTGCTTAAATGCCGAATCGAGTTTCTCGCTCAGATTTTCAAACATAAGCCTCGTATCATTTAAAAATAATGAAATGAAAAAACGTGAATAAACATCTCGTTCTATCCACGTTTTTCAGAAAGGCAAATGTAAGAAAATGAAGTGTAATATTATATCAAATGATATGCTTTCGTAATTAAATACCCAGGTAATTTCTCAGGGATTTAGCGCCTGAATTACTCCTGAGTTTGGTTATGGCCTTGTCTTTGATCTGCCTCACGCGTTCACGGGTAAGGCTGAAACGGTCTCCGATATCTTCCAGGCTCATGGGATGATCCACTCCGATGCCAAAGAAAAAACAAATGACTTCTTTCTGTCGCTCGGTAAGTGTTTTCAGGGACCGGTCAATATCTACTTTGAGTGATTCATTGTGTTCAATATTTGTTTCGGCACGGTCAGCATTCAGGTTTTCCATCACATCAATGAGTGTATTATCCTCCCCTTCAGATAAGGGTGTATCCACGCTAATATGCCTTCCGCCTATGCCAAGTGTAGATGAAACTTCTTCAATATCCAGTTCCAGCAATTCAGCCAGTTCTTCCGCAGAAGGTTCTCTTTCAAACTGCTGTTCCAGCATGGAATAGGCTTTTGCAATCCGGTTGGTCAATCCTACTTTATTCAGCGGAAGGCGAACAATACGGGATTGTTCGGCAAGTGCCTGAAGAATACTCTGCCGGATCCACCAGACTGCATAAGAAATGAATTTAAATCCGCGGGTTTCATCGAAACGCTGTGCAGCTTTTATCAGGCCCAGATTTCCTTCATTGATGAGGTCTGGCAGGGTTAAGCCCTGGTTCTGATACTGTTTTGCTACTGATACTACAAATCGAAGATTGGCTTTAGTGAGTTTGTCGAGGGCCTTCTGATCGCCCTGCTTTATACGGATAGCGAGTTTTACCTCTTCTTCCGGTGTGATCAATTCAACTTTTCCGATCTCCTGCAGGTATTTTTCCAAGCTCTGAGACTCACGATTTGTAATACTCTTCGTGATCTTGAGTTGACGCATACTCATGGGCAGGTAATTTTAAAGGGTTATAGGTTTAAAAGGTTATTCTTATTCAGATATATGGATATGAATAAAAACGTATAAATGAATCTTTTCTTATAATAAGTGAAGAAGATTCCATTTACCTGGATCAATATAAGGATTTAGGTTCAAAATTCCAAACGAGAACCTTGTTAAAGATCTGATTTTCAAGTCATTCCCATTTTGGGCATGGATGATTTCTTCATTATCAGCACTTTCCGGAGAATTAAAAAAAATTTCAGGTCATCAAATATTTATCTATAATTGCAGCCCACGAACAATAGCACAATTAGATGAGCAAGAAACAGCAGTTTACGTTAGAATATTCGTTAAAGTGCCCTCCTTCCATTTTATACGAGTTTTTGAGTACCCCGGCCGGACTTCAGGAATGGTTTGCAGATAAGGTAGATGAACGGGATAATATATTCAGTTTCTCATGGAATGGTTCGACCACCAAAGCCGAAGTGTTGGAAAGTGAGCTGGATAAATTCGTCCGGTTTCACTGGTCCGATTCTCCGGTGGAAGAATTTTTTGAATTCAGGATTGAAAAATCAGATATCACCAATCAGACAATTCTGCTGATTAAAGACTTTGCAGATAAGAAAGATATAAAGGATCAGACCCAGCTGTGGAGCTACCAGGTTAAAGATTTATTTCACAGATTGGGGAATTAATCGATGGCGGTTGACCGTTGGCGGTTAATAAAAAATGTACACACCCACTACCACACTACCACACTTTTAAAGTTGCTTTAGGCTTTAGGCTTAAAGCTTTGGGCTTTAATGGCTTAATTTTGCGTGGTGATAAAAAAATTAGACAAGCTGATTATTGGTGCTTTCATAGGTCCTTTCATTGCTACATTTTTTATTACCCTGTTCGTCCTGGTTCTTCAGTTCTTCTGGCTTTATATTGACGACATCGTAGGCAAAGGCCTTGATTTATTTACGATCGGTACTTTTATTTTATATGTCTGCGCAACACTTGTCCCGCTGGCATTACCCCTGGCGGTATTACTTTCTTCCATAATGACTTTTGGAAACCTGGGTGAAACATTTGAACTGGTAGCAATCAAATCTGCAGGTATACCCCTTCTTCGTTTTATGCGACCGCTTTTCATTACCTCTTTATTCATTTGCGGTATTGCCTTCATGTTTAATAATTATATTATTCCCGTAGCCCAGCTTAAAATGCAAACGCTCAAATTTGATATCATCGTTTCCAAACCGGCATTCGATATTAAAGAAGGAGTGTTCTATGATAAAATAGACGGCTATATCATTAAGATTGGCAGAAAAGAAAAAGACGGTGCCAGCATTCATGATATCCTGATTTATCAGCATAATTATAACCTTTTGCAGGATAATATCATTGTGGCTGAAAGCGGTAAAATGACTATTTCAAAGGACAAGAAATTCCTTGAATTCAATCTGAAAAACGGTTGGAATTATCAGGAAAAAGGGCAGAGGAATTCTATCAATACACAACTCATACGAATGGGTTTTAAAGAATATAAAAAAGTTTTCGACCTGAGTTCCTTCAAACTTAATAAAACGGATGACAGCACTTTTAAAAATAATTACCAGATGCTTAATATGCGGCAACTGGCAACCACTATTGATTCTCTTGAAAAAATAACCGGATCTTATAAGAAACAAACTAAAAATCTATTGAGACCGAATATCCCGATACTGAAATATCTGGATAGTCCCTGGAAAGCCCAGCCCACAGTAGCAAGGGTAGATTCATTTCAACAGGTCATACCGGATTCAGTACTGCACCCACTTCTGTTGAAAGTATATAACATCATCGGTAATATCAAAGGCGTTACAGATATATCAGCAGTCAATTATGATAATGATCGTAAGAACCTTCGTATGCACCTGATGAAATGGCATGAAAAAATCACCATGTCCATAGCCTGCCTCGTTCTTTTCCTGATTGGTGCACCGTTGGGTTCCATCATTCGCAAAGGTGGTATCGGTCTTCCATTGATTTTCGCCGTAATATTTTTTGTAATCTTTTTTCTGCTGAATAATTTCGGAAGTAAGCTTGTTAAAGAAGATGTGATGCAGCCTTTCACTGGCATGTGGATGGCCACCTTTGTACTCCTGCCCATCGGCATTTTTCTTACCTATAAAGCCATGAATGATTCGCAGCTTTTTAACAGGGAATTTTATAATCGCCTGTTGAAAAAATTCCGCAAACCAAAGTCTGCAGAAAATAAAGCGTAAGCTCCTTATAAAAAGGGATCATTAACACCTGGATTAGGTCTTATTCCATTTACATTTGCAGACAAAATATTTTGTGGATAAAAACAAAGAAACCCTCCGCATTCAATCCTGGATTCTTTTTGTTGCTGTGCTTTTGTTTTCCATAAAAATTATTGCCTGGTGGCTCACAAGATCAGTTGCCATCCTCACAGATGCGCTGGAAAGTATTGTAAACGTGATTGCAGGAATTGTAGGGCTGTACAGTTTAACCATTGCTTATAAACCGCGTGACAGTAACCACCCTTACGGACATGGTAAAGCAGAATTTCTTTCAGCGGCCATCGAAGGCACGCTGATTATGCTGGCCGGTGTTTTTATTATTTATGAGGCGGTGAACCAGCTTATTCATCCCAGGGAATTACAACAACTCAACTATGGCATTTTGCTGGTGGGCATTTCTGCTGTTATTAATTTTGGGGTAGGTTATTATGCCGTAAAAAAAGGCAGGGAAAATAATTCTGAAGCTCTGGAGGCCAGCGGACAACATCTGAAGTCTGATACCTATTCCACACTCGCTATCATCGTCGGACTTTCACTAATTTATTTTACACATATCCACCAACTGGACAGCATTGTAGCGATCATTGTGTCCGTTGTCATCATGATTATCGGTTATCGGATAGCCAGAAAGTCCGTTGCGGGTATCATGGATGAAGCCGATGAGAAAATTCTGGGTAAAGTAATTGCCCGTTTAAACAACAGCCGCCAGGCGAACTGGATCGATATTCACAATCTGCGTGTAATAAAATTTGGTAATGTACTGCATGTTGATTGTCATATGACCGTTCCCTGGTATTTAAACGTTCGTGAAGCTCACGAAGAAATCGACAAACTTCGTAAACTTATTCAATCCGAATTTGGATCTGTTATGGAATTTTTTGTTCATTCAGATGGATGTATCCCTGACTGTTGCCCTGTTTGCATAAAAACTGACTGCCATGTACGTGAACATCCATTCATCAAAAAAATTGTATGGGAAATGCAAAACGCTATTCCAAATAAAAAGCACGATGTAAACACTCCTTTTTAGGTAATTTCGGTTGATCGTTGGCAATTGGCAATTGGCAATTGGCAGTTGACAGTTGACAGTTGACACATGACAGATGACAGACAATAATTAATAATTTATAATTGATAATTAGAATGGAAGTCTGGAAGAAATATCAGGAAAAAAATAAAGAACGGTTTTTAGAAGAATTATTTGGACTGCTCAGAATTCCTTCCATTAGTTCTGATAGTCAGCATAAATCCGATATGCTTGTATGTGCAGAAGCTGTAAAAAAATCTCTCTTGCAGGCAGGAGCCGAAAAAGCAACCATTTTTGAAACAGCGGGACATCCGGTCGTATATGCAGAAAAAATCGTTGATCCGACCAAACCGACTGTTCTTGTTTACGGCCATTACGATGTACAGCCCGTTGATCCATTGAATTTATGGGATAGTCCTCCATTTGAACCCACGATAAAAAATGGGATGATATATGCACGCGGATCTGCCGATGATAAGGGTCAGTTTTTTATGCATGTAAAGGCTCTTGAAATAATGAACAGTGCAGGACCGCTGTTCTGCAATATCAAATTTATTATTGAAGGTGAAGAAGAAATCGGATCACCCAGTCTTGGTGCTTTCGTTGCTTCTCACAGAGACCTGTTGAAGGCTGATGTGATCCTGATCAGCGATACTTCGATGATCAGTCTTGAAACACCTTCCATTGAAATCGGGGTGCGTGGACTGGCTTACATTCAAGTTGAAGTGACAGGTCCCAATCGTGATCTCCACAGCGGCGTATACGGAGGAGCCGTTGCTAACCCGATCACTATTCTTTCGCAAATGATTGCCAGCTGTCACGATGATAACAACCATATTACCATTCCGGGCTTTTACGATGACGTGCTGGAATCATCAGCAGAGGAAAGAAAAAAAATGGCTGCTGCGCCTTTTAATGTAAAAGAATACATGCAGGATCTGAGCGTAAAAGAACTTTGGGGAGAAAAAGGATACAGCACGAATGAACGTACAGGCATTCGTCCGACACTTGAACTCAATGGAATCTGGGGCGGATTTCAGGGGGAAGGTTCAAAAACTGTTCTTCCTTCAAAAGCATCCGCAAAAATTTCAGCGAGACTTGTACCCAATCAGACTTCAGGAAAAATCGCCAGGATCCTTCTGGAATATTTCAAAAAGATAGCACCCTCTGCTGTTAGTGTAAATACATTTGAATTACATGGCGGAGAGCCTTATATGACTCCGATGGACTCTCTGGCATATATCGCTGCAGAAAAAGCCATCGAAGCCAGTTTTGGAAAAAAACCTGTGCCACAAAGGGGAGGGGGAAGTATACCTATATGTTCGTTATTGGAAAAAGAATTGGGAATAAAAATTGTATTCATGGGTTTTGGTCTGGATAGCGACAATCTGCATTCACCAAACGAAAAATATAATATCGCCAATTTTTACAAGGGTATTGAAACGATTCCTTTTTTCCATAAGTACTTTGCAGAACTAAGCCTTAAAAAAGCTTAAAGCATAACGCCTAACGCTTAACGCATTTGAGGAAATGTGAAAATTTCATAAATGAATACGGTCAACGGTCATCCGTCATCCGTCAACCACAAAATGGGAGAGACTGAAAAATTACGAATCGATAAATACCTCTGGGCCATTCGGTTATTTAAGACCAGGAGCCTGGCTTCAGATGCCTGCGAAAAAGGAAAAGTGAAAAACGAATCGGGTCAGGTTAAACCCTCCAAACAGGTGCATGTCGGAGATAAATACGAAGTGAAAACAGAATCCAAAAGATGGCGTATCCAGGTAGCAGGACTACTTGATCACCGGCTGGCACATTCAGAAGCCATTAAATACTATCTCGATATAACGCCTGCAGAAGAAGTAGAACGTATTCAGTTTCAGGCTGCCACATTTCATACGGGTAAAAGACTGAGCAAAGTAGGCAGACCGACAAAAAAACAGAGACGTGATCTGGAGGGTATGGGAAATTCAGGGTTCGACCAGGTTTGAAATCATCTTCAGAAAAACCTGCCTCTTTTCTAAAGCCGTAAGTGTTTCAATTTCAATACATTGGAGAACTATTCAGGCCGTTTTATATTGAAGTAAAGTATTTTTTAGTACAAACAAGTGATTGTCAATACTTTACTTGAGTTCTGTTCGGGATTCCTTCGGGAATCCTTCGGGATTTCTATGGTATTCCTTCGGGAATCCCCGAAGAACTCCCGAAGAACTCTCGAAGAGCTTGCGAAGAATCTTCGAAGCCATCCCGAACCAATCCAGACTGAAATAAGAAGGAAACCCACAGAAAGATACAAGCAAAGCTCCGTTTGGGTCAGGATAACCTGGACAAAAGGATGCTGAAAACGCTAAATTTGCTTTTGCCCTATCGGCGGGAAAAGTCTTCAAATTTTCAAATTGCGGATCGACATCATAAGTGTATTACCTGAATTGCTGGAAAGCTCTTTTTCTCATTCCATTTTAAAAAGGGCCAAGGAAAAAAACCTGCTTGAAATCTTTGTACATCCCCTCAGAAAATGGGCAATTAATGAATATGGGCAGGTAGATGATTATCAGTACGGAGGTGGCGCTGGTATGGTAATGATGTGTGAACCCCTTGCCAATGCTATCGAATCCCTGAAAAGAGAAAGGACTTATGACGAAATTATTTTTATGAGTCCTGATGGCGAACTGCTCAACCAGCCGATAGCCAACGCACTTTCCCTGAGTGAAAATTTACTGATCATTTCCGGTCATTACAAGGGTATCGATGAACGTATACGCGAGCATTTTATAACCCGTGAAATATCTATCGGTGATTATGTTCTTAGTGGTGGAGAATTACCTGCAGCTGTTTTAACGGATGCCATCGGACGTTTGCTGCCGGGTGTATTGAATGATGAAACTTCCGCTCTTTTTGATTCCTTTCAGGATAATCTGCTGGCACCTCCTGTTTATACCAGGC
The DNA here is from genome assembly GCA_963711345.1 of uncultured Bacteroidota bacterium. Classification (GTDB taxonomy): domain Bacteria; phylum Bacteroidota; class Bacteroidia; order Chitinophagales; family Chitinophagaceae; genus Puia. The sequence goes on along the minus strand of CAVQDS010000001.1, from coordinate 494,947 downwards.
CTTCTGATTTTCGCGGATGGAAGGTTCCGGAGATACTTCTGAGCGGCGATCCCGTTAAAGTAGCCGAATGGCGACATGAAGCAGCCCTTCGCAAAACTTCTGAGAAAAGGCCCGGACTCTTGGACGCTTAAAGCCTAACGCGGAACATTAAACGCTTAACGCAAAATTATACTTGTAACATGTTGATCAAAGGAAACCTGATTGATATTCCTGCTAAAAGAATTTTTCCTGCTGAACTCACCGTCGCGGACAAAAAGATTTTTTCAATTCTCGAATTAGCACCAGATGCAATAGTGCCGGATGTTTTTATTTGTCCCGGATTCATTGACGCGCACGTGCATATCGAAAGTTCCATGCTCCTGCCTGCAGAGTTTGCAAGGCTGGCCGTTGTGCATGGAACGGTTGCAACAGTGAGTGACCCACATGAAATCGCAAATGTTCTCGGAATTGCCGGCGTTGAATTTATGATTGAAAATGGCCGCCAATCCCCTTTTTATTTTTATTTCGGGGCTCCCAGTTGTGTGCCTGCAACATTGTTTGAAACGGCAGGGGCAGCATTGCATGCCAAAGAAACAGACCAATTATTAGCAAGACCGGAAATAAAATATTTAAGTGAGATGATGAATTTTCCCGGCGTTCTGCATGGAGATGATGAAGTAATGAAGAAAATTGCACTGGCTAAAAAATATCATAAACCTGTTGATGGCCATGCCCCCGGATTGCGCGGTAAAGACCTGCGCAAATATATTCTTGCGGGTATAAGTACCGATCATGAATGTTTTACCGCGGAGGAAGCGCTGGAAAAACTGAAGTTGGGTATGAAGATCCTGATAAGAGAAGGCAGCGCTGCAAGAAATTTCGAAGCACTTGCCGACCTCCTGTCAGATCATTGGGAAAATATGATGTTTTGCAGTGATGATAAACATCCTGACAGTCTTGTTACCAGCCACATCAATCTACTATGTGCCCGCGCTGTTGCCAAAAAAATTGATCTGTTCAAAGTACTTACAGCTGCTTGCATCAATCCTGTAAAACATTATAAACTTGAAGTCGGTCAGCTTCGTACCGGTGATCCGGCAGATTTCATTCTTTTAAAAGATTTGAAATATTTTGAAGTGCTTCAGACTTATCTGCGGGGTCAGCTTGTATCAGAAAATGGAATGACCAAATTGGATTCTACAATGAATCAGACCTTTCCCAACCATTTTGATTGCACTCTCACAAAACCGGAAGATTTTATATACAAAGCAACACTTCCCGATGAATCGCCCTATCCTCATCCGGTTATAGAAGCTTTTGATGGACAGCTTATCACTGGAAAATATAATTCAGAAATAAAATCGGAAAACGGAATCTGGAAAGCGGATCTTTCAAAGGATATATTAAAAATCGTTGTTCTTAACCGTTATAGAAAGGCCCCCATCGCAAAAGCGTTTATTAAAAACTTCGGATTAAAATCGGGAGCGCTTGCTTCTTCTGTTGCACATGACAGTCATAATATTGTTGCTGTTGGCACCAGTGATGAGGCATTAAGTCTGGCGGTTAATGCAGTAATCTATGAAAGAGGCGGTATCAGCCTTGCTGATAACGGGATGATTCTAAAACTCCCATTACCTGTAGCCGGATTGATGAGTGGGAATGAAGGATACCGTGTTGCAGAAACGTATATTTCTTTGGACGCCCAGGCTAAAAAAATGGGATCCCGACTGCAGGCGCCTTTTATGACACTTTCCTTCATGGCACTCCTCGTAATTCCCCATTTAAAACTCAGTGACCTTGGTTTGGCAGAATGTGGGGAAGCGGGTATAAAACTGTTATGAAGTAGAAGCTGCAAGGGTCTACTGTAGCCTTATTTTGTCATTTTGTAAAGGCAACAATAAAGTTTGGGCCGAATCAATTTGGAAAACCCAATGGCCTTGACACCAGTTCCCCATGCCATTTTAACTTTATATGCTGCCGATATGAGAGGATCAATCTTGATGGAATTTCCAACCTACCCCACAAACTGCATGTAAAAAGCTTCAGAGATAAAGTTGAGAATCGAATATTTGATCAAAAGGATGAAGAATTATTAAGCCTATACCCTTGTTTTCTTCGCAAAATACCTCACGATTATATGCAGGTCGTCAGCAAATGATTATTTTACATCACTCCCCTTTAAATGAGTTTGAATTTATGGGTTCGTCTGAATATTATGACAACTTCATCGCTTATCAAATACAGACAGGCATAAACGATCGAATATTTGGTTTGTATAAAAGAGTGTGCGATTTGGGAATTTCTTCTGAATCCAATATTTTAGAAATCGGATGCGGGATCGGATCACTGACTTATTTATTGAGTCAAAAGGTAAAAAAGGGTAAAATTGAAGCCGTAGATATTAGCCCGAAGTCAATTGAGTTTGCGAAAAAGCACTTGCATAGGAAGAATATTTTATTCACATCATCGGATATTTTGGACTTTGAACCAAAAAATTTAATATTCGATAAAATATTGTTGTTTGATGTGCTGGAACATATTCCCGAGGAAGATCATGTTGCTGTCTTCTGTAAAGTCGGGAAATGGATGGATCAGGATTCCAGATTACTCATTAACCTGCCCAATCCAGATTATATTCTGTTTGACCGCAAAAATAATCCGGATGCTTTGCAGGAAATTGATAATCCAATTTTTCTAAATAAGCTCTGCAATGAATTAGATATCACCTCATTTTATATTGAGTATTTCGAAACATACAGTGTATGGGTTAAAAACGACTATCAGTACCTGATTGTAAGAAAGAAAAGTTCATTTGTTAAACGGCAACTCAGTCTGGATCGAAACCTTTTAAAAAAACTTTATATACGGTTGACACGGGAGATTAGAAAGTTGATCTACAATTACCCAAAAAAACAAAGTAACATAATCTAGGGTTACCTAATTATCTTTTTTTTGGAAGATGGACTTTTCAATATTAGGGCCGTTAGCTTCAAACTAATAACTCATTTTGGACTCAGTGACCTGGGTTTATTCGACGGGGACCGTTTTCAATTGATCTGATCCAGGCATTCTTACCGGGAAAATCCCGTCTTTCACCGTCTTTCTGAGCTTAATGACCTAGATATGCTTGAATGAAAGGTCATAGAGCTTTAGATTTACATGAAATTCATAGCAATGGATAATTCGGACAACGAAACGAAAGAAGATTTGGGTGGAAATATTAAGAGAGATATATACGACCGAATCGGGCGAAGACATGGCAGCCGTATTTGGGTGCCAATTGGATTTGTTTTAGTCGGCGGATTATTACTGGTAAGACAGATGGATGTAGGTCTCCCTGAATGGCTGTTCAGCTGGCCGATGTTACTGATTGTGATTGGTATTTTCAGCGGATTGAACCATGCTTTCCGTGGACCGGGATGGCTGATTTTGATAATGGTAGGAACTTTTTTTCTGCTGGAGAATCTGATTCCGGGGTTGGACATTCATCGATTCATCTGGCCAGCTGTCATCATTGTAGTGGGACTCATAATGCTTGTACGCCCTAAAAAACCTTATTGGATGGATCATACCTGGAAGGAGCGATGGAGTCAAAAGGAAAAAGAAAGATGGCAAAGAAGACGGCAGAGGCGTGGATATCCTGGGTTTACTGACACAGGATTCACTCAGGGCGGTGAACCTGTTCCAAATACGAGTTCAACAGGAAATGCAGGATCAGGTTCCAGGAGTTTTTCGTCAGAAGATTATATCGAGGCGACCACTGTATTAGGAGGCATCCATAAAAATATAATATCAAAAAATTTTAAGGGAGGTGATATAACCATTTTTATGGGCGGTGCTGAAATTAATCTCAGCCAGGCAGATATCCAGGGCTCAGCATCGCTTGACATCACACAGATAATGGGTGGTACTAAATTAATTGTTCCTTCCAATTGGGAGGTAAGAAGTCAGCTTACTTCTGTTTTCGGAAATATTGAAGACAAGAGACAGAATATAGGCAACACAGATCCTCAGAAAGTCCTCATAATTGATGGCACTTCTGTATTTGGAGGCATAGAAATAAGAAATTATTAAACATTATCCGATCATTTATTAAATCAAAACTATGAACTGGTATCTCACTAAAATCGTTTACAGGATAATCTGCGGACAAGGAAATCATACAGCCCAGTTCGACGAGCAACTCAGGCTGATTCAGGCTGACAGTGCACAAGAAGCATTTGAAAAATCTGCCGCATTGGGAGAAAAAGAAGAAGATAAATTCTTCAATGAAGATCAGAAGCTGGTACAGTGGAAATTTATTAATGTCGCTGAATTGTATAAACTAAGCGGGCTGCTTGATGGTGCAGAACTGTATTCACGTATTCAGGAAACCGATAATGCAGAATTATATATTGAACTTACAAACAGAAAAGCAGCGCATATCCTGCACAACAGCAAACACCAATTTCTGGAAATTATTTAACGAAATTATTTGGCCAGGTCACCGCTTAGCGTCAACAAATTCCGCAACAGCTTTTTAGGCTGGTGGATTATTTGGACTGTGCTGCACATTATGCTGCTCATGAATTATGGCTATGCATACAGGTACGCTCTGCTGGATGGGATAATAACGAATGCACTACTGATGGCTGCAGGGAGTCTGATCATTAATATTCTCCGCTTTTATCTGCCCTACCGCGATCGTTATGGTTATTTACTTTTTCTCAGCATAATATTTAGTGTGGCAGTTGTATCCCTGAGTAAGTTTTATTTGAATATGATCTTCGATCATCCTGCCGATAAATCCTACCTTTTCTTTCTCTCCAATTCTTATTTGATACGCGGTGTAATTTCATTCCTGCTTTTGGGATGTACGGCAATCATTAGTGTACTCTGGTATACGCAGGAAGAAGAACAGGAAAATCGTCAGCGGAAAAACGACGCAGAGAAAATGAGTAAAGAAGCCGAATTATTTAAACTGCGCCAGCAATTACAACCGCATTTTTTATTTAACAGCCTGAATTCCATCAGCGCGTTAATCATTTCCAATCCGGTACAGGCAAGGAATATGATTCATCAGTTATCAGATTTTTTGCGCACTACACTCAGAAAAGAAGAAGAACAGTGGATAAAAATGGAAGAGGAACTTGAATCACTTGAATTATATCTGGAAATTGAAAAAGTCAGATTCGGTCACCGTCTTTCTACTTCAATCGTGAAGGATGAAAAAAGTCTTCAAATGTTAATTCCGCCAATGCTTTTGCAACCTGTAGTAGAAAATGCCATAAAATTCGGACTATATGATACTACCGAATCGGTTACGATTAATATTTCTGTTCTTAAAGAACAGGATTTATTGAAAGTAATAGTTCAGAATCCTTTTGATCCGGAAACGGCCAGCCCCCGTCATGGAACAGGGTTCGGATTAAATTCAGTAAAACGAAGGCTATATTTATTATTTGCAAGAACAGATCTCGTAGAAACCTCGGCAAAGGATCAGGTATTTACGACAACCATAAATATTCCAGGGCATGAAAATTATCATCATTGACGATGAACCGCTGGCAAGGTCCATCATCAGGGAATACCTTCAATTCCATCCGGAACTTTCATTAATTACTGAATGTAATGACGGATTCGAAGGTGTTAAAGCCATTCAGCAACTTCAACCTGATTTAATTTTTCTTGACATTCAGATGCCAAAAATAAATGGTTTTGAAATGCTGGAGCTGATTGAAGAACCACCCGCGGTTATTTTTACAACGGCTTTCGATGAGTATGCGATAAAAGCTTTTGAAAGTCATGCTGTGGATTACCTGCTCAAACCATTTAGTCAGGAACGTTTTGATAAAGCTATATTAAAATGGAAATCAGCTGATAAGTCCATACCCGCCAAAAAGCAACTGGCACCTTTACTTGAATCTGTTTCAACCAGTCCGGCCGAGCATAATCGTGTAGTGGTTAAGCTTGCAGGGAAAATCCGCATAATTCCGGTAGAAGAAATTCATTATCTGGAAGCAGCCGATGACTATGTAAAAATTCACACGAAGGAAGGCGCTTTATTAAAAAATAAAACGATGGGGCATTTTGAAATCGTTCTGAACAAAAATCAGTTTGTCAGAACACATCGGTCTTATATGGTTAATATTTCTGAGATCACCCGCATAGACCCATATGAAAAAGAAAACCATCTGGCGATATTAAGATCAGGTGCCCGTGTGCCGGTAAGTAAATCGGGATATTTTAAATTAAAGACGGTGCTTGGACTTTGAGGGTTATGGGATATGGGATATAGGTTATGAGATATGGGTTATGGGTTATGAGATCATTGGAAAAATATCCTAATCAATTACAAATATTCAAAATCCATATCTCATAACCCATAACCCATAAACCCTACACCGACCAAACCGCTCCATTAATACTGTCTTTTGAGGCGCCGGTTACCGTATGCATCACATTGATATCTTCCCGCCAGCGAAGGGCACCCATCAGGGCCATGATCAAAGCTTCTTTAAAATCAATCAGTTCGTTACCCGGGATTACAAGTTCGATGCCAAGGGAAGATATTTCCTTCCTGAGTCTTTCTATAAGAAAACGATTATGTGCCCCTCCACCGGTAACCAGTAAGCGCAGATCGTCTTTTTCTAAAATCTCATTCTTTAATTGAATCAGCGATTTGGAGATCTGAAATACAATATGTTCTACAAAGGTTCGCAAAGAATCCTGCACAGTAAGATTTGCATTTTTTATAATGGGAACAATATCGTTCAGGCCGAATTCATTGGAAAGTGATTTCGGAAAATGCAATTTATAATAAGGGAGGTCATTTAAACGGTTGAGCAGGGTTTCATTCGCCCTGCCTGATGCTGCATGGGTTCCGTTTTCATCAAATCCTTTTTCTAAACCTGAAGAAAGTAAATTTAGGATGCGGTTTGCCGGGCATACATCGAATCCAATAAAAGATTCTCCATTGGCAGAGAGGTTAGCGATGCCTCCGATATTCAAAAAAAAATCGAATTCCGGGAAAAGAAGTTTTTCTCCGATGGGTACGATCGGTGCTCCTTCACCTCCCAGTGCTACGTCAACACTCCTGAGATCAGTAATAGTACGGATTCCCGTAACGGCAGCAATGGAAGCTCCGTCACCAAGCTGTGCTGTCATCTGTTGTGCCGGAAGATGGAATGCTGTATGTCCATGCGATGAAATAAGCTGGACCTTGTAAGACAAATTTCTTTCCTCCAGAAAATCATTTATGCAATTACCCAGATAATGCCCGTATGACGTATGCAGCAGAAAATAATCCTTCGCTGCTAGTTCCCCCGAAGATGCCAGATCTCTCCGCCATACCGGTGAATAGGGAATACAGGCAGTTTCCAATATTTCAAACTGCCATTTACCTGCAACTTCTTCAAAATGAACAAAAGCGATATCCAATCCGTCAAGTGAACTTCCGCTCATCAATCCAATCACATTATACTGCATAGGAAATGATTTTATGATTCAATCTTTTAATTTTAGTTTTAATGCCGACGGAATTCCGAATATCGGATTTTTAATTTTTATCTATGGTGATAAATCTGAGCCAGGAATACTCGATTCTCTGCGATTGGATCGCAGAAATAAGGGATCAGTCAGTCCAAACAGACCGGATGCGTTTTCGGCGAAACCTGGAAAGGATCGGAGAAATTGCCGGCTATGAAATCAGCCGCAACCTGGCATATGAAGAGCTGGAAATTCAAACGCCTTTGGGCATTTCCAATTCAAAAATGCTCAAAAATCAGCCGGTACTGGCAACTATTCTTCGGGCGGGTCTGCCATTGCATCAGGGTCTTCTGAATGTGTTTGATAAAGCAGATAATGCCTTTATTTCTGCTTACAGAAAACATGACCGGGACGGTTCTTTTGAAATCAGCATGAGCTATATCACCAGTCCGGAACTTGATAACCGGATTTTGATTATTTCAGATCCCATGCTGGCTACTGGTTCTTCGATGGTGAAGACCATCCAGCAATTGCGAAGCGAAGGCAACCCCGCTGAGATCCATATCGTTACAGCTATAGCCTGTACGGTCGGAATTGAATATCTGCGCCGGGCTTTACCAGCCTGTAAAATCTGGTGCGGTGCGATAGACGACGAACTGACTGCAAAAGGATATATCGTTCCGGGTCTCGGAGATGCAGGAGACCTGTCGTTCGGTAGTAAGACCCAGCTTTAAACCAGGGACTGAATGCTTCCTTGTTTCAGTAATTTTGTTTATTTTCAACGCTCGTCGATAAGATCTTACCTGTGAATCCATTATCCTTGTCCGGAATAACCGTCAGTTGTTAGCTGATAACAATGTCCGGCTTACCAAGAACTGCAAACCGGCCGTAATCAAAGGATGGTGTTTATGAGAAGAATTATTTACGTCCTGTTTTGTGTTACTTACTTTTTCCCAGGTATATCCAGGGCACAGGACCCTGCATTTTCGCAGTTTTTTGCTTCGCCTCTTACATTAAATCCGGCACTGACCGGAAAATTCAACGGTGCCCTTCGGGTGGCCGGCAATTACCGAAATCAATGGCCCCAGATCAATAATGCCTATATAACTTCTACCATTTCGGTAGATGGAAACATCATGGCAAACAAGATTACCAATGGTGATGCGTGGGGAGTCGGTCTAATGACCATGACCGATAAAACCGCCGATGGTATTCTGACCAGCAATTATGTAGCTGTTTCAACTTCTTACCAGAAAGCACTCGATGAAAACGGCTGGGATCAGATTGGTATCGGGTTTCAGGGATCCTATGCCAGTAAAAGGCTCGACGGAACCAGGCTGAATTTTGAAGATCAGCTGGATCAGCAGGGTGGCTGGACCTTACCCAGTTCTGAGCTGGTCAGCGGACACCAGGTTAACCTGAGTTATTTTGACCTAAACGTGGGTGTTCTGTATAATGGATCTACTGATGGAAACAATAACTATTATTTAGGCGCATCTGCTTACCATATCCTTCAGCCAACTGAATCTTTTTCCGGAGATAATTTATACACTTTGCATCCAAGATTCACGCTTCATGGCGGTTATTCATTCCCGTTATCTGATGCGAATAATAATAATTTCATCCATTTGAGTGGTTTATACAGCAGACAATCGAATGCAGTAGATGCCATGATCGGAGGCACCTGGTCGTATAATTTAAACAACGATGAACCTGCCGCCAACCCAATCAATCTTTACCTGGGCTTGTGGACACGTTTCAGCAATCTGACTGATGCTATTATTCCTTATGTTGGGCTGGATGTAGGTTCATTCACTGTCGGTATGACTTACGATGTAAATGTTTCTTCACTGAAATCAGCATCTGAGAGCCAGGGTGGATTTGAAATTTCTCTTATCTATATTAAGAAATACGCCGATGGAAGAAAACCAATTCCATGTCCTAAGTACTAGGATTTTTTTGCACTCACATAAGGGTTACCCTTTACAATAAACCGATAAGGCAGATCAGCATCTTCCCTTGCACCCTCTATCCCGATTCGTTTGGTAACTATAATCTCATTTTTTTTATATCGCAGTCCGTCATCTGCAATAAAAATTTCTTTGGAAAATACGTTTCCACCGGAATGGATTTTGTTCATACCCATGGCGCGAGAGAGATTTCCCGGACCTTTTGTAATTGAAAAATCTCCTGATTCTTTGCCTGTCCGGTCCAGCATATGTTCAACTCCTTCCATTGGTTCGAGAGCGCGGATAAGGACTCCATGCGGAATACCTTTTTTATTTGTAATTACATTGAAGAGATGATGCATCCCATAACTAATATAGATGTATATAGTTCCCGGTTCTCCATATAAATGTTCGGAACGCGCCGTGCGCCTGCCCCCAAATGCATGACTTGCCCTGTCTCCAATACCCGCATAGGCTTCTGTTTCAACAATTCTTCCTGAGCTGCGAAAACCATCCAGTTGTGTAATCAGTATTTTTCCTAAAAGGTTCTCTGGCTACCTGCAAAACATTTTTACGATCATAAAAGGACTTATCCAGTAATTTCAGTTTCCCTGCCATATACAAATGCTTAAAATCTAAATTAGTGTTATATTGAACGCCGTTAAAAAATTGATTTGCTAAAAGAAATTGTCATTGCCATCCAGGCCTATCGAAAGGCACATATCTTCATTGGTAAACATAAGTTATGGAAGTGGATTCTGATTCCCGGACTGGCATATATGATTCTTTTCAGCATCGGACTATATTTTTTCTGGATCTCGGCAGATACGGCCGTTTCACAACTCAGCAGGATTACAGGCGTGGATTTATGGATTCATCACCAGCCCAATGCCATGTGGAGTTTTATCCTGATCATGGTGGGCATCATGGTGAGACTCATCATGATGTTCTTTTATTTTTCGCTGTTTAAATATTTATTTCTCATCCTTGGAAGCCCGGTATTTTCCTATCTGAGTGAAAAAACAGAATCTATTATAGAAGGAAAGGAATTTGTCTTCAATTCATCTGTTTTTTTTCATGATATGAGACGGGGAATAAAACTTGCTTTCCGGAATTTCTTCTGGCAAACCATTTATACTATTTTTATTCTTCTCTTATCTTTAATTCCGCTCGTTGGATCTATTGCACCCGTGATCTCCGGCCTTGTTGAATGTTATTTTTATGGATTCTCCATGCTTGATTACAGTTGCGAACGGCATAATTTATCTCCTTCGGCCAGTATTCAGTTCATCAGTCAGCGCCGCGGACTGGCCATTGGTAATGGATTGGTTTTTTATCTGATGCATTTTATACCATTTGTTGGCTGGGTGCTGGCTCCATCCTATGCTTTGGTAGCCGCTACGATCAGCCTTTATCATCAGAATATAGAATCATGAATAGTCAGGCAACTGTATATCTGATCCCGACTTTTCTTGATGAAGAAGGTATGGATGCCTTACCTGCCTATATATTAAATGCAGTAAAATCTTCTCGAGGTTTTTTTTGTAGAAAATGAACGCAGTGCGAGACGCTTTTTAAAAAAACTCTGGAAAGAAATGGACATCGACTCATATAAGTGGTTAGCGATCCACAAAGCCGAAGATTCAGTTAAACAGGAATTCCTTCAGCAAATAAAGTTGGGGAAAACTATCGCTATCCTGAGTGAAGCGGGTTGTCCGGGTATCGCAGATCCCGGACAAATACTGGTAGCTGCAGCCCAGGAGTCAGGTGCGCTTGTAAAACCATTGGTCGGTCCAAATTCGATCCTGCTGGCTTTAATGGCAAGCGGTATGAACGGCCAGCATTTTCAATTTCATGGATATCTGCCTATTGAAACCGCAGAAAGAAACCGGGCCATCCGGGAACTGGAATCCGTTTCGAGGAAGGAGGGCTCAGCCCAGATCTTTATTGAAACACCTTACAGGAATCTTTCTCTTCTCGATAGTATATTAAAAAACTGCAGTGATGGAACACGTTTATGCATTGCCGTTAGCCTGACCGGAAAATCCGAATCTGTTCAAACGAAGACTATTGAATCATGGCGAAAGGCGATGCCTGATATCAATAAGAAGCCGGCCATTTTCATAATACAAGTGTGAGAGTATGAGAGTGTGAGAATAAAACCACACTCTCACACTTCCTTAAGGATTATACGGCGTAGTCGGTATCCTGGAATCACGCATGGAGTAAACACTATCTACAACAAATGCTGAAGTACCACGCCAGGGAATTGCGCCCTTATATTCTTTATAATGCAGTTCAAATTCTTTTCCGCTATTGGTCATCAGTTGATTGGCTACTGATTCGCTTACTACAGAGAAGCGGAATTCATTTGACTGAACGGAACCAGGGGATCCGCCCTGTAATCCTGCCTGTATTAATTTGCCCTCGTAGGTTTTAAATAGATATCCCTTTTTGGTAAAATTATTCAGCTGCCCGGCTTTTACGCCTTCACCAAATACCCAAAAAAAATGGAAAAAGAACCATCCCCCTCCTACGACTAAAACAATCAGTAAAAAATAGGTTAGAAATTTTTTCATTTTTGTAAATTTATAATCCGTATTTATCAACCAGGTAAATCAGGGCTGCCATATTAACGGCGCCCAGTTCCAAGTTCTCTTTTATTTACATTTTCAAATACATCATTTCCGGCGTGATGATAATCGAAATAACGCTGAGAATCCGGGATCAGTTCTGATGCCAGCGCTCCGGTAGAATCATTTAACGGATCCACATCTGCGCCGGCACCATTCATTATAAAAGAAGTTACGCCATAAGGTGCGAATAAAGGAAGGTTTTTCCTGATCAGGGCGACTTGGGATTCATTTCCTTTGAAACTGAATTCCCTGGGAGTAAATCCACCAGCATCACTTTCCAGTGCAAATATATGTTTCTCATTTTTCAATTTGGCTTCAGAACTATATGCGCTGGCACCCCTGCCGCCATTTTCTTCATCCGTAAATAAAACTATCCTTATCGTGTGTTTGGGTTTATATCCAATAGCTTTCAGTGCCCTCAATACTTCGATGGAATGAACGCATCCCGCGCCGTCATCCTGGGCACCTTCGGCAGGATCCCAGGAATCCAGATGGCCGCCTACCGTAATAAACTGGTCCGGGAATTCGGATCCTTTCCATTCTCCAATTACATTATAGCCAACTGTATCGGGCAAAGCATGTGCATTGGTGGAAATAAAAAGTTCCGGGTCTTTCTCAGAAGTTGCAGCCAATGCCAGTTTATCTGCATCCTGCAGTCCTACTGCAAGGATGGGTATTTTCGGAAATGAATCATTATAAATCATTGCACCCGTATGCGGGAAATTATCAGTTGAACTGCTCATTGACCTTACCAAAGCACCTACCGCTCCATATTTAGCAGCCCTGCTTGCACCATATGCACGATAGGGAACGGCTTCTTCATAGGCTTTGAATGTCCAAACAAAATCCACATCGAAAGGATGATTATAAAAAACGATTTTGCCTTTTATTTCATTTTTTCTTCTTTCCAGTTCGTCAAAATCGTGAATGAGAATCATGGGTGCAGTAATGCCGCCAGATTTGGTAGATACAGAATTCCCCAGGGCGATTACTGCCAGGTTCTGCCTGTTTTTTCCTGTAATAAATAAAGCCTGATCCCTGCCTCCCCTTACCCAATGCGGGATCATTGCTTTTTGCAAATAAACACGGTCTGCACCAGCCTGTTTTAGTGCTTCCTGTCCCCATTTTTCAGCAGTATATGTTTGTGGGGATCCGGAAAGACGAGGACCAATCGTCTTCGTTAAAGTATGCAGATTACTATATGCTGTGCTATGCTGAAAAATTTCATCTGCGATTTTTCTTATGAAAACAGAATCAGACTGAGCCTTAACGGAACCTGTAAAAAAATAAAGAAAAGAACCAAACAAAAACCAACGCATAACTGTTTATTTCCGCTAAGATAAGTATAACGCATATCTTATAAAGCTCTTGAAAATCTGTTTAACTTCGCTAAATAAAATCAGTACATGCGAATAGGTATTGTTTGTTATCCAACCTTCGGAGGTAGTGGTGTTCTGGCTACAGAACTCGGTAAGGCTCTTGCTGACAAAGGGCATCAGGTACATTTTATTACATACCAGCAGCCCGTCAGGCTCACAGAATACAACGCAAATATTTTCTATCATGAAGTGCGGGTAACAACCTATCCGCTCTTTGATTATGCGCCTTATGAAACTGCACTTTCAAGTACGATGGTTGATGTGATAATTAATCATCATCTGGATTTACTGCATGTACATTATGCCATACCGCATGCATCTGCAGCATATATGGCAAAAAAAATCGTGGCTACACAGGGTATAACCATTCCAGTGATCACTACTTTACATGGAACAGATATTACACTGGTAGGCAGAGATAAAACTCTGGCGCCGGTGGTTGCTTTTTCCATCAACGAAAGTGATGCGATCACTGCTGTATCCGAAAATCTCCGGGATGAAACCTATGAAATCTTTGATATTAAGAAAGAGATAGAAGTGATCCCGAATTTTGTTGACCTGAACCGGTTTCACAGAAAAGCAATTGATCCTTTCCGAAAAGTAATAGCTCCCAATAATGAACGCATCATCGTGCATGCATCCAATTTTAGAAAAATCAAGAGAGTACTGGATGTAGTGAAAATTTTTGCAGCTGTAAATAAACAGATCCCTTCCAAATTGTTGTTTGTGGGTGATGGTCCGGACCGTCACGATGCAGAAAATCTTTGCAGGGAACTTGGAATTTGTGATGATATCCGGTTCATCGGAAAGCAGGAGCAGATTGAAGAGATCCTTGCTGTATCGGACCTCTTCATCCTTCCTTCGGAATATGAAAGTTTTGGATTGGCTGCTCTGGAAGCCATGGCTGCCGGGGTACCGCTGATTTCATCCGATGCGGGCGGCTTGCCTGAAATTAATATTAATGGTAAAACGGGTTATATGAGCCCGGTAGGTGATATAGTTTCTATGAGTCGTAATGCGATAAAGATTCTTGAGAATGACGAAACTTTAAAAACATTTAAGAACAATGCAGCCGAACAGGCGAAGAAATTTGATATCCATCGGATCGTTCCGATCTATGAACAATTGTATGACCGCTTTCTCATGAAGGAACTTCCTGTAAAAAAATTATCTCCTGAAAAGATTTAAACGGGAAAGCAGCTGTTTAATGTCTCAGCCATTTTTCAGGATCAAAGAGGCGATCCTTATCATCAGAAATTACAAAATCCAACTGCCCTATATCCGCAAGTTTCCCAAGAACCTGTCCTGTTTTTACCTCCTGACCTTTTGATACATTAGCTGAAGAAAGGTTACAGTAAGTTGTAAAATATTTACCATGACGAATCATCACAGCGCTTACATCTCCCACATTAAATACGCTTTGTACAACTCCATCAAAAACGGCCAAGACAGAAGATCCCGACGGACTTTCAATGGTGATGCCCTGATTGTTATGAATAAGCCCTTTCAAATATTCGTGAGGCCCGAATCGCATCGAAATATTTCCCGAGGCAATGGGCCATGGAAGATGTCCCTTATCCTTTTCAAAATTTCCTGATAAGGCAATATCGGATTTAGTGTCAAAAACTGTTGGTGCCGCTGTTTTCGCAGCCGGTTTAATATTAGATGGCGGGGTACCGGTATTTGGAGAACCTGCAGAAGTTTTAGCAGGATCTGTTTTTTCAGGTACCGTCGTTGCCACATTTGAAGATGCATCTGCAGCTGCTTTTTTCTTTGCTTCACGGATAGCATCTTCACGTGCCCGCCGGATAGCAGCCATAATCGCACTTGCCAGTTTCTGATCCTGCCGCTGCTTCAGGTTCATCTCTTTTTTCAATTCCTTTTCATGACTCTGAAGTTCTTCAACTACCTGGTCCTTTTCTTTCTTTTCAATTTCCAAAACCTGGCGTTCTTTATTCTGTTTTACGAGGGCCTCGTCTTTTTCAATGCGTTTTATCTTCAGTCCGTCAATTTTATTTTGGAGTAGCACCTGTGTTTTCAGAATATTATCTGCCCTTTGTTCCCGGTATGTTCTGTACGATTTCAGGTATTCAACCCTTTTAATAGCGTCATTAAAATTATTGGCGGCAAAAATGAAATTCAGAAAATCGTAATTGGTCCTGTTCTCATACGCATAAATCACACTTTCCGCGTATTGCTTGCGTAGTGTATCCAGTTCCTTTTTGAGTTTTATAATTTCAGACCAGGAATTATTCATATCTGCCTGGATAAAATTCAACTGCTGATTGATATTGGAAATGGCCAGTTCGCGCAGACGGAGTCTTTTCTGTAATAGTGCAAGCTGGCCCAGCGTCTGTTTCCGGTTTTTATGAGTTATATCCAGGGAGCGTTTTACATCTTCAATTTCTTTCTGAATAGAGGCCCGTTCCTTTTCGAGGTCACTACGGCTCTGGGTAGGAGCCTGAGCCAGGCAGGTATTAACCGAATAAAAAATAATAATTAGAAGGATTGCCTGTTTGCGCATATGCGTTGGACGTTCGGGATGAAGTTACTGTATAACGATTAGTTGCGTTTATAATTTTTAGGAATGGAAAATGGAAAATCTAAATTCTCGTTAAAATGTATATTTTTAAAACTCATTTCCACATCCAGTCTTCCTTTTTCTGAAACAACAATTTTCCGGTAGGTTGAGAAAAGCACTGTGTCGGATTTTTCATAGTCACCATAGGTGAGATCGCAGGAACGATCTTTCATCTGATCCACATCATCGAGTATACTATGTCTCAGACTTAGGTCGTTGTTTAGTGTCAGATAGTTTCTGAAAATCGGGCCAACACTTAGAACAGAAATTCCCTGAAGATCCTTCAGGTAATAAAGTATATTACTATCGAGATATATCGGATTGCCGAGGATCAAAGACTGAAGTACATTAAAATCAAAGGGCAGGTGTGTAATCTCCTGCAGGTAACCTATAGAACGCTGCTGATAAATCTTATCCAATTTGTTCAAAACTTTTGCACTATCCGGAGTAATTAACGCACGAAACGCTTCAATACCCAGTAATGCATTAATAGAAATCCAGATCTTTTTATTTTTCTGAATTCGAATAAAAGCATTGAATTCGTAATCTTTTCCATCAGTCGCTTCATAATGAACTTTAATTTTTGCCGAAAATGTATTACAGTCGATATTGTTAGATTTGATATGACTGTACAACTGGCGAATATATTTTAGTGAGTCTGCGTGCAAGTCTTCTGCGGCGGCAGTATCGATTTTTCTGTATGTAGTGTCTTTTTTACTAATGGCAGTTGTAATTTTTTTAGCGGAGCGGCATGAAGTTTCAGCAATTCCAAGTATAACGATCACCACAAAACCCAAACTACAATTCAGAAAAATCTTTCCAACATTTTCCATATTCATGAACTATAAATTATTCATGCCTTGTGAAGGCGTGGCTTTCTTCTCATTGCTTTAAGCCTTAAGCTTTAGGCTTTATGCTTTCCCCGTATGTCCGAATCCACCATCGCTTCTGACTGTTTCATTCAATTCCTTTACGGGATGCCAGTCTACTTTTTCTACCCTGCTTACAACCATCTGTGCAATTCTGTCGCCCGGATGAATTTGTTGTTCGGTGTTGGAAAGGTTGATGAGGATAACTTTCAGTTCTCCGCGATAATCTGCATCGACAGTTCCCGGAGAATTCAAACAGGTTATCCCATGTCTCAGAGCCAGACCACTGCGTGGTCTTACCTGAGCTTCATAACCCGGTGGCAGCTCAATAAAAATTCCCGTGGGAATCAGCTGCCTTTCCATGGGCTGCAGAGATATCATATGCGGAATATCAGCTTTCAGATCCATACCGGCGGCACCGGTAGTTGCATATGCAGGCAAAGCGTGTTTCGATTGATTTATGATTTTAACCGGAATGGACATGGGCGCAAAGGTAATTAATCCACTTTCCTCAGCAATACAACTGCTTGTGCCATTATACCTTCTTCCAGGCCAATGAAGCCGAGTTTTTCTGTTGTTGTTGCTTTTATAGAAATATCATTTTTATCCACTTCAAGGATATCCGCCATCAAAAGTCGCATATCAGTAATATAGGCCATGATTTTTGGTTTCTCCAGGCAGACCACGGTATCCAGATTAACGATCCGGAATCCTTTCTGCCTGATCAGCTGAAAAGTTTTCTCCAATAGAATTTTGCTGTCAATATCCTTAAGATTGTTGTCTGAATCCGGAAAATGAATACCGATATCTCCGAGACTGAGTGCACCAAGTAAAGCGTCACAAATGGCATGAAGAAGAACGTCGGCATCACTATGACCAAATGCACCTTTATGATGAGGAATTTCAATTCCACCCAGCCATAATTTTCTACCGGTAACCAGTTGATGAAAATCCGTTCCCAGGCCAATGCGATAAGACATACGGGTAATTTATTCCACCACCTGGTGGAAATGAAAATTGGATAATTGAAAATAAGCTTTCAATTATCCAATTTTTCTTTTTTTCAAATATTTATATTACTGGTCCGTATTGGTTGTTCCCACAACTGGTCCGTCGAGGTCAAATACAAGTCCGAAACGGATCGTATTGGACAATGGATTTCTTGTAATACCGGATCCTGAAGGTATAAGGTATGAGAAATTCAATCCGAGTATATTATATTTCAAACCAATACCCATTGTAAAATATTGCCTGCCACCCTGATCCTGACTCTCCCAAAAATAACCAAGGCGGAAAGAAAACTGATCCATATAAGTATACTCCGCACCGATGGAAGCATTTACCGTATTCCACTGGCCATTAAATGATTTGAACCAGCTGCTCACCACGCTCTGACTATAATATTCCTCCAGGGCTTCATTGCTTACAGTATCGGTTCCATTGGCAGGGACAGGAGGAGCGGGTACGAGAAGTTTATTCAGGTCAAGACCAAAACTTATTTTGTTTTGTTCGTCAAATACCTTGGTATAGTTTCCGCCAAGACCCATATTCGCAGGAATGTATTCCTTTTGGGTAGCATCGTTCGTGTATCCGATTTTTGATCCAAGATTTGACAGAATAAATCCGAAAGTCCAGCCTTCGCTATTAGCTTTAATGTTTTTATAGGTCAGGGAAACATCAGCGGCAAATGCCTGACCGGCTTTATATGCTGAAATGCTTCCGGAAGCAGCAGCGGCTCCGAGGGTAAGGTTTGAATTTATATACCTCAGAGCTAATCCGATACCCAGTTTATCTGAAAGTTTTCGGGAATATCCCAGATCAAATGCGAATTCTCTGGGTCTTCCTTCACCCCAGTTGTTCCCATTATAATCGGAGAACTGGATACTTCCCAGGCTGAAATACCGAAGATCAGCCGTAACGGCTTCATTGTCATTAATTTTATGATAGCCGGAGGCTGCAAGCAGATATACATCGTTCAAGCCAAGATCCTGAAGCCAGGGAGTATAGGTAAGAGCAATCCCTGTTTTATATTCTGAAAATGGAGTTTTGGAAAGGTTGTAAAATCCCGAGTTTGCGTCCGGTGAAGTTGCAATACCTTCTTCACCCATGCCCCCCGCACGTGCATCGGGCGATATTCTCAAAAACGGCACCGCAGTTGTAACTACATTAATCGGATTCGTTTGGGCATTCACCAGGAAAAAAGATAACAGGCCGCACAAAATAGCAGTTAGACGGAAAAACAGTCGTTTCATGTAATTTAATTTAGCTTTAAAAGGAACTGACTGTAAAATGAGGCGGGTCTGTAAAAAATTACAATTTCAGTCTCATTTCAGCAATTAGAGGGTAGAGATTTTCAATAGCTAATCATGTGGTTTTTAGTGAGTTCCAATAATGGTTGCCATTCAGAGACCGTTTTTCAAAACAGGCAGTGCATGACCGGACTGTACTTCTGGTAATCCAACGCAAACATAACCAGAATATTGCGCAAGTTAAAGGTTTCAAGGAATCAGCAAAGCTAAGCAAAAAGATGGCCAACATTTCAAATGGGTTTAACATTCCCTAAACGGGATTTTTCCCAGTAAACAAACTATTTTCGTGCTCTTAGCGTATTATACTTTCAAAGGGTAATTTTTACAATATTTGTTTAAAAACCACGTTTCTACACTTAACATATCACGGTTAAATTCGTTTTCTATGAATTTCAAAAATCTCGTTATCCTTGCTTCCTGTGCCGCAGCAATGGCTTCTTGTAAACCAAAAGTCCAATCTTCTGCTGTTACCGGCTGGAATTATAATGATAAGAACATGGGGGGATACCAGGTGTCCAAGGAAAAAGAACAGCGTACCGGTCCGGGTCTTGTCTTTATTCAGGGAGGTACTTTCACCATGGGTGCAACTGAAGAAGACGTGATGAGTGACTGGAATAATATCCCTCGTCGTGTTACCGTAAACTCGTTTTATATTGACAGAACCGAAGTTGCCAATGTGCATTATCGTGAATATCTGTACTGGATAAATAATGTGTTTGAAGGAGATGAATATCAGACAGTGCGTAATAATGCACTTCCTGATACATTGGTGTGGAGAAGTGAACTCGCTTATAATGAACCACTGGTTGAATATTATTTCCGTCACCCATCTTATAATTACTACCCTGTAGTAGGTGTTAGCTGGAGACAGGCTAAAGATTTTTGTTTATGGAGAACCGATCGTGTGAATGAAAAAGCGCTGGTAGATCGCGGATTTATCAACAAGAATTCTTTGAAAAACATTCAGGGACTTGGACAGGAAAATTTCAACACCAAGTCTTACCTGGTGGGTGAATATCAGGCAACGCCTGGTCCTGCAGCCAAATCAAAAAAGAATGAACTTAAGAATCCAAATGGAACACCACGTACGCAGGTAACATTTGAAGATGGAATTCTACTTCCTTCTTACCGTCTGCCAACCGAAGCAGAATGGGAATATGCGGCGCTTGGATATATCAATCAGAACCCTGCTCCCAGCACTTCAGATAAAAAAAGAGGTGAAGAACTGGTTGCAAACAAACAGGTTTATTCCTGGAGCCAGAATGTAAACGGATTGCGTGATTCACGCCGTGGTACATGGCAGGGTACCTTCCTGGCTAACTTTAAAAGAGGAGCCGGAGATAATATGGGTGTTGCCGGTGGATTGAATGATAACGCTGTTTATACTGCAGATGTAACTTCTTTTTATCCGAATGGTTTCGGCTTATATAATATGTCAGGTAACGTGAGTGAGTGGGTTGAAGACGTATTCAGACCTCTTTCATCTCAGGACGTTAATGGTGTTGCGCCTTTCCGTGGTAACAAATTTGAAACGATGGATCTTAACAAAGAAGGAAAACCTGAAAGAGACAGCCTGGGCAGAATTAAATACCGTGATGTAACAGATAAAGAAAGCGAAAACAGAAGAAACTATCAGAAAGGAAATGTCATAAACTACCTGGATGGTGACTCCCTGATTGCCGGGATTAGCTATGGTTACGGTAAAACTACTCTGATCAGTGATAAATCAAGGGTCATTAAAGGGGGAAGCTGGGATGATCGTGCATACTGGCTCGGCCCCGGAACACGCCGCTTCATGGAAGAAGATCAGGCAAGCTCCACGGTCGGTTTCCGTTGTGCAATGGATCGTGTTGGTAGTGCGGCAGGTAACGGAAGACAAACTGGTATCAGTTATAAAGAAAGAAAGCAAAACGCACGCAAGCAATAATAAAATCTAGCTAAAACACTTTTATAAAAGCCATCACGCTGAATGCATGATGGCTTTTTTGTTTATTAGATTTGCGTTTTAAGCTCAGAGCCAAAAGCCTTAGGCTTAAAGCTAATGAGTAAATTTTGAAGAGCATTAATAAATGATTGAATATGGATAAACCTGGTTCCGAAGAAAATAATAATCCAACATTCTCCATTGAAGATTTATATCAGCTATTTCTTAAGTATCCTTCCGTTTGCACAGATACGCGCAAAGTTCAAAAGGGGGATCTTTTTTTCGCCCTGAAAGGAGAAAATTTTAATGGCAATCTTTTTGCCAACCAGGCGATTGATAACGGTGCTGCCTACGCGATTATTGACGAATCACCCATGGTTGTAAACGATCGCTTGATCCTTGTTGAAAATTCCCTGCAGACCCTGCAGGCACTCGCAGCTCACCATCGAAACCAGTTTTCAATTCCATTTATTGCCATTACAGGAAGTAATGGGAAAACAACTACCAAAGAACTCATTCATGCGGTACTTTCCGGAAAATATAAAACCTATACTACTGAAGGCAATTTGAATAATCATATCGGCATTCCTCTTACAATTCTGAAAATAAAAAATGATGCTGAAATCGCCATTATTGAAATGGGCGCCAATCACCTGGGTGAAATTGCGGGTTATTGTTTATATACCCGGCCGACCCATGGGCTGATTACGAATGTCGGAAAAGCACATCTCGAAGGATTTGGAAATATCGAAGGCGTTAAAAAAGGTAAAGGAGAGCTCTATGATTATATCAGGTTACATGATGGAACTGCCTTCGTAATGTGGGATTATGACTATCTCAGAAAGATGAGCAGTGTCTCTAAAAAATATTATTACTTACGGTACCGCACATGCTGATATAACGGGTATAACGGAAGCATTAACACCCTATTTATTTGTCAGCATTACAAAAGGCCAGCCTTCAGGAACTATTCAAACCCTGCTGACGGGAGATTATAATCTGCCGAATGTGCTGGCAGCTGTTTGTGTAGGTAATTATTTTAATGTGGAAGCGAATGCCATAAAAAACGGAATTGAAAGTTATGAGCCCTCCAACAGCCGCTCGCAACTGATTAAAGCAGGAAGCAACATTATACTGCTGGACGCATATAATGCCAATCCTTCGAGCATGAAGCTGGCAATAGAAAACTTCGTTCGATTCCCCGGGGCTGATAAAATTTTACTGCTGGGAGCCATGGCGGAGATGGGTAATGAAAGCATCACTGAACATGAACAGATCCTTCGTCAAATCGGCACCAATAAATGGAAAGATGTAGTACTTGTTGGCGGCGACTTTTTAAAAATCAAACATCCTTACAAAAGTTTTAAGAATTCAGTAGAAGCCGGCAAATGGGTTGCATCCCGGAATTTTAATGACACTGTATTCCTTGTCAAAGGATCGCGCAGCATGCAGATGGAAAAGTCAGTAGAAAGCCTGAGACATAAATAAATAATGTGGTCCCGCAAAATGTGGGACCACATTATAATAGTTGGTTCCTCATTTGCCAGGGTGCCATTTTACAACTTCGTGGTCAATGGGTTTAATAGTTTGTATATACGCATAGATATTTCCAAGATCTTCATTCGTCATATTTCCGTACATCGTCCAGGGCATGATGGTTTGCAATTCACCGGATTGAACTGTCCGATGTGCATTTGTGCTGTCTCTATATGTGGCAAAATGCTGGATGAACGCATCTCTGGTCCATAATCCAATTCCCGTTTTCTTGTCGGGAGTGATATTAGCCGAAGTTACCATACCTCCTGGCACAGGAAATACCCGCCCACCACCGATCGCCAGGGACTCAATGAACTTACCTTTTTCAAATGGTGTGTGACAATCATGGCAGGCAGCAATATTAAATAAATACCTGCCGTTTGCAATACTGTCTCCGGACGAAGGAATTGGTTGGGGTGCAGCTTTTTCAGGAATTGTATTCAGAATAATATTCATTGGAAAATCTGATTTGGATTCCGGAACAATATTTTGAATGGGATTCAGCGATCTGAGAAAAGCAATCACGGATTCAATATCTTCCGGATCGGCTCTTCTGTAAGAATGATAAGGCATAACCGGGAATATGGGTTTCCCATTTTTTCGGACACCGGTTGTAATGGCCCGGTAAATCTCTCCGTCTGTCCAGCTGCCAATACCTGCAGGTGTAATATTCGCAGAAAAATAAACCCCAGGAAATCCCATGGACTGATCAAATTGCTCTCCGCCTTCACCGATCGTGGAATATACCATGGGCATTGAGAAAAATACCGGGTCGCGTTTACTGTGACAGTCCATGCAAATCATTACACTTTTTGCCAGGTATGCGCCTCGTTTTATTTTTTCAGGTGTTTTTGCAATAGTTATTTGTTGTGCAGGTCCGACATCAGGTAAGGCAGTTTTAATATAAGCTGCAATAATTACGAGCAAGAGAAGGATACTGAGCACGATAATGCCCAGAACTTTCAGGAATTTTTTCATGTAGGAAGGGGTTATAATGAAATCGACATATTACTACCTCAGACTGATCAGTGAACTCAGAGGGGTCCGCCTGTTGCGGAAATCCATCATGTCCACCTTTACACTTCCCACACTTATCGGACTTTCAACGCGAACCGGAATATGGTTTGCATCATCACTTATCCAGACGGTCATTTTTTCACCGCCTTCAAATATAGTCCCTTTAATCAGCAGAGGTTTTATTTTTATTGCATGGAACTTACCATATTTGGTTTTGATGGTTTCTTTACCGACATAACGAATATAAAGACTATAAACCTGGTTGTCGAGAAACATGGAAAACGGAATCTTATCACCCGGTTGCATTTTATCATAGTCGATATTACGTGCATAATACATTGTACTTAAAACGTCCTGCACGCATTCGGGTGTTTTAAAAACACCTGAATTTGTAATAGCTGTATTTGCAGTTTTATTGAAGCTGATATTTTCGTATTTTTTATAGGAACCTTCGCTCACATTCCTAATGAATTTTAATGGCTGGAGGTTTGAAGTATCTATAAAACTTTCGTATTTATCTCTTACTTTGAAAAAATTATCCAGGAAAGAATAATTTTTGCCGGAACCGGTTACATGATAAACAGGTTTCCCATTCAAATCTTCCAGTGCAACTGTAAATGTGGCTTCTCCCGCAGATATGTATACTCCGGCTAAAGTATAATACACCCTGAACGTTATACTTTCACCTGTCTGAAAAGCATGATTTTTAATACCACAAAAGTCATCGCCTGCTTTTAAGGGTAAAGAAAGGGTTATTAATAAAACGCATACGATTGCGCTGATTGATTTCATCTGCTGCTAAATAATTTTATCCTTAAAATTAATAAACTCCCAACCAACGCAGGGATTATTAAATTGATGAGCCAGATACCCAGTGATACTGCAAGTATACCCGCAGTATTCAATGTAAACACCTGAAATATCTGAATACCGGCAGCCCAACGAAATCCAAGATCTGTTAAAAATGTTAACGTGGGTACAACAGCCATCAAAACAAACATAACACTAACGCCGGTAAACACCTGCATTACTGTCAACGGAATACCGAAAAGAGAAAATAAAAGGAAATATTGTAATATAAATACCATGTAACGAATCGACGAAATGAACAGTATGGTTGCCAAAACCGGAAAATTAAAATTTTGAGGCATGGAGAAGTTTTTTTTGTTCTTCCCCATCCATTTATTCACCATGGCTACCAGTGGATCAAACCTGAAATAAATCAGGGCTAAACCGATTGCTGTTACTCCTGTCACAATCATGGCCGATCTCAAAAAAACTGGAGATGACCATACTGTCTGAAATTGAAATGGTAAAATCGAAAACAAATAGATGCCAACAAATCCGGCAGTCAGTGTTATCAGCATCTGGGACATACTACAAAGGATAGTCGGGGCAACTGAAAGGATTTTATTACCCGGATCAACATATAACATTCTCCCAAGGTATTCTCCCACCCTGTTAGGTGTAAATGAAGCGATACAGGTTCCTGCCAGTATAGCTTTAAATGCGCGCATGAATCCGATTGCCTGCACGGGTCGTAATGCAATCCGCCATTTGAATGTTTCGAGGGTCCAGTTTACACACATCAACCCAAACATCGCATACAATTTCCACTCTTGTTTACCTGTGGCTGCTTCCAGCATCTGCTTAAGTGAGTCTTTCCAGTGTGGTTGTTTATGCAGTTCTCTGGCTACGGTATAGAAAAGAAACAACATAATGACCGGTCCGGCTACATAGTTGACTAATAATTTGATATTTTTGTTCAACACCACAATCAAAAATAACGTTCCCTCTGCAAAAGCACTCCAAAATAATCCTGGGCATTGATCCCGGAACTCTCATGATGGGATGGGGATTGATATGTGTGGATGGACATCAGACAAAATTCATAGAAATGGATGTGTTGCATGTGCCTGTGCGATTAGATGCATATCAGCGACTGGAGTTGATTTATTTTACTGTCCAGCAACTCATTTTGAAATTCAAGCCTGATGATTTTGCCATTGAAGCTCCTTTTTTTGGAAAGAATGTACAGAGTATGCTTAAACTCGGACGTGCGCAGGGAGTTGCTATTGCAGCTGCCATGCAATCGGGCATCCCTGTAACAGAATATGCGCCCCGGAAAATAAAGCAATCTATCACTGGGAATGGAAATGCGGGAAAGGAACAGGTATGGAAAATGCTTCAGCAGATTTTAGAAATCCGGATGAAGATAGACCGTTTCGATGCATCAGATGCGCTGGCCGTTGCACTTTGTCACCATTATCAATTCAATACTCCTGTGAATGCAGGAAAAAAAATAAATGGATGGAGAGAATTCGTTGCAAAGAATCCGAAACGAGTCGTCTGAAAACAAGTGTGGTAGTGTGGTAGTGTGGTAGTTATATACACTCCACACAACACTACCACACTACCACACTTTCACACTTCCATACTATTAAAAAACGTTAATGACAATATTCTCGAAAATTATAAATGGGGAAATCCCCGCCTACCGAATCGCCGAAGATGATTTGTTTCTGGCATTTCTGGATATTAATCCTTTGCGCAGAGGCCATACCCTGGTGATACCTAAAACCGAGACCGATCTCTTTTTTGATCTGGATGAAATGTATCTTTCCCGGATTCTTCTATTTGCCAAACCCATCGCAAAATCAATTGAAAAATCTTTCTCCTGCAACCGGTGCGGGATTTCTGTTGTAGGGTTAGAAGTTCCTCACGCGCATATGCATTTAATTCCCATTGACCATTTGAATGATATGAATTTTAAAAATCCAAAACTGAAATTAAGCGATGCGGAGTTCAGGAATGTACAGGAAAAAATAATTTCTAATTTGGGAATCTGAGAAATATTATACTGTTATACTTTCAACTTTAAATTGAAGTTTCCCTGCTGGTACTATTACATCCGCCACTTCACCAACCTGTTTCCCAAGCAGCCCTTTTCCTATAGGAGAAGAGACAGAGATTTTGCCAAGCTTGAGATCTGCTTCCTTTTCAGATACCAGGTGATAGGTAGATTGTTTTTTGTTTGAAAGATTGGTAACGGTTACTTTGGTAAGAATCGACACTTTGCTCGTGTCAATATTGCCTTCTTCCAGAATGCGCACATTGGCCAGGTCTGCTTCCAGGCGCTGAATCTTCGCTTCAAGTAAACCCTGAGATTCCTTTGCCGCATCGTATTCAGCGTTTTCCTTCAGATCTCCTTTTTCACGTGCTTCAGCAATAGCCCTTGAAGCAGCCGGCCGATCGATACTTTTCATTTTTTGCAACTCACCCCTCAGTTTCTCGAGTGCCTCCTTTGTCAGATATGTGATTCCACTCATAAATCCTCCTCTTGTTTATTTAAAAGAAAAAAAATACAACGCCCTCGGGAGGCGTTGCATTTGTGCAAAGATAAGGAATCCAATTGCAAAAGGTAATTTTAGGGCTATTTTGAACGGCAGAATTGACATACAATACCTACCTATCCCCAGGTCATTTTCCTTTTTAATTATAATCCGAGCTTATCCAACACTACTTTGGCCATTAAGTAAAACGCCTCCCGGCTATAACCGGCAATATGGGGGGTCAGTAGTACATTTTCGAATCCCAGTAATTGATCCAATTGTTGTTTTTCCAAGGGGGTATAGCTCTCAAGTTTTTCATTTTCAAGCACATCCAACGCAGCCCCTGCAATTTTCCCGGTTTCCAGCGCCTGGATCAGGGATCTCGTATCCTGTGTTTTCCCCCTGCTTGTATTTATAAAAAACGGCTTGTTTTTTAGTGAATTAAAAAATGTTTCGCCTGCAATATGATAGGTATCCTCCGTGAGGGGTACATGAAGACTTATTACATCTGAGTACCTTCCCAGCTGGTCCAAATTGGCTTCCTTAATTTTCCCGGATCCGAAATTAAATTTGTATTTATCATAAGCAAGAACAGTAACGTCAAAAGGGGCCAGTAATCTTGCAAAGGCAGAACCCGTATTTCCATAACCAATTATGCCAACTGTTTTACCGGTCAATTCAATACCCCGGTTAGCATCCCGTATCCATTTGCCCTGCTTTATTTCCCCGGAGGCCTTTGGAATATTATTCATCAATGAAAGCAACATGGCGAGCGCATGCTCGCCAACAGCATTTCGATTTCCTTCCGGACTGCTCACACACCGAATACCTTTTTGATTTGCAAAGTCAACGTCTACCAGTTCCATTCCACTGCCAAGTCGCCCGATCCATTTCAATGAACGTGCTTTTTCCAAAATCGGTCTGTCTATTTTCAATCGCGTAGTAATGATCAAGCCTTCCACATCCCCAATAAGATCCTTTAATTCTTCATAACTAAGTTGTGGAAGATATTGCACTTCAAATCCCTGCTTATGCAGCCGGTCGATCAAATACTCATGTACTTTTGACGTCACCAAAACTTTTCGCATGAATTATCTTTTACTTTTTTATTTCATCCTCCAGGTTAGTTCAGCAAACTGCAAAACCGATAGTTGTTCAGCTCTTTTACTAAATACCGGATCCTTTAGAACTTCTTCTGTGAACAGCAATTTCACAGCATTTCGCAAGGTTTTTCTCCTTTGATTAAAAGCAGTTTTTACAAGTAAAAAAAACATTTTTTCTGTTCTGACTTTAACGGGGTTTTCTTTTGGCGTAAAACGGATCACGGCACTTTTTACTTTAGGTGGTGGATTGAAAGCCTGTTCACTTACCTCAAAGAGATATTCCACATCAAAAAATGCCTGTAGCAGAACACTGGTAACCCCATAAATTTTATTTCCTTCAGAAGCCGCGATCCGAAGGGCCACTTCTTTCTGAAACATTCCAATTAACCGCTCCACATCTTCCCGCCAATCCAGGACTTTAAAAAGTATTTCCGTGGAAATATTATAAGGAAAATTTCCTATGATTGTAAACAGGCCTTCAAATGGTTTTTCCATCCGGAGAAAATCCATTTCAATAATGCGGTTATTTAATGACGGATATTGCTTTTTCAGATACCCAACTTTTTCCCTATCGATTTCCACAGCTTTGAAATCAACGCCTTCGATTGCCAATGAGACTCTTCGTAAGTGCACCTGCTCCCGGGCCAATTTCCAATAACTGCTTAAAAGGATATTGCTTTAGCGTGTCTATAATCTGCTGGCAGACCAACTCATCTTTTAGAAAATGCTGACCCAATGATTTTTTCAAATTGAGCGGCCGGGAAAAGTTCGTCATTAAGCAAAAATAAACCTTCCTTCATGCTAATAATCGTATTTTTATTCATCGAATAATAATACATGAGCACCACACAACAAAGACCTGTTATCGGCATTTCCATTGGCGACCTGAATGGGATCGGAACAGAACTGGCTATCAAAACATTTTCTGATAACAGACTTCTGGAAATCTGCACCCCCATATTATTTGCATCTAATAAACTGATAAATTTCTATCGTAAATCCATACCTGATTCAACGTTTAATTACCAGCATATAAAAGACCTTTCCCGGCCATTTCATAAGCAGGTTAATCTTTTCAATTGCTGGGAAGAGGAGGTGGCGATAAGCCCCGGACAACTTACTGATGCAGGCGGAACTTATGCTGTTAAGTCCCTAATTGCAGCTTCGGAAGCATTGAAGGATAAAAAAATTGACGGACTGGTCACAGCTCCAATTCATAAAAAAAATATTCAGTCTGATGCATTTTCTTTCACCGGTCATACTCCCTATCTAAAACAATTATTTGGGATGAAAGATGTTCTCATGCTAATGAGTTCTGAGAACTTTCGAGTAGGGCTGGTTACAGAACATGTGCCCGTCAGTGAAATTGTTAAATTTATTACCCGGGATGCTATTATTTCTAAACTGAATATCCTTAAAGATTCACTTATACGTGATTTTGGTATCGATAAACCACGCATTGCCGTTCTCGGGCTCAATCCTCATGCAGGTGATGAAGGTCTGATTGGCCGCGAAGAAGAGGATATTATTAAACCCGCCATAAAAGATGCCAAGCACAATATGCTGGTATTCGGACCATATAGTGCTGATGCATTTTTTGCCCGGAACCAACAACAGAAATTCGACGCCGTATTAGCCATGTATCACGACCAGGGTCTGATCCCTTTTAAATCTCTTTCTTCCGGTGAAGGCTTCAATTATACCGCAGGTTTGCCGGCCATTCGAACCTCTCCCGATCACGGGACGGCATTTGATATTGCCGGTAAGAACAAAGCAGATAACGGCTCTTTCCTATCCGCCCTTTACGGATGTCTGGATATTGTCGAAAAAAGAAAGGAATTCAATGAAAATCATAAAAATCCCTTAAAGAAAATGGGATCTGTTGTTCTGGCGGGTGCTGAGGATGAGAGGATTGAGGAAGTATAAGAGTATGAGAGTGTGAAAGACCTTAACTCTCACACTCTCACACTCTCACACTCTCACACTTTTTTCCCGTTCCCGCTTGCATATTCCAAAACCAAAAACTATCTTTGACTGATCCCTTACTCTACCTCTGATCGTTACTTTCTGACTATCTGCGAAGATTCTCCAATGGCTATGTGAACATTTGCATTTCCGATCCCTTTTCTTTTGAATGACCTGCTGTTTTTCCCTTTAAGCTGAGCATCATCAAATTGTTCACTTCCTGAAATATTAAAAATGAAAAGGATCATTCCATTTAGTCTTTACCTTATGCTGGTAATGCCGGCAGCTTTATTTGCAAATCTGCATAATTTAACTCCTAAAGAAAATACCGACACCAGTTTTTACAATACAGGCAATTCGAAAAGCCTGATACTACGCGGAAGTCTTTCAAAATTTAATGCCGCTTATGGAAAAAATTATTTTGAACTAAACTGGAATACCATTGCAGGTGATTTTGATCATTTTGAAATTGAACGTAGTCTGGATGGTCTGAATTACGAAACAATTGGTACAGTAACCAATAAGGATGTTGTTTCCAATGAAGGTCTCTATGCTTTCCGCGATCATTTTCATTCAACTGTTGCAAGGAATAATGATTTTTTTTACCGGTTAAAAGAATTTGAATCAAACGGAAATGTCATTTATTCCAAAGTACTCATAGCAAGAATGTTCAATACAAAAAGCCTGGCATCCCTCAGTGTTACTCCTGATCCGCTGGCAAATGATATTCTAGTCAATGTTCAATTAAATGAAGATTCTTATGTGATGATGAAAGTGGTTGATGAACAGGGTAATCTTATTTTAAAAGAAGGACAGAAAGCAGAATTTGGACCCAACACTTTTACGCTGGAGGGCACTCATGGCCTCCATCCAGGACTTTATACGCTGGAGGTAACCGTGAACAGCAAGGAACGAATGATTATGAAACTTTCTAAAGGATAGAAACACCAAGCGAATATCCGGTAGCCGAAATGCCGGAAATGTAAAGCCCTCCCGTTATTTGACGCGGAGGGCTTATTTTATAATGTAGGAAATGAGGAAATTTAGTGAATGAGGGAATGTGGAAGTTGAATGTGAGAATGATATTGTAGCAAAATGAAAATTACGCATTTTCAATTTTCTACAATTGCATATTTGCTACACTACGCAGTCAGGGCTTCAGCTTTAAGGCTTTAAGCTTAGATAGGATTGAAGACTTTTTACATATTGTTCAAAAGCTTTTGAACCAGATACAGTGATCTTGCAAATTGTATGCGGATAATTGTCTTTAAAATCCTTGATAACATCTATATATCCGGCTTCACGCAGTTTATTAATTTGTACACTAAGGTTACCTGCAGTAGCTTTTGTTCTGTCTTTTAGGATAGAAAAATCAGATTCTTTTTCTCTCATGAGCAAAGAAATGATTGCAAGACGCAATTGCGAATGCAGTACGGGATCAAGGTCCCTGAATTGATTCATTTCGTTTTTATTTATTATTGACATTTGGCCAATTGTTCCTGAGTTGATTCTAATCCCCAGTTTGGCCAGAATGTTTTTGGTTTGTCAGTCTTAAATAAGACAATCGCTTTTTCATATAATGGTTTTGCTTTGTCTTTGCCACCACCAAATGCAGGTGGTGTATTAAATAAACTTTGTCCCTGCAGATAATAAATTCTCGGATTATCCGGGTTCAGTTTAATTGCTATCTGTAGATCTTTGGAGGCCTGTGTACCGTAGGTTTGCCAGCGTGTTTGGGGATCCACCATCATCTGCTGGGTAGCTGACATATTTCTAAGCACATAAATCTCGGAGTTCGTATCAAGAGTTTCTGCCTTATCGCAAAGGGTATTTATGCGCATGCAGTTTGCATCCTTGTCAATATTTGGATCGGCCCAGGCCGGGATACTTAGTGCAAGTCCTGCATAGTAATAAGGAAGCCATTGGGTTTTTTCAGCATCTCCTATGCGTTCGAATGAATTGGCCACGCTTTGAAATTGAGCGGTTGATTTGGCGGAATCAAAAAGGGCCAGGGTTTTTTTCATGGCGGCTTCATATTTGTCGCTTTGAGCATTTGTATTGAGAGCCCCCAGCATCATAACAGTTAAGAGAATGTATTTCATAGCATTTTTATTATTTGAGAAATTATAGATTATTATTAATTGCGTCCTGCGTTCTGTCAACACCCCAGCTTAAAAAGCATCCCACGAAATAAAAGCGATTAGCGGGAGGTGTTATCGGTTGTTTGGTCTGTCCGTTAAATGAATAATGATATCCGTAAATAGCGTTGTACCCCAATACATTACTCATGCTGGCGAATAAAACAATAAATGTTTTTGGTTTTACTTTACCCAGACTTGGAATATATTCACAACTGAAATTAAGACTTTGGTAGTCTATCGTGCGGCCTTCATCCGCTATATAAAATTTCCCTTCATTGTTGACCATGAAATTGTAATAAGGTCGGCCGGTAGCAAATGTGTAAGTAAGATTGAAACCCGCTTTCCAGTTCGTAATAAACCGTTTCATGACCAAAGAAGCGGTATTATTTGCTACAAAATCGGGTGTAATCTTACTGGGATAATTCATAAACTGTCTTTTGGTATCTATATATGAATAACTGATCCAGTAATCAAAATCCTTGAAAGTTTTTTTATCTCTCCAGAAAAAATCTATCCCATCAGCGTATCCGCTGCCGCCATTGGTATAACCAAAATAATTATAACCCATTGGAATTGTTTTCACAAGATTATTGTATAATTTATAATAGGCTTCTATTCTGAAAATCTGATCCTTATTCATTTTCTGAAAATTCAAAATGTAATGAGTTGCCTCAGTAAATTTCAGATCGGGTGTATAAAAAAGTTGTTGGTTATCCGGTTTTTCATAAAAAATTCCATAAGCCGCAGAAATCTGGGCATCTTTGCCTGTTTTATATGCCAGAGAAACCCGGGGTCCCAAATCAGATTGTTTCAATAGTGAAGAATATTCATAGCGCACGCCTAATTGTGCAGCCAGTTCATTGGTGAGAAAAATACTTACTTCACTAAAACCTGAAATCAACTGGTCGTGCAAAACTTTCAGGGTGTCATTATAAGTCAGGGGATTGTTATTATACCAGCATTCTGCCCCGAATCTAAACGAACTTAATCCCGATAATTTCTTTTCAAAAACAGCTTTTCCTGTTGTAAGATTTTGCTTATTGGCCAGGATGAAATTCTTTGACTGCATATAGGCAGTGTCCGGAAAAATTCGGGGCTGATTATCTGGTCCCTGCACCTGCTGTTGTATATTATCCAGATTAGTACTGAAGCTGGTCATCAGGGTCATTCTCCATCCATTATTTAAGGGCTGTCTCCAACTCAGATTATTATACCAGTTATGATTGGCCAGGTTGAAAGCATTTTTGAGTGCGGGACTGTCTATATCCTGCGTTCTCAAGCCCAGATCATTGTATGCGAATGTTGTATAATATTTGATCATCCCTCCGTTATTTGTTTTGATCCTGAAATTTGCGTCTGCATTATGATAAGCAGGCAGGCGGAAATAATCAGGCTTTTGGCTGACAAGCCCGAAATAAACAGCTGCATTCACGTAGCTATAGCTCATGCCCCAGGAATATTTTTTATTATCGGCAAGTTGTTGTGTGCCAACACCCACAACGATCGGTGAAATGGACGCATCGATCTCAGAGTGTTCGGGCAGATCAACAGACTCCAGCAATAAAACAGAAGATAGAGCCTGTCCGTATAGTGCTGAATAACCACCGGTGCTGAATACGGTTCCTTTAAAAAGAAATGGGGAAAACCTGCCCCGGGTAGAGATATCCGGAACACTGGTATAGTATGGGTTATTAACCAGACTTCCGTCGATGAATTGCTTGGTTTCCTGTCCGGTACCTCCCCGTACAAACAGACCCTCCTGTTCGCCTACCTGTTGTGTTCCAGGCAGGGTTTTTAAAGCCGCTGTAATATCGGCATTGGAGCCTGCGGTAGTAGCGATATCCAGGGAACTCATTACAGCTCCCCGTTTAGAATCACCGGCTGCAAAAGATCCCGCTGAAATAGTGACAGCTTTCAATTCATTGGGTTCTTCTTTTATCTGAAGATCCATCAGTATTGATTTTCCGGATATTTGAAGCGTTACTTCAATGGAGCGATATCCTACAGAGCTAATTTTAAGTGTCTGTAACCCTGTATCAGAGCTGTTAAATGAATATTTACCCAGAGAATCAGATGTTGCTCCATCGAAGCTGTTTTTGACTGAAATACTTGCTCCCGGAACAGGGTGACCTTTTGTGTCCTTAACTGTTCCGGAAATCTGGGTTTGAGAAAAAACACCTGAACAGATTAGCAGAAGGCTAAATACTATCGCCAGTTTTTTTACCGACTTTGATTCATTGATAATCGCAAAAAACATAGATCCGTGGTGTTACAGCAGCTTATAGAATACGAATATAAATTAGTTTATGATATAAACCAAATATGTAAAAAAAGGCCAGGTTTAGACAAACCCGGCCGTTGTTGATCGTACCCTTTAAAACTAAAACTTCAAATGACTTCTATAATATTTTATTTTTTATGGCAACCATAT
The DNA here is from genome assembly GCA_963711345.1 of uncultured Bacteroidota bacterium. Classification (GTDB taxonomy): domain Bacteria; phylum Bacteroidota; class Bacteroidia; order Chitinophagales; family Chitinophagaceae; genus Puia. Next base: position 460,329 of record CAVQDS010000001.1, on the reverse strand, counting down.
TAATATTTGCCTTCTTTATAGATGGAACATCGTATGCCAGAGACTTAAATAAAAGTCCATACATTCTGTTTGCCGATTTCGTTCCCGAATTACCAGTTACAGCCCCAAGCCGTACAATCATGGAACTGGAACCCTCATAAAAATTAGTTACCATAGCGTCTTGTGCGCTTATTGAAATACCAGGATAATCTTTTGTCGGGCCATCGAATCTTTTACCTCTTAAAAGCGGATCAGTTTCAGAACCCTGCACAGTTGAAGCAAAAATGGCTGTTTCATGTACCAGAGAAAATGAACGCATTTTGTAATATGACTGGAACTCATGTAATTGATTTCCGTCCCCGTCTATATCTAGTCCGGATACAAAGAACTGATTCACAGGCATAAGCTTATCATGATCTGTATGTCTTACAAAAGAGATCCTGAATTCCATCCACCAGGTTGTATGTTCCGGTGCAGCTCCGCCTCCATATTTAATCCGTGGTTGCCATGCATTGTCGTATCCTGTGCCGCCTGATAAATCCTGCTCAGGTCCCTGAATATCTGTTTCAGACAAGGTCACTTCAGCAGAACTTCTGCCCAAAATGGTGACAAGCGCATCCATACCCCACCCTACATTTTCAAAAATATAAACAGCTCCATCCAGACCATCTCCCATGCATCCCTTCCCTGTTTTCAAAACAGGATTTTTAAAAGAGAGCTCAGGAATCAGCGATTGTGCCTGAGTGGTAGCTGCTATAAATAATATAAAAAGAACTGAAGTTAATCTCAATAAAAAGTGAGGTATCCTATTATCAAAAACTGACGGCCTCCACTTCTTCATAACTTGTTTTAATCAGGATTATACTGATAACCCATAGTGATTGGAACAAGGCATAATTCTTCTGAAGGATTGGAAACCCCTATTATAAATGGTTTAATGCTGTAATCAGGAAAATTGGAAGGAAGTTAATCTGGAGATTGGTACGGCTTAACTGCAAGACAAAGATTGCAAGCGTTTTCCAATAATGCAAGTGTTTGCGAAAATAATTGTCAATTGCAAATTGTTAATTGTAAAAGTTGGTGCTTGATAAATGAATAAGGTCATAAAGGATTGAGATGACCTTATTCATTAAATGCATTGTCAAATAACAATTGACAATTATCAATGACTATTTGTATTGTGGTATCAGTTCATTCGCCAGTTGTACAGTCTTACGGATTGATTCATCAGAAATAATTCCCTTCTTGAATTCAGCCAATACTTCAGGTAATTTATTATCCATTTCCATCAGGAAATGCTCCTCGAAGGCCTTAACCTGATTTACCCGTACTTCACGCAATAAACCCTGTGTTCCGAGATAAATAATTGCCACCTGTTTTTCCACTAAAACCGGTGCATATTGCGGCTGTTTAAGGATTTCAACATTGCGTGCACCCTTGTCAAGTATGAGTTTGGTACTGGCATCCAAATCCCCGCCAAATTTGGAAAAGGCTTCCATTTCCCTGTATAGAGCCTGGTCCAGCTTTAATGTACCAGCAACTTTTTTCATGGATTTAATTTGTGCATTACCACCTACCCTGCTAACGGATATACCTACATTAATCGCAGGACGAATGCCCGAATTAAACAGGTTCCCTTCGAGGAATATCTGTCCATCGGTAATGGATATTACATTAGTAGGAATATAAGCGGACACATCACCAGCCTGGGTTTCAATAATTGGAAGTGCTGTAAGAGAACCACCTCCCTTTACCCTGCTCCTGAGAGATTCAGGCAGGTCATTCATATTTTTAGCTACTCGGTCATCCTGAATTATTTTTGCTGCCCGTTCAAGCAATCGGCTATGCAGGTAAAATACATCGCCGGGGTAGGCTTCACGTCCGGGAGGACGACGAAGAAGAAGGGAAACTTCACGGTAGGCAACGGCTTGTTTTGACAGATCATCAAAAATAATAAGAGCAGGACGACCAGTATCCCTGAAATATTCACCGATAGCCGCACCTGCGAAGGGTGCATAGAACTGTAAAGGTGCAGGATCTGAAGCTGAGGCAGCTACAATGACGGTATAAGGCATTGCCCCGTTCTCGTTCAATGTTTGCATGATTCCGGCAACAGTCGAGGCTTTCTGACCAATGGCCACATAAATACAGTAAACAGGTTTACCGGCTTTATAAAATTCTTTCTGATTAATGATAGTATCTATAGCTATTGCTGTTTTCCCTGTCTGACGATCCCCGATTATCAGTTCCCTTTGTCCTCTTCCAATCGGAATCATCGCATCGATCGCTTTTATCCCGGTTTGCAGGGGTTCTTTTACAGGCTCACGGAAAATAACACCTGGTGCTTTGCGCTCTATGGGCATTTCAAAACTTTCTCCTGTTAAAGGACCCTTCCCGTCTATCGTTTCACCCAGGGTATTCACCACCCTTCCCAACATACTTTCATAAACCTTAATGGAAGCAATTTTACCGGTACGACGCACTTTTGCACCTTCCTTTATCTCTCCTGAATCACCCATAAGTACAATACCCACATTGTCTTCTTCCAGATTCAAAGCGATAGCGCGAACTCCGTTTTCGAATTCCACCAATTCTCCGCTGCCTACATTGTTCAAGCCGTATACACGTGCTATACCATCACCAACCTGGAGTACGGTTCCCACCTCCTCCATTTCTGTAGTTAAATTAAAATCACTTAGCTGTTGGAGGATGATCCCCGAAATTTCGTCTGGTTTTATTTCTGCCATATATTTTTTTTAGATTAGTCCCTAAGTATTACCTGAACCGGTATATGAATTCGTTTGTCAGAAATCTGTTTTTGACTTTGGTCAGGTCATAAGCTATGCTTGCATCTATTCTCTTTCCACCCCCTTCCAATATAAATCCGCCTATGATGTTCTCCTGTACGATACAAATCAGTTCTACTTCTTTCAACTGACCATTCTGTTTAATTCTCTTGATAATTGTGTTTTTCACATCCTCACTTGCAGGAATGGCAGTAATCAAAGTAACCGTATATATGTTTTTGTATTCCTTGTATTGATCTATAAATGCATCTGCAATTTCCGGCAGATAATTTTCCCTGCCTTTTTTAAGCAGGAGGCGATTGAATGATTTGGTTATTTCCCCCGTTCTTTCCGAATCCAGCGTTTTAATTATTTTAATTTTTTGATCGCTGTTAATTACCGGATTGTTCAAAAAATTTATTAATACTTTACTACTCTGGAATACATTTCTCAGATACAATATATCCTTGTACACCTCTTCAAGTTGCCCCCGCTCAATCGAAAGATCGATTAAGGCTTTTGCATATCTGGCGGCAAGTCTGGGATTTGGCATTGTTTAAAATATTGAAAATCTAAAATTCAGGATTGTGGGAAATAAAAGGATTCAATTGAAAATTCTTATTTCTAAATTCCGAAATTTCAAATTAATTGAGTTTAACTTCTTCGGCCAGTTGTTTTATATATTTTTCCTGTTCAGGTTTGTTTTGCAGTTCGCGGCGAAGAATCTTTTCAGAAATGCCTACGACAAGTATGCCGATTTCATTCTTAACTTCTATAAGTGCCGCCATTTTATTGCGCTCTATAGCTTCCTGTGCATCTGCAAGGATCTTTTCAGATACAATTTTTGCCTGTTCCTTTGCCTCATTAATAATTTTATCTTTTGTATCGCGGGCCTCTTTCAGCATCTGGGCCCTTTCTTCCCGTGCTTTTGCAAGCAGGGCTTCATTCTCACTTTTCAACTGTGCCATTTCTGCTTTGACGCGTTCAGCGGTTGCAAGAGATTCCGTAATACTCGCTTCCCTTTCTTTTAAACCTTTAATAATCGCTGGCCATGCAAATTTGCCAAGAATAAAAAGAACAATGAGAAAAGCAAGCAGCGTCCATATCAATAATCCAAATTCGGGGAGAAGTAATTTCATAACCTGTTTATATTTTGAAAACTACTCAATGTGAAATTCATTTTGTAAAAAACTGCATCCTCCGCCCTTTGCTTTGGATGCAGTTATACGTTCTGCAATGATTTATAAAACCATTGCCAAAAAACCAACGATGATCGCAAACAATGCTGCACCTTCCACAAGGGCGGCTGTCAAAATCATGTTAGCCCTGATGTCGTTCGCTACTTCCGGTTGGCGGGCAATAGCTTCAACTGCACCCTTACCAATCTGGCCAATGCCAATACCTGCTCCAACAGCAGCAAGTCCGGCGCCCACTGCACCACCTGCATTACCAAGCGGTGTGCTGAGCATAATAGTCAATAAATCCATAATCCTGGCTTTATATTAAGTGAATAAAAACGTTTATGCAAGCATAGAATCCTCATGCTTTTCATCATGCTGATGCTGTTTGCCTTCAATTGCCTGACCTATAAACACTGCAGTCAGCATTGCAAAAATGAATGCCTGTATAAATGCCACCAGCACTTCAATAAAATAAATGAATATCGTAAAGGCGACTGAAAAAGGTGCCGTACCCCAACCTGCAAATTTATTCATGTTCCCAAAAATAAAGATCAGCGAAATCAGGCAGATGATAATAATATGGCCTGCAACCATGTTTGCAAACAAACGGATAATGAGGGCAAAGGGCTTTATAAATACACTGATGAATTCAACCGGCACAAGAATAAATTTCACACCAAGCGGAACATCGGGCGGATTGAAAATATGCGCCCAGTAATGTTTATCAGAACTGAAAAGTATGACAACAAAGGATATTATTCCCAGCACAACAGTAAACGCAATATTGCCGGTAACATTGGCCGAGCCGGGAATCATTCCAATGAGATTATTAATTAAAATGAAGAAGAATATGGTTAAGAGGAAGGGAAGATACTTGTCAGAACTTGCACCCAGGTTTGGTTTTGCCACCTCATCCCGTACAAATGTTATAACAGGTTCCAGCAAACTTTGAGATCCCTTTGGTGCTGAAGAAACTCCCTGGCCGAATTTATATTTTTTTGCAATTACCAGCATTACCCAGGTAAATAAGGCGAGGCCTATGAACATCTGTATCACATTTCGTGTAATGGAAATATCGTAAATTCTGATGGATGAGTTTATGGCACCTTTATCATCCACAGCCACAATATCCTGGGCACTAAATTTCTTAGGATCGAGTTTTAATTCTTCGATTTTTTCACTCGTTAGCATCATGTAATGATCATAATTCTCCTCCCCGTGATGAAACCTGGACGACATAAAGGCAGTAAGTCCCCTTTGTTTTGAATATAAAATGACGGGAAGCGGTATCGATATTGGATGTTTAACGCCGTTGTCGCCCACAAAATCAATGATATGAAAATCATGGTTATTCAGTACATGCCCGAATATGATTTCCTTCGCATCAAAGCCAGGTTTTGCCTCCTTTTTCAGGCTGCCTTTCTGTGCAGAGACGCTCACCGAAAATAATATCAAAAAAGCGCTGAAACCCGCTACCAATAAAGATTTGAACTCCCTAAAGACCATGCGGTATCCGATTTTGCCGCAAAGATAAGGTTCGGGGGGTAATTATCAAGAGCTTTTTACGCTTAACGCCTAACGCCTAACACCTAACTTTTTTTATTAAAAGCAACTTTAAAAATCTGTTAGTAACATATAAAATCGCTTTAATTTGCGAAGCTTACAGCGTTAAGCGTTAAGCGTTAAGCGTTAAGCGTTAAGCGTTAAGCGTTAAGCGTTAAGCGTTAAGCGTTAAGCGTTAAGCGTTAAGCGTTAAGCTTTTCAAATTGCATCTGGTGCAGTCGAAAGTAAAACCCTTCTCTTTCCATCAGTTGTTCGTGGTTTCCAATTTCCCTGATTTCACCCTTGTCCAATACAAGGATTTTGCTAGCCTGACGGATAGTCGAGAGCCTGTGTGCAATAACTATAGAAGTACGGTTAGCTATGAGCTTACCAATAGCATCCTGAATCAACAATTCCGATTCCGTATCCACTGAAGAAGTGGCTTCATCCAATATTAAAATCGACGGATCAAACAGCAAGGCTCTTATAAAAGAAAGCAGCTGGCGCTGACCCATAGAGAGTGTATTGCCCCGTTCCATGACATCGTAATCATATCCTCCCGGTAATCGAAGTATAAAATCATGCATTCCAATAAGCTTTGCTGCTCTGACCACCCTTTCAAATGAGATTTCTTTATTGCGCAATGTTATATTATCCAGAATAGACCCTGAAAAAAGGAATACATCCTGCAGAACCACACCAATATTCGCCCTAAGGGTATCCAGCTTATACGACTCTATAGATCGGTTATCAATCAGAATACGTCCTTTTTGTACAGGATACAATCTGTTAAGGATGCTTATAATGGAAGTTTTTCCGCTGCCTGTATGCCCCACTATAGCCATGGTTTCTCCCGGCTCAATAAGAAAAGAAATATTCTTTAAAACATACCGCTCATCCGTATACGCGAAATAAATATGTTCAAAAGAAATTTTCCCATTAAGTTTATCTGGCGCATAAGTGCCTTCATCCGGCATGATATCTTTATTATCCAGCACCCTGAATACACGTTCACTGGCTACCATTCCCATTTGCAGGGTATTGAATTTATCTGCAATAAGCCGCAGAGGTCTGAATAATAAATTGAGACATAAAAAGAAAGACATGATAAGTCCTGGAAAATCTGCGGCCTGTGTTGAAGAAAGATGCAAAACCTGACTTGCTCCGTACCAAACAAGCAGCCCCGTGGAAAAAGCAAGCACAATTTCCACGATGGGGAAAAAAATTGAATATGCAAAAATTGCCCGGATATTTGCATTCCTGTGTTCACTATTGATTTTCCTGAAACTTTTATATTCTCTTTCTTCTGAAGCAAACGCCTGAACGATTTGCATACCCGTGATATGTTCCTGAACAAAAGCATTCAGTGCGGCAACAGCATTCCTCACCCTTATAAAGGATTTATTAACGGCTTCCTTAAAAAAATAGGTTGCCAGAATCAGTATAGGAAAAGGGATCAGACAGATCAGAGTCAATTGCCAATTGATCCATAACATGGCTATTAAAACAGAAATAATCGTAAGCAAATCAGAAACAATAGGAATAAGTCCTTCTGAGAAAATATCATTGATTGCTTCAATGTCGTTGATGGTTCGCGTAGTCAGCGTTCCAATAGGCGTCCTGTCATATTGCGAAAGATTCAGCGACAATACTCTCTTGTATACTGCTACCCGGAGATCCTTCACAACAGTTTGACCCAACCAGGCGGTAATAAATGAAAAATAAAAACGAAGTAAGGTCTCAATCAACAAAATCCCGATTTGCAGAATCGTAACATATATGATCATCTGTATCATAAGATCCTGTACAGAAGGGTCTTTCGTCAGTGCTCCCTGGTTAATATACTTGTTCACAGTATATTGAATCAACAAAGGTCGTATGGGAGTAACGATGGCCAACAGTATTGACAGACTGATAGAACCGTATAACCATTTTTTATAGGGTGAAGTGTATAGCAGAACCCTTCGCAGCTGACTAAAATCGAAAATTTTTTTCCTGGAGGGGGACGAAGGCATTGAAGCACGTTTTACTGTTTAATTAATCCTCTTCACCCATCGCATTGCGGTAAGCTTTTATAAAAATAACGCCAAGGTTTTTATAAGGAGGAATGTAATCGTCAAATCTTTCACGCGCAACAGGATCTTTTTTAAATTTCTCTGTAAGTGTCTTCCATATTGGCAGCCAATCGATATTATTACCATCCAGCAGGTCGCTGTTTATAGCCTGAAGGATCGGTTCATTCACCGATTTAGTACCAACCTGCTTTGAAGAAATGATATGGGCATCAGGACTAATGCTGAGTACTTCACTTAAATTATTATATCCGCCACAGGAACCCAGGATAACAATCTTTGCTGAAGGTTGAAGTTGTTTCAGTGTATAACGCACATGGTAACTATGCCCACGATGAATATAAATGGTAGGTTCGAGTTTATTGTCGTAGAGATAATCATCCAGGTGGTGCTGCGCTTTATCATCCGGATCATCCTCTCCGAATAAAGGGCGGTTGGCAAAGATCCAGACTGGTTTCCCTTTGATAGATTGAATCCATATCCATTCTTTTGTAGGATTCATGGTTACTTTCCATTCCGGTTTTCCCAAAAATAATTTTAGAAAATCCTGATATGAATTTTGTCCGTCTTTGTCCTCATCTCCATAGAAAAAAACCTGTTGAATAACCCGGCCACTATCGTCTTTCAAAGAATCATAACTGACCGTGTAAACAGGAGGTATTCCCAGCTTGGCTGACAGGTCAACTGCCTGAGTCGTATCGGCAGATTCAAAGAGGGCTTCCATCAGGTGGTAGATCACTGTTCCGCGCTTATCGCTGTTAATGAGATTTCTTTTATAATTCCATTTTACTTCATTCAAAACAAATGCTGCCAGCGGTGGATTTTTATCGAATATACTGCTATAGGAATCCGCTACATCCACTGCGTCTTCTTCGTTTGCCCTTTCAAGGCCAATGATAAAGGCTTTCATTATAGTTGCCGCATTATCCTTATCCATTGTTGCCAGGAAATAATCCAGCTTATTATATGCGGCTGCCATCTTTATGAATTTCCTGAAATAATCGCCATGCATTTGGATGATAAGGCTATCACCACGCGGTACGGACATTCGTTGAAAAATTCGTTCGTAAACCCCGAGATAACTGGAAGTATATATTTCATCCTCACTTAAAACAATGAGATAGTATAGTTCAGCAGGGGTCAGAGGATCCAGGATTTTAAACCTGACCGAGGCGGGTTTATCATGCAGGGCATTGATCTCACGAACAAAAACGTCTTTACCCTTACTCTGGAGCATTGTTGTCAGGGCTTCCATTTCCAATGCGGTATCCTGAAACGGGGGAAGCATGCGGGCTGCATAGTCCATTCTCGTTTTTACAAGAAGTTTGTAATATTCGAGATTATTATCTTTTACTTTATTAATATCTCCAATACTAATTCGGTGATTGATGAGATTATCAAGGAATGGAAGGTAGAGCTGTCCGCTTTTACTGGATGCTATTTTTCCTACCATGCTGATCAGGGAGTCGTTGCTGTTACGTATTCTGGAAGCAAGCACCGTATTCCCTGAAGCATAATCATATAGTTTGCGGATATTTTTTCTGCCACCGGTTACGATCAGGCTGTCTGTAAAAGGAAGATCAGGATTTGAACTGAGAATCGGGAAAATTTCATTCGGGTGCAGTTCGCAGTATTTTTTTATTAGCAATACGCGTGATTCTTTTACTCCGGGGTTTTCGACCGGCAGTAAAAAACACTCTACCAGGATATTACCCACTCCATAGCTGTTTTCGGCAATCACCGGTGCGATACTCATGTTCAGCCGGTCAAATTCCATTGCTTTTACAAAAGCGTCAAAAAGTACTGGTGCCATGGAAGGCGGGAAATCCTTCTTTCTAAAATGGTTGTTGTATCCCTTAATCATCGATTCCAGGGAACGCAGGTTTTTGATCTTCATTTGTCCGCTAAGAGCGGAATCCGTTTCAATTTTTTCCTGAAGAAGGTCAACCTGACGGATCATCACATCTGCGATCTCGAGATTAACATTTTCGTCCTTTGAAGCCTGAATGATACTATCAGCTTTTCCATCGAGAGCCAGGAGTCTCAATTGCTCCTTGTCAATGTTGTCGTGCCACAATTTATGCTCCTGCTGAATTTTAAAAGAAGGATTAGCTGTTTGCGCAAATAAGGGCAGGGTCAGCAGCAGAGAAAACGGTACTAGGAGAAAACGGATAATTATCTTCATATTTTAGGCGGTCCAACCCAATACAACAAAAATACAGCCATTTCCGGGATGCGCAAGTGGATGACTGATGACTGAGCTTTAAGCCTAAAGTCTGAAACCCAGTATTAAAAAATTGTAAACTCAGGTCATTTCTCCATCCCTACGATAGTTTTCGGTTAGTTTTGCGTAAATTTTTTGTTAATGGATGCCAAAGGCAAGAAAATTCTAATCGCAGATGATGAGCCGGACATCCTTGAAGTTCTTCAATATAACCTAGTTCGGGAAGGTTATGAAGTAACTACCGCCAAAGACGGTGAAGATGCGCTTGTTAAGGCTAAATCAACACATCCTGACCTGATTATCCTGGACATAATGATGCCCAAGAAAAGCGGGGTGGAGGTTTGTGAGATATTGCGAACCCAGCCGGTTTTCCATGACACCCTCATCCTTATGCTTACGGCGTTAAACGATGAGGGTTTTCAAATTAAGGGGCTGGAAAGTGGTGCAGATGACTATGTAAACAAGCCTGTGAGTCCAAAAGTAATTGTAAGCAGGGTTGGCGCCCTCTTGCGACGTTCCAATAAAGAGTCCGCCGAAAAAGTTCTGAAAAGGGGAAACCTGAGTATAGACCCGACAAAATTTGAAGTGGTGGTGGATGAACGCCAGGTAACTCTGGCAAAAAAGGAATTCGAACTGCTTTATCTGCTTGCTTCCCGTCCCGGTAGAGTATTTTTGCGAAATGAAATCCTGAACCAGGTATGGGGTAATGATGTTATTGTTGGAGACCGCACCATTGACGTGCATATCCGAAAGATCCGGCAGAAACTCGGATTGGACTGCATTACCACTGTAAAAGGTGTGGGTTATAAGTTTGTGAACTAAATGCTCAACACGCAGAATCTTACTCCAAAGCAACTATCCGCTTTTACAGCTATCGTACTCGCATCTTCTGTCGCTATCGGAATTTATATTCTTACTTCCAGCTGGATCAACGGATTTGCCTCCCTCCTGATCGTATTTGCGGGCTCATATCTTCTTATTCAGCTAACGCTTGAAAAATTCATCAACAGGAAAATCAAGCTGATATATAAATTCATTCATCAGACGAAGGCTACGAGGAAGGAAGAAGTCTATTTTAAATATATTCTTCCCAAAAAAAGCATTGATGAAGTGCGTGAGGATGTGGAAAGATGGGGAAACAAACAAATGGAAGAGATTGAACTGCTTCGCAAAAATGAAGCTTTCCGGAAGGAATTTCTGCAGAATCTTTCCCATGAATTAAAAACACCCATTTTTGCCATCCAGGGTTATGTGGATACCCTCCTGAACGGTGCAATGGACGATCAGAACGTCAGGAAACGTTTTCTGGAAAACACAGAGCGAAATGTGGAAAGACTTGTAAACCTGATGAACGACCTGGATGAAATTTCAAAACTTGAAAGAGGCGAATTGTTATTGCTTAAAGAAAATTTTGTCATCCAGGATCTGATACGGGAAGTCTTTGATTCCCTTTCCATCAACATGCAGGATAAAAAAATGCGCACGGGTATTAAAAAAGGTTGCGAATATCCCACTTCGGTTTTTGCTGATAAGGAAAAGATCAGAATGGTATTGCTCAATCTTGTGGAGAATGCATCAAAATACGGGAAGCAACATGGAAGCATCCTTGCAAGTATTTATTCCACAGATGGCAAACACGTGCTTGTAGAAATCACCGACGATGGCATAGGAATCGAAGAAGAACACCTCCAGCGTATTTTTGAAAGATTTTATCGTACTGATTCTGCCAGGAGCCGTGACAAAGGTGGTACCGGCCTTGGTCTTGCAATATGTAAACATATAATAGAAGCCCACGGTCAACCCATTCATGTTCGCAGCACACCAGACGTTGGAACTTCCATTGGATTTACGTTGGAGACCAAGAAGGATTAAATTGTCCGTCCCATATAAGGATCACTGTATCCCTGCTCGCCTGTTTCCACCCTGCCTGCATATCTCTTTTCAAACAGATCATTCCCGATTATTTTTATTGTAAAATCATACCATCCTAAATTCTTCGAAAGGTCTATGGGCACTATAACATTGTCAATATTTTTATCAGCAGGGTGCAGAACTTTCTTTAACGGCGGACTTTTATATACATTATCTGTAATAACTACCCTGTAAGGCACATTGGTTGGATTGCGCATGATGATTTGAATATTACCTGTAAGCTTCATCTTATTAATCATCCCGGTCTGATATTCACAAAATATTTCTACCTGCGGATCATGAACAGACCCTTTGAATTCACGATAAAATCCATTTGGTCCGTAAACTCTTAAGTGATACAAATCGTTTTCAAACTCCTGCAATGGCCATGAGGCTTCGATATGATCCGATGATTTCACTGCAAACGCCCAGGTACGAAGTTCTTTTAAAACAGTTGATCCATTTTCCAAATGAATATATTTTCCGGGTGCGTAAACATTGAAAGGTGATCCAAGAGCTTTTTTACCAAATACTTTTCCGCTTGCTTCAAACCTGATTTCAAATGCATTTTTCGCATCATTCAACTTTCCTTCAGCATATAACTGATACGATAAACCATTGGACGGTTTAATACCAGGTTCCTGTTTAGGCATGTAGGGTGATGCAAATGGATCTTTGCGGAACTCGCTAATTTCATCCGGAGTCAGTGCTTTATATTCTGAAGGCAGTTTTTTAAATTTTGCATTATAAACAGATTCCATAAAGGGATCTTTTTTTACAAATTCCAGATTTGCGGTCTGATCCGGATCTGATGTTTTGAAAACAGAAGTTAAATCTCCGGATACCGTTCGTCGCCAATCGCTGATAAGTGGAGTCTGAATGGATCTTCCAGTTTTTTGACTGAGAAATATTTCCAGAAATTGTAAAGAAGAAGTATGATCAAACACTTCTGAATTGACAAATCCTCCACGACTCCATGGTGATGCTACAATCAAAGGTACCCTATAGCCAAGACCGATTGAGCTTTCACGGCTGTATGGTATTGGAAATCCTTTTCTTTCTCTTTCCTGTTGCAGGGTAACAAATTCGACCCTTGTGTCAATGCCTTCAGAAGCTTTGCCGGTTTCAATTCTACCTGAATGCGGTGCAACAAAAGGTGGGACGTGATCAAAATAACCATCATTTTCGTCATAGGTAAGGATAAAAATCGTTTTCTTCCAAACATCAGGATTTTGTGTGAGTATATCCATAAGTTCCGAAATATACCAAGCCCCATACCAGGCAGATGACGGATGATCAGATAAATTTTCAGGTGCTGCAATCCATGAAACGGTCGGAAGTTTCCCCGTTTTTACATCATCTCTGAATTGATGAAAAAGATCACCCTTTGGCAATTTTAAATTCCGCGTGGTTCCGTTATCCTCATATGTGATTTCTTCAAGTGAATGATAATCCGGATCGTTTACATTCGTAACAAATGCTTTCTGATGAAGGCCTTTATCCTTTAAAGAAAGGGAATCGAATTTTTCCTGGCTATAATCCTTTATTTCTTTGATTGCTCCTTCAAGAGATTTTTTCTTTCTATCCAATTCTTTCTGCACTGTTATTTTTGAAGGATCAGAAGGCGGCAGGTTATCTAATTTTTTTTGCAATGAATCGATTTCGGCTGGTAATGAATTCATCAGATTTCTTACCTGAATAAGATGCTTACCATGTAGTCGCACATTATACTGTGAAAAAAATTCCAGAGGGTTGTCCTGAAAATTAGCTAACCAGGGATCCTCTTCATCTTTGAATCCGACGTCAATGCTCACTTCATTCTGATAAAACTTCCAGGAAATATCATTGTCATCCAGGATCTCGGGAAATGTTTTCCAATGAAGTGTTTCATAATCCATATCATCGTTCCACACATGTGCCATGGAATTTTCATTTTGTTCAGCTCGAACAGTACCCGTCCAGAAAAAAAGTCTGTTTGGATTAGTACCCGTCAGTGAGGAGCAGAAATGCTGATCACAAACTGTAAATCCGTCTGCTAATGCATAATAAAATGGAATGTCCTGCCTGTTATAATATCCCATTGTCAGGGGCATATCCGCATATTCTTTAATGCTGTTTCTTTTTTCATTTAACCATTGATCATATTTTCCATCATTGCGTGCATTTACCTGATTTTTCCATGAATGAGGAAGTGAGCTCATCCATGTTGCTTTTGTATCTTTTATATTCAGATGAAAAGGTGTAAAAGTCTGGCCTTTTTCATTCGCTTGCAACCAGACCGGATTCCCATTCGGAAGTTGAATAATACGGGGATCATTAAATCCCCTGACACCTTTCAGGGTACCAAAACAATGATCGAAGGACCGGTTTTCCTGCATTAAAATAACAATATGCTCCGCATCCATCCATGTGCTGCCCGGATTTGGTTCAATAGCAAGTGCTTTCTGTATTGCAGCAGGTATAAGAGCATTCATTCCAGTCAAACCAGATAATAAAGTTGCCTTCTTTATAAATTCCCGCCGGGTGTCCATTGCTTTGATTTAGTGTTTGATAAAACATCAAATGTAAAAAGGTCACATAAATGCGGTCGTTTAACCGCATGAACTAATCATTAAATTTATTCAAAAGCTGGCTGAGTCATCGATTTATTAATAGTTTAGAATATGTCAAAAAAATCAGCCATTGTAATCGGTGCCGGTATTGTCGGACTCGCAACCGCAAGAGCATTAGCTATCAAGGGTTATAATGTAAAAATAATTGAACGCAATCTTAAAGCTTCGGGCGCTTCTGTAAGGAATTTTGGTATGATCTGGCCGATTGGACAGGCCGCCGGAAAGCAATACGAAAGGGCAATAAAAAGTCGGGAGAGTTGGAAAGATATAGGAAATTCTTCCAGACTATGGTATGATCCTGTAGGCAGCCTGCACCTCGCTTATTACGATGATGAATGGCAGGTTCTGCAGGAATTATTTGAAATATTTAGAAAAGAAGGGAGAGATGTTCAATTATTAAATAAAGAAGCACTGTTAAAAAAATCAGCCATTGCCAATGAGAAAAATTGCCTGGGCGGATTATACAGTAATGAAGAAATTATTGTTGATCCGAGGGAAGCGATTTCTATTCTGCCGGTTTATTTTCAGGAAAAATTTAATATTCAATGCATCTGGGGTAAAACTATAACCTCGGTTGGGAGCGGACAAATTAAAATGGGATCCGAAATCATTCATTGCGACCAGGTTTTTATTTGCAGCGGATCTGATTTTGAAACGTTATATCATGAAGAATACGCAAAATTTCCACTGACTAAATGCAAACTGCAAATGATGCGATTAGTTGAAGAAGGATTATCGAGAATAGGACCGGCTTTGTGTGGTGGTCTTTCTTTAATACACTACAGCAGTTTCAAAGCTGCTCCATCACTTCATTTATTAAAGAAAAGATATGAAGAAGATTTGTCTGAATTCCTCAAGCTTGGCATACATGTAATGGTGTCTCAAAATCAAACTGGCCAGTTGACAGTGGGTGATTCTCACGAATACGGATTATCGCCGGATCCATTCGACAGGAAGTACATAAATGACTTGATACTGGAATATCTCCAGGAGTTTACATCTTTAAATCGTCCCGAAATTATCGAATCATGGAATGGTGTTTATGGAAAACTTACAAATGGCCAAACTGATCTTTTCTTTTCACCTGAACCAGATGTATTTATTATAAATGCCGTTGGCGGCGCAGGAATGACACTATCTTTCGGACTTACCGAAGAACTGATCAATACATTATAAAATCTTTTTGAAGTCAAAACACTCTAAATGGAAACGGCGGTACTTAATTCTCCAAATACCTGTTTTTTGTATTTTGATGAAAAGTAAACCAGGGAAAGTATTGCACCTGCAATGCCCAGGATCGAAAGTACCACCACTCCATGTGAATAAAATGATGTCCATTGCAATTTTATTTTTAATACCTCCTTAGTGATCAGGATGCCCACACTTCCCAGATATCCAAATGAATCAGCAACATATATAAGAAATCCTACGTTGCCTGGAAATCTGAAACTGGCAATTAGCCTTTCAAAAAAAATACAATTAAATGGAATATATACAGTGTATAAACCCAGACCAGTCAGGGTAAGCCACCAGAAAGCGTTTATATGTCCCTGCATAAAAAAAATACTGGTCAGTCCTGTAATGATGAAACCGGTTATAATTATGTAATGCGTATAAACTAATGCTTTTATATTATTTCTTATAAGAATCATACTTCCCATTAATAAAAGCAGAATCAGGGTTACAGGAGCTTCGGTTTGAGTAAATATGGCCGGTTGCATACCATATCCGTTTTCTTTCAGCATGTCCGCCATAAAATTATCTCTGATATCGCGAAATACTGTTGCAAAAACATAGATACCAATAGACGCAACAAGTCCGGGAAGGAACATCTTCACAAATTCTTTTCTTCGTTCCGCTGGCATTGGTTCACGTACACTACGGTCCGCAATATCGGCAGCTGAAGGAGGAGGTATCTTTTCCAACAGGAAAACCATTATAAGTAATGGTATAGCAAATACAAATCCGGTAACAAATGGCAGCCAGTATTCGCTGGTACCTAACCGCTGAAAGATAAACCCGGCAACTGTTTTAACAAAACCGGAAGAGAAAATAAAACTAACTGATAATGCCGCACCGATAAAATCTGTTGCTCTTCTTCCTTCAACGTAAGAAAAAATGATTCCCCAGATCACGCCTAATGGAAATCCATTGACAAACATGAATATGATATTCCAGGGTGCCGGAACAAGGGCAAACAACAGGAGTCCCGTCCATGAAATTCCTACCAAAAGCAAAATTATTTTACCGCGCCCAATCTTTTTCAATTCTGATATGAAGCGTATTCCATAAAATTTACTGGCGGCATAACCAATTACCTGACTGATAACCAACCATACCTTATAACTGATGCCTGCATAGTGCATCCCATCAAAACTGCAAACGGTAAATCCTTTTCTAAAACCATACACCATGGTATAAGTCAGGAAAGTGATGATTGCTGCAAAAATGGCAACCGTTTTATCATTTCGGATTTTGACCGGGGGTGCAAATGTCATGTTATTAATCGGGTTGCTCCTGCAAATGCTGAAATATGAGTTCCTTAAAAATATCAAGAGAAGGCATTGGTTGATTTTCCAGTTTTGCCGCTTCATCCCAGCGTCGCATCTGAATTATTTCCCGGAATAGCGGATCCTCTTCGAGTAAATCCGCTTCTTCATCAGACATTTGTCCGCCCTGGAATTCCAGTGTATGTTTACTTGCATCAGAAAGTTTATCATAATAGCCTGGCTCACGTAAAGTAAGATATCTCTTCGCCGCTACATGTGATGCTACCAACCTTGTAATACGAGATGAAAATCCCCGGTTCTCCAGAAAAGAGGCACCAATAGCTTCATGGTCTTTTATACCATAACTGCTCATTGCATTTTCATCCGTAACTTTTTCTGCAATATGGCCGATATCATGCAGAAATGCGGCCAGTGCAACTTCATCATTAAATCCATCCGCTTTTGCAAGTTGTGCTGACTGAACCATATGTTCCAGCTGGGATACTTTTTCTCCTGAATATTCTTCGCCACCATACATGGAATACAACTGAATGATTTCATCTGATATTCGCTCTGCGTCCAGTTTTTTCATAGATGTTCAGTAAAATATTGACTTGATCGGATCTGCCGTTCCCTGATCAGGTACAAAATGAAAATTCAAAAGTGCCGCCAGTGTTGGTGCAATTTGCTTCTGATATAATGGAACGGTGGTCTTTACCATTCCTTTTGCGCTGGTATCAGGGCCAATTGCGGCAATCCAAATGTGACCGGCATCCAAAATATCTTCACCGTGATCGGTCCACTGTTCTTTAACTATATCTCCTCTGCCATGATCACATGTAATGATTAATGTCGTCTTATCCCGGTATTCAGGCATTGACTGAACAATATTCCAGAGATCATTTATCATAGCGTCTTCTGCATGGGCGCTTTTGAGATATTGATCATATAAACCTGCATGGGCAAAATCATCTGTTTCATCAAAAGCAATATATAACACTTTCGGTTTATATGCTTTAAGGTATTCACGTGCTGCAAAATATGTAAGAAGGTCAAGACGAATATCAAGGGGTTTCGCTTCAAGAAACTGCATGTCATTTATGAGATTCAATGCAGAATTATCAAACTTTAAAGTGTCCACACCGGAATTTATATATATCCCGTTTCTCCATTTATTCAATATAAATGGAAAAACATCCCATGTAGTAAAGACTGCTATTTGTCCCTTATAGCCGGGTTGTTTTTGGATAAATTCAAGAACATTGGTATTTGGATTTTTTATTTTATCATTTGAATTTACAGCTGTATCAGGATAGCCTGTGAAAATCTCGTTATATCCGGGATACGAAAATTTATACCGGTTGGCGTTGTTAACTTCGCTGCCGTTGAGGCGATCTCCAAATATTTGGCCCTGGGCTGAAATAATATTCCAGAGAAAAGGAAATAGTTTCTGCCTCCTTTCATTTCTCGCCGGTGATCCAAATTCAAATTCAATATTAGCAGAATCCCTGGTGAACTTTTTATTCACCACGAGCAGAGAATCAATACCACCAAAAACTTCCTGCCAACGCAACCCATCCAGGGTTACTATAATCAGATTTTCTGTTTTGTGCTGCTGTGCTGCACAAAATTCTACAGACAAGAAACAAAAAGCAAAAAGTAAAATTTTCATGTTGGTCGTGAAAGGATTTGAAAGGGAAGCAGTGCGATGAAGGACGAAACTATCCTTGTCAGGTGAAGTGAATGTTAATGGATATTTATGAAAATGTTATCTGTCAGAGTATAATGACATAAATAATGGCCAAATGCTCAAAATAACAGTTAAAGGAAAATTATACTCTTTTTCCATATTTGACTCATTGACAATCTTTAATTAACCATTAGATAATGATTTGGTAATAGAAGATTCAGATCTTTGAAAAACCTCCCCAATGGAAAGACGTCATTTAGATGTAGTAGTCTTGTCGGACATTCATCTTGGAACTTATGGATGCAGGGCAAAAGAATTACTCAACTACCTGCGAAGCATACAACCGGATATGCTCATTTTAAATGGTGACATTATCGATGGCTGGCAATTCAGCAAACGTTTTTTCCCTTCTTCACATATGCAGGTTATCCGGGAGCTAATGCAGTTTATAACCAATGGATCACGGGTGGTCTATATTACTGGCAATCATGATGAAATGATGCGGAAATATACCGATCTCCATATCGGTCAATTTACACTTGTGGACAAAATGGTATTGGAAATAGATCAAAAGATGACTTGGATTTTTCACGGCGATGTGTTTGATAATACTACACAGGGGAGTGCAAAAATGATTGCTAAACTCGGTAGTAATGGATATGGCTTACTCATCCTATTTAACAGGATGGTGAATGCCCTTCTGGGATTCATCGGAAGGGAAAAAATATCCATTTCAAAGAAGATCATGGAAGGTGTGAATAAAGCTGTTGCCAAAGTGAATGACCTGGAACAGATTGCTTCGACCCTGGCCATCAAAAAAAATTATGACTATGTTATCTGCGGGCATATTCACCAGCCTGCACTTCATACTATAGAAAATGCCGATGGAAAAGTTATATATATGAATTCCGGCGACTGGGTTGAACATATGACAGCTCTGGAATATGAAAATAAAAGCTGGCGGTTATTTGAGTATCAGGCTAAAGACTTTCCGGTTTCACATCAAAAAGAAACCAAACAAACCCTCAATGTTGTCACAGACGATTTTACAGTGCATTTATCCAGGCTTAATGCCTAACGGCTTTACCAAATTATGAAGCTCCATTCCCAAGTATTGAAATCATTCATTTTTTGATTGTATAATGTTGGTTACCAATAATATACTTTCAATGTTATCAAATTATTACCAAATCGGCAGTAGAAGACCTGGTCACTAATAGATCTAATTTTGCCCAAATTTTTACAATGGCGTTGAATAATATCATGAAGATCTTCATGCCGAAAGACAGGATATTCTATTCACTTTTTGAAGAAGTAGCAGCCGGAGTAACCAGAATGGGTCGCCTTTTAAAAACGGTAGTCAGTGAACCGGATATTGATAAAAGAGCCGCACTCGTTTCCCAGGTTGAAGAACAGGAACACGTGAACGACGACCTCACTCATAAAGTCTTTACTGAGCTTGGTCGTAATTTCATAACACCATTCGACAGGGAAGACATCCATTATCTTGCCAGCGCACTGGATGATATCTGTGATTATATATATTCCACTGCAAAGAAGATTAATTTTTACAAAGTAAATCCCAACGACACCGGAATCCAAAAGCTGGCTGACCTGATCGTTGAAGGAACCGCACAGGTAGGATTGGCTATCAGTGAGCTGCGCAACATGCGTGATATGAGAAAGATCACAGACGCTTTAGTGAAGATCAACAGTATTGAAAATCAGGCGGACGACGTTTTTGATATGAGCATTGACCGGCTGTTTGAAACTGAGCCAGATGCTAAAGAGGTTATTAAAAAAAGGGAGATCTACCAGGTTATGGAAACCGTTACAGACAAATGCGAGGATGCCGCCAATGTGATTGAAACCATCATTATTAAGTATGCATAACACTTTAAACAAGTGTGGTAGTGTGGTAGTGTGGTAGTGTGATAGTAACGGATAGAAATAAAATAAATTCACTGTTTCGAATGACTTTTTTGGTAATCATCATTATACTCGCTCTGATTTTCGATTATATCAATGGATTTCATGATGCTGCCAATTCGATTGCAACCATTGTTTCAACTAAAGTCCTCACTCCTTTCCAGGCCGTGCTCTGGGCTGCTTTGTTCAACTTCGCTGCGTTTTTTATTTCTAAATACCTGATTGGAGAATTCAAAATTGGAAATACGATTGCCAATTCAGTTAACAAGGATTTTATTACTCTGGATGTAATATTTTCCGGATTGATTGGCGCAATTGCCTGGAATCTTCTGACATGGTGGTTCGGTATTCCTTCAAGTTCATCCCATACGCTTCTCGGAGGATTTATGGGTGCGGCTATTGCACATGTCGGATCATTAAGCAGGCATGGTATTTCTGTGATAAATTATGCGAAGGTAGTTCCGACATTCCTGTTCATATTCCTTGCACCTGTGATCGGAATGATCATTGGATTTATTATCACGATCACTATTGTAAACATTTGCCGTAACGCAAATCCATACCGTGCAGATAAATGGTTTCGCAAATTGCAGCTTGTTTCTTCAGCATTGTTTAGCCTGGGACATGGTGGTAATGATGCTCAGAAAGTAATGGGAATTATAGGTGCCGCAATGATCTTTTACCAGCACCAATTGGGCCATAGTATCACCTTCAAAGAATTTGTAAATCAAAATATGTGGGTCCCGCTTGCAAGTTTTACATGTATAGCTCTGGGAACTTTGAGTGGTGGATGGAAAATTGTAAGGACAATGGGGACACGGATCACAAAAGTTACTCCGCTTGAAGGGGTAAGTGCGGAAACAGCCGGGGCCATCACATTATTTATCAGTGAAAAATTGGGGATACCCGTAAGTACCACACATACTATTGCAGGTTCCATCATGGGCGTTGGAGCAACAAAGAGACTTTCGGCAGTCAGGTGGGGCGTATCCCTTAATCTGCTCTGGGCTTGGATTCTCACTATACCCGTCAGTGCAATTTTCTCAGCCATTGTTTACATGGTTTTATCTCTTTTCAGGCGCTAGGAAAGTATGGGAGAATGGGAGTGGAAACTTGAGCACCTAAAAAATAATACTGTTCAAAATATTAAACCGAAAGTTGAAAGTTCAGAATTTGGACATTGCCTTTTCACTCCCATACTCCCATACTTCCATACTTTCCTTTGGTCTTTAAGCTTAAAAATGTACTTTGCGCCCGTTAAAAAAACCGGTCCATGAAAGGAATAATTCTGGCAGGGGGTTCTGGTACTAGACTTCATCCAATTACGTTTGCTATCAGCAAACAAATCATGCCGGTTTATGACAAACCCATGATTTACTACCCCTTATCTACTCTAATGCTGGCCGGAATACGCGAAATTCTGATCATATCCACCCCGCATGACCTGCCTCTTTTTGTAAGACTGTTCGGGGACGGTTCCCGGTTTGGATTAACGATTACTTATGCTGAACAGGCGATTCCAAATGGCCTCGCACAGGCTTTCATTATTGGTGCCGACTTCATCGGAAAGGATAATGTTGCTCTGGTGCTTGGTGACAATATATTTTATGGATCGGGACTTGGAGATCAGCTTTCCGCAAATACAAACCCTGAAGGTGGGATTGTATACGCCTATCATGTCAGTGATCCCGAACGATACGGAGTAGTTGAATTTGATACTCATAAAAATGTTGTTTCCATTGAAGAAAAACCTGAGAAGCCAAAAAGCAATTATGCGGTGCCCGGGTTATATTTTTATAACAACGAAGTGGTTTCAATTGCAAAAAATCTGAAACCCAGCGCCAGAGGAGAATACGAAATAACGGATGTAAATATAGAATACCTGAAAAGAGGTAAACTGAAAGTTTCCATCATGGACCGTGGAACAGCATGGCTTGATACGGGAACATTTGATTCACTGATGCAGGCCACGCAGTTTGTTCAGGTTATTGAACAAAGACAGGGAATTAAAATCGCATGTATTGAAGAAATTGCTTATCGCAAAAAATTCATCACAAAAGAGCAATTGAGAATTATAGCAAAACCATTGCTCAAAAGCGGTTACGGACAATACCTGCTGGATATGATTGACCATCCATAATGACTGAATAATTATGAAAAAAATTCTGGTAACCGGAGGCTGTGGTTATATCGGATCACATACACTCGTAGACCTGATTGAAAATGGTTTCGATGTGATTTGTGTGGATAATAACTCAAGGTCAAATCCGCGCATCCTGGAAGGAGTGCAGAAAATAACCGGGAAAAAGATTAAGAATTATAAAGTGGATCTCTGTAACCTGGACGACAGCTTTGCCATTTTTCACGAGAATCCGGATATTGCCGGTATTATACATTTCGCAGCATATAAATCAGTTAGTGAATCGGTTGCAAACCCACTGATGTATTTTGAAAATAACCTGATGTCTCTGATCAACCTGCTGAAATGCGTTCAGGAATTTAATATCCCCAATTTTGTTTTTTCATCTTCCTGTACCGTTTACGGAAATACAACAGAAATACCTGTAACAGAATCGACACCACCGAGACCCGCTGAATCCCCTTATGGTTATACCAAACAAATGGGAGAACAAATTATAAACGAGTTTTCAAAATCCTCTGACTCAAAAAGTATACTGCTCAGATATTTCAATCCGGTTGGCGCCCATCCTTCTATTCTGATTGGCGAATTGCCCGTCGGCAGACCGGCTAACCTGGTTCCTGCCATTACTCAGACTGCCATTGGAAAAATCCCCCAGATGGAAGTATATGGTGATGATTATCCAACAAGGGATGGATCCTGCATTCGTGATTTCATACATGTTTCTGATATCGCACATGCTCACACACTGGCTTTACAGTATATGCTCAAAGTAAATAATATTAAAAAATGCGGAGTATATAATCTGGGCAGCGGAAATGGAGTTTCTGTTTTAGAAGCCATTCATGCCTTTGAAAGAATAAGTGGTGTCAAACTCAACTATACCATAGGACCGCGCCGACCGGGGGATGTAGTTGCTATATACGCAAACAATGATCTGGCCCGTAAAGAATTGGGATGGATTCCAAAATTTTCACTGGATGATATGTTATCGACAGCCTGGAGATGGGAACAGAAAATTAAAATGGACGAGTCTTTTTATAATAGTAAATTTTCAGAACTGAATTGAACCTTCAAAGAATTCAACCAATATATAATGATCACGGTAACAGGGCAAAAAGATACCAGAAGCGGATTTGGAGATGTGGGTACCAATGATTCATTCGGGGAAAGCGGAACTCCTGCTCAGTTACTGGAAAAATATGGACTGGCTGCAGCCCATATTGTAGCTGCAGCAGAGAAAGTAGCTGCCCGGAAAAATAAATAATACATTATCCAGTTAAGAGTAAAATCCAAATCCCGCATGGCGGAACAGAAATCGGATACGGAACTTCTGGCCTTATTTCGTGAACCTGCTACCAAGGAAAAAGCATTTACTGAGATTGTAAAAAAATACCAGGAAAGGCTTTATTGGCATATTCGCAGGATGCTGGTAGACCACGAGGAT
Source organism: uncultured Bacteroidota bacterium (assembly GCA_963711345.1). Taxonomy (GTDB): domain Bacteria; phylum Bacteroidota; class Bacteroidia; order Chitinophagales; family Chitinophagaceae; genus Puia. The sequence goes on along the minus strand of CAVQDS010000001.1, from coordinate 436,327 downwards.
TCCAACGATGTAATGCAAAATGTGTTTATACGTGTTTGGAATGCCCTTTCCGGTTTTCGGGAAGATGCCCAGCTCTATACATGGCTTTACCGCATTGCAACCAATGAATGCCTGACTTTCATTGAACAACAGAAAAAAAAGGCCTCCGTTTCGCTGAATGAACTTGAATCAGGACTAAGCAATAAAATAAAGGCCGATAAGGACTTTGACGCCAATAAACTGGAGTGGAAATTACAGTTGGCAATTCAACAACTACCTGAAAAACAGCGAGTTGTGTTTATGCTTAGGTACTATGATGAAATGCCATACGATGAAATGAGTAAGGTGCTGGATACCTCAGCCGGTGCGTTGAAGGCGTCCTATCACCATGCAGCCAAAAAAATAGAAGATTTTATATTAAATCATTAAACTTTAGGTGTCAGATCGGGTCTTATTGACGAAAATGGAAACCTCCAAAGAAATATTAACAGAATTACAGGAAATCGCTCCTAATTTAGGAATAATAGGTATGGCGAGAGTTCCTTATGCCGTTCCGGGCGGATTCTTTGAAGAATTTCCTGAAAGCCTTATGAACAGGATCCGCATGGAATCTGCATCATCTTCGGAGTTCAATGCCGGGCAGCAGAATGCCGAAGTTTCACCGCTTCTTGAAATTGAAGAAATTTCACCCCTGCTTGCAGGGCTCAAAAATAAAAGTACTTACCAGGTACCTGCAGGTTATTTTGAAAGTCTGAAAACAAAAATTCCGGCTTTAGAAACAAAAACTTTTGCACCTAAAACGAAACGAGTCCCTGTTTTCACTTTGAAATTTATTAAGTACGCAGTTGCCGCCTGTCTTGTTGCATTACTTGGTACAGCGGTATTTAATCTGACTTATCATAAAACCACAGACCCGATAAAAGATCTTGCAACAGTTAGTGATCAGGATATGGCCAACTATCTAGATTCCGACGATATCCATTGGACGCCGGGCATTGCTGCTTCTTCAGCATCCTTAGATTTTAGTGATAATGATGTTCATGCTCTGCTGAGTACCGTTTCGGATGATGAACTTGAACAATATTCTGCTGCATTGCCAGAAGAAAACCGTAACGTAAATTGATACCCTAATGAAGAGATTTTTACTATTAATTTGTTTTGCGTTTGTTATCTTATTTGGTGAGGCGCAAAATGGCAACCGCATTTATGCGCTGAAAATAGCTTACATCACAAAGCGACTGGATCTGAGTCCGGATGAAGCTCAAAAATTCTGGCCTATCTATAACCAGTACGCTGAAGAGTTGAAAAGAACAAGGCAGGATGCAGTGAGAGATAATAAAAGCGAAATTGAATTGGATGATGCTATGCTCAACGTTCGTAAGAAATACAGTGTTCTATTTGGCCAGGCACTCTCACCCCAAAAAATAGATATTTTCTTCAAATCTGAAAAAGAGTTCGGTCATTTTGTTCAGGAGGAAATAAAAAACCGACAACTTAAAAAGCAAATGCGGATGCAGGATAATCCCTGATAAGCTTAAAGCCCAAAGCTCAAAGCCTAAAAGTTTTCATACATTGTTTCCCAATTATTGAACCTACATCCATCAACCGTCATCCGTCATCCGTCATCCGTCATCCGTCGCCGGTCATCCACATTCGTAATCAATAACAATCAGTTAATTCGGGAATTCGATTTTTCACGATCAGCAGGGCTGTTTATCTTGTGGCTGAGAAAAAATTCCTGTATGAGAAAAATATTATTCCTTCCACTATTCATTTTATATGGGTTCTTATATGCTCAGGATAGTACCCAGCATATTGTGCCTGATAAATTGAATCAGGCGGACCAATTGAAAAAACCGTATGTCATTCTGATATCTGCTGATGGATTTCGTTACGATCTGGCAGATAAATTTCAGGCAAAAAATCTGATCCGTTTAAGATCCAATGGCGTGGAGGCTGAATTTATGCAGTCCGTTTTTCCGTCCCTCACTTTTCCAAACCATTACAGCATGGCAACCGGCGATTATCCCGTACACGACGGGATTGTAGATAATTCTTTTTTTGACCCTGCTCGAAATCAGGTTTATTCCATGGGTAACCGAAAAGAAGTGGAAGATAGTTCCTGGTACGACGCAACTCCGATTTGGGTACTTGCTGAAAAACAAAATATGCTCACCGCCAGTTTTTACTGGGTTGGTGCAGAAGCGGCCATACAGGGAGTCAGGCCTACTTATTACTACAAATTCAACAACCTGATACCCATGGAAGAAAGGATACAGGGTGTCCGTAACTGGCTATCATTACCTGAAGATAAAAGGCCACACCTGATCACATTTTATATCCCGGATGTCGATCATGAAGAACATCTGCATGGTGTTGATTCAAAACAGACAGAGAATGCGGTTCATTTTGTAGACGAATCTGTCGCACGATTAGTAAGAACTATAGATTCTTTAAACCTGCCAGTGAATTATATTTTTGTCTCAGATCATGGTATGACGGATATTGATACGTTGAACACTCTTTCACTTCCAAAAACGATTGATACCAGCCGGTTTGTGATAGTGAATTCACTTGCGCTCGTGCATTTGTATGCAAGAAATCCTTCGGACATATTACCCGCTTATAAAGAATTGAAAGCTGAAGCGAAAGATTATGATGTCTACTTGGCTACAGATTTACCTGAACGCTGGCATTATAATAAAAAAGAAGATCGCGATAACCGCATTGGAGATATTGTACTGGTAAGTCAGCCTCCGAAAGTATTTAATCTAAATGGCCACCGCCTGAATGCTGCTACCCATGGATTTGATCCTGCCCTGACTGTCATGCACGCAACCTTTTATGCATGGGGACCCGCATTCAAATCGGGTTATAAAATAAAAGGTTTCGAAAATATTAATATTTATCCTCTGATAACAGATATTCTACAGTTAAAAATCACGGATCCGATAGACGGGAATTTAAAAGTGCTGAAACCCATTCTGAAAAAATAATTGAAATCATGAATGAAGTATCGATCGGCCCCGAAGAATAGCTTTGTTTTTGGACTAATTTTTGACCAATCTCATATTAAGTAGCGATCAGCGGATAGCATTATCTCAAATCATCTTGGCATACTTAATTAGTCCAATAATTTGAGGTATCGTCTTACGTGATCTTACGTCATTATGCGTCTTTGGTTCGTCTGTATATTAGTCAATTCCTATCCAAACCGGATTCTTTATATCATGATAGAACATAAATGTCCATCCTTCTTTCTGTCCCTTCTCCCACCATTCCTGACGGAGATCCATACACTTTCTACCGTCATAATCGTACTTGGCAACAAATCTGTTTTTCATTTGATTTAATTGTGGCGCCACGTCTCCGCCATAAAATGCATGCATACCTTCTGCTTCAATATGAAAAACCTGATGGAAAGGGCAATGTCCTCCGGTTAATTCGTATCGGATATATCCGTCGATCAGTCCGCTGCCTTCCAATTTTACAAGGTTTGAAAAATGCTCCAGAAATGAAAAAGGTTCTGTTTCATAACTGGGTAATCCCTTTTCAAATGCATATGCGAGTTCTCGTTGCTGAACATAATAAATTGCCTGGGGAAAAGAAGCGACCCTGGATCCATCCGGAAGTTTTCTGCTCATCCCCCCTACATGATCTTTATGCAGGTGACTCATCAGGATTTTTGTAACGGAATTTGGATCAACACCTGCATTCCTTATGAGCTGATAAATTTTCAGTTCCCCATTTTCTTCAAAGCCCAATCCGGTATCCATCAGAAGAACGTCTTTCTCCGTTAACACTAGAAAGGGCTGAATCTCTACAAGCAAACTGCCTGCAGATCGTTTTTGCAGATCATCAACATTTGAATCAAAAGAAACAAATTGCTTCGTTTTATCAACAGTAAAAGCACCTTCTGAGAGAGGAATAACCTGCATGGAGCAAAGATAGTGTGAGAGTGTGAGAGTGTGAGAGTGTGAGAATAAAGATGTCCCACACTCTCACACTCTCACACTCTCACACTCTCACACTCTATCTTAGTACCATCTGCCTGTCCGCATCCAGTCTGGCCAGAATAAAAAGCATTACACTGAAAGTCAGAAGGGAAGTACCGCCATAACTAACAAATGGAAGTGGTATGCCGATAACGGGTGCGAGACCGATCGTCATGCAAACATTGATAGCAATATGGAAAAAGAATACTGAAGCAACTCCATAGGCATATGCTCTGCTGAATACACTTCGCTGTCGTTCAGCAATGGTAACAATACGCATCAGCAAAACAATATAAATACACAGGAAGAGGATACTTCCAATAAAGCCAAATCCTTCTCCGATAGTACAGAAGATAAAATCCGTTCTCTGTTCCGGGACAAAATCATAACGCGTCTGGGTTCCTTTAAGGAGTCCTTTACCAAGCAAACCGCCATTACTGATAGCGATCTTACTCTGTTTCACATTATAATCTCCATTATCTTTCTTTTTACCGACTGATTTTTCTTCTATTTCTTTTTCTGCCGCAGCATTTTTGGGAATATAGTCTTTCCCGATAGCCTCATAAATTCGTTTTACCTGATATGGTTGAAATACATGATCAAAAACGAATGGAACTACAAAACGCTGGATACCCACGCATACAAACCAGATACTTGCAATTGCAAATAATATGGCGCGTTGTCTTTTAATTTGTCTTCTTAAAATATAAATTGCAATCAAAGCAATACCCGTAAGAACAAGCGCAAGTATATTTGGTTCCATCAGTAAGGTAGCAACCACCAATACGGCGAATGAGAAACCGATAATCAATACAAGCGCAGGAAGACCTTCACGAAACATAACCAGGAAGAATGAGAAATAAACAAGCGCAAGTCCTGTCTCTTTTTGCATGATGCTCAGTGCAGCAGGAACCAGGGCAATCACAGCCGCAATGATTTGTGAACGAGGCTTCGCAAAATCTGTCTCCACACGGGAGAGGTATTTAGCAAGTGCCAGGTTCACAAAAATCTTACAAATATCTGCCGGTTGAATCTGGATTGATGAACCGAGTCGGATGATGGATGATGTTCCTTTAACATTGGAATGAAAAGGAAAAACCAGGAGCATAAGTACTATACCGCATGCATAGGAAAGATTGGCAGTCGCAGTAAAAAACTTACTATCCGTAAGCAGAATAATAATTCCAAATATACCACTGATGATAAAAAAGAGCGACTGGCGGCTATAGTCTGTTTTCAGAGAAATGAAACTCTGCAATATATTGTCAGTATCACGGTATGTTGCAGAGAATATACTGATGGTACCAATAAGAGACAGGATAAACCAGAGCCATATCAGCGATCGGTCCGCGCCTTTAGCAAGAGATGTATTGCGTTGGTTCATGGTGCCTGATTTGTGCTGCTGTCTTTCTGAACAACTGGTTTTTCTTTAGGTATCAATGCTGCAGAATCGGATGTTTTATTTATGAATATTTTTTTAGGTCTCCCCGCAGTGTCTGTTTTTCTATTCGACAATGAATCTCTTTTCTTAGCCTTAGAACTGTCAGCCATAGGATTTACAGCAAATGTCCTTGGCCCGAATGGGATAGTCACATGTGTTGGAGGCCTATGCAAAGTATCCAGCATCTGTCTGCGAAAAACGGGATCCTGATATTGTATCCAACGTGTGCTGTCACCATTTTGTTTAGCCCAGACAGCCGCACGTACTGAATCGGTTATAAATTGAAGGCGTACGAGATAACCCGGCATCAAATTGGTATTCGCAATTTCTGTAGCCAGTTTAACACGTAATGCTGTTAAAGTATCACGCAGGTATTTTTCAACCATTAAGCTTCCGATACGGCCCGCCCAGGTGGCGCCAAAGCCCGCATTCTGTATAACGACTGCAACTGCGATCTGCGGATTTTCTCTTGGAGCAAAACAGACAAACATGGAGTTATTATTCAGTTTAGTCCTTTTACCTTCCAAGGTTAAATAGTTTTCAGCGGTTCCTGTCTTTGCACACATGTTGATTCCATCAATCCTGGCGATACGTGCTGTCCCAATTTCTGTTACATCCTGCATTCCGCTTATAACCGTTTCATAATCTCCATCTGAGATATGTGTCAGCACTTCATGTTTCACAGAATATTTATCCAGAATGCTGTCTTCTGTGGCATGTCCTTCCACATTTTGAACGAAATGAGGAATATAGAAATATCCTTTGTTGGCTACGATACACATTGCATTGGCCATTTGCAGAGGTGTAACGAGCATTTTATCCTGACCAATGCCGAGCGTAGTCATGGTACAGGAATTCCAGGAACCATGATATTCTTTATCATAAGATGCCGTGTCCGGAATATTACCGCCGTCTTCACTTGGAAGATCAACTCCTATCCGGTGCCCCAGCCCGAATTTATTCATATAGGATTTCCAGGTTTCCAGTCCATTCCTTACATTTCCTATTTTGCGATTGTCGACAGTCAGCCGGAATGTATTGCAAAAAAATGAGTTGCAGGAATGAGCGATAGCAAGCCTCAAATTGGCAGCATGGCCAGCCCAGTTTTCGAGGCATTTTACCGGATGACTGCATGCCAGATAAACACCCAGGCAGGGATAACCGCTGGCCTGGGTGATGACTCCCTCGTCAAGACCTACCAGGGCTCCGAGTGGTTTATAAGTGGAGCCAGGAGGATACAGTCCCTTAATAGCGCGATTAAGCAGGGGTGCTCTTACATCGAGTGCAAGCTGACCGTAATTTTTTTGTTTATCCGAACCTGTAAGAGAATTGGGATCATAATCAGGGCTGGAAGCCATCGCCAGAACGCCTCCTGTTTTTGGTTCTATTGCAACAATGGATCCTATTTTACTTGTAAGTAATTTTTCTGCCAGCTGCTGCAATTCAATATCCAGATAAGTGTGCAGATTTCTTCCGGCAATAGCAGGTGTATCCAGTCCTCGATCCTCGTAATGACCAACGAGACGGTTTTTATTGTCTTTGATCCAGTATTCAATTCCGCGCTGACCCATGAGCTGCTTTTCGTAAAACTGTTCCAGCCCGCTTCTTCCTACATAGTCGCCGAGCTGGTAATAATAATTTGAACGGCGCAGAATATTTGAATCCACTTCACCCACATAACCCATAATATGTGCAGCTGCATTGAATGGATAGACCCTTACTGGTCGTTCCTGTAAATTGAATCCCGGGAAACGCCAGATATTTTCTTCCAGTTTTGCATAAAGATCCGGTTCAAGCAGATCATCAAATATGGAAGGACGAAAGGGGCCATTTTTTATTTTTGCATCGAGTATACGTGAACGGAACTCTTCGTTATCGATATCCATTAAGTGGCAGAAGAAAGCCGTATCTATATTTTTAACCTGCGATGGAGTAACCATCAGATCGTACATAATGGTATTGTTGAGAATCGCACGCTGATGATGGTCGTAAATAATTCCCCGGGTAGGGTAAACTCTTTTTGGAAAGAGCGCATTCTCCTGGGCCATTTTCTTATACTTATCGGAAAACACCTGCAGGTTAAACAACTGGACAAAAATTACGAGGAACATCCCGCAAAAGATGAGGCGAATAATATTACTGCGCGATTGATTGAAGACAGGCATCTTCGGATATTGGCTTTAAATTAAACCGTATTTGTTCTGAATTTCTCTTTTCTGTAAAACAAAAGTTCCGTCAGCAGTATCAGCAACATGCTGACACCAGTAGTAGCGATTACTTTCCCTATAAAATACAAAAAAGATCCGAAACTCATCCATTCCAGAAATACAAGATATCCGTGATGAAATAAGGTTAGTACAAATACATAGGTGAAATAAGGTGCCCATCCCATGCTGGTTATCGAAGGAGATAAATAATTCTTGTCTGCCCCTTCCTGGGATATGAGCATATTTACAACAAATGGCCTCAGATAAGCAATCAAAACACATGCGGCGGCATGTAAACCGGGTGTATGCATGAAATAATCCAGGCAAAGGCCGAATATAAATGCCACGCTCATCAGGCCTGAACGTGACATACTGAAAGGAAGCCAGAGGATATAGAGATAATAGAGATAAGGTGTGATGAACCTGTGCAGCGGTGGCATCTTGAAAAGAATGAATACCTGAACAAATATGAACAGTATAAAACGGAATATATTTTTCAGCAACTCACTCATTGGAATTTTTTTCTTGTGGAATCTTCCAGATGATTTTGTTCAGTTAATTGAGTATTCTCGATCACGTAAACGTATTCTATACTATAAAAATTAGTCGAAGGTTTTACTCTCAGCGAATAAAAATTACTGCTCTTATCGTCAACAATTTCATCAATTGTACCTACCATCAGGTTGGCGCCGGAAAACATGGAAGAAGCAGGACTGGTTACAACCGAATCTCCTTTTTTCACCTTCGCGCTTTTAGGAATATCCTTGAGCGTTACGTAATTCGGACTCACCCCATCCCATTCCAATGTACCCCTTTCCCCTCCATTTTTTAATTTTACCACCACCCTGAATTGACGGTTCAATAATGTCCACACGGTTGCGTAATTATCACTTACGTTTAATACTTGTCCTACAATTCCGAGCGGACCTGTTACTCCCATATTTGGACGAACACCCTGCAGTGCGCCCCGATGAATGGTTAAAAAGTTTACCTGGCTATTTACCGTACTGCCTACCACTTTGGCACCCATCCATACATATTTTTTTATTTCCTTAGCAGAATCTCCCTGAATTGTATCGGTAATCATTTTGCCTGGACCACCGGCCCCCTCATAATTTTCCTTGAGCATCTGATTCAGCCGAAGATTTTCTGCAGCCAGCTGTTCATTGATTTGTTTCAGGCGGAAATAAGATTCCACTTTGCTGAACCGTTGATTAATGCTTCCTGTAAATTCACCGGCTACATTCATAAATGCAGCCTCATGATATTTATTATAACGGAAAAGAAAACTAAGCGAGATTACCTGCAACAGCAAAAAGAATAAAAAATTGGAATACTTTCTGATGAAGAGAAAAACATTACGCACGTGGAGTTTATAGTTTTAAATTTGCTTCACCTAAATAAGAAAAAAATATACGTTCTCAAAAGATTCCATACTCTCATACTCTCACACTCCCATACTTTCTTCTTCTATCGCATCACAAACGGATACCTGTCGTAATTCTTTAAGGAAATGCCAGTTCCCCTTACAACACTCTTTAACGGATCGTCTGCAATATGAACCGGAAGTTTAATTTTCTGACTTAATCTTTTATCCAGGCCCCTTAACAAAGCTCCCCCTCCGGTCAGGTATAAACCGCGACGATAAATATCTCCGGCAAGTTCAGGTGGTGTGGTTTCCAGCGCTTTCAAAATAGCTTCTTCAATTTTGAATATGCTTTTGTCAAGTGCTTCAGCAATTTCCTGATAACTAACCAGGATTTGTTTGGGAATACCAGTAACCAGGTCACGCCCATTTACAGGTATATCATCGGGAGGATTATCAAGGTCTTTCAATGCTGCCCCTATTTGTATTTTTATCTGTTCGGCTGTTCTTTCACCTATCAGTAAACTATGGTAGCGACGTAAAGCTTCCATAATATCGGCTGTGAACTCATCCCCTGCGATGCGGATGGACTGGTCACAAACGATACCTGCCAGAGCAATTACGGTAATTCCGGTTGTTCCACCGCCTATATCAATAATCATATTTCCCACGGGCTCTTCCACATCAATTCCGATACCGAGAGCTGCTGCCATAGGTTCATGAATCAGGTAAACTTCTTTTGCGCCCGCCTGTTCCGCACTGTCACGAACGGCTCTTTTTTCTACTTCTGTAATACTGGATGGAATACAAATCATCATGCGCCAGCTCGGGGGGAAAAGCGGCTTTTTAGGATAGATCATCTTGATCATTTCCCTGATCATGAGTTCTGCAGCATTAAAATCGGCAATAACACCGTCTTTCAGAGGGCGGACGGTACGAATACTCTCATGCGTCTTTTCATGCATCATGAGTGCCCGTTTTCCAACAGCCAAAACGGTCTTTGGGTTATTCCGGTCAAGTGCAACTATACTTGGTTCATTAACTACGATCTCGTCATTGTGTATGATCAGGGTGTTAGCCGTGCCCAGATCCATAGCAATCTCTTGCGTAAGGAAATTGAATAATCCCATTTTAAAAGGTCAGATTTATATTCTGTTACGATGCATGCAAAATTGACGGAAATAATCGGAATTAACAAAGCGAACATTAATCTCCGGTATCCTGCACTGAACGCTATTTTCATCAGGATATTTTTTAAAATCATTCATTTATTCTGAAGCAAATCCCAAACGTCTTTCCATTTGACGATCAAGGCGGGGCAATTTTTTTCTTTCAATGAGAAAACTTGTAAGCTGGGCAATTTCGCGATATATTGAATGCTTTTCTACCGTACCCTGTAAATAGCTCCTTCCTGAACTTCCTCCGGTACCAACACGGGTACCAATGGTCCGTTGTACCATGTGCATGTGTCTGTATCGCCAGGTACTGAGTTGCTCATCCATTTCCAGTAGTGCAACCAGTAACCGGTAAGGTAACTGAAGTATCGGATATCCCGGATATATCATAATAAAGAGTCCGGCCCGGCACGCAGCGGGAGAAAGTGAACGGTTTGCGGGATCTTTCGATCTGTATTCGTCGGAAAATACGGTGTCAAACAAAGAAGCATGTTCTTTTTCTCCTTCAGACAAACTTTCGAGATATAATTTGCGATACCCTGTCCAAAAATCATTTTCATTCAGAAAGGGCATTCGCTCCAGCCAGTTATTTAATAATTCCAGCAGAGTTTTTTGGGACTCGGCTTGGTGAATAGTAGTTACTTCCGCTTCCCTTAATTGCGACAGATAATGATTCTTTTCATGTCTTTGTTCGAATTTCAATCCCAGTCTGCCTTCAAGTATCTTAAACTGGATACTCTGAAATCCTGAAGCCGGACGGAGCATATCCCTGAAATCAAGAAAATCCATGGGCGACATAGTTTCCATGACTTCTATCTGCTGCACGAGCAATTTTAAAATGGTATTGCATCGGTTAAGTCGATGAACGATGGTTTGCAGTTCGGGCGTGTCATCATTCAGGGTTGGTTTTTCAAGAATCCCAATTATGGAATCCACTTCATATAACAATTGTTTGAACCAGAGTTCGTAAGCCTGATGAATAATGATAAAAAGCATCTCATCATGCGCGTGTTCATGCAGCAAATCGCTTTTTAACTGCTGACTATCCAATAATTGATCGAGTTTCAGGTAATCGGAGTAATGCAATGGTTCCATGAGTTGGCTTTTAATAATAGACCGCTGATCGAAGATCGTGAATCGTGGATCGATATACGATTAACGATAAACGATCCGCGATTCACTAAAGAAACTCATACCCTATATCTCTTCTGAAATACATGCCATCGAAGTCAATTTGAGACAAAACTGACATTGATTCCCGAATAGCATCCTGAAGGGATCCGGCAAAAGAAGTAACACAAAGAACCCTTCCCCCATTTGTTACCACTTCATTTTTTATCAATGCGGTGCCTGAATGAAAGATAAGGCTGTCTCCATATATTTTATCGATACCTGATATAGGGAATCCCTTTTCATAACTTCCGGGATAACCGCGGCTCACAGCCACCATGGTCGCGGCAGCCCTGGAATCTATTTCAATTATTTTTTCATTGAGCTTCTTATCCGCCACAGCTTTCAAAAGATCGACCAGATCATTTTTCAAACGGGGTATCACCACTTCTGTTTCAGGATCACCAAGGCGGCAATTATATTCAATCACCATAGGTTCTTCATTTACCTTGATCAATCCTATAAAAATAAAACCTCTGTAATCAATACCGTCAGCCTTCAGTCCCAGGATGGTCGGATCCACGATCCTTTCCTTTACTTTCAGCATAAATTCGTTATCCGCAAATGGAACAGGGCTCACGGCACCCATTCCTCCTGTATTGGGACCTTTATCCCCTTCACCGATTTTTTTGTAATCCTTCGCTTCGGGTAAAAGCACGTAATGGTCACCGTCAGTAAGTACAAATACGGATAGTTCAATGCCGTCCAGAAATTCTTCAACAACAATTCTTCTTCCGGCTTCCCCAAATTTATCCTGCTGAAGCATGAGTTCAAATTCTGCCATGGCTTCGATATGACTATTACAAATGATGACTCCCTTTCCTGCTGCGAGTCCATCGGCTTTCAAAACCACGGGCAGGCTATGGGTTTTTACGTATTCCAATCCATCCGAAAATTGATCTGTATCAAATTCTTTGTAGCCAGCAGTCGGAATTCCATATCGCTGCATGAATTGTTTTGAAAATGCTTTGCTTCCTTCCAGGCGGGCAGCCGATGCTGAGGGTCCAATTACGGGAATATTGGATATCGATTTATCGGATAAAAAATAATCCACAATACCCTTTACCAGTGGCTCTTCAGGGCCCACCACGACCATATCAATTTCATTTTCCAAACAAGCCTTGCGGACTGCCCCGAAGTCTGTAGGATCCAGCGCTAAATTTGTTCCAAATGCCGATGTGCCCGCGTTTCCAGGGCCAATAAATAAAGCTTTACAATCCCTGCTTTGCGAAAATTTCCAGGCCAAAGCATGTTCTCTTCCTCCACCACCCAATAATAAAATATTCATGTATTACTTCGATTAGCCCCGAAATTCACGATTCAATCTCATATCAGAAAAATAATTTTATGAACGGAGAAAAGATGACTGATTTTTAATGAACAAATTAATCTTACATTAGTCGATTCAATTTCATTTTACATATTAAGAAATTAAGAACCATGAATACTGCCCTTCCTAAACAAGGACATCCCCGGGGATTGTATGTTTTATTTTTTACTGAAATGTGGGAAAGATTTGGTTACTATTTGATGGTTGGCATTCTTTTTCTTTTTTTACATGATACTGTTGGAAATGGAGGCCGGGGTTTTGATACAAGTTTAGCAGCAGATATAACCGGAAGTTATATCGCATTGGTTTACCTCACACCATTCCTGGGAGGATTGATTGCAGACCGGTATATAGGTTACCGGCTTTCAATTTTCTTAGGAGGTTCTTTGATGGCCCTTGGTTATTTTCTGATGTCCGTACCGCACAGTGGAAATCTTTTGTTTGTTGCACTGGGTTGTGTAATCATCGGGAACGGGTTCTTCAAGCCGAATATAAGTACACTTCTTGGAAATATTTATAATAAAGAGGAGCTCAAGCCGAAAAAAGATATCGCATATAATATTTTTTATATGGGAATCAATATCGGCGCATTCATTTGCAATTTTGTTGCTGCATATCTGCGAATAAAATATACCTGGGGTTATGCATTTGCGGCTGCCGGATTCGGGATGGTTTTATGTTTACTCATTTTTGCTTCAGGTCAGAAATACATCAAACATGCGGACGTAATAAAGCCGGTTCAAAAAGAGGATATGCCGTTTTCAAAAATTGTTTATTATGTTTTTGTTCCTGCGATACTTGCTGGTATAATCGGATGGTTTGCTCCAGGGAAAAACAACCTTTTCGGTTCCCACTCCAATGATGCTTTTATTTTCGCCTGTGTTCCTATAATAATATTTTATGCAAGTGTATGGTACCGTTGCAAAGGCTTCGACAGAAAAAGAATTGCCACACTTTTTACACTTTTTGGGGTATCTATAATTTTCTGGAATATTTATAATCAGAATGCTACTTCTTTAACAATTTGGGCAGACAGCTACACCAAACGCGATGCGCCGAAGTTCTTGGAGAAACCCCTATCCAGTTTTGGATTTCTCAATACGGTAAATACCAATCTTAAAGATGTGCCCGTTCTAGATGAACACTTCCATGCAAAGGTAGATGCCGGTGGGAAAGTGATAACACATGAGGGAACAGATCCTTATCTGCAAAATATTCCAAAGGATGAATGGCCTGCGAAAGGAGAGGACTTAAAATTGATATCAACAGAGATTTACCAGTCCATAAATCCATTTTGGATTATAGTTCTGACGCCGGTTGTTGTGGGACTTTTCGGGTATATGAAATCGAGGGGGAAGGAACTTTCAACCCCGTCAAAATTTGCCTGGGGCACTATTATCGCGGGATTATCATCACTTCTTATGGTGATTGCTGCGCTTTCGACCAATATTTACGAACATAAGGTTTCTTCTGCCTGGATCTTTTGCAGCTATGGAGTATTTACGATCAGTGAACTATTTGTAAGTCCGGTTGGATTATCTCTTGTGTCCAAAGTGGCTCCAAGAAGATTTACAGCCCTGATGATGGGCGGATGGTTTATAACTACTTCCCTTGGCGGGAAAATTGCAGGTATTATGACTGGCTTCTGGGATCATTTCGACAGTAAGGCACTTTTCTTTGGAATCAGTGCAGTAGCGGCCCTGGTGGCAGGTATATTGCTTTTCCCCTTAACTAATAAGCTGAATAAGGTTGTGGTGGAAGCCACTGCTTCCAGTGATTAGTTCATCTTAAACGGAACAATCATTTCGAACATTGGGATGTTAACATCAAAACTGGCTTTCGAATGGAGGTTTTCCATATGATAGCTGCCATACATCTTACCCATTTCAGTTCGGAGATTACAACCACTAACGTATTGATATTTTTCGCCTGGTTGTAAAACAGGCTGAACACCTACAACTCCTTCGCCCTCTACTTCCCGGTGGCTGCCATTACTATCGAAAATATGCCATTGACGGCGATGGAGTTTAACAGGAAAATTATTATGATTCCAGATTGTAATGCGATATGCAAACATATGTTCCCCGGCTACCGGATTACTGTAATCCGGCTGATAAAAAGTCTCTACATCAATCTCAACCCCTTCTGAAATTTTGTTGGCCATGGAGTTAGTTTGTATAAAAATAAGAAAATAAGCTTAAAGCTAAAGGCATAAAGCTTAAGGCCCATTGTTAATTGTTTTTGTTAAATAGTTTATGGCAGATCAAATCCATTCCAAAAACCATTTTTATACCTTCAAAGAGAAAACCCTAATCATCTAAAAGCCTTAAGCCTTATGCCTTAAGCTTTCAGCATAAAAACGTAAATTCGCCATCCACAACCACTAAATTTATTATGAAAGTAGCAGTTGCAAAGGGAGATGGCATCGGACCAGAAATTATGGATGCTGTATTGCATATTTTCGATGCGAATAAAGTACCTCTGGAATATGAAATAGTAGAAATGGGAAAATGGGTCTTTGACAAAGGTTTCTCAAACGGAATGACACCTGAGTCTCAGCATGTGATTGAAGAATTAGGAATTCTTTTTAAAGGTCCAATGGAAACGCCCAAAGGAAAAGGTGTTAAAAGCATCAATGTTACGGCAAGAAAAACCTGGAACACTTATGCGAACAAGCGTGTTTTCATTTCTCTTCATGGTGTGGAAACGGTTTTTTCAAAAGCCGGGATACCGATTGATATCACGATCGTACGCGAAAATATAGAAGATACTTACGGAGGAATAGAACATATGCCGACACACGATGTAGCACTGAGCCGTCGCTTTATTACCCGGCCTGGCAGTCTGCAGGTAATCAGGTACGCTTTTGAAATGGCGAAAAAAAATGGCGCACGCAGGATTACGTGCGGACATAAAGCCAATATCATGAAGCTCACCGATGGTCTTTTCCTTGAATGTTTCCAGGAAGTAGCAAAGGAATATCCTGAGTTAAAATCAGATGATATCATTGTAGATGATCTGGCGATGAAACTCGTGGTTCGACCGCAGGAATTTGATGTAGTTGTGCTCACAAATCTTCAGGGGGATATTATTTCAGATCTCTGTGCAGGACTGGTGGGCGGATTAGGGTTTGCTCCGTCAGCTAATATTGGCGACCATATCTCAATATTTGAAGCCGTTCATGGTACAGCTCCTGATATTGCAGGAAAAAACATAGCAAACCCCACGGCTCTTCTTTTAAGTGGTATTGCTATGTTACGTCACCTGGGTTTTATGCAGAACGCGGCTATAATCGAAAACGCTTTATTGTACACACTTGAACAGGGCATTCATACAGGAGATTTTGGTAATAAAGACATTCCAGGAAAAAACACCACAGAATTTGCCCAGGCAATCATCGATAATTTTGGGAAGATCCCTGAACACGGAGCCAAGCCTGTTGTACCAAACATGCATATTACACCAACCGTTTTTAAAATGGATCAAAACCAGATGATGGTATCGGTTGATTCGAGTGAGGAAAAAGAATATATTGTTGGCGTGGATATGTTCATAGAAAGTTCCGAGCAGCCGGAATACATAGCCAAAAAATGCCAGCGTCATGGAGGTGTAAAATTCAACCTTCTAAATATCAGTAACCGGGGAACACAGGTGTGGCCTACCGGTTCCGTATATACGAATCTTGTGAATCTCTATAATGCTCGTTTCGAAAGTATTGATGGTTCCCCCCTTAATCAGCAGGACGTCATTGGTTTGTATGTCAGTCTTAGCGGTGATTTTAAAATCAGTTCCATTGAACTCCTGAATGTGATGGACGGCAAAAAAGCATATAGCCTGGCTCAGGGACAGTAGACCAAGTGTGAGAGTGTGAGAGTGTGGGAGTACTTACTTTTAAATTTCACCATGGATTTTATGCATTATGCTTAAGGCTTTAAGCCTTAAGCCTACAAATCAGACTTCTCAATATTAAGTTTTGGATTTTCAATATGCCGTTCAGCATCGCGGATATTTTTTTTCTCAAAATTCTTTATAAGTGCTTCGGTAAGATCTGTGCCAGTCTGATTGGAAATACATAGTATCACCCATAAAACATCTGCCAGTTCATCTGAAAGTTTTTTATCCTTATCCACTTCCCGAAAAGACTGATCTCCATATATACGGCTCATCAACCTTGCTACTTCTCCTACTTCTTCTGTAAGAATCGCCATATTCGTGAGCTCGCTGAAATATCGCACACCGGTTGAGCGGATCCATTCGTCAACCTTTTTTTGTGCATCGCGAATCGAGATTTCATCAGATGCCATATTCTTTAAAATAATTTATCCTAATGATTAAATTGCGATGCTAAAAAATAATCAGGCTTTAGGCTTTAGGCTTTAGGCTTTAGGCTTTAGGCTTTAGGCTTTAGGCTTTAGGCTTTAGGCTTTAGGCTTTAGGCTTTAGGCTTTAGGCTTTAGGCTTTAAATATAAAAATCTCCTTCAAGATAAGTATTCGCATGCCCGCTCATTAATACACGGTCGCCGGCCAATTCACAATCAAGATATCCTTTCCTGGCGGATAATTGAATTGCAGACAATTGATTTTTCCTCAATTCTTTAGCCCAATAAGGAACCATCACTACGTGTGCAGATCCAGTTACCGGATCTTCGTCTATACCTGACTGTGGGAAAAAACACCTGGATACAAAATCCACTTTATCTCCTTTGGCTGTAACGATCAGACCGCGGGTCGGAAGTGTTTTAATCAAGGCCATGTCGGGATTCAGTTTTTCTATGTCCCCCTGGCCTTCCAATACCACCATATAATCAAAGCGTGATTTAAAAAAGGCTTTGGGTTTGAATCCCAGCGCCTTATCGATCAACGCATCATCTGGTATTTTCTCAGGTTCTATAGCGGGAAAATCAAGCGTTATTTTATCCTGATTCCTTGTTACCTTAAGAGAGCCGCTTTTAGAATGGAATAAAATCTCATTTCTGCTATAACCTAAATGTTCGAACATTACATGCGCTGTAGCCAGTGTTGCATGACCACATAAATCTACTTCCAAAACAGGTGTAAACCACCGGATCGCGTAATCATTTCCTTCAGGAATTATATATGCCGTTTCTGATAGGTTATTTTGTTCTGCAATCTGTTGCATCAACTTGTCACTTAACCATTCCTTCAATGGGACAACAGCAGCCGGATTGCCGCCAAACTTTTTCTCTGAAAACGCATTCGCGATATATACTTTTAATTTCATAAATCCTTATTTTTCGTATCGACCAGGATAGTTACAGGACCATCATTCAATATTTCTACCTGCATATCGGCACCGAATACACCTGTAAAAATTCCTTTTCCCAGCTCTTTTTCCAGCTGAATGATCATGGATTCATACATAGGAATGGCGATATCCGGCTTTGAAGCACGGATATAAGAAGGACGATTACCTTTTTTTGTAGCAGCAAATAAAGTAAACTGACTGACAAGTAATATATCCCCGCCCGTTTCCCTGAGCGACAAATTCATTATCCCAGCAGAATCATTAAATATCCGAAGGTTGACCAGTTTATTACTCAGCCATTGAATATCATCCGGCCCATCAGAATCTTCAATACCAAGCAGGATCATTAAACCGTGTTTGATGGCAGATTGAATATTGCCATTGATTACCACACTGGCCCGGATTACCCTTTGTACAACTGCCCGCATCAGTTTCAAATTAATCAAATTACTTTTACGAAATGAAGATAGATGTTTCCCGGGAAATCAGCTTCCGCACAGCACGCAGCGGAGGTAAAGGAGGACAAAACGTTAATAAGGTTGAAACCATGGTGATCGGTTTCTTTCATATCAGAAATTCTGCTCTTTTCACCGATGACCAGAAAGATCTGCTCGAACAAAAACTCGCATCCAAAATAAATAGTGAAGGGTTTCTGATGGTGAAATCACAAACGCATCGCTCACAGCTTGACAACAAACAGGAAGTAATTAAAAAAATGGATTACTTTCTGGAACGGGGCCTTGTAAAACCCAAACCCAGAAAAGCAACTAAACCCAGCTTCGCTTCAAAAGAGAAAAATAAGGAAGCGAAACAAAAAAGAGCCCAGGTCAAAGATTTCAGAAAAAAAATTAATCGTTTTGATTAAGAGAACTCATTTTATCAAATTGAAAATCATATCGGAATTCTGTCCGGCAATAAAGAGTTTACTATTTATCATCTTTCTGATACTACCAATGACTTCTTTCAGGAAATCAGAAGCAGGTTCTACACTTGTGATACATTTCAAAGTTTACGTTCATGGGGAGCCCCTTCAACTTAATAAAAAATATAAGAACCCTTTTGGAGAAACATATGAAATTAGCCGTTTCAGATTTTATGTAGGAAAGATCGAGCCGGTATACACAGATTCCGGACAAAAGCCAAATCATGCTTCATCATATCATCTCATTGATTTTTCTGATTCTTCAAGTACGGTGATTGAATTTCCTGCAGAGAAGGGCACATGTAATGGAATTCAGTTTTTACTGGGTATAGATTCCGTTGATCAGAATCACGGAGCACAATCCGGATCGCTTGACCCCATTAAAGGAATGTTCTGGACCTGGAACAGCGGTTATCAGAGTTTTAAAATGGAAGGCATTTCACCATTATCCGATCAGCCTTCCCATATGATCGAGTATCATATAGGTGGATACAGATATCCATACAGTACCGTATGGAAGATAAAAATGAACACGACGAATGATGAAGTATTCCGGATAACAAATGAATATAAGATCATTATTGAAGTGCCCGTAGAACTCGATTATTTTTTTGACGGCGCAACTCCATTAAGGATAAAAGAAATTTCTTCCTGCACCACACCAGGTAAACTTGCCAGAAAAATTTCAGAAAATTTCATCGGAAGTTTTACAGGCCTCACACTTACTTCAAATCCATGAAATCTTTCGTCGTTTTATCCATATTGGGTTGTTGTTGTGTAATTTGGAACAATACCCCCCTCCCTTTCCAGATACCTAAAGGTTTCCCTCCACCTGTTTACCGGTTCAGCAATAATCCTCGAACAAAACAAGGCTTTTACCTGGGCAGAAAATTATTTTACGATGGAAAACTTTCTAAGGATGGAAATTTCCCCTGCTCTTCCTGTCACCAGCAATTCGCAGCCTTTGCTACTTACGAACATCGCCTCAGTCATGGATTCAATAATCAGTTCAGTTTTCGTAATGCACCAGGCCTGTTCAATCTGGCCTGGGAAAAAGAACTGAATTGGGACGGCGGCATCAATCACATAGAAGTACAACCTCTCGCGCCTCTTCTCGATCCGCATGAAATGGCGGAAGACCTGAACCAGATAATCACACGGCTGAGAAAAGATAAGTTTTACCCTTCATTATTTGACCAGGCATTCGGATCCCCTCTTATTAATTCGGAAAGAATCTTAAAGGCGCTTACGCAGTTTACCGCTTCCCTCGTTTCGGCAGATTCCAAATATGATCAGATGAAAAGAGGAACGGCTCATTTCAATAAATATGAACAAACAGGGTATGAAATTTATCAACAGAAATGCTCCAGATGTCACCAGGAACCCCTGTTTACAGATTTCACTTACCGAAATACAGGGATTGAAATTGACAGCACCTTAAAAGATTATGGACGCATGCGCATCACCGGCAGAAAAGAAGATTCTTTGAAATTCCGTGTCCCAAGCCTGAGAAATGTTTTTCTTACATTTCCATATGGGCATGACGGGCGATTTTCAACAATCAGTGAATTGCTGCAACATTATAATTCCGGTATAGTTGAGAGTTCCACACTTGACAGTTCTTTAAGAAAAGGAATTCCCATTTCAGAAAACGACCGGTTCTACCTCATCAGTTTTCTCGGTACACTCACAGACAGCAATTTTGTTAAAAATCCATTGTACAGCGATCCTGATGCAGGACCAGGGAATGTTGCGCCTGTGGATAGACACTAAAACCAGTGTGAGAGTGTGAGAGTGTGAGAGTGTGTGGATTCACGTATTCTCACACTCTCACACTCTCACACTCTCACACTACTTGTAGTAGGGAATCAATTCGTCCCGAAATGTTTTCTCCGAATTCTCCCAGTTCTGTACTACTTCCTGGCGTCGACTATTAAGGTTCTGGTTAAGTATATTAAAACTGTTTACGCTGGCATTAATATCCTTTACTGCTTTATTATATATATCCACATCTTCCTGAGTTCTGTTATTCCCCTTTGCCTCCAGGCTTTTTTTTATCTTATCGAAATTTTCCTGCTTCAGATAATAATCTGTCAGTTTTGGTATGTCATTTTTTGCCATGGTATTATAAAATTGCAAAGCATCTCTGCAACCCACAGCCAGCGAAGGATTACCCTGGAAAGTTCTCAAACTATCTGTCTGCAGCGCTTCCAGCCCTTCTTTTGTAAATCCAATCAGAGAGTTTCTTGCCTGTTCCGCATCATTGAGCTTATGTGTATTCAGGGCGTCGAAAAGCTGACCGTCTTCCCAATTGCATTTGAAAAAAATAATATAAAGCTTATCCGTATAACTATTTACTTTCCCCGCAGTTCCCATCTTTTCTGTTAACTCAGTTTTTGAATCAACGAGGTTTACCTTATATTTTGCAGCAAATTCTTTTTCTGCCTTTGCAAGGTCCGCATTAGCTTCCTGCAGTTTTTCACTGGTTTTTTCTTCAAGTAAAAGAAATGCCTGCATCTGGTCCACTGATTGTTCGGCAATCTCTTCCATATTTACAATTTTTGAGTAATCTTCATTGAAAATTCTATAGCAGAATTGTATATAATCTATACTTGCCTGCCGTAAAGAATTGTCTCCTTTGTATTTCGGAAGGTCGCTTGTTTTATATTTCGCATTATTAATACTTTCCAAAGCCTGCATCCGGAGTTTTTCAATTTTTTTTGATCGCCGGCTATGAGCAGAAGCACTTATATAAGCCATGTATTTTTGATTCATTTCAATCTGTGCATTGGACATCGCAGTCATGTAATCGCCGGCATTCTCGATCACCTGTGCTCGTGATCCGGAAGAAAAATAAAAAGTAAATAGTAAAAAGCAAAAACATCGACGCATATAGTATTTCTATTTTGAATTATACTTTAAAAATTAATTGACAGACATACGGTAAGCCAATTCATATCCCAAAAGAATTCCAGTATCACGGGTTAGTACCTGGGTAAGCATAGTATTCGATTTTCGAAGATCTTCATCTGCCTGCATTCTTACTTTCTCATACTGGTTCCATTCAATTTCATAAGGTGGTTTCAAATTATTAATTGAATTTTCCTCATCATTCAATTCCCTGAATATCTGCCTTCTTGAATCCAGCATATAATTGAAAACCAATACCTGGTCCCGGGCAACCTGACCCTGTACCAAAATATCAAGATACCTGTTAAACGAAATAAAGAATTGGCTGGTATCCATAAATGATTTCGAAAAAGATTTTAATGGCTCCAGGGAAAAGGCGG
Source organism: uncultured Bacteroidota bacterium (assembly GCA_963711345.1). Taxonomy (GTDB): domain Bacteria; phylum Bacteroidota; class Bacteroidia; order Chitinophagales; family Chitinophagaceae; genus Puia. The sequence goes on along the minus strand of CAVQDS010000001.1, from coordinate 414,185 downwards.
GATATGGGTGGTAGTACTTGTTTGCATCAATCGTGATATTCGGAAGGGAAAATGGAAGCGTTTTCTCTCTTTCCGACTGGGTTTCACTATAATCAGGTAAAAAAATGTCCGGTATCACGCCAGTCTGCTGTGCACTGGTACCATTCACCCGAAAAAGGCGGTCAATAGTAATTTTAATGAAATTCTCAGCCGTTTTCATTTTTTCCATATGCTGTTCGTCGAACATAGTATCCAGTGGCAGTACTACCTGAGCTGTTGCCTTACCAAAACTTGGTGTTCCAATTATCAGAGCTCTGTGATAGTCCTGTAAAGTTCCGGCCAGCATTTCAGAAGCGGAAGCTGTGAAACCATTAATCAGTAGTATCAGTGGACCATCATAAACAGATCCCCGGTTCACATCCTTCATGGTATATATCTTTCCTTCCTTGTCCCTTGTCATTCCTACAGGGCCGTAGTCGATGAAAATCCCTGCAAGCGCAATGGCCTCCAGCATCGAACCGCCCCCATTGTATCGAAGGTCCAGAATGAGTCCTTCAATATTTTCCTTTTTAAGTTTAATGATTTCCTTTGCTACATCATCCGCGCATCCGTTACTGCCTCCTTCTTCCCCATTCCAGTCGGTGTAAAAAGCGGGTAAAGAGATAAATCCGACACGATGAGAACCTTTCAGAATAAAACTGCGCACTCTGCTATTGTCGTCATCCATAGTGGATTCCTCTCTTTGCAGTGTAACTTTTCGCAGAGTCCCATCCGATTTCTTAAGTGTCAGTGTGAGAATTTTCCCGTGGTCCCCTGAAATAAATGCATTTACTTCTTCAGTTGAACCGTCTGATACATCCACTTCTTCATTTCCATCCCATTGTAATGCCAATATCTGATCGCCCTCATGAATTAATCCACTTTTATATGCCGGGCTACCTGGTTTTAGATGAGTTATCTCCGGTGCGTCTTTCCCGTCTCCAAGACTAAACCCAAATTGCAATTGTTTATCGCCCAGCTCACCCTGGAACTCTTCTTTTTTCCCCGGAGAAAAGAATTCTGTGTGCGGATCATAGCATGATGCCACTGATTCGCACCAGGCATTATATACGAATCCCGATAATCCCTCGTTTGTTTGACGTATCCTTAATATATCCCTTTTAAAAGAATGACAGACCTTCTTCCTAACCCTGGGTTCCAGACTGTCTACTGTTATATTGGTTTTCGTTGAATCATCATCATACATATCTGCAAGTGTTTCCAGGATGTTCCGCTTAACCAGTTTATAAATTTTGGTTTTTCTGAGAACTTCATCCGGTGAAAAACTGCTATCCTCGGAAACTGTATAAGTTTCTTTGAGACTGAGGTTAAACCGCGATTTGGACAATAAATCCAGGATAGAATCGGACTGATTAATTTTTTTTGTATATAAAATAATAAGTTGATTTAAAAACTCCTCTTTCTTATTAAGCAGCTGATCGTCCAGTGTGTATTTATAAGCACTTAGCTTTTGAATATCTTCTTCATTGAAATAGATTTTATCAGCATCCAGAGCGCGAATCATCTGTGAAAAAAGATCTGATGAAAAGGACTTGTCAACTACCCTGGGTTGAACATGGTAGATTTCGGCCATCCGGGTAATCATATATGCTATTTCTGCCGTGGATTGGCTGGTCTGGGCTGGAGATTCCAGAAAAAATAACAGGAAGGGGATCAACAAAGCAGAAAATGTGCGCTTCATACCTTAAGTAAAGAATAAAATGGCAATATATAAAATGAATCAGCGTTCTGATTGAAAGTCAGTACTCTACGTTATTTTTGCGTCTAAAGTTTCTTTTTGTCAAGTATAAAAAAATTAGCGGGTCAAACTATCTGGTATGGAGCAAGCTCCATCTTCGCACGTTTCCTTTACTATCTTTTGACACCCTACCTGACCGGAAAATTCAGCGGAACGGTTGAATATGGCAGAATGAGTCTTGTATTTGCCCTTATCCCTTTCCTATTTACCCTGATTGTTTTTGCTTTTGAAACAGCCTATTTCCGTTTTATGGAACGGAAAGAATACAAAATAGATGTTTATGACACACTCAGTACATCCCTCCTAATCTCAACGCTTGGTATTATTGGATTGACAATATTTTTCAGGTCGGCTATCGCCAAATTCATCGGCCTCCCGGATCATCCTGAATATATCACACTTTGCGCAGTGATTATTGGCTTTGATGCGCTGAGCGCATTGCCTTTTGCTAAACTCAGACATGAAAACAGACCGAAGAAATTTGCATTTATCCGGATTACAGGAATACTCCTGAATATTTTTGTCGTATATTTTTTTCTTACGGTTTGTCCGGCTATCATTAAAAAAAATCCAAACAGCATTTTACACCTGATTTACAGCGTCAGGTATGGCGTAGCTTATGTTTTGATTGCCAACGCGGCGGCTTCCGTTTTTCAATTCCTTGCACTTTCCAAAGAATGGAGCAGCGTGCATTTGCATATCAATAAAACACTTTGGAAGGAAGTAATAATCTATGCATTGCCGTTGACCATCGCGGGATTTGCCGGCATGATCAATGAAACTTTTGATCGTGTGATGCTTCAACGCTGGTCACCGTTAAAAGGAGATGCTGCAACATTTGAAGTGGGTGTATACAGTGCCTGTTATAAACTTTCGATTCTCATAACTCTTTTTGTCCAGGCTTTTCGAATGGGCGCTGAACCTTTCTTCTTTAAACAGTCGTCCGAAGAAAATGCTCCAAGGGTGTATGCACGGGTAATGAAATTTTTTGTTATTACTATTTGTGCAATGTTTTTATTTGTTTCCCTCTATCTGAATATATGGAAGGAGCTTTTTATTCATGATGAAAAAATGTGGGCCGGTATTAAAGTAGTACCTATACTACTGCTGGCAAATATGTTTCTGGGCATTTATATTAATTTGTCCATATGGTATCGCCTGACACGCAAAACCACGGCTGGTGCATATATTACACTAATCGGGGCAGGCATTACGATTGCAGTGAATTTTTTGTTTATTCCATATTTCAGTTATATGGCCTGCGCCTGGGCCACATTCCTCTGTTACGGAACGATGATGGTAATTTCCTATATCTGGGGACAAAAATCCTATCCTGTACCTTATGCCTGGAAAAAGCTGGTGGCTTATATGGTTATCGTTGTGATCTTATATTTCATCCATCATGGTATCATCAGCGTCTGGCATAATGTAGCGCTCAACTATACCATTGCGACCCTTTTCCTGATACTGTTCGGATTATTTATTTACCGGATAGAAAAAAAAGAATTTGAAATTTTACTTAAACCATACAGGAAATACTTATAAGGCATCATCTCATTATATTCGCAATAATTTCATTAATCGTCTCGTTATCAATCTGTTAATGCTTTGTCCTTATTATAGTACCGCTTTCAGTATTTTTAAACAGAACATCATAATACATAATTAAACGAATGGAATCAAATCAATTCATTGCACTGATCGGGCTGGGTTACGTTGGGCTCCCTCTGGCTGTGGAATTCGCAAAAAAGTATGCTGTAGTCGGATTTGATATTAATAAACATCGTGTAGAAGAATTGAGGAAAGGGCATGATCACACGATGGAAATCAGTGACAATGATCTGAAAAAAGTATTATGTTCAAAACCAGGTGCAAAGGGATTGTACTGTTCGCATAATATATCTGACATTGAAGCCTGTAATTTTTATATTGTTACTGTTCCAACACCTACCGATAAACATAATCATCCTGATCTTACGCTGTTGTATAAAGCAAGTGAACTGGTTGGAAGTATTTTGAAAAAGGGTGATATAGTTATTTATGAGTCCACTGTATATCCTGGAGTCACTGAAGAAGAATGTGTTCCGATGCTGGAAAAAACAAGCGGTCTTATTTTCAATAAGGATTTTTATTGTGGTTATTCTCCTGAAAGAATTAATCCGGGTGATAAACTTCATACAGTAGCAAAAATTTTAAAGATTACTTCAGGTTCAACACCGGAAATAGCAAAAAAAGTAGATGAACTGTATCTGTCTATAATAGAGGCAGGAACTTATCCCGCTCCTTCCATAAAAGTTGCAGAAGCTGCAAAAGTGATCGAGAATTCGCAGCGCGATATAAATATTGCATTTGTCAACGAGCTTGCCAAGATCTTTAACCTGCTCGGCATAGATACGAATGCAGTATTGCAGGCTGCAGGTACAAAATGGAATTTTCTAAAATTCAAACCCGGACTGGTAGGAGGTCATTGCATCGGTGTCGATCCTTATTACCTGGCACAAAAAGCACAACTGGCGGGATATCATCCTGAAATCATACTGGCTGGAAGAAGATTAAATGACAGCATGGGAGTATATGTCGCAAGTGAAACAATTAAACTAATGATTAAAAAAGAGATCCCGGTAAAAAATGCATGTATCCTTATCCTGGGTTTCACTTTTAAGGAAAATTGCACAGATGTAAGAAACACGCGCGTGATAGACATCGTGAATGAATTAAAAAGTTATCAGGCAAAGATCAGCATATGTGATCCATGGGCTGAACCTGATATTGTCAAACATGAATATGGAATCGATACCTTTAAATCTCTATCTGGAAACTCCGAAAAGTATGACGCGGTTATATTGGCTGTTGCCCATGAGGAATTTAAAAAATTAAATATCCCCGGATTGGTAAATAATCGATCAGTAATATATGATGTAAAGGGCGTATTAAATTCCGACATGATCGATGCAAGGTTATAATGTACAAGATTCCATATCATACTACAGATTTAAGCAAATATTCCTTTTTAATTACGGGTGGTGCCGGATTTATCGGCTCTAATCTGGTTGAATATCTGATTAAGTACAAAGCCCGAAAAGTAAGAGTACTTGATAACCTGAGTACGGGTCATATGCGTAATATCCAGTCATATGTATCCAATCCTTCTTTTGAATTTATCAAAGGAGATATCCGGGATTTGAAAACATGTTTTTCTGCCTGTCATGAGATTGACTTTGTGTTGCATCAGGCGGCACTGGGTTCAGTGCCCAGGTCAATAATTGATCCCATTACCACTAATGAAGTAAATGTATCCGGTTTTGTGAATATGCTCATGGCGGTAAAAGATACTGATGTAAAAAGAATGGTTTATGCTGCTTCTTCGTCTACATACGGAGATAGTCCGTCACTTCCCAAACTAGAGGAAAAAATAGGGAATCCGCTTTCTCCGTACGCAGTTACTAAATACGTGAACGAGCTATATGCAAATGTTTTTGCACACACATATAAGATGGAACTGATCGGGCTCCGCTATTTTAATGTATTCGGACCCAGGCAGGATCCAAATGGTGCTTATGCAGCGGTGATACCAAAATTTGCAGATCAGTTGCTAAATCATCAGTCACCTGTAATCAACGGCGACGGAAATCATACCAGAGATTTTACATTCATTGAAAATGTCGTTCAGGCCAACATACTGGCTGTTTTCACAATTAATCCTGATGCGATTAACACAGTTTATAATGTTGCATATGGAGAACAGATATCTCTGAATCAGCTGGTTCACCTGCTTAAAAAATATCTTTCAGTAACTGACCCCGCTATCGAAGTAGTCAAAGTTAAACATGGACCAAACCGTGAAGGAGATATTCAACATTCCCTTGCCTCCGTTGAAAAAGCAAAAAAAAATCTGGGTTATTCACCTTTATTTAATTTTGAGGAAGGTTTAAAGATGGCAGTTGAATGGTATAAGGCCAATAAAAACAACCTGTAAATCCAGGGGGTTTTTTAGTCCCTCAAAAAAGGATTGTTTTCCTTCTCATACCCTATAGTTGTCGGTTCCCCATGACCGGGATATACGATCACATCGTCAGGCAACGTAAATAGTTTCTCGGAAATGCTAACCAGCAGCGTTTCAGAATCCCCTCCAGGTATATCCGTCCTCCCGATACCCATTCTGAATAAGACATCTCCTCCGATAACAAACCCCTGACTGCGGTTATAAAATACGATATGCCCAATGGAATGGCCCGGTGTAAACAAAATTTCCAGTTTATCTTCCCCCATTAATATTTCGTCCCCATCTTTAAGAAAAATTATATTGCCTGAATAATTTTCAAATGGCATACTCCATCGAATGCCCGATTCAGGTGCAAAATTAAAAGTCCAAAGTTCTTTTTCACCCATTTGTAATTCGAGATGATACTGTTCAGCGACCCATTTGTTTCCAAAAACATGGTCTAAATGGCAATGGGTATTTAACAATAAATTGGGATGTAAATCATTTTTTTTCAACCAACTGGAGAGGGTATTTTTTTCTTCCGGAAAATAACATCCGGGATCTACGATGGCACAGGCATCTTTTCCGTTGTAAACAACGTATGTATTTTCCTGGATAGGGTTGAATATGAATCGTTTTATTGTTAGCATATACGCCTTTTTAATGCAAAATCTATTTCACCGGTTTTAGGGATTGTCTTAACTTGAACCGGTTATTCTCTATAATTCCAAATAAGGTATGCAAGTTCCGCATAAGTTGAAGTTGAAAGAACTTTTTTTAATCACGAATACTCTGTTTTTTTTTCTGTTTCAGGCCACCGCCCAGGTAAATACCGTTGAATTTGGCAAGAACCGGCTTCAGTTTAAACACATGAAGTGGAAGTACTACCAGACTCAGAATTTCAATACATATTTTAATCAGAATGGTGATCCACTTGCCAAATATGTGGCACAGGTTGCGGAGAAGGAATTAACCGGCATTGAACAACAGGTGGAATATGGTCTGCAACGCAGGGCAAATATTGTGCTGTACAATAGTTTTAATGAAATGGAACAATCCAATATCGGATTGGAGACTGACTGGCAATCCACAGGAGGAACTACGAAATTAGTGAATAATAAAATGATCGTTTATTATACCGACGATCATAATAAACTCCGCGTTCAGATACGCCAGGGTATAGCACGTGTACTTGTTGAAAATATTTTATTCGGAGATGATCTTGGTGAAGTTGCAGCCAATCAGACATTGCTTGATCTTCCTCAATGGCTAACTGATGGATATATTGATTTCATAGCTCAAACCTGGAATACGGAACTGGATGATCAGCTGAAATCAGCGATCTTATCCGGCCGTTATACCAATTTTTATAATCTGGCTTTTGAAAAACCTGACCTGGCAGGTCACGCTTTCTGGTATTATTTCGCCAACAAATATAAAAAAGAAAATGTTACCTACTTTTTATACCTGTCACGTGTTTATCGGAATACAAATACAGCCGCTCTGCGAATCTGTAAAAAGAAATTTAAAGAGGTATTGCAGGATTTCATGACCGAAGAAGAAGATCTTTATAATAAGGACATTCGTGGCAGGAGAAATTTCCCCAAGGGCAGTATATCTGTCGTGGAGGAAGTGAGTGACAATAAAGATTTTTTTCATTTCTCTCCTAACCCGGCTCCCCGGAGTCAGACTTACGCCGTGGTTGAATTTATACGCGGACAATACAACGTCGTGTTGCATGAAAATTTTGTAAATCGCAAAGTGCTCCTGAAAAACGGAGTCCGAAGCAATGACAAGCAGCTGCAGCCGCACTATCCATTAATTGCCTGGGACCCAAAAGGGACGCGGCTTGCCGTAATTTATTACAAGGAAGGTAAAATCCGTTTATTTGTATACGATGTTGTTTCAAAATATAAAAGGGTTGTTACCGACCTTGATATGTTCGACCAGATTCAGGACATGAAATACATGCTCGATAACAATACGCTTCTTTTAAGTGCCGTAAAAAACGGACAATCAGATATTTTCGAATATAATCTTACTACTTCAAAAGTTGATCAGATCACCAATGATATATACGATGATCTGGATGCTTCCTTTGTAACTTTTCCGGGAAAAACGGGAATTATTTATTCTTCAAACCGGCCTTCTGCCAAAGCGCCAACCGGTGATACGGTGCTGCCTTCCAATAACCGGTACAATATATTCCTGGTTGACAACTGGAACAAAAGTGAATTCAAACAGATTTCCCAGCTGACACAACTGAAATATGGTAACGCACGTTATCCGACACAATACAACAATTTTCATTTTACTTTTATTTCTGATGAAAACGGAATTGCCAACCGCTATGCCGGTTTCTTTACAACCAGAAGAGAAGGAATAGACACTGTTTACAGGATTGGTGATGAAATTCTGCATAATCCGGAACCTGCAGAACTGGATTCAGTTCTTCGTGCCAATAAACAAACAGAACCGGACTCCATTTATACATTTTCCATCACCCGGGATTCTGCTTATACTTTTGCTCTGACCAATTATCAAAGCAGTTTAACAGAAACCAAAATTGCCGGAGAAACCGGACAGGTAAGTGAAGTACGCCAGGAAGGTGATCTTAAATTCCTGTATAAACTTAAAGTGGATGAATCAGCACTTAAAAAAAGAAACATCAATCCCAAGCTGACAGAATACAGGAAAGAAACGATAACCGCCAGTCAGATTGCCAGCGGACATGCTTTGCAATATCAGCAGAAGAAAAAAGCGGATACGGTAAAAGTCCAGACAGACATATTTGAAAGTGAATTTGATAAAGACAAACAGGACACTATTTTAAATCAGAAATTAATTCTTCAGCAATCAAAACCCGAACCCGCTGATGAAATTCTGAAAAACGCAAAACTTTACGATTACACCCTGAAGTTTTCTGCCCAAAGCTTTACGGCAGGTTTTAATAATGACGTCCTTGTTACCCAGTACCAGCCATTTAATGGAGCGTTGCCGATCATGTTGGGAGGCAATGAGCCATTCAATGCTATGTTTAAAGCTGCAGTATTTGATTTGTTTGAAGACATTCGATTCACAGGAGCATTGCGTTTGCCACTATTTGGAGGAAGCTCATCCAGTGCAGTATCTGCAGGAACCGGAGGTGTAGGTTTTGCGACATTTGTTCCCTCCGGTGGTTCATTTTTCGATGGCGGTGGACAATGGTATGCACGAATAGATTACCTGAAACTTCGTACGGATTTTTCATTGATCTATTATCGCGAAACGGACGTTGGAACTTATCCGTTATTTGATACAGCCGGGGCTAATTCCTCACACAGTTACGACTATGTTGATTCAAAACTTTATACCAACCTGTTTCAGGCTGTGATCAGGTATCCATTTGATAAGATTAGAAGTCTCCGGTATAGCGTTGGTGTACGCTCGGATAAGATCGGTGTCATGCCCAACGGCGAAAGCGCATTCATACCTAATTATCCGTTTGATACACTGGCTTTGAAATCAGGATATGTCAACAAACAGGTATTCCTAATAAATCATCTTGAATACGTATTCGATAATACGGTGGTGAAGACGATGAATATTATGAATGGCCTGCGATATAAATTTTATATAGACTTTAATTACCAGATCAACCAGCCTGTGACGGGTGAAGGAAGAAAAATGTTCAATTTTGGATTTGATGCCCGAAATTATTATCCTATTTTCCGAAATTTTATCTGGGCAGTGCGGGCAGCAGGAGATTTCTCGTGGGGTAATCAAAAAATAATTTATTATTTAGGCGGACAGGACGGATGGATGTTTCCAAAGGCTAACCAATATCCCGTTCCGGATTATACGCAGAATTATGCCTATCAGTCGCTCGCACTCAACCTGAGGGGGTATGACCAGAATGTTGCAAACGGCAATAATGCGATCACCATCAACAGTGAACTTCGTCTGCCGGTCTTCACCACTTTGATGAATAAGCCTATCAACAATGCTTTTATACGGAATTTCCAGTTGATCCAGTTCTTCGATTTTGGTACTGCATGGGCAGGTCCGCTGAGTAATATTGAACGTCCCCAATCCCATTATGAAAACGGTGATCCTTCTGTGCCTGTTGTGGTAACGATTAAAGCCGGTGGCATTGGTCCGTTTGCAGGCGGATATGGGTTTGGAGCAAGGAGTACATTACTGGGTTATTTCCTTCGCCTGGATGTTGGCTGGCAAATGAATACCTTCTTCGGTAATTCTCCAACCTGGCAATTTGCAATGGGTGTGGATTTTTAGGCTGAATTCTCACCAGCCTGAACCAAATGTCATTTCTTACTTTTCATAATTTGGAAATGTGAAATTGTGGAGATGTATTAAAGAGGAAATGAAATTATTAATTAAATTTTAAATTTCATTTTCACATTTGTTATATTTCCACAATTCCACATTACCAAATTATGTAATCAGATCTTGTACCCTTCCTTTTGAAGATAAACCCTAACCTTTATAGTTTGATCTCCCTGAATAAGAATTTGTCCGTCTTTTACGGAGCCACCCGTACCACAAAACTGTTTCAGTTTTTTCCCAAGTATTTCCAGGTCTTCTGATTTCCCGATAAAGCCTGTAATGGCTGTTACGGTCTTGCCACCACGCTGATGCGTATCCAGAATAATGCGCAGTCGTTGTTTGGCAGGCGCCAGCGTTTCTGAATATTCAGGACCTGAGTTTTGAAACGCAAAATTTGGGTCCGTGCTGAAAACAAATCCATTTTTGTCGGGTATATTTTTTTTAGCCATTGTATCTAATGGTTAATTCTAAATTGATAATTGTTAACGATTCAAAGAATCCGGTACTGATCATCACACTCTCACACTCCCATACTCCCATATTTTCCTAAATTGCTTTCAAACTTAAATCAATACTTTTCGCCTGATGAATCAGTGCACCGATACTGATATAGTCAACGCCGGTAGCTGCATATTCACGGATATTATCCAGGTTGATACCACCACTGGCTTCTGTTTCAATTTTTTTCTGAATCAATTTGACAGCCTCTGCCAGCAGGATGGGATTGAAATTATCCAGCATGATCCTGTCGGCTTTTCCTGAAATCAATACTTCACGAACATCTTCCAAAGTTCGCGCCTCTATTTCTATTTTGATTGAAGGTTTATATTTTTCTGCGTAATCAAAAGCCCTGTCCAGTGCTTTCCCGATACCGCCACAAAAATCAATATGATTGTCCTTCAGCAGGATCATGTCAAACAACCCAAACCGGTGATTCATTCCACCTCCGATTCGAACAGCTTCTTTTTCAAGAAGTCTGAATCCGGGTGTAGTTTTTCTTGTATCCAGAATTTTGGATGAATAACCCTGGATTGTTTCCACATACTGATGTGTAAGTGTGGCGATTCCGCTCATTCTCTGCATACAATTCAATACCAGGCGTTCACAGGCCAGAATGGTAGATACGGAAGCTTCAACAGTGAATGCAGTGTCACCGGCCTGTACAGCTTCCCCATCATGTTTATGCAAATGAAAAACAGCCGAAGGTTCTCTTGTATGAAATATTTTTTCTGCTACCTCAACGCCGGCCAGAATACCGTTTTGTTTAATTTTCAACAGAGCCCCGCCGCGCGCATCGGACGGAATAACAGCCAGGCTGGAATGATCTCCGTCGCCCAGATCTTCAGCCATTGCATTAATTATCAGTATATGCAAACGCTCATCGAATTGGTTCACGGATTTGCTCATCGCTGAGCAAAGTAAAAATTAAAAAGTAAAAAGTAAAAAATAAGAATTGCCCGAAGTCTCACACTCTCACACTCTCACACTTTCTCAATCTACCGCCTGAAAACGGATCTCCTGAAGGAGAAGTTTATCTCCTTTATGTTTGAAGAATAAAGTGGTTCTGTAATTTCCGGCCCGTGTTTGTAAAATGCCCGCACAGAAGAAAGTACCACCGCTTTCACCCTGCTGAGTTATTCTAAAATTCTGCACTCCATTGGTATTGAAAAAATCTCCGATTACCATTTCTGCCTGGGTTTTACTGTAAGTGTCCGATTTGTCGGGAAGACTGATATCTACACGTGCATCAAAGAAAGGAGATAGCTGATTTACATTGCCCAACCGGATCGCTGTAGCTACAGCGTCTAAATTGTCAAAACTCCGGTAAGAAACCAGGATGAGGGCTATTCCAGCCAGAACCCATCCCACTAGCCTTTTCATAGGAATTATTTTCATCCTGAAAGAGCTAAAAATATGCCAAACTAAAAGCTGCCCCTTAAAATGGCTCAAAACAGCCCATATACGCTAACTTTGAGCTCATTATAATCAATCGTTTTATAGGAAAATGGCTAAAAAATCGGCAATCCTCATCATCATGGATGGCTGGGGATTAGGGAAAGTAGAATCTGCAGACGCTGTCCGGCATGCTAAAACGCCCTTTGTAAGTTCCCTTTATTCCAAATACCCAAACAGCACCCTGGTTACCTGCGGGGAGGAAGTAGGGCTACCTGAAGGCCAGATGGGAAATTCGGAAGTAGGTCACCTTAATATTGGAGCAGGACGTATCGTATACCAGGAACTCCAGCGGATCAATGTCGGCATTCGGGAAGGAACTTTTGCAAAAAATCCTGTCCTGCTCCGTGCACTTCATCTGGCAAAAAGTGAGAATAAAAAGTTACATCTGCTCGGCCTGGTGAGTGATGGTGGGGTCCACTCTCATATTAATCACCTGAAAAAAATTATTGATTGTTGTAAATCCGAATCCGTTTCTTCCGTTTTTATACATGCGTTTACAGATGGCCGTGATACAGATCCGAAAAGTGGTTACGGATTTATTGAAAGTCTTCAGAAGCACCTGGATTCAACCGGCACCGGTAAAATTGCGACTGTATCCGGAAGATATTACGCGATGGACAGGGACAAGCGTTGGGAGCGGGTAAAACTTGCTTATGACACCCTGGTGAACGGAAAGGGTCAGCATGGACAGGATGCTCTGCAGATTATTGAAGAAAGCTACGCTGCCGGTGTTACTGATGAGTTCATAAAACCCAGTGTAGTTGTGGATCCCAGCGGAAAACCCCTGGCAAGTATTTCCGATGGCGATGTAGTGATCTGCTTTAATTTCAGGACAGACCGTTGCAGGGAAATAACTGAAGTTCTGACACAGAAAGATTTCCCGGATCTGGGAATGAAAAAACTTTCACTGGATTATACAACGATGACGGAATACGATCATCATTTCAAAAATGTTCATGTAATGTTTGAAAATGATGATTTAAAAATGACCATGGGCGAAGTTGTTGCGAAAAATATGCTCACTCAGATTCGTATTGCCGAAACGGAAAAATATCCACACGTAACTTTCTTTTTTAGCGGAGGTCGCGAAAATGAATTCGAAGGAGAAAAACGTATTATGGTTCCATCACCCAAAGTTGCTACTTACGATCTGCAACCTGAAATGAGTGCAGTTGGAATAACTGATGCCATCATTCCCGAAATCAATCACAAAACCGCCAATTTTATCTGCCTGAACTATGCCAATGCTGACATGGTGGGTCATACCGGAGATTTTCAGGCAGCAATAAGGGCGGTTGAAACGGTTGACCAATGTGTTGAAAGGGTGACTACTGCTGCCCTGGCTAACGATTACGTAGTATTCATTACCGCCGACCATGGAAATGCAGATTATATGATCAATCCCGACGGTTCACCGAATACCGCTCATTCCCTCAACCTGGTTCCTTATTTTATTCTTGATAATCAATGGCATGGAAATGTACATCCCGGAAAACTTGCAGACATAGCCCCAACCATACTCAAGCTGATGGGATATGAAATTCCCAGGGAGATGACAGGAAATGTTTTATTCGATTAAAAAAAGAACCTAAACTTTCTTTCGTGCAGCTTTAGCACATGAAAATTGTCTAATTTACAGGGCAACGAGGTTTAATATGACCGAAGAAGCCATCTTACAAGGCTGTTTAAAAAATCATGCTGCTGCCCAAAAGGAATTGTACAATAGGTACAGTCCTAAAATGCTGGCAGTATGTTACAGGTTTGCACACAACAGAGAAGACGCCGAGGATATGCTTCAGGAAGGTTTTATTAAAGTTTTTCTTCAAATGCATACATTTCAAAGTAAAGGTGCCTTCGAAGGCTGGATCCGCCGGATCATAGTTCACACATGCATCAATCATCTGAAAAAAAATAAGCGCTTTAACGAAAGTGTGGATATCATACAGGCAAGCTCTATTCAGATCAGGGAAGAAAACATTCCTTCCATCGTTCAGGCAAAACAAATTGTGGATTGTATTCGAATACTTCCGGTAGGCTATCGAACCGTCTTGAATCTTTATGCAATAGAAGGATATTCACATAAGGAAATTTCCGGAATGCTTGATATTGAAGAAAGCACCAGCCGATCACAGTATACCCGTGCAAGACAAATGCTGGAAGAGATTTTAATAAAGAGAAACCTGATTCCGGCTGCAAGAGAAAAAACAGATCGCTTAACCGCAATACATTGAAAGAGCAGGAGCCCGACCAAAACTTCCGAAAATGAAGGAGCGAATTTTATATGAAGAAGAATTTGAGAAGCAGCTGAAAGAGAAAGCTGATCAGTTCAAAATGTATCCTTCCGATAAAGTATGGAATGAGGTTTACAGTTCGCTGCATACCAGACGCAGAAGATTTGTAGCAGGAATGACGATCCTCATAGGAGGCATTCTGGTGCTGGCAGGTTCACAACTAATTTTTCCTTCAAAGAATACCATTTCGAAAACCATTACTGCAAAAAACAATACTGCGGCGAAACCAGCTACGGCAAGCAATCTTCAAAATTTTACAACAGATAACTTTATTTCGAATTCAACAGATAATTCCAGTGCACAGCATAGTACTGATGGAAACCTGAATGCTATCCTACCCTTCGATTTACATTCAGGTATGTCTTACATTCAGGAATCACACAGCAATGAAATGCTGGAATCTCTGCCTGAAAAAATACTGGTCAATGCCCGTGTAAAATCTATTCTGCCAACCGATTTGAATATATCTGTAAAAACAGCAGCACCGCTGACCATTGCAGATTTAAATCAAACCGAATCTCAGGTATCTGCTAATTCAATAATCAATCCGGTTTCAGCAGAATCTCTTCCTGAAAAATCGCCAACCCAGCTGACGCATAATGTCAACGACCGGTTCAGGTGGGAATTATATGTTACCCCAACACTGAATACACATTACCTGTACGGATTGAATTATCAGACCATGGCACAGTCTGTTCAATCTGCCCCTATCATGGTTGTTCACGTTGCAAATGTGAACGGATTTGTGGACAATACTCCGATGATGGGTTATGATGTTGGCGGAAATATCCTTTACCGGATTTCAAAAAATATTTCATTAAAAGCCGGACTGGATTTCAGTTTCAACAGGTATTATATTAAAGCGTATAACTCTAATCCTACACAAGCGTCTGCAACGCTGAATTCATATTTGGGCTATGTTGCTGATTCTCTTGTTAATTCCAATTCAGGAATCTCTACAGACAAGAATCCACAACATTATCAGAACAGGTATTATCAGCTTTCACTTCCTGTGGGTGTAGAAATGAATGTTGCTGGTAATGGGAAATTACAGCTTCACGTGGGTGCAACCCTTCAACCAAGTTATCTGCTGAACACCGATGCCTATGTGCTTTCAAACGATTACAGCAGTTATACTAAAGACCCTCAGGCGTTCAGAAGATGGAACCTGATTGCAGGTACTGAAGTATATCTATCTTACGCAGTGGGTAAAATCCGTTGGGAAATTGGTCCACAGGTGAGATACCAGATATTCTCCACTTATAAAAACAGCTATCCTCTGCAAGAAAATATGCTCAATTACGGTATTCGCATTGGCATATCAAAATCAATCAGGTAGTTTTCCCTGCTTATAGTAATTTTATCGGATGAAGATATTATTCATCCCTGTACTTACATTTACCCTGATTTGTGCCTGCCATTCCAAACAACAGGAAACACCTGCGGGCAATTCAAGTTTTGCAGATACTGCGAAAAAAAATTATCTGCCGGTAGCTGATTTACTGAGGGCTGAAATTGCGGCTGTTGATTCATTCCCGCTCCGGCTCATGAAATACACTATTATAAATGGCAAGACAGATTCGAATATTATTACTACGCCAGTTTTTGATCAGATTGCGAAACAATTTCTGATGAGTGACCTGGACAGCAGCCAGTTTGAAAAAAAATTTGAAGAGAATTCCTTTGTTGACCGGTCCACCAACCTCGTTAGTTTTACTTATTCAACAAAAGACACTGGTGAAGGATTAAAGAGAGTAGATGTACTGCTTTCACCTGGAAGTGGTTCGGATAAACTGAATTCCATTTATATGGAATCTATTTCAGTAAATGAAGACAGTTCAGTCATCAGTAAAATGTCATGGAATGCCGGAAGGAATTTCAGGATTCTTCGCATTAAAAAGCCAAAGAACGGCCAGGAAATTACGAATCAGACCATCGTAGTATGGGATAGCAGAGATTAAGGCATGGATCAGGAAACATTTCAACAAATAGCACAATCAATTCCATTGGAACCGGGCATCTACAAATATCTCGATTCCCATAAGGAATTACTGTACGTTGGTAAAGCTAAAAATCTGCGCAAAAGGGTAAGCTCATATTTTAATAAATCGGTTTCAAACTATAAGACCTACGAACTTGTTAGACGAATCTCATTTATAGAATTTACCCTGGTGAATTCAGAACAGGATGCTTTCTTACTGGAGAATTCACTGATTAAACAATATCAGCCGCGATTCAATATCAATCTGAAGGACGATAAATCCTATCCGTTTATTGTAATTAAAAATGAGCATTTCCCAAGAGTATTTCTAACCAGAAGAAAAGTGGATGACGGCTCAGAATACCTGGGGCCTTTTACTTCAGTGGCCAAAGTGCGCGAACTTATTGACTTTGTAAAATCGAATATACAGTTGCGAACGTGCAAACTGAACCTCACACCTTCAAATATTGCGAAGAAAAAATTCAAGGTCTGTCTTGAGTATTATCTGGGCAATTGCAAAGGTCCGTGTGAAGGATTACAAACAGAAGAAGACTATGCGGAAGGCCTTCTGAAAATTAAAAATATTCTGAAAGGAAATCTAGGTCCTGTCATCAGCAGCTTTCGGCAGGAGATGAAAGAAGCAGCGGGTAATATGGCATTTGAGAAAGCTGAAATCATTCGTAAAAAGATTGATCATCTGGAAAATTATCAATCCCGCTCTGTCATTGTAAATAAACATATCGTTCAGGCTGATGTCTTTTCTGTATTCAGGGATGAAAGCACAGTTTTCATAAATTATCTGATGGTTGAAAATGGCACCATTGTCCAAACGCATAATACGGAAGCTAAAACTTTACTTGATGAAACGAATGAAGAGATTCTTGCAATTTCCATTGCTCAGTTACGCGATCGTTTCAACAGTTCAGCGCCGGAAATTATTCTGCCGTTTCCAATAGAATATCCTCAGGAAGGGATAATCATCACAGTTCCTAAAGGAGGTGATAAAAAGAAACTGCTGGATCTCTCTGAGAAAAATGTGAATTATTACCGCGAAGAAGCAGAAAAGAAAAAAATGCTGCATCTTCTAAAGAAAACTCCTGAAGAAAGGCTGGTAATATTAAAACAGCTTCAAACCGATCTTCAGTTATCAGAATTGCCAACCCATATCGAATGTTTCGACAATTCAAATTTCCATGGGAGTTATCCTGTATCGGCCATGGTTTGTTTCCGTGATGGCGTAGAAAGCAAAAAGGATTATCGCCATTTTAATGTGAAGACCGTAGAAGGCATCAATGATTTTGCTACTATGAAAGAAGTAGTCTTACAGGCGTTATAAACGACTGATAGATGAGAATCAATCATTGCCCCAGCTGGTGATTATTGATGGCGGCAAAGGACAGTTGAGCGCCGCGCTGGAAAGTATACAGGAACTAGGTTTGAGAGGCAAATTGACGCTCATAGGGCTTGCCAAGAATGAGGAGGAAATTTTTTTCGCTGGTGACCGCGAATCACTGAAGCTGCCTTATGATAGTACGAGTTTAAAATTGATCAGGAAAATTCGCGATGAAGTACATCGTTTTGGTATCAGTTTTCACAGGAATAAGAGAAGTCGCGGAACTTTTAAAAATGAATTGGAAAATATTAAGGGAATTGGAAAACAAACCGCGGATATTCTATTAAAAACATTTCATTCGGTAAAAAAAATAAAATCTGCATCAGATGAAGAACTGATAAGCCTGGTTGGCGTATCAAAAACAAAATTAATAAAAGACCACTTTTGGCAACAGGAGAATGAAATGCAGGCGGGGCTTGGTTTTAATTAAATGATTAAAATCAAAAAAAAGGGGCCAGAATGGAAATTCAGCCCCGTTTTTAAAATCCAATATCCTATGAAAAACCGTTGTAAAAATAATAAAACAATTCTATTAAACAAGAACCCTTATGGGTATTTTGAAAATAATTATCAACAGTTTAGCTATCAAAATGTTATGAGGTATCGTAAAAATACGCTGATTCCAGTTTTGGGAAAAAGCTTAACGCTTAACGCTGAACGCGTAACGCTTAACGCAAGGTAACGCATAAAGCCTAAAGCGTAAAAGTAATTAAATTAAAGAGCCATCATGTTTTAATCATGATGGCTCTTTTCTATTTATATTTTTGGCGTTAAGCGTTTGGCGTTCAGCGTTAAGCTTAGTAAGACCAGAGGTCCTGTTCGTAATTGAAGATTTTTTCTTTGATATCATCGCCTTCCAGGAGACCCAGTATAGGATCCTTGATATATTGCGCGATAAAATTATCACCGGGATTATCAATGGTTGACTTGATGATCCTGCTGGAAAACATGCGGCTTTCAAACAGCTCTTCCCAGCTCATACGGGCGCCGTAGTTCTTACCATTGTAAGCTTCATATTTGGCTAAGAAAGGCCTGAGATCAGGATAATAAACCCAGAAAATAGGTAATACGGCCCTGAAAGACCCGTCTGCATTATAAATTGTTTTTTCAGGCGCGATACCGAGGATACGGACATACATTCTGGATGATTCCTTGTCAAATACCCACTCTTCCTTGATTTCATATCTTTCTACCTGATCAGGATTGAATTCTTCCTGAATCGCTGTGTCCTTAGTAATTCCTTTTGAACCATCAGGGTCAACATTCATATCCGGAATCTGAATTGTTTTCGGTTTACCAACCATGCTTTCAGCGATCTGGCGGAAAGTCATCGGAGTTGTAAACCGGTCGTCCATTGTTGCATCGAATGCCGTCACGTCACCACTATGGATGAGGTTGAGCAGTATGCTGATGAAACGCTGGTTACCGTTATCTTCAGATGCTTTATAAACGAAAGGAAGATTCATTTTTTCATGAACATCTATTTCGCGCCAAACACGCTGGCGATAAACGGCATCGTCTTCCCGGATATGCTCGTAAGCTAATGGAGTACGATCCTTTACCAGGTTCAGTTCAATAGATGCATCATTACGAAGCGATTTACGCGGAGTATCCAGTTTGATATCAGCAACAAATTCCTGCACGGGTTTTGCCGTGGTATCTTTTGGAGGAACGACCGCTACTGCACTATTCTTGGTAGCGTTCGTTTTCTTTTTAGTTGTGGACCTCTTTGTCTTCTTCCTGGTGGGAGGTGCCTGTGCCTGCACAGTTCCAACTGCCAGTGGCAATCATTGCTGCGAGGAAGGACAATTTGATAAATCGCGTCTTCATGTTCTAAAAATTTATCGTATCAATTACTAAAACAGATCCGCCACAACATCGTGGCGAATCTTAGTTATTTTTTATTTCAGACTAAATACCATCGGCGCTATTTCACGCTGTTTGCCATCTGGTCCTATTACCCGGATCTGATCGAAAAAGATATGTGTTCCCGGCGTTGCCCTACCCACAATGTTAGCGGCATTACCAGACCATCTGTTACCATCGTTGCTGGCTTCAGTATATCCGGATATTCCACCACCTTCTGCACCGATCTTATAACTTACTACTTTGAATGGAGCTTCGAAATCAGAATCTTCGAGACGTGCAATCAAACCACCGATCGCTTTGAATTCGGCAGAAGAAATAGCGCCACCTTTTTTGGATCCGATGAAACCGGCTGGTAAAGGCAGGTTCTTTACACGGATTTCGAAGGGAAATGGTTTACCATTTGCAGTCACTATGATCTTAGAAATACCCGGGGTTGTTGCCCTGGCTTCATAATGATCACCACTTGTATTTGTAATAGTCGCTCCGGGACTTTCAAAACTTACATGAACTTTTTCTCTTCCCACGCTACCACCGGAGATGGTCATTGGATTAGCAACTCCGATATATACCACGTTCATTTTTTCTAAGAAGATAGAAGCTCCGGAAGGAATGCCTACCGTATACTTAATTGTCTTTGGAATGGTAGCAGTTGTTCCATCAGGTTTAGTGTATGAGATATTTACAGTCATTTCATGTGCACCGGCACCTTCTACTTTTGTTTTATAATCGGCAACACCATCTGCATTCAAAGCCTGGTGAGCACCATTGATTGTGATATCAGGTTTTGCTGCTGCACTGAATGCCCCGATACCTGCCTGAACTTCCAGTTCATCACCGGGCATAAGATAAGTAGCGTTTGTTCCTGCAAAAGCTTCGAACTGATTGTATACAACTTTTACTGATCCTATTTGCTTAAAGCAATAATCTACCATCTGTGATTCAGAATTCTTTACGTCATTCTGGAATTTACTCAGGATAGTGATCGCCGCAATGGTTGGTGTCATGTGAAAATAATTCGTTACCCAATCCTTCACGGAATCTGCTGATTTAGCAGCACCGGTCTGCGATACGGGAACAGTCAGATCCAAAGGAAGTTGGTTTTCGAAATCAGCCTGTGCTTTGGCAACTTCTTTTTGCAGGATTGGATTTTTTGCAATATCGGGTGCATTGGGATTCAAAACCGCAATCATCTGCTTTTTGTATTCTGCCAGAGAATCAAATAATATTTTTCCCTTGCCATCCTTATCAAAAACACGGGTGGCCGCATCCAGATTGGCATCGTTGAATTTTTCTTTGCCGTCTTTATCTATCTCAAACTGTGATTCCAGTTTAAGCAGGTGTTTCATACCATCGATGGTATTATACATCGCCAAAGAAATACTCTGAAGCTGTCTTGCTTTAGGGGCCCAGATTTGAGCATTTTCTTTTGTTTGCGGATCATTCAGTGCTTTATCTAAAGCATTATACGTGAGATTATTCTTATCAGTAACTACATCATTGGATGTTGTTATACTATGATTTACTGTTTTGAAGGCATTAAGAATCTCAGCAGATACATTCAGTGCCAGCAATGCTGTAAGCACTAAATACATCATATTGATCATCTTCTGCCTGGGCTCTTTAGGTAAGGACATGAGCGGGAGAATTTAATGTGTTAACAAAGGTTTTTCAGGTTATTAGTCCCGATAATTAAATATTGGATTACTGTCTACCTTGCATTGCGCTCAGCATATTACCATAAACATGGTTCAGGTTGCCAAGGTTCTTCGCAAGTAAAGCGACCTGTTCCTGTGTTTTCTTCGCATCAGCAACACTACCGTTCATGGCTTCAGATGCCTGGGCCAGGTTAGAGTAGAAGCTGTTCATTGCTTTCAAATGGTTATTGCTATCCTGCAGTTCCAGTTCATATAACGTATTCAATGATCCGAGATTCTTGGTCAATACCTGAACCTGGCCATGAAACTGTTTAGTACTTTCTGCTGCATTATTGAAATGAGCTAACGTAGCGGTTGCACCCTGGTAAGCATTCTTCATAGTATCCAATGCTACAACTGCCTCTTTTGTTTTATTTGTATAATCAGTAGTGGCAGCAAGTGCTCCGGATACATCACTGATTTTTTCAACTGTTGAACCGAATTTTTTGAAACCATCACTTAAACGTGCAAGGTTTGTCGGTGTAATGTCAGCTTCCTGCATCATTTTATCCATCTGTTGCAACGCAGGATTACCTGAACCAGCACCAGCCAGTTTTGGAAGCGCTTCTGCAAGAGCATGCATTTCACCACCTGGAGGCGGTAAGAAAGCGTATACTAATGAATATTAATGCTTCTGTAAGAAGACCTGCTGTAAGGAAGAAGTCAGCCAACCGTTGGTGGGTGATTTTCTGCCATGCACCAAAGATTACTACGGCTGCACCGACGCAGACGATGATGTTTACAAGCTTTTCGGTAGATTTTGAAACTCCGGCTGACATAATTTTAAATTTTTAGTTTTTAATAGGTGTTGTAAGGGTCTCGGAAAATAATTCCGGATGACGTTGTCGAATCAAAACGCTGATTGTTTTAAAAAATTTTATTTCAATTGATAATTATCAATTATCTCTTGGCTATGGATGCTGGCAAATCAATCACACAACGGAAACCGATATATGATTTTGCTGTATCCTGATACTCGTAAGTTCTGGTACTGGTTTGCAGGAAGTAGCCTACATCTTTCCAGCTTCCACCACGAATCACTTTACGTTTCATACGCGGAGGATCAGAATCTTTTGCATTGTAACGAATGTCAGGGTTCATATCATGCTGGAAGTTATAAGCACCTTCATAGTAAACAGATGAAGTCCACTCAGCCACATTACCTGCCATACAATACAGACCGAAATCATTTGGCCAGTAAGCATCAGCACGGGCAGTATAGAATGCACCATCTTCCGGATAGTTACCACGACCTGGTTTAAAGTTGGCCAGAAGACAACCTTTCTTATTTCTCAGATAATAGTTACCCCAGGGGAACATCGATTGTGAACGACCGCCACGGGCAGCATATTCCCACTCAGCTTCCGTTGGTAAACGGAAAGGACTTTCATTTGCTTTATTTGTTTTGTCGAGGTATGAATTCAAATATTGAGTTCTCCATTCGCAGAATGCAGTTGCCTGATTCCAGTTAACACCCACTACAGGATAATTTCCGAATGCAGGATGAGAGAAATATCTTTTGGTCATTGGCTCATTATAAGAATAAGAAAAATCACGAACCCAAACCAGTGTATCCGGATAGATCGGGATTTCTTTCTTTACAATAAACTCAGAACGAGATTTACCTTCATTGATTTTTTGAGCAGCACGCTTTAAATCGAATGTTTCGGAATGGTAAATCATTTTGCGGGGATCCAGTTCCTTTTTACCGAAAATCCGGTTTTCAGGAGTCAGGATTAACTGATCAATTTTTTCAGTAGTCGCTTTATCACCCCATTTTATTGTCTGTGCTTTTTTCCAGTCGATCGTGAATTTGCCATCTACTTCCTTACCATATTGCATCAGGGTAGCTGCAATTGAATCGCGCACCCAGTGTTACAAACTGGCGGTATTCGTTATTGGTAATTTCAGTTGCATCCATCCAGAAACCCTGTATGGATACCTGTTTATTACGGGCTGTATAGGCGTAATTGATGTCTTCATCACTGGGACCCATGTGAAAGGTTCCAGGTGGTATATAAACCATACCTGGTGGCTTACTAAGATTGTACCTGCTGGCAGGTGCAACACCGTGCAATTGACCATCATCTGGAAGTCCTTTGCCGGATTTGCCGGATTTACAACCTGTTACGGCGAGGGCCGCGGCAACGGTAATCAGAATGGACAGGTTTTTCATTTTCATTTTTATTAAAGGGTATTGGACAAAAATAATCTTTTGGGAATATCTCCTAAGAATATCTTCCATCGCAAGTATAAAATTTATTTTTTACAAGTCAAAGTTTTGCCAATAGTTTAATTAACGGCGGAAAGGTCCGCCTTATTGTAATTTCTGCCCGTTTTGGCGGGTTTTTTAAGACTTTTTTATGAGGCTGAATAACTCAGCGACTTCTTTTACAGGCTGTTGACAGGAATAATCTCTACAAAGATAAAATTGCGACATTCCCATAACGGGTTTATTTCTCAAAAGGGGAAGGTCGGAATGGGTAACGGAGGATTGTTGAAAAACGCGATTTGGTATGCCCAGCTTCAGAAATTCCAGGTGTTTTTCATTAGAAGGTGAACCCGCCAGCACGATTTCATAATATTGATACGTTAAGCCATTTAAGAGAGTTGCCCAAACTCCAAAAGATCCGGGGTACCGCAAAATCAGTTCTTTTAAACCTGTGACATTCCTCTCAGACCTGAGTTTCCATTCTTCGAGATCAAATACAATCCCAAGGTAAAATAAATTGGAGGCCATAACTGAATTCCCTGAAGCAGTGGCACCGTCATAGACCTCCCTTTTCCTGACAATTACATCATCCTGCTTCGTCATGAGTATAATAAAAATATCCTGTCTCTTCCTCACTGAAATGCTCTATAACCCAGTCTGAAAGCTCTTTTGCACGGGTCAGGTACGTAGCATCCCCGGTAATTTCCTGCAACTGAATATAGGCTTCTATCAGAAAAGCATAATCATCAAGAAAAGCCGGAATTGCTGCTCTTCCCCTCACTCCCATACTTCTCTTTGTAGCTGTGATAAAAATGAAATATGCCATACCCCTTCATTTTCTTTTCCAGGAAAGCCATTCCGTCAATAGCCAGTTTGCGGTAATTTTCTTCTCCGGTTGCGGAAAAAGCTTTACAACAAGCTGTAATCATCAGGGCATTCCAGCCTAAGAGGATTTTATCATCCAGCAAGGGATGGGGTCGTTTATTCCTGACGCTTCAATAATTTTTTCTTCCAAGTCCCGTTCTTTTTCTTCAGGTATCCCTCTCACAGGATTCTTAACCCTTAAAATGTTTTTACTTTCCCAGTTTCCTCTATCAGTTACATCATAAAATGCAGAGAAAGCTTCGGATTCTTCACCTAAAATCTCAGATATTTCATTTTTTTCCCATACATAGAATTTACCCTCTTCACCTTCAGAATCTGCATCAAGTGCTGAAAAAAACCCTCCATTTTCGGATTTAAGTTCATTTTGGATAAAATCCACTGTTTCCCTGATTGCCTTCCTGTATCGAATGTTTTCCAGTTAATTGGAAAGCCTCACTCAGGGTTGTGATGAGGAGTGCGTTATCATACAGCATTTTTTCGAAATGCGGTGCCAGCCATTGCGAATCTGTAGAATATCTGGCAAAACCTCCTCCAATCTGGTCATAAATACCTCCGTAAATCATTTTATCCAGTGAAAGGCAGGCCTGATCGAGTGCTTCCTGGGTTCCGGTATAATAATAATATTGCAGCAGAAATCGTATGGAAAAGGTCTGAGGAAATTTAGGAGCCTGGCCAAAACCGCCATCTACCCGATCGGCAGTTTTCATTAATTGCTCATAAATCGTTTGAATATCCTGCTTCAGAAATTGTTGGGAAATATCAGGACTTCCAACTCCAAAGCCAGTATTGGATATATGATTCGTAAGGTTATTCGCCTGCTCTTCTATTTCAGTTCTTTTTTCGTGAAAGGCGGTTGAAATGCTTTGCAATACAGATTTCCAGGAAGGCCGGTTATGCATATTGACCGGAGGGAAATATGTACCTCCATAAAAAGGTTTTCCTTCTGGCGTAAGAAAAACATGTAAGTGGCCACCCTCCATTACCAGCAATGGCCTGCACCGCATCCATGTATATATGGTCCAGGTCGGGTCTTTCCTCTCTGTCGATTTTGATATTTACAAAGAGCCTGTTCATGATTGCATGCAGTTTCAGGATCTTCAAAACTTTCTCTTTCCATAACATGGCACCAGTGGCAGGCAGAATATCCGATACTTACCAGAATGGGCTTGTCTTCATCCCTCGCTTTTTTAATGGCCTCATCTCCCCAGGGATACCAGTCCACAGGATTATGGGCGTGTTGAAGAAGATAAGGTGAAGATTCGTTTGCTAATCTGTTTTTGAACAATTTGCTAGTTATGAAATAGTTTAAAATATATCTTGTTATAGTTTCCTTATTATCTGCCTTCTATTTAATTCGTTTAATGTCTGTTGATAATTCGTATGTCGTTCGGTCCCCTATCCCAACGATATACGAACGATATACGAACAAAGTACGAATGAAGTACGAACAGAACAGGAACCAGTACCATTCAAAATATAGCCCTGATAGTACAAATTCGGAACCGGTATAAAATTTTCCACACTAGAAATAAGATAATTCCGGAAAATCAAAAAGGCCCCGGGAATCCCAGGGCCTCTAATAACGTATATTTTAAAAAAAAGTTCTCACAAAGTCATACTCTCACACTCTCACACTCTCACACTTGCATTAAAGTCTTTTTTTCGCAGCAAGATATTTCTCCAAAGCAGACACCATGGAGGGTGCAGAAGGTTCAGGGGCTTTAATTTCCAAAACCAAACCTGCATCTTCAGCTGCCTTACTGGTATTCGTTCCAAAAGCTCCGATCAATGTTCCATTCTGTTTGAAATGCGGAAAATTGTCGAACAAACTTTTAACTCCGCTGGGGGTAAAAAAACAAATGATATCAAAAGCATCCGGACTAAATGATTCACGAATATCATTGCTAATAGTGCGATACATAAACGGTGTGGCGAATTCACAATGATTATTCTTGAGCCAGTTTATAATTTCATTGTCCTGCTGATATTCTGAAGTTGGATAAAGAAATTTTTCATTCTCCTTATGCTTGTTCACTACATCCAGCATACTTTTATTCGTACCATCGGCGCCATAGAATACTTTCCGTTTACGGTAGAGAATAAATTTCTGTAGATATAAAGCCACTGCTTCAGTAATGCAGAAATATTTCGTATCCTGCGAAATATTAATCTTCATTTCTTCTGCTGTTCGGAAGAAATGATCGATTGCATGGCGGCTTGTGAAAATAACTGCCGAGTAACCACCGATCTCCACTTTTTGGCGTCTGAAATCTTTTGAAGGAATTCCTTCAAGCCGAATAAAGGGCAAAAAAGCCATTTCCACTTCATGACGCCGGGCAAGTTCAAAATAGGGTGACTTATCAGATTCCGGCCGGGGTTGTGTGATTAAAATCTTTTTAACTGCAATTTCTGACATCTCGGCAATATCCTTTTTATCCCTGTTTTTAATCAATGTATAATAGTATTAGAAAAATGCGTTTGCAAAATTAATAAGCTTTTTCCAAATAAGTAACTAACACTTTGTAAATCAATAGCAGAGGAGCTATTTCGAATGCGCAAAGATAAAGAATAAAGTGTAAACCACTGATTTTTATTTCTTTGTACAGGGCTGAATAAGATGCAATAAATCGATATACATAAAATAAACAAACCATGATGATTGAGAGGGTAATGCCAATTTCTGTAAATAGGGGTCCTGAAAAAGTAATCAATACAAGAAATGGAAGCAAAAAGGAACCTATAATTTTATTGGTCATAAATACCACAAACAGGTAGATATCCACTGTGCGGTTCAAATTAAAAATCCATCCTATAACCTTGAGTATCAAAAATTTCAAAAGATAAAGAAGCGCCAGAACGATGGCACAATATTCAAAATGAATCCAAAACCTGTCAGGCGATCCATAATGATAATAGCGCATCAAATAGGCACCATATAAACCTCCTGAAAATACAAAAAGGATATTTAATAAAAGGGAAGGAAAGGGTGATTGTAAAACCTGCTCCCTGAGTTGTTGTTGTCGCATGGATGCCCTGAAAAACAGGGTCATAAGATTTGCCAGATACTTAGCAAAAAAGAATTTGACGATTGCAAAATAGAATAACAGACCCACCATAAAGTAAAACATCCCTTCGAATGATTCCGGCTCATATTTTTCACTACGCTCATGCAATGGGCTGCCTGTAAAATTAAAAAAGGGCTGCGTTTTCAATAGACCCATCCAATCAATAGACAAATGACTGAAATCCAATGGTTTTCGTTCGCTGAAACGGATTGAGTCGGTATGATAAACAACAACAGTATCAACGGCCGTTTTGACCGGCTTCCTGATGATTGGCTTTTTAATTGTCGTATCAGCAGATACCGGAATTACTGATGTTGTATCAACATGCCTGGTTGAATCGGAAGTCGATTGCGCCCTGATCAGGGTAAACTGAAATAAAATAAAGAAAAACAGTACAGCTCGTTTTGTCAAGGGATTAATGGTTACATAAAAAAATCCTGATATTCCGGTTTATCTGCAGAATCGCAAAGTTTGTGATTCAACGCGTATCTTTTAAAAAAAGTTTACATATCCCAAATGGATCTTTGCCTGACTGAATTCAAAAGGGTTGGCACCCTCCTTTCCAACCGCGTATGACATATTGAAAATTCCGGCCTTGGTTTCAAATGCTAATCCAAGGCCGATTCCCAGGTAAAGGTTGTTAATCGCATAGCCCGGCACATCGTTTTTAGCCCAACCACCGTCGATAAAACTAAAAAGAAAAGAATTCATACCAATCAGGTAACGATATTCGATGCTTCCAACTGTATATTCAGAAGCCAGAATACTTTCTTCATCAAAGCCTCTAAGTAATTTGTAACCTCCTATCTGAAATAATTCATTCCTGTAAATCTTAGGACTCTGGTACCAGGCTGCATTCAATGCCAGGCGAATCGTGGAAGCACGACTAAGCGGGAAATAATGTGCTCCTGCAAAATTCAATCGAAACTGATAAGTTGATGTTAAAGCTGTGTCATAAAGCGTACTGAAGTCGAAAGAAGTATCGTTCACATCCTTAAGTTTTGTGATTTCACTATTTCTATTCAGTCTTTTCGTACCGGCTGAACCGATAAAATAAAGTTCATTTCCACGAATGGCATTATACCTGTAATTGGTATTATTGAAATCATAAGTTATCCCCAGACTTAGAGAGCTCACATCTGCTACTTCCGGCAATTGCCTGGTTGCAATAATTTGTGTAGTATCGATTGTCAAAACAGTACATCCGGTAGTTTCGATAAAAATAGATCCCTTCTTATTCGTAGATGAATTAAACTGTATACCCAGTAACCCGTCTGTATTTATGTAGGAAGAATCTTTCTTGTATAATGAAAAAGCCAGGCTACCTCCGTAAGGTGAATGAAACATATATGGCTGCTGGAAATTCACATTGAGGCGCGGTGACTGCTGCTGCAATTGTTGCCAGTCAAGGCCCAGGCTTTCCCCGTTCCCAAAAGGATTCCTGAGAACCACAGTTGCCTGACCCGTAACCAATAATTTACCACTTTGCAGCTGATCATTATTGGGTAATAATCCGACAAGCACATCGACCTGGCTGCTTTTTTTAGGCTTCAGATACAAATTTAAAATAGAACCCGTACCGAGCATATTAACACTCCAGGGTCTTTCCTCCTGTACAAAAGGAAGTTCCAGAATGCGCTTACTGATCATTAATAATCTGTCTTTTCTGTAAATACTTCCTTCCGGAATACCAAGGTATCTCTCCATGAAATCAACAGAAATTTTTGCGGTGCCTATAATCCTGATGCTGTCTATCTTATACAAAGGTCCCTTTTCAATATTCAGCACAGCACTTATACTTCCATTGTCCATCTCAACACTGTCAAGAGAAATTTTAGCGAATGGATATCCGTTGTCTTCCATATAATTGAGCAGCTGCAATTCTTGGGCTTGAAAATGATCAGGAGTTGCCGGTTTGCCAGAAAGCTTTTTAGAATCCCAACCGGCAGCCTCCAGCAATTGCATGTCTGCCGGCTTCGTTCTGATTTTCGACCATGTGAACCGTTCTCCAATGTATAGACGCAGAAAGGCAGATGCGGAATCAAATTTCACACTATCTATGGAAGCTGAAGTAAATCCCTTATTTCTAAGCAGATCAGTGAGTTTATATATATATTCCGTACAACCCGCCCTGTCTTTAAATGAAACAGGAATACCGAGAGCCGGAGCCCTGAGAATCGAGTCCGGTGAATTGAGCCTTACATGAAGAGCGTATTGAGCATGCGCCGGCCGGATGGATGCAAGCAACAAAAAGGGGATGAAGCCATATAATCTTAATTTTGCCATTCTCTCAAAAGCATTCGTAATTCCATAAAATTAGCCAATCCTATGGCAGGCATTTATATTCATGTTCCATTTTGTAAACAGGCCTGTAATTATTGTAATTTTCATTTCTCTACCAACCTTGCGTTGCAGAACGATTTTACTGACGCTTTATTGAAGGAAATTGAATTGCGGAGAACTTATTTAGCCAATGAACCTATCGAAACGATTTATTTTGGAGGAGGCACTCCATCTCTTCTGCCTCTTCCTTCAATCCTGGACATATTAAATTCGATATATCGCAATTTCCCAATCAGCGCCGATCCTGAAATCAGTCTTGAAGCCAATCCGGATGATATGACTCTATCTTACCTAAAGGCATGGAAAGAGTTTGGCATTAACAGGCTAAGTATTGGGGTCCAGTCTTTTTATAAAGATGATCTTGTCTGGATGAACCGGGCTCATGATGCACAACAGGCCGTTGAAGCAGTTGAAAATGCCATAACTGCCGGTTTCGAAAATTTTAGCCTGGATCTGATTTATGGCTTACCCCAACTGACGGACGAAAAATGGAATGAAAATCTTGGAAAAGCAATTTCTCTGAATCCTTCACATATTTCATGTTATGCGTTAACGGTTGAACCTAAAACAGCCCTATATAAAATGATTCAAATGAAAAAATCTGCCGGCGTACAACCTGAAAAACAGGCTCGTCAGTTTTTAGCCGGAATACAATTGCTGGAGGCTGCCGGGTTTGAACACTATGAAATATCAAGTTTTTCCAAACCGGGAAGGAGAAGCAGGCACAACAGTTCTTATTGGCAGTCAAAAAAATACCTGGGTCTCGGGCCGGCTGCCCATTCATTTGATGGTACCAGCCGGCAATGGAATATTTCCAATAACACAATTTATATCAAGTCCCTTATGGAGGGCAGGCTGAATATGGAATCGGAAAATCTTCTGCCCAGGGACCTTCTGAATGAATATATCATGACTTCCCTGAGAACGATGGAAGGATTGGACCTGCAAAAAGTTTCTAACCAATTCGGTTATGAAAAAAGCCTTTCATTGGAAAATAGTGCCAGGAAATACATCGAATCCAGAAAAATAGAACGTAAAAAGGAGAAACTGGTACTCACTAATAGTGGAAAACTTTTCGCAGATGGCATTGCTTCATCCCTATTTTT
The DNA here is from genome assembly GCA_963711345.1 of uncultured Bacteroidota bacterium. Taxonomy (GTDB): domain Bacteria; phylum Bacteroidota; class Bacteroidia; order Chitinophagales; family Chitinophagaceae; genus Puia. The sequence continues at coordinate 383,305 of CAVQDS010000001.1, read as the reverse complement.
CGATTGATCAATTTAGTTTACAGGCGTTAAGCGTTAGGCGTTCAGCGTTAGGCGTTAGGCGTTAGCGTTAGGCGTTAGGCGTTAGGCTTTAAGCGTTGAGCGTTTGGCATGTACCGTTTCATCCTTGGAGTGGTTGAGAAACCTGTCTTTCAGGTACTTAATCAACTGACTTACCGAAAGAATCGCAACCATCACGAGGATGGCCGTAAATCCAAAACCCTGGTATGAAAGCGGTGTCATATTACATTAATCGTTAAAAAATCAGACCAGTAAACTTTCTATTCGTTTAAATGCCTGACGAACATTAACATTTTCCCAAAGGACCTTATAAATAATATCGGCTATCGGCATATCCGCTTTTAGTTGCTGATTAATCCGGTAAAGACAATTGCTGCCGTTGTATCCTTCTGCAACCATGTTCAGCTCCAATTTTGCCGCATTAACTGAATATCCTTTTCCGATCATATTCCCGAAAGTGCGGTTCCTGCTAAATAAAGAATAGCAGGTAACGAGCAGGTCTCCCAGATATACTGATGCGGCATAATTCGCCGTCTTTTTCTCAAGTACGGAATCCGTTGCATCATGGATGCCAACTTCCATATGCCTGATCCCAGCTTTTAACAGAAAACCGGCCATTTCATCTGCGCAGTTGGCTATGAACACACTGAGAAAATTATCACCATATTCCAGCCCATGGGCAATTCCGGCACCCAGAGCATAAATATTTTTCAGAACTGCTGCATATTGAACTCCATAAATATCATTGTTAGTTATAGTGTTCAGATAGTCCGTTCTAAAATAAGACGCCAGTTCCCCGGCAGATGTTTCAGAAAGACCCGAAAAAGTCAGATAAGATAATTTTTCGGCTGCAATTTCTTCAGCGTGACAGGGTCCCATAACCGTAAAATAGCCCTCCGGATCAAATTGAAATTGTTGTTTCAGGTAATCATTCAATAATAAATTTTTGCCCGGAAGAATTCCTTTAATAGCTGAGAGAATTTGTTTTCCCTCAAATATTTCAGAAGGCAATGGATCGAAGATTTGCTCAATAAAAGCAGAAGGAACCGCAACAATAAGGCAAGTTGAATCCCGAATGAGCTTTTCGAGATCGTTGGTCAGACTAAGCCGGCGGATATCAAAATAAACAGAACTTAGGTATTGAGGATTATGGCTCTTCTTCTTAATATGATCGATTACTCCGGGATTCCTGATCCACCAGTTAAGCGATTGTCGATTGTCGGTCAGGATTTTGACAAGCGCAGTACCCCAGCTTCCGCTTCCTATGATTCCAAATCGCATTGAATCCTGAATTTCGGTGAATAAAACCCCTGTTCCGGATCATTTCTTCGTTTCGAATAATTTGTCTTTGTCTACCACCGTAACCTTGGTACCATCATTCAATATTTTGCTTACCGTGCCGTATGGACCGGTAACGACCTGATCTCCCAATTTAATACCACTTGTAATTTCAATATTGTTTACATCCTGAATATCCGTTTTTACACTAACCTTTTTTACCTTATTATCAGGTTGTAACAGGAAAACTACTTCATCCAAATCTCCTGATGATGCCTCTATTACATCACCATTGTTGTCTTCAACTGGTTTTTTATCCTTCGCTGCAGCCTGACTACCTACAGTTTTTTCCCTGGTAGTTACTGCATTTATGGGTACAGACAAAACATCTTTATGTGTTTTGGTTTGAATATCTGCGCTTGCTGTCATTCCAGGACGAAATACAAGGCCTTTCGGTCTTTTATTATCTGTGAGATCTTTATATGTCGCAGGATCGAGCCTGATATGCACTTTGTAATTGGTCACATCGTTGGTTGTGCTACTGGAAGTAGTAGCCGTTGAAACGATGCTGCTGGCGATTTGCGTAACGATCCCTTTGAATTTTCTGCCATTATAGGCATCCACTTCAATAATAGCTGAATCACCCAGATGTACTTTAGTAATATCGTTTTCTCCTACATCCACGACTGCTTCAATCTTACTCATATCAGCTACACGCATGATTTCCGTACCGGCTGCAAATTGATTACCGGCAACACGCTCACCTTTTTTTACGCTTAACAGAGAAACCACACCGTTTAACGGAGAAGTAATAGTCGTCTTATCAACATTTGCGGCCTGAATTGCCAGATTTGCCTTTGCACTTGAAACAGCTGCAATATTACTTTGAACATTTTGTAGTGCCGCGTTATAATTTGCCTGAGCTGTTCTCAAAGTCGTTGTGGCGGTTTCAAATTCTGAAAGTGAAATAACTTTTTGTGAGAGAAGTGTTTTCTGTCTGTCATATTGTGCCTGTGCCGCATCCATGGTCGCTTTTAAACCTGGCAGCTGAGCTTTCGCATTGTCCACCATAGCGTCCTGTTGATTGACAAGTGCTGCTGCCTGATTTAATTGATTTGTATAAATGTCTGCAAAGATCTTTGCAAGTACCTGACCTTTTTTTACGCTATCTCCTTCTTCAACATTTAAATCTACGATTTGGCCTGAAATATCAGAGCTCAATTTGACTTCCGTTTCAGGATAAATCTTACCACTGGCAGTAACCGTTTCGGTAATGTTATGTTTGCCTGCTTTTTCCACTGAGACTTTAATCCCTTCTTCCTTTCCAATAATACCGTTCTTTTTCAAAATAATTACAACGAGTATTATGACGACTAGACTAACTATGATCCAGATCAGCTTCTTATTCATACGAAGGTTGTTGTAGAGGTGTTTTTATAATTTTATGCCGAGACCTTTGTAATATTCCAGCACTTTCATACGAAATACATAATCATATTGAGCGATAAGTACATTTATGCGGGCCGTAAATAAGTTGTTTTGATTGGTTAAATAATCAATGGTATTCAACATCCCGATACTATATCTTTTGGTTGAAAGATCGAATGATTTTTCTGCTACAACTACAGCTTTTTTATTTGCCTCGAATTTTTCCAGGGAAGCCACCGCATTATAATATGCCTGGTAAACACCCTGCTTTAGATTTAGCAGATCATTTTCTTTAGTAAGCTTGGCCGTTGCAACATTCAGTTGTGCTTTTTTATAATTTGTTCTTTGGCTGTTTCCGTTAAAGATGGGGATATTTAAAGTAAGTCCTACTTGCTGGCCAAAGTTATTACTCAACTGATCACCATAACCCTGGAAAGCCTTCCAGAAAGGCTGACTACTATAAACAGGATTTATATTTGGATAATAAAGAGGATATTGTTCGTTGGGTATCGCTCCTGAATTCAAGGCATAAGAACCTGGCACTGGTGAAATGATAGTCTGATAATCCACGTGACGCAGGTCGTTGAAAAAATTATCCAATAAAGTTCCATACGCAGAAAGGGTCGGATATAATTTCCCCCGGTTGTAATCGACATATTTCTCGGCAGAAGTAATGCGCAGATCGTTCATTCTCTGTTGGGGAAAAGTTCCGACGGCAACAGCATATACAATATCGGGCTGAAGCTCTGCAATAGGCTCAACTGGTATGGTTTCGACCGGAGGAGTATCCAGATCGAATGGAGCAGCTGCATCCAGATTTAGTATTGCTTTGAGCTGAAGATTGTCTATATCATAAGTTTCCTGTGCAGTTATTACAGATGCCGTATCAGTAGCAAACTGTACTTCCAGTTCGGCTGCGTTCAATTCTGGAACTGATCCTGCATCCACCAGCCTACGTGTATTGTCGAGTTGCTGTTCGGTTAATTGAAGTTTGGTATTTGCAAGTGTAACCTGTTCTTTGGCCAGTAATGCTGAAAGGTAAGCTGCAGCTACATTCAGGGTTATATTATTCTTGACCAGGTCAATATTTACAACTTGTGCCTGGTAACTGTAATTATTCGATTCTGTTGCTCTTTTCAAAGCAAACCAGTTGAAAAGTGTAATTCCTGCAGTCAGTTGGTAAAATTGGGAAAGCCCTTCAGTGTTTGAGTAAACGTTGGTCGCCTGGTTAATGGTACGACCGAAATTTAAACCAAGGACAGTTTGTCCACTGGCTGTCCCATATTGATTCCACCTTGACTGATCAAATGTTAGCTTGGCAGTCCTTGAATCAATATCCGCCTGCTTAATGGAAATATTATTAGCCAGCGCAAATTCCACGCATCGGCGAAGATCCCATTTATCCTGGGCGGCGACGTTTAAAACAGTCAAAAGGGTGGATAAGAATAAGGTTAGTATTTTGGTCGTTCTCATGAAACAAGTTTATAGAGGGTCATCCGCCTCCGCCTTTGATTTAATTAGGGAAAGACAGAAGTGTTGCAAAATAAAGAATCCACCCCATTCCCAGACAAAAAAAAGCTTAAAGTGAAGTTAGAATGATGAACGGAAAGCCTGTTCCAGGTCATCTATCAGGTATTGTGCAGATTCCAAACCTATATATAGCCTTAGCATTCGGTGTTCCTTATTCGCACTATCAAAATCAAACTCTTCAAGGCTGGCACATCGGGGCAAAATTAATGATTCATGGCCGCCCCAACTAACTGCCATCATTATATGTTTCAGGTTTTCGCAAAAATGGACGATTTCCTTCCTTTTTTCTGCTTTCACAAAAAAGCTGATCAGCCCGCAGGCATTTTTCATTTGTTTTCCTGCTAATTCAAACTGTGGGAAAGATTCATCCAATGGAAATAAAACCGATTCTACGAGAGGATGTTTTTTTAAATATTGAAGAACTTCCTTTGTAGATTCTGTAATCCTTCTCATTCTTATTTCCAGGGTTCTTAATCCCCTTATCAAAAGCCATGCATTAAAAGGTTGAATACCGCTGCCGACGGCCATATATTCACAATCGAAGATTCTTTTTATCATCTGATGACTACCAGTAAGTATACCACCCAGGGTATCACTATGACCGCCTATGTATTTCGTAGCAGTCTGCATGCACATATCAATTCCCATCGGTATAGGCTTCTGATATAATGGCGTACAATATGAGTTATCCATCAGGGTGGTAAGCCCATTTCGCCTGGCAAATGCTACTACTTTATTTATATCCTGAATTGCAAAATTCCAGGAGTTGGGACTTTCCAGGTAAATAAAACGGGTATTTGGCTTTAATACATTTTCAAATTGTTCGATCTCGGTTCCTTCAATATATGTAGTTTCAACACCAAACCTGGAGAAGATCAAATCGAACATCCGCTTCACCCAGCTGTATGGATTTTTTACGGAGATAATATGATCGCCTTTATTTACATTGGCCAGAACAGCTGCAAAAATGGCTGCTGCGCCGCTATTGAAAACCAGACAGTCTTCTGCTTCATCCAGGGCAGATAGTTTCTTTCTTAGAATATCGACGGTTGGATTCAATCCCCGGCTGTATAAATAACCGGAATATTCGTCTGCAAATAATTTCTTCAGTTCATCAACCTTATTGACCCGGAAATTACTGGTCTGTATTATAGGGGGTGCAACAGCATTAAAATAATTAGAACGGTCCTCACCGAGTTCATTTAATATATAAGAAATGTCCGTTTCTTCAGTCATGATCCGGGAAATAAAATTTGAAAATAATAAATCCCCCGTTATCTGACTGTTTTAATTACACAAATGAATAGGCCTAAAGCTCAAAGCTTAAGGCTTAAAGCATAAATTACAAGTTTTGAAATTAGGGTCAACGCTGAGTTGTAAACAATCCATTTCATTTATCCCACCAACCCTTGTAGTCAGAGTTTTCATGCAATAGTCTTTCATGTGTTCCGGAAACAGCCGGTCTTCCTTCTTTTAAGAAAATTATGGAATTGCAATATTTAATTGTTGCCTGGCGATGCGTAATTATAATTATTGTCTTTTTCTGATTATAAAACCATTGCAGAGTTTCCTGAAATATTCTTTCGCTTTCCGGATCGAGGGCCGAAGTGGCTTCATCCAATATCAAAATTGAAGGATCTCTGTACAAGGCCCTGGCAATTGCCAGTCGCTGCTTCTGCCCTCCGGAAAGATTCACTCCCTGTTCCCTGATAATTGTTTGATACTGCGCAGGCAGGCCGGAAATAAATTCATGTAATCCAAGTCGGTTACAAATGTCAAAAATCCTTTCAAAGTCAGGTTCATTTTCACCCAATGCGATATTGGATAAAATTGTTCCCTGGAAAAGATCAATATGCTGGGGAACCGCTGCAATTTTTTGTCTCAAAACTGTTGTTGAAATATATTGAATATTAATTTCAGCGATAAGGATACTGCCTCCATTTGGCTGGTAGATTTTTTGAATGAGTGAAAGAAGCGTTGATTTTCCGCATCCGCTATCACCCACAACCGCAGTCATTTGATTTTGATGAAATCGCAACTGGATTCCGTTAAACACCGGAACTCCCGGGCTATAGCTGAACTGAACATTGTCAAAAACAAGATCCCCTTCCGGAAAGTTTTCGGGTATTTGTATTTCTGTGATCTCTTTATCTGATTCCAGGTCAATGATTTCGAACAAGCGGTCTGCGGCTATCAACGCATCCTGCATCGGTTTATTTGCTCCAATCAATGCCCGTAAGGGTGTTGTAAAAAATACTGTAAGTGTATAAAATGATAACAGTTCACCAGTGGACAAAACCCTTTTTATTACGAGGTAACTCCCTGTCCAAAGAATTGAAATATTCAGAAAGTTGGTTATCCATTCTGATGTACCAGACAGTATAAGTCCATTGCGACTACTGGTAAAAATTGTTTTCATGAAAAGTATAAATCTGCTTTCTGTTTTCAGATTAAAATAATGTTCTGCGTTAAACCGGCGAATAGTAGAAACGCCGTGAACTGTTTCAACAAGATGGCTTTCCAAAGATGCGCCTGTTTCCATCATTTTTCGCTGCCATTTTGCATTTAACCCATTACTTATAAAGTAGATCAGGCCGTAGACTGGTATGGCTAACATAGTAATAAGTGAAAGTTTCCAGCTATAAATAAACATGGCTGTTATACTGAATAACATAGTTAGTCCATGTACGATCAGGCTGAGCGCTACATCATTGATGAATATCCGGATGCGCAGGGCATCATTTACACGGCTGATGATTTCGCCAACACGCATGCTGTCAAAAAACCTTTGTGGGAGTTCCAGCAGATGCTTATAGTACCCCAGGATCAGCCAGCTGTCAATTTCCTGACCAGTTTTCAATATTATAAGTGATTTAAAATAGCCGGTGAAAACCTGAATGCAGAGAAGCAGTATCATACCCAGACTAAGTATGCTTAGAAGGCCCGTATTCGAAAACGGCAAAACATGATCAATGATTCTTTGAACATATATTGGAGCAGAAAGACCAAGCACGGTGTAGATAATGGCAACCAGGAGAGCCCGAACAAGCATATTCTGATGTGGCGTTATCAAATTCCAGAAGCGGGTGAGAACAGGTTTTTGATCATTCCTTTTTTGAAATTTATTTGACGGTGTCAGAAGTATAATTACACCTCTCCAACTGGCTTGAAAAGAAAGAATAGATTGTTTGATTAATTGTCCTGATGAGGGATCCATGAATCTTACATGGTTTTTTCTAACCCCATATACAACCGTAAAATGTTGTGAGCCATTTTCCAAAACCAGGTGAAATATCGTTGGCAGGGGAATGCAATTCAAATCGATTCCCGTTGCCTTCACAGCCTTTGCATGAAAATGCAATTGCTCAGCCGCTGCAATTAAACCATACAGGCTTGTTCCCTGTTTGCCGGTCCCTGCATATTTTCTGATCCTGCTTACCGGAATCTGCAAACCGTAATAAGCAGCGACAGACGCCAGGCAGGCTGCTCCGCAATCAGACTTATCCCGTTGTTTAACCAGAATAGATTTCTTCATCAGGTCAGATAGTTTCCAAATACATATACTTATTATAAAAAGAGACTTCCAGCGAAGTCTCTTATTCTTTCAATAATGGATTATCCTAAAACAGATTTAATTATTTCTGACCTGTTGCAGAATTTGTAAACAGACTGGTTACCACACCAAATCCATAACCAATCCAATAAAAAAGTGAATCTCCTGCAATAATGGAAGCAGAAATTTCCATCGGCAATTCCTGCATGCCCTGCATTAATTTGCCATCCCACCTTTTGTTCATATACTTTGATTTTAATGATTCGTATGAAAACGGATAAATTGAATTCCACAAAAATTCTTGAAATCCAATTCCAACGGTTTCACTCAAAAAATTATTGACTCCTACTCTTCGCAACGTGCCTGGGTTTCGGAATTCCCAACAACAACAAAGTAGCTCGAAAACGGACTGAATAAAATACCCGGTTGGTGTAATTTTTACGAAGAACGCTTAACGCGTAACGCGGAAAGCATTTTCATTTATAAAGAATTTAATTAGTTGGAAACAGCAAACGGAAATACTATTCTTATTTCGAAATCCAAAATGTAAGCATTGGCGTTAAGCGTTCGGCGTTCCGCATTAGGTGTTAAAGCCTTTTCGTAAGAAAATATATGATCATAAAAAACCCCATTACGCCAAGAGCGGTGAGTGCCGTCCCAGGGCTGTTTATAAAAATGCTAACGGCTACAAACGCATATGCTGCAATAAAAATAACCGGTAATAAAGGGTATAGTTTCATTTTATAAAATTCTTTCCCTTCCGGGTGAACCTGGTGTTTTCTTAATTTGAATATGGTTCCTGCAGAAGCGGCCATTCCAAAACAATCGAGGAAGATTGTAAAACTCAGTATTTTATCAAAAGCCTTCATCCAGAAAACAACCAGTACACAGGCGATCGTAAATGCTGTTAAGGAAGTAATCAATACACCTGTGGAAGGATTTCTTCTGGCAAATATTTTTGGAATTACACCATCTTCAGCCATCGCAAACATTACCCTGGGGTTACTCAAAAGCAATACATTTACATAAGCCAGCACGGACAGAAAAAGTAATACCGAAAGGATTTTTCCGGCAGCATCCCCGAAAACATGTGCCGCCATCACCGATGCAATTCCTTTTGAATTCCGCAGTCCTTCCAAACCTATTACTCTTATGTATGCAAAATTTATGCTCATGTACAAAATAATAATAATTGAGATCCCCATAAAGATCGCGCGCGGAATATTTCTGCCGGGCTGAGCAACATCCGAACCAAAATTGATCGTTTGCTGATAACCACCATAAGTAAATGAAACTGCAATTAACCCGGCGCCAAATCCTTTCAGATAGACCAGCCATCCGGGAAAGATATGCTGAGACAACATGGAACTCTTATCCGCTTCAGTAAAAAACAAAGGTGCTACCAATAAGACGATCAGTGAAATTTTAATAATAGTAAGGACATTCTGCGCGCGGGCGCTCATTTTTAGTCCCAGTAAATTCACACAATAAAAAATCACGATTGAAAAAAGAGCTATTGCAATTTCTCTCGCCTGTAATGCATCTGCTCCGGCGATTTTTGGGAAAAGAATTCCTGAAATGTATTCAGCCCCTATCAGGGCAACGCCGGCCAGGGATGCCGCATTAGAAATAAGGATCATACAATTGATAGCAAACGCAATGGAAGGATGATAACCGTATGAAAATATTTTATAGTACCCTCCGGTAACAGGAAGGCGTGATCCGATTTCAGCATAGGTAAGTGCTCCGCAGAGAGCAATCAATCCTCCGGCTATCCAGGTAAAGAAAAATAAAAAATTGTCCGGCACATGCTGGGCTACATTTGCGGGAGTCCTGAAGATACCCATACCAATCACCAGGCTCACAACAATCATCGTGCAATCAAAAACACCCAGTTTTTCATTTTTTACCATAGATCCAGATAACCATGCATTCTATACATTAAAACAAACTTTAAAGAAGTCAAGATAATGAAATATTCTTTTCTACTTTTGGAGCGGAATAAAACCACTGAATGAAATACTGGATATGCGCAGTGATTTTGATGATTTCCGGAATTGTCAGGGCACAAAATGACGCAAAGGTTCCGGATACAGCAGAAAGGAAATTATTACAGGAAGTAGTTGTTCAGGCTTATGAACAAAACCGCAAACTCGCAGATGTCGCAGCTGCTGTGGGAGTAATAACCAATTCCGAATTTAACCGCTACGATAAAATGAGTATCGTGCCCGCCATGAATAGTGTACCCGGTGTACGAATGGAAGAAAGATCACCGGGCAGTTACAGACTGAGCTTCCGCGGCAGCACACTTCGCTCTCCATTTGGTGTCAGAAATGTAAAAGTTTATATAGACGGCATTCCTTTTACAGATCCCGGAGGCAATACATATCTTACACAGCTCGCTCCTTTTGACATGTATTCTCTCGAACTGATCAAAGGGCCCGCAGGCAGTCTCTATGGTGCCGCAACAGGTGGAGCCTTACTTATTAAATCCAGGCCTGATACCTGGCAACCCGGATTTACGGGCGAGTATACTTATGGGACTTTCAACAGTAATAATATTAATGCTCAGGTGAGATTGGGAAATGAAAGTGGAGGTAATATCATTAGTTTTTCTCATCAGACTTCCGACGGTTATCGGGATCATACTAACCTGCGCAGGGATATCGTGACCTGGGAATCCGTGCTGAAGAACAACGATCGTCAGACCCTGAGCACATACGCTTTTTACGGAAGCCTGTATTATCAGACTCCGGGTGCTCTGACGATCACTGAATATAATGCGGATCCAAAACAATCACGACCAGCAGTAGGTTCCACTCCATCAGCCGACCAGGCACAGGCGGCTATATATCAGAAGACTTTTTTAGCTGCTATTGTAAATACATACCACATAACAGATAAATTTCAGAATACAACAAATTTTTATGGCGCTTATACTAATTATCTAAATCCTACATTCAGAAATTATGAATTCCGCAATGAACCGCATTTCGGAGGCAGAACTATTTTCAATTATACAACGGATTTTTTACACCTGAGTTTTGGGGGTGAAGGACAGAAGGGGTTTTTTCAAACGCAGGATTATGGTAATACAAATGGCGCACCCGACACGCTGCAAACTAATGATAACATAAATACATGGACCTATACCATTTTCGCCCAGGCAGATGTTTTTTTTGGAAAAGGATGGCAGGCTTCGGCAGGAATCAGTTATAATAATGCGTTCATCGGAATAGACAGGATTTCTGTCCCGGGCTTTGTTCCGAGAAATAAATTATTCAGCAATGAACTGGCACCCCGAATTGCCATTTCAAAAAAAATTACTCCGGATATTTTATTATATGCCAGTATATCAAAAGGTTTTTCACCTCCCGCAGTTGCAGAAGTTCTGCCTTCCACCACCAGTATAAATACCGATCTGCAACCGGAAAATGGAATCAGTTATGAAACCGGAATCAAAAGCAGTTTCTTAAAAAAGCGCTTATACATTGAAGTGATTGGATTTTATTTTGAACTTGAAAACGCCATTGTTGACCGTAAGGATTCCAGCGGCAATGATTATTATGTGAATGCGGGTTCCTCAACACAAAAAGGAATTGAATCACAGATATCATATCAGTTGTTGCCATCAGCATTCGGACAGATAAACAGTGCCCGCATTTGGGCGGCTTATACTTTGGATAATTTTACCTTTGGTGATTTCAAAGTAGCCAGTACCGATTACGACGGGAAACATTTTCCAGGCGTAGCCAATAACACGTTCACAGGAGGCATTGATCTAAACAGCCGGCTGGGCATTTTTCTTCACCTCACCTATTATTATAGCGATAAAATGCCACTCGATGACGGCAATACTTCTTATGCAACTGCTTATCAGCTATTTGGTGGAAGAATCGGTTATTCAACAAGTATGCAGAAACTATACATGACATTTTTCACGGGTGTCAACAATGCCTTTAATGCAAAATATAGTCTCGGTAATGATATCAATGCTGCTGCCGGCAGATATTATAACGCAGCACCGACGGCAAGTTATTTTGTTGGGCTCACCATCAATTATAATAAAACAACCAAAAAATAAAATTCCTCTGGTTCTTTTCAAACTCTCCTTTACATTTGCATCATCTGGTCTCCGCATGTGCGGAGTTAAAAGGGAAGTCCGGTGTAAGACCGGCGCTATCCCCGTAGCTGTGAGTTTCATCCCGGATAATCCGGGACTGTTTACACTGCGGCCACTGTCACGCTCCTGGCGTGATGGGAAGGCAGTAAATAGGAAACGAGCCAGAAGACCTGCCAGATAAAATATTAGTCGCAACGCTTTCGGGTGAAAGGCAGGCGGAGTATATACGGCTTCTCTATTTATATTCCTTCTGGTGCTCACCGATTGCTTTATTGAATTTTTATTGCATGCACCGATTTTTCATCATACTGTTATTTTTTACCATTATAAATTCTGCAGTTCTTGCACAAAATCCAGCTGACACAGGCAAAATATTACAAAGGGTAACTGTAACCGCTGAAAAAAAACAGAATCCTTATACTGCAATAGTTCCGGTTCAGATATTAAATCGTGAGGCGCTTCAGGAAATGAACGCAGGAAATATAGCGGAAGCATCCAAGTATTTTTCAGGTGTTCTCATTAAAGATTATGGAGGAGTAGGGGGATTAAAAACGATTTCAGTAAGGAGTCTCGGTGGTCTCAATACGGGTTTAGTGTATGACGGGATAACAATTGCTGATGCACAAACAGGGCAGGTCGACCTCAGCAAATTCTCTACAACCTTCATTCAAAGTCTCGAATTAGACCAGGCAAACCCTCAGAATATACTTGCACCCGCGAGAGTCTATTCATCCGCTTCTGTTCTTTCATTCACCAGCAATAGCTTTAACGCTCCAAACTTCGTTCAGAAAAAATGGATAGCAGGATTAAATGCAGGCTCTTTTGGCCTATGGCAACCTTATGCCGGAATTTATTTTCCTGTTTCCAAATCTATGATCATTAGCTCAAATGCAGAGGCCACCTGGGTGAAAGGAAATTATCCATACTATATCAATAATGGTATGTTTTCACAAAAAGCATATCGCACTAATTCTGATATCCATTCTTTTCAGGGAGAAGTAAATACAGTTAACAGGTTTTCGGATAGTTCAACATTGCAAACCAAAATATGGGGTTATAGTTCGGATAGAGGATTGCCTGGAAGTATCATTTTCTTTAATGATATATCTGTTCAGCGGCTGGAAGACAAAGATTACTTTATTCAAAGCCGTTATTTAAAAAAATTCGATGCCGGGACTTCATTACTCGTTTCTATGAAATACAGTTCAATGTATACCAGGTATACAGATCCGAATTTCCTGAATAATGCAGGCGGGTTGGATGATCGCTATATGCAAAATGAAATTTATGGTAGCATCGCAATAAGTCATAATATGGGAAAATACTTATCTTTTTCACTTGCATCAGATCTTGCATATGCACATCTTACTGCAAATATTAATGAATTCGCCACCCCAACACGCACAAGCCTGTGGAACAATCTTGCACTACAATTTATAAAATCACATTGGCAGTTAAACGCTTCCCTTCTAAATACTAATATCAATGACAAAACAGTCATTGGAGAATCCGCCTCAAACAAAAATAAATTCACCCCGGCACTTGAGGCTGGATATAAGACCAGTCCCCATAGTCCCTTTCTTTTTAGATTCTTTTACAAGGATATTTTCCGCATGCCAACTTTTAATGATCTGTATTATACATATAATACCAATATCAATCCCAAGCTGCTCCCGGAATATTCAGCACAATATGATGCTGGCCTGACATATTCCAAAATTTACAAATCCGCATTGCGACAAATCAGCTTTAGTGCAGATGGTTATTACAATTATATTAAGGATAAGATTATTGCAGTTCCCACACAAAACCTTTTTATATGGACAATGGAAAATATCGGGAAAGTTCAAATCAGGGGAATCGATATAAATGCTGAGGCAAATGGAAAATTCTCTTTAAAATCAGGATGGTCGGGAAGGTTGGCATTTACCTGGCAGGAAGCATTGGATGTAACCGATCCATCCAGTTCTGAATACAAAAATGAAATTCCGTATACACCCAATTATTCCGGTTCTGCCATGGCAGTTTACAACTACAAAGGATGGAGCGCCGGATATAGCATTTTATTTTCAGGAAAAAGATATGCACTTGGCGAAAATGATCCTTCGAATGAATTGCCTGGCTGGAACACACAGGATGGATTTATCAGCTGGCAGATAAATGCGGGTGGGTTAAGGACTATGTTAAAGGCTGAAGTAAATAATATTTTCAATGAGCAATATTATGTTATCAATTATTATCCCATGCCAGGAAGGTCCTATAAATTAAGTATAACCATCAACAACTTATAAAATTATAAAAATGACAACTAATAAATTATCACTACTACTCTTATTATTTTTTACCAGCATTATTTCCTGTAAGAAAAATGACTTGCCAGCTTCTGTCACGCCGGTAGTTACAACAGGTGTTTACACACTCAATCAGGGAATTTTTCAGCAAAATAATACGACACTTACTTATTACGATTTTACCAGCGCTACCCCATCAACTGACTATTTTAAAACCGTAAATGGATTCGGACTGGGTGATACCGGAAGTGATTTCATTATCTATGGAGGTAAATTATATATTGTAATGAATGTATCTGGCTATGTTGCAGTAGCGGATGCAATAGGTGCAAAATTCAGAGATACCATTGATTTTAAAAACGCGGGCGTAAACCGTGGTCCTGAAAATATCGTTGGATTTGGGTCGAATGTATTTGTTTCTTCTACCGATGGAACTGTCGCTGTGATTGACACATCCAGCCTGTCTATCCAGAAATTCATAACAGTAGGATCAAATCCGGCACAGATGGTTGTTTCCGGAAATAATTTATATGTGAGCAATACTGGGGGTTATAGCGCTACTTACGATTCTACAGTTTCTATTATAGATCTGACATCGCTTACAGAGACAAGTAAAATTACCGTAGGCATAAATCCGGGCAGTCTTGCTTCTGATAACTCAGGAAATATTTATGTAGCCTGCACTGGTAATTACGGATCTGTCACGCCCAGTCTGGTTAAGGTAAGTTTAAGTACAGGTAAAGTAATATTATCTGTTGATAGTGCTGCAGGAACTATTCGTTATTACAATAATGAATTGATTACCACAGGTGGCTACCTTGGCGCTGCCAATGTAGGCATTTTGAATCCCAATGACTTCAGTGCAATAAGACCATCTTTTGTAACTGACGGAACGACTATTGTGAATCCTTATGGACTGGATATTGATCCTGCTACAGGAGATGTGTATGTCGGAGATGCTAAAGACTATATTTCTTCAGGAACAGTTTATTGTTTTGATAAAACTGGCAAAGAGAAATTCAGTTTTTCCACGTCTCCAGGAATCAGTCCTATCAGAACGCAAATAATTCAACAATAAGCTTTCTGGGCTTATTCAAATATCTTTGCGCCAGTACCAGGTCATAACTTAACGAAACATGCAAACAGGATTTAATGAGTTGCTGACAGTAACCTTTACACTGTTTGCAGTTATTGATATTGTCGGTTCAATCCCTCTTCTTTTATCACTGAAAAAAAAGATGGGTGGTATAAAGGAACTTAAAGCCACCTTAATATCGGGCGGACTGATGATCCTGTTCTTATATCTCGGGGAGCCTTTTCTTCATGTCCTTGGTGTAGAAACTCATTCCTTTGCCGTTGCGGGGTCCATTGTAATTTTTATTCTCGGATTAGAAATGGTTTTAGGGATAGAATTTTTCAAAAGTGAAAAAGGAGCTTCTTCCTCTGTTGTTGTACCTATTGCATTTCCGCTGATTGCCGGTTCTGGGACGCTCACAACGATTATATCTTTGAAAGCGAATTATGAAGAGAGCATGCTCCTGATTGCCATACTTATAAACCTTGTAATCGTATTTATAGTTTTAAAATCATTGAATTTAATAGAGCGTATTCTTGGTCCGGGCGGAATGGTTGCCATTCGTAAATTTTTTGGCGTAATATTGCTGGCCATAGCCGTAAAAATCTTCAGTAGCAATGTTCCCGGGTTGATCAAATAGGCCTCGTCGTACAATGGATAGTATAAGAGTTTCCGAAGCTCCAGATCCAGGTTCGATTCCTGGCGAGGCCACTTCCATCTAAATTTATTTCTTTATAATGGCTGTTATTTTTGAAACAGAGCGGTTAACGCTGCGGAAATGGAAGAAAGAGGATACAATTCCTTTTATTGAAATGTGCGCAGATCCTGGGGTAATGAAATATATTTCAACCCTGCATACCCCTGAAGAAACAAGAATGACAATTCGAAGAATCAGAGATCATTTCAGGAAATACGGTTTCGGTTTATACGCTCTTGAAAAGAAGGACTCAAAGGCTTTTATCGGTTTCACCGGTTTTATGGTTCCCAATTTTGAGCACTATTTTACACCCTGCATTGAAATCGGCTGGCGTATTAAAACTATGGAATGGAATAAGGGATATGCCACTGAAGCCGCAGTGGCATGTTTAAATTATGGTTTTAATAAGTTGTCTTTTAAAAAGGTTCATTCATTTACATCCATCCACAATAAGGCTTCACAACGTGTAATGCAAAAAGTCGGCTTAAAAAATATAGGCAGTTTCTTTCATCCAATGCTGCCCCATGATCATTTTTTGAGAGAGCATGTTCTTTTTTGTATAGAAAAGGATGACTTTTATTAGAGTTCTATTTATATACAAATTCTACTAAACTGCTGTTATCCACTCCATATTTCTTGACGAACGCCTTAATCACAGTTCCTGGTCTCACAATAAACGGCTTGCTATATTCATATTCTTTTGTAAACGAGGGTGTCGTTCCATCGATCGTATAATAGATTTTTGTTCCCGGCATTGCGCCAGAAATTGATATTTTATTTCCTGTTACAATAATTATTGGACGTTTGATAATATTCGCATACCGAATTGTACGATCATCATTTATGACTCCTTTCCAATTTAGCCCGAATCCAAAATTGTAACTATTGCCATTTGCATCTGTATAGCAGATCATATCATGAGGAATATCTTCGCTCTGTAATTCCACATTTTTCATATCTGCGGGCATTTGAACAGGTAATAATCCGGAAGGTTCTGAAGAACCGGTAATTATATCCATGACAGCCTGATTCTGTACACCAAAACTTATGAGTATTCCGTCTGCATCCTTTTCAAACTCGCGGACAACCGCGGGTTTTGTAAGCGATAGACAAACAATTACCGGTCGGCCATGCATTGCCAATTTTGTATCCCGAATGGTTTTCAGATCAGCCGCATTTGAAGCTTCAATAGTTTTGCCCTTATAAGAACGATTTGTAATGCCAGGTTCAACCGGATCACCCGCGGCAATACTCTTTTCCCTTGCATAATCTGCAGTATAAGTTTCATATTGAAGGCTGATGGGAACATAACCATTTCCGCCTTTCGCCAGGTCTTCTTTATCATATCCGGGACCTCCGGCAGGTCCTCCTGCAAATACAATGGCGTAATCAGCTTTTGCGGGATCATCCGTTACAGAAAAATATCTTTTTAAAATATCCGGGTTAACGGCATCCACCTGTTTAGCCGGCGTTATATTTCCAAAGAAATCTTTTCTTGCAGGAATGTATGACTTGGGAATATAAACAGTTTTACCTTTTTGTAATGGCAAAATATGATTACTGTTTTTCAGCATCACAATCGACTTTAGTTGTGCATCATATCCGGCTTTCATGAATTCTGCTTTACCCACAGTCTGTTTGGTTTTCTCGATATCCAGATATGGGTTTTCAAAAAGACCTACACGGAATATATTTCTGAGTAATCTGACAGCTGATTGTTCCATTCTTGCACGCATGAAAACTTCTCCGTGTTCCTTAACCCCCATCCTATAAGCTTCAATAACGGGGCCGGCATCATTATTTCCACCGAACTGATCCACACCCGCCATTAATATTTTATAATGACGTTCTGCAACTGATTTATTTTCCATACCCCAGGATTTGCCTGCGAAGATGTCAGGAGATTTCCCTTCGTCAGCCGTAACCAGCCAGTCAGTACAAACCACTCCGTCAAATCCATATTTATTCCTGAGAAGATCGGTAATCAGGTATGCATTATAGCTGTTTCCCTCATTTTCTCCGTTTTTACTATCTCTTTTATATGAGATGGTATAATATGGCATTACCGCAGAAGCCATTTTTGTTTTACCGGTGAGGTGCAGTGCCCCGTCAACAAATGGAATTACCTGTTCATCAAAATTATTACCCGGGTAAACTGCAAATTTTCCATAAGCGAAATGTGCATCACGCCCGGCTTCTTCGGGACCTCCCCCAGGCCAGTGTTTTATCATAGCATTTACGCTATTGTAGCCCCAGCCATCCGCAATTTCACTTGTACCCATGGAAGTTTGAAAGCCATCCACATAAGCCCTCGCCATATCAGCATCCAGTTGTGGATCTTCACCGAAAGTTCCATTAATACGTGACCATCTGGGTTCAGTTCCTAAATCTATTTGAGGTGATAATGCCGTCGTTATTCCCAATGCACGGTATTCTTTAGCAGCTATCTGACCAAATTGCAATACAATAGTAGGATCAAAAGTTGCAGCAAGACCGATGGATTCAGGCCATTGGGATATCTTGCCACCAGCGCCTGCGGTGTATTCGACTCCGGAATTAGTGCTGTTTCGTGGATCCGTACTATTGTTAGCCGGTATACCCAGGCCGATACCCTCAACCAACGCCTGCATTTTATTGTTCCATCTTGCTGCTACTTCTGGTGTCTGAACAGAAGTAACCAGAACATGTCTCAAATTATCGTTGGTAAGAAATGATTTTTGCTGATCCGTGAGATCCCAGGCATTAGCCCCGCTTTCATTGAAAGGTTTTCCATTATATGTTGACCTCCCCATAGGACCCGGAAGAGCAGGTATAGCCTGATGAAGACTATATAACATTAATCCTGCAATTTGTTCAATTGACATCTTTGCTGACAGATCCTTTGATCTTTCGTCCACGGGTAAACGCCAGTCCTCATAATTATCCAGTTTACCATTTCTATTCAGGTCTTTGAAAGCCAATCCGTCTACTGTAAGAATTTTTACTCCGGACTTTTCGGAATATCCCAGCGTTGGTCCATTGGCATTTCTAACAAGCACAATGGTATCATCATCTGGTATAGTCTGATAATTAATTGAATTGATGGATTTACTACTTGTCAAAGCAATCGAAATGAATCCTATTATAACGGTGCCTGCGAATAGGATAATCCGTTGAACATTTTTTCTTTTCATATGTGTGAATCAGTTTTGTGATGTACGGGGAAATAAAGGATTTAAAGTATACCAGGCTATTGCCGGGAAAAAAACCATGGGCACTGCAAGACCAGGAAATAATTCGGGAAGTTGCACATTTAAAGGCAGTGTAACAGAAATAGGAATCGTTACAGCTGCAAAAGAGAGAATAGAAAACAAAAAATTAAAAATGATTTCCCCTTTCTTTTTAAGCCACCTGAGTATGCCATAGTTTATCAGCACAGCCATCATACAAGTGAGCAAATTAAATCCTATTATTCTTTGCAATCCCAGCACTTTCGAGAAATCAGTTTCAGTTGCAAAAAAATAAATTCTCGAGTAAATAATGGCAGCCAATGCTGATAACAAACTGGCCATCAACCCATGAAAAAACACCCTTTTAAACATACCCGCTTACTTTGTAACAGGCACTGAAATATCCACTTTAAAACTGCTGGAGCCATGATTTGGTTCCGCAGTGTTGATATTATAGTCCAGACGATTTACTGTTAGAGATCCTTTAAAAGCATTGTCCTGAAAGGTAAAAGGAATGACAACTTCCTTTTGTACCCCGTGCATGTTAAGCATTCCCTTCGCTTCATAACCGTCAGCTGTTTTTGTAATAGCTATAGAAGTAAATTCTATGGTAGGATACTTTTCGGCATCAAACCATTTTTCGCTTTTGGCGTGTGTATTTTTCATGCCATTGCCTGTGTTGATAGTGGTTACATCAATTGTGGCATCAAATTTTGAATTAGCCAGATCATTTGGATCAAAACTTATTGTGCCCTTCATTCCCCCGAATTGTCCCGAAGGATCCCCTCCATCAAATTTTACAAAAGATACATCTGCTATTTTCCAGTCCTGCGCTTTAAAAATTGTAAAAGCAGAGCCAATTATAAGAATCATTGCGACGAAAGGATAAATGAGTTTTTTCATAACGTATGTTTTTGACCTTAAGTTTTTTAGGATCCAAAAATATTATACCATGGGTGAATCAAAATTAAATTGAGGCAAAAAAGGTAAATGTTGAGACGAAACAGGACAATTTGAATTGTTATGACCCATTTTAAACAATAAATTCAACTACACTGTAATAAAGAGGTATATCATTATCTCAAATTTAAAATCAGGATTATGAAAATCGCATTAATCGGGGCGAATGGTAAAATTGGTTCCAGAATTTTAGAGGAGGCTCTTAGCCGCGGACATTCAGTAACAGGGATTGCAAGGAATCCGGATAATAATGTTAAAAATGAAAAACTAACCTGGGTGAAGACTGATGCTTTAGATTCAGATGCTTTGGCTAACGCAATAAAAGGGAATGACGTACTGATCAGTGCTTTCGGCATCGATTGGCAAAAACCTGAAACATACCATTTATTCAGCAAAATAGCCAGGT
Source organism: uncultured Bacteroidota bacterium (assembly GCA_963711345.1). GTDB lineage: Bacteria > Bacteroidota > Bacteroidia > Chitinophagales > Chitinophagaceae > Puia. The sequence continues at coordinate 362,737 of CAVQDS010000001.1, read as the reverse complement.
CATTGATCCTTGCCGCTAAAAAAGCCGGCGTGAAACGTATCATTAATGTGGGTGGCGCAGGGAGCCTTGAGGTCTCACCAGGGCTTCAATTGGTCGATACTCCCACTTTCCCTGAAGCCTGGCGAAAGGGCGCAGATGAGCAGAGAAAATCTCTTGAAATTTTCCGCACAGAAAAAGACCTGGACTGGACTTTTTTTAGTCCTGCTATTATTATTGAACCGGGTCCATACACAGGGAAGTTTCGCATTGGAAAGGATAGTCCTTTGTTTGACGAAAAAGGAAACAGCACCATAAGTTTTGATGATTATGCTTCTGCCCTTATGGATGAACTAGAAAGTCCACATTTCATAAAACAACGATTCACGATCGGTTATTAGCGATTGCCAAAATTTTGCCAAAATGAATCAATTATGCCTATGTCTGCAAGTTCAAAGGACAAATTGTAGGTAATAACCCTTATTTCCCTGGCTTGTTTTAACAATCATTTTTGAGTGAGGGAGAATATTTTTCCGGAGCAAACGTTTTCTGATAGATAAACTCCCTTTCATTGTGAAAATTGGTTAAATAATTTATCTTGTAAGGCCAATAAATCCTTATGAAGCAACTAGTTCTCCTCTCTTTTTTCATCCATTTGCATAGTGGTGCCCCGCTAATTATGGCGCATTATCCTACTATAGATTTGATGACAGTCCGAACCGATCCATGGGTTATAAATCTCCAAAGGGTAATTTACTATACAGATACCTGTTATGCAATTCAGTTCAGGGACCAGTCCGTCATGAATGCGGTAATTATTAAAACCATGGATTTGGAAACATTGGAACAATTGAAATATTTCAGAGAAGGGCTAACAACATTAAAAAAAGGCAATAACGGAGATGTTGCTGAATTCAGGAATTATTCAATAAAAAAAGTCGGTACTAAGAAAGAGAATTCGTGGTATATTTTAAGTTACGATGGAGCTGTTACGAATTTCCAGGAGACGCAGGTTAACCGGATGATATATATCATTAATAATTTTATTTCAAGTCAAAATTAATTCTTCATCTAAAAATCCAAAACGTTCGTATGAAAAAGTTCCTTTTGTTAATCCTTTTGTCGCCACTGGTTATGAAAGCACAATTTAAAATTGTAAATTCAGCAACCATCAATATTATCGATGTCAGACAGGGTACATGGCCGATCAGTCTGCAAAGAATCACCAAACCGACAGATACCTGTTATGTGCTTCAGTTCCGCACTCAGGAATATAATAATTCTGTAATTATTAAGACCCTGAAGTTTCGTGATCTGGGTCAGCTGAAATATTTCCAGCAGGGTCTTGCAGCTTTAAAAGCCGGCAATAATGGCGACGTGGCAGAATTCAAGGATTATACGATCAAACGAGTAGATGTGTACAAGGAAGGAATTTCGTATATACTTACCTGTGACGGAGGGTTAACGAATTTTCAACAACCCGAAGCCGACAGGATGATTGCAGCAATCAATAAACAATAAGGGATCTATTTTATTGAGGCAGCCGGTTGCGTAATACCCCATAAAGCATAGTTCCTGCCAGCGCACCGGCAATCACTATTAGCATGACTGTATAGCCCTGTCCGAGTAAAATGAAAATAGGACCTGGACATGCTCCCGTAAAAGCCCAACCCATTCCAAAAATGGATCCGCCAATCAGATATTTTTTCCAGCGTTTATCTTTCTCTGGAAATTGAATGGGATGCCCGTCTGAATCTTTGAGCTGAAATCTTTTTATTACAGCAACCAGAATAATACCAGATATAACTGCAGTACCTATAATTCCATACATGAATATGGATTGAAAACGGAACATCTCCTGAATCCTATACCAGGAAACTGCTTCTGATTTTGTCAAAATAATGCCAAAAAGAATACCCGTCAGAATATATTTAATTGCCTTCATAAAACATTATTTAAAAATGACCGGAAAGAGAATGAACGTTGAAAATAATCCACCAATAAAAAACCCAATCACAGCGATAAGTGACGGTAATTGAAGAGTAGAGAGACCTGTAATAGCGTGACCGGAAGTACAACCACCGGCATAACGCGTTCCGAATCCGATTAATAATCCGCCCCCCAGGAATAATAATAAACCCCTCCCGGTTAATAAATAGTTCCAGTTAAAAATGGATCCGGGTTCCATTTTTCCGTCGAATGGAATATTCATTTTCTTCAGATCTTCTATCGTTGCAACAGATATAGAAAGTGGTTGATTCGATTGCAAATAATATGCGGCAATATATCCTCCGATGACGGAACCGACAAGAAATAACAAATTCCACCGCTGTTTTTTCCAATCGAATTTGAAATAATTAATTCTTTTCCCAAGCCCCATCATTGAACAGATATTCGACAGATTAGCCGAAAACCCAAAAGTCTTTCCTGAAAAAAGGAGTATTGCCAGGATCAGTGCAATTGCAGGACCTGAAAAATACCAGGGCCAGGGCTGACTTATGAATTTTATCATATTTTATTGATGAAGGTTTACAGAATACAGTTGACAGATTTCGCCAGGCGCTGCGGGTTAAGCCTTACGCTTTAGGCTTTAGGCTTTAAAAGCTTACGTTTTAAAAGATTCCTTGTTTCCTGCAGGGATTCAAGATCGGGAAAAGCATCTTTTGGAACCAGGAAAAAAGCCCTGCTGTTGAAATACAAATGAAAAAAAAATGGTGATTCCAGGAAGCTGCTAAAGTCCTTCCATGCCCAGGCATGTGATCCCAGTTCAGTTTGTAATATTACTTCATGATCACTGAAATTCATGCTAAACTGATCCTGGAATGTGTGTGATCTCTTATAAACACTGAGAGGCAGTATGGTCCAAAAGGTTATAAGTAAAATAAACCATAAGAAGGAAAACAATAGGAACGATACGGGCTGGATTTTATGCAGATACAAAAGTATAGCACTCAGTATTGTAAAAATGTTTACAATGATCAATAGAAATTTTATTTCAGGTCTTGAAATAAAGTGATGCCTCAAAGCACTCATCACCTGTTTCTTATCATACTCAAAATAAATTACCATTTTAGTGCATTAGTTGATTTTCTGAAATGCTCCAGTTATATAAATCTTTCCCATTAGTACCATTAATCTGCACTTTAAGGATCCGCTCATTCTTTTTTCCTTCCACTCCGATTTTAGCATAGTTTCTTTTTTCAACCAGGCTTCCCGGGACACGAAAAGGATTATTTATCTCTACACCCTTCACTTTGGCCACTCCGCTTGTAAAAGGCGAAACTGTAATGTCGTATAAATCATAATTCCCGGGTCTTTCCAATTTTATTATTTCGCTATGATGACGATCACCTGTTAAGAACAGAACCCCCTTAATTTTTGTTCTGTTTAAAAAATCCATCAGCTGATGATATTCATAACTGTACTTGTAAAATCCTTCTTCGGAACTATATGGATTCAGGGTTTGACTACCAATCACGATTATTTTAAATGTTGCAAGACTTTGAACCAATGCATCTTCGATCCATTTCAATTGTCTCTCTCCAAAAAAATGCTTATCAGGATTGGGTTTACCATCGATACTATCTTCCATTTCATCTGCGCTTCTGAAATATCTGTCGTCTGTCAGGAACAGATCTACATCACTGTAGGAAATTTGTGAGTAAGTACCTTTCTGATCCTCACCATAAAATGGATTACACCAATACTTCATAAAAATATTCCGTGATATATCTTTCAATCCATAGGAAAATCCCGAATTATCAGGACCGAAATCATGATCATCCCAAATTGCGTATTGGGGCATGGCCTTTAACAAGTGCTGAATAACAGGTTGTGCACGATCACGCGAAGCCCGGTACCAGAGTCCCCATTCACTGCCATAATCTGCTTCGCGTGTATACCAGTTATCTCCAAGCCAAAGCATAAATGCGGCACTATCTTTTGCCATGGATTCGAAAATAACAGAATCGCCTCCATAAGGCTTTCCAGGCCTGTCGTATTCAGGTTCATTGAAATAGGCACAACTTCCTGTAAGAAAACTGAAATCAGGTGCAGGTTTACGCCACTGCCAGAGATCTTTAGTCTTAAATGATCCTGAAACAACAGAGTTTAATTCATTTAATGTAAACTGGTATTCATATAGACTGTTAATATCAAGCCCGTTGAGCTGAAACACTATTGGATTGAATTCCGTGAGCGTTTCCTTTAACTTTTCACCGCTCATTTTTATTGTTGTAACAGACCCGGGTTCTCCACCAGCTTTCCAATATGTCAGAGAAATGGACCTGACATCAGGTGAAATCTGAAGCCACAGTTTTGCTGTTCTCAATTCTACCTGACCCAGCATAGGACCCGATACAATGCCATTCGATGACGTCGATTGTGCACAGGTAATTAGAACGGGTATAAAAAAGAAAATCAACCAAAGCTTTTTCATATCAGTACATTGGGTTCACAATGTACAAAGAAGAGCCATGATTGATGTTATTCGAAAGGCTTGAAATTTACTTCATATACTTACAGCTGCTATAATGATGGGTAGCAGCGTCATAGGGCGTTACATAACGGTTGCAGGAATACAACAGGGTTAAGAGCAGTGCAAGGGCCAGGATCTTTTTCATGGTTTTCATTTGAGGTTAAGAATTAACGGTTTCAGGGTATATAAAATTGCTATAGCTATATTCAATTTCCCTGCCAAACTGAGGGAATTTTTCCCGGAATGGGAACAACGATGACCGATGACCGTTCAATTTTAAAATCAAAATGCTTTGGGCTTTAAGCTTTAGGCTCTAAAAAAAGAACCCCGCATAGAAATACGGGGTTCATGGTTAAGTAAAACCGTCCAAAGTATTTTTAAGAATTAACTGCAACCCATGCTGTTTCCACAATTCAGGCATTTATAACAGGTTCCGCTGCGAATAGTAATATGTCCGCAGGTATTGCAGGCCGGCGCATCACTTTGCATACTTTTAGCAGCTGCATTTACAGAATCGAGGCCGGATTCAGCTTTCATATTTTTAGAAGATGTTTTTGATTGCATAGGATTCGCTAGTGAAACAGGAGGTTTGGCTACTATACGCACTTCACTCAATTCTGGCGTTTTTTTTTCCTGCTCTGTTACAGGCTGGTCCCATTCCGCCGCACCCGTGTTCATCACTTCAGGTTTATCAAGAACATGTACCAGATCCGTTCTGCCCAGATATTCATAAGCCATTGAGCGGAAGATGAAGTCCACGATGGAAGTCGTGCTCTTGATATTAGGATGATCCACCATACCGGATGGTTCAAACCTTGTGAATACAAATTTCTCTACGAATTCTTCCAGTGGAACACCATATTGAAGTCCGATGGAAATGGCAATCGCGAAGCAATTAAGCATACTTCGCATCGTTGCTCCTTCCTTGGCCATATCGATAAATATTTCACCCAAAGAGCCATCGGAATATTCTCCTGTTCTTAGAAAAATTACCTGTCCGTTGATCTTTGCCTTTTGTGTGAAGCCCCTTCTTTTGGGAGGAAGCGTTCTTCGTTCAACAATAGTTGCGAGTTCTCTTTTTAATTTTGTATCCGGAGAAGCCTGAACTCTTTTCTGAACTTCAACCAATAATTCCTGCACGGTCAGTTTGCTCATATCGACGATATGAGGTTCCATCGCAGGAAGGGGTTCGTTGGGAATGCTTGCTTTAACTTCTTCAGATGTCTCAGCTTTCTTCTTTTTATCAGATTTATTACTAAGCGGCTGTGACAGTTTGGATCCATCACGATAAAGTGCACAGGCTTTCAGTGCCAGTTTCCAGCTGAGAAGGTAAGCATCGGCAATTTCATCTATAGTGGCTTCATTCGGAAGGTTGATGGTTTTTGAAATCGCACCGCTGATAAAAGGCTGTACGGCACTCATCATACGGATATGACCGTGGGCATGAATAAAACGTTCTCCTATTTTTCCGCATTTGTTGGCACAATCGAAAACGGGCAGGTGTTCCTTCTTTAAATAGGAAGCACCTTCCACCGTCATTGTGCCACAGATATAATCATTGGCTTCTGCGATTTCTTCGTCGCTGAAACCAAGTGCTTCAAGCAGGTTCCATTCGAAATTATAATATTGCTCTGCCTGAAAACCCAGCCTTTGTAAACATTCTTCTCCGAGATTATAAACATTGAAAACAAACCCTATTTCAAAAGCAGATGCTACCGCGTTATCAAGCTTTTTAATTTCTTCAGCAAAAAAACCTTTTTCACTAAGCGTCTGATGATTGACATGCGGTGCTCCGGCAAAAGTTCCGGCTCCTACAGCATATTTCACAATAGAATCAATCTCCCTTTCTGCATAACCCATATTTCTGAGAGCCGCCGGAACTGATTGATTAATTATTTTAAAATAGCCACCACCCGAAAGCTTTTTAAATTTGACAAGTGCAAAATCAGGTTCCACACCTGTTGTATCACAATCCATCACGAGACCGATGGTCCCGGTAGGTGCAATAACCGTTGCCTGCGCATTCCGGTATCCATATTTTTCTCCTAACTGTACAGCATCGTCCCAGGCCTTGGTGGCAGATTTCAAAAGGTAATCAGGGCAATATTTTGCCTTGATGCCCTGCGGTTTTATTTCAAGATTTTCGTACTCATCTGCATCATAAGCAGCGAGACGATGATTCCGCATTACACGAAGCATGGCATCCCGGTTTTCCTTAAATTTTGGGAATGCACCCATGACTGCGGCGATTTCTGCACTGGTCTTGTAAGAAATACCCGTCATGATTGCACTGATCGCCCCTGCAATGCCTCTTGCTTCTTCGCTGTCATAAGCTATACCCATAACCATGAGCATGGAACCAAGGTTGGCATATCCAAGTCCAAGGGTGCGGTAATCATAAGACAGCTGTGCAACTTCTTTGGATGGAAATTGTGCCATCAAAACAGAAATTTCGAGTACGGTTGTCCATAACCGACAGGTATACTCAAATCCTTCAACATCGATGCTATTTGTGGTTTCGTCATAGAACCTGCGGAGGTTTACAGAAGCCAGATTGCAGGCTGTGTTGTCCAGAAACATATACTCGGAGCAAGGGTTGGAAGCCCGGATACGGCCACCATTAGGGCATGTGTGCCACTCATTAATAGTAGTATCGTATTGGGTACCCGGGTCAGCACAACGCCATGCAGCGTACGAAATCTGGTTCCAAACTTCCTTGGCAGGAATCTTTTTCATGATCCTTCCGTCACTTCTTGCTTTCAATTCCCAGTCCTCATCGTTTTCCAGCTTTTCAAAAAATGAATTGGGGATCCTTACTGAATTATTTGAATTCTGTCCGCTGACAGTTTTATAAGCTTCGCCTTCATAATCACTTGCATAACCTGCTGAGATCAACGCGGCAACTTTCTTTTCTTCTTCCTGTTTCCAGTTGATAAAGTCAAGTATTTCCGGATGATCCAGGTCGAGACAAACCATTTTGGCTGCCCTGCGTGTGGTACCTCCGGATTTTATTGCACCGGCAGCTCGGTCGCCAATTTTGAGAAAACTCATGAGGCCACTGGAAGTTCCACCGCCACTGAGTTTTTCCCCTTCACCCCGTATATTGGAAAAATTTGTTCCTACTCCGGATCCGTATTTAAAAATACGAGCCTCGCGTACCCACAGGTCCATAATACCACCATCATTTACCAAATCATCTTCAACACTAAGAATAAAGCAGGCATGAGGCTGCGGGCGTTCATAAGCAGAGGTGGATTTTTTCAGGACCCCGTCTGCCTGATCAACATAATAATGACCCTGAGGCTTTCCTGTAATACCATAGCTTTCATACAGCCCCGTATTAAACCATTGAGGACTGTTGGGAACACAGGCCTGGTTTAGAATGGAGTAAACCAGTTCTTCATAAAAAATAGTCGCATCGGTTTCTGATGTGAAATAACCATACCGCACACCCCATACTTTCCAGCAATTCGCCATCCTGTGAGCCACCTGTTTAATCGAAGTTTCGCGACCCATACTTCCATCTGACAATGGCACTCCCGCTTTCCTGAAATATTTCTGGGCCAGGATATCCGTTGCGATCTGACTCCATCCTTTTGGTACTTCAACGTTCGTCATCTCGAATACGATCTCCCCGGAAGGATTGCGAATTACAGAACTTCGGTAATCATATTCAAACTGATCGAAGACTTGAATGTCGTCGCGTGTATAGCGCCGTTTGAATTGCAAACCGCTCGCAGATTGCGTATGAGTGGACATATGATGGAATAGCTTTATGTGGTTAGGAAATCGTTAGTCTATTAACAAATTGTTAAGCAGGAATCGAAAGTATTTTTTCATTTCCAATTTTCCTCCTGTTCATTTTCCACACCTGTGGAAAAAAACGGTTGATAAATCATGAATCGCAGTCCTGTATTCGTTGATTTGATTTATGCACAATATTTTCAGGATTGTTCACAATATAAATTTTGGTAAAACCCAAATAATCGTTTAACTGCTCCCTATGTACAACGTTTCGGAAAGCGGGAAAGTTTTCGCACATTTGTAAGGTAATCAGCCACATGAATGACGCGATTTATTCTTCTTTACTGCTCAAAAAAAGAACAAGGCGTAAATCTTTCGCACTGCTTATCGACCCTGATAAAGTAGATCCTGCAGGCACCGCCACTCTTATTAAGCTGGCAGTAGAAGCCCGGGTTGACTACCTCTTTGTTGGCGGCAGCCTGGTAGTTTCAGACCACCTTGACCAGGTGGTTCAACAGATAAAAGCCCATTGTAAAATTCCCATTATCCTTTTCCCCGGAACCCCCTCACAGGTATCCCCTTTCGCAGACGCACTTTTATATTTATCCCTGATATCCGGAAGAAACCCTGAGCTACTAATCGGCCAGCATGTTGTTTCGGCCCCTGCTGTCAGGAAAAGCGGACTGGAAATCATTTCCACGGGATATATGGTCATCGACGGAGGTGCTCCGACAACCGTTTCTTATATCAGTAATGCCCTGCCCATTCCAGCTGATAAAAATGAAATTGCTCTCTGTACAGCCATGGCTGGTGAAATGCTTGGCATGAAGCTGATCTATATGGATGCCGGCAGCGGAGCCAGAAGACCCATTTCGACAGAAATGATCGAACGTGTTTCTTCTAATATCGAAATACCACTGATCATTGGAGGTGGGATCCAGAATCCTGAGAAGGTTTACCTTAATGCCAAGGCAGGCGCCGATATGATTGTTGTAGGAAATGCGATTGAAAAAGACGCTTCTTTACTATCGGAAATGGCGGGTGCACTTCATTCTGTGTCTGTTCAATAAAAGGACGGCACACTTTGTTAAGATTCAGCTCATTCCATCAAAAAATATCTGAAAATTTCCAGAAAAGCTGTTTCTTTGCAATGTTAACAACTATAGTAATCCCATTTTTTCATAAAATGAAAAAAAACTCACCCATATCAGTCCTCACAGGAATGGTATTGCACGCCTTCAATAAGCGTGGGTTTTTTGTAGCGCCCCTCCGCGTTATTTTTTCTGTTCGTCCCATTCCCTTTTGGGTACGACGTTGATATTTACCATCCATAGTATTCCTTCAGGACCTATGCCCGTAATCAGACGGCCTGTAAACTCAATGACCCCGTCATTGGCATTTATTTATCTCACGTATTCATTCAATGGAACAAGAACAAAAGTTCAAGATACTAATAGCAGATCCTTCTCATCAGGACTTTGCCCAGATCATATGTGATGAAATGGAATCCTCCGCCAAAGCCCGCGGAACCGGAATTGCAAAAAGAAGTCCTGAGTATATCAGGGAAAAAATGCGCGAAGGAAAAGCTGTAATTGCTTTTACCGAAGAAGGTATTTGGGCCGGTTTCTGTTATATCGAAACCTGGAGCCATGGCGAATATGTCGCTAATTCGGGATTAATAGTAGCCCCCGCTTTTCGAAAAAGCGGTCTTGCAAAAAATATTAAGAAGAAGATTTTTGACCTGAGCCAGAGATTATATCCGGGAGCAAAGCTTTTCGGACTTACCACTGGACTTGCCGTCATGAAAATCAATTCAGATCTGGGTTATGAGCCTGTTACTTATTCTGAACTCACACAGGACGAAGCTTTCTGGGCCGGTTGCAAAAGTTGTGTGAATTATGAAATTCTCATGAGCAAGGAAAGAAAAAACTGCATGTGCACGGCTATGTTGTATGATCCCAAAGATCAAAAACCAAAAGAAACAGCACAGGATTTTGTAAAGCACAGCAAACTTTATGAGCGCTTCATGAAAATCAAACAATGGGGATTACTGAAAAACATCCTGCGTAAAGAAAAAGTTGATATGATACTTGCAGATCTTGGCCTTATCCGGATGAATAAACTCAAAAAAGAAAAGCTGGCTAAATAAAATATCGGAACGACAGATGGATAAGGAAAATAAAAAGGTTGTGCTGGCATATAGTGGGGGACTCGACACCACTTACTGCGCCATTTATCTTAAAAAGATCAAAGGACTTGAAGTTCATGCCCTCACAGTAAATACGGGTGGATTTATTAAAGAAGAATTGAAAGCTATTGAAAAAAGGGCAAAGGACCTCGGAGTAGCTTCTTTCAGATCAGTAGATGTCACGGAGGATTATTACCAGTCATGTATCCGTTTCCTGGTCTTTGGTAATGTGCTCAAAAATGCAACATATCCCCTCAGTGTTAGTGCCGAAAGAATGGTTCAGGCCATTGCTGTTGCAAAATATGTGGAAGAAACAGGCGCTGCTTATGTGGCCCATGGAAGTACAGGCGCTGGAAATGACCAGGTTCGCTTTGATATGGTTTTTACCGGCATGGTGCCTGATGCGACAATTCTTACACCAATCCGCGATTTAAAACTCAGCCGCGAACAGGAAATTCAGTTTCTGAAAGAGAATGGCGTGGAGATGAATTTTGAAAAAGCAAAATACAGTATAAATAAAGGTCTATGGGGAACTTCTGTTGGTGGAAGGGAAACACTGAATTCAAAAGATTATTTACCTGAAAACGCCTGGCCAACCCCTTTATCTGAACACGAAATAAAAAAAATTAGTCTTCAGTTTGAAAAAGGAGAATTGAAAGCAGTCAACGATAAAAAATTTGATCATCCAGTGCGGGCCATCCAATTTCTGCAAACAGTTGCACAGCCTTACGGGATCGGCAGGGACATTCACGTGGGTGATACTATTATAGGAATCAAGGGTCGGGTTGGTTTTGAGGCAGCAGCACCGCTTATCATCATTAAAGCGCACCACCTTCTTGAAAAACATACACTAACTAAATGGCAGTTATACTGGAAAGATCAGTTAAGCAATTGGTATGGAAACTGGTTACACGAAGGACAAATGCTGGATCCAACCATGCGAAACATTGAAAAATTCCTGGAAGATTCTCAGTCTACTGTTTCAGGAAAAGTATTTGTTACACTGGAACCTTATCGCTTTACAGTTACCGGCATTGAAAGTGAACATGATCTGATGAGCAACCGGTTTGGATCTTATGGAGAAATGAACAGTGGATGGACAGGCGATGATGTAAAAGGTTTCGCAAAAATATTTGGAAATCAGACTGCCATATTCCATAAAATCAACGAAGCAGAGAATAATAAGAAATGAAAAAAATCAAGATTGGCATAACGGGGGGCGCAGGCTACACAGGTGGAGAGTTGATCCGCATCCTGTTACATCATCCTTTAGCTGAAATCGTTTTTGTTCAAAGTAAGAGTCATGCCGGACAATTCCTTTCAGATGTTCATCACGACCTGGCAGGTGAAACGGATTTTGAGTTTTCCGAATCCATTTCCCCTGATATTGACATATTGTTTCTTTGCGTTGGTCATGGGGAAGCAAGGAAATATCTGATGGAAAATCAGGTGAATCAGGATATCAGAATCATTGATTTATCTCAGGATTTCAGGCTTCAATCAAACAATCGACTAATCCCCGCTGGAAAGCCCTTTGTTTATGGTCTGCCTGAATTAAACAGGAAAGAAATAAAATCTGCACAAAATATTGCCAATCCGGGATGTTTTGCCACCGCCATTGAATTGGGACTTCTTCCTCTTGCACAACAGGGATGGTTAACCGAAGTGTATTGCACAGGCATTACAGGATCGACTGGTGCGGGACAGGGTTTTAATGCGACCTCACATTTTTCCTGGCGGGCCAACAATATTCAGGCATACAAAACACTTACCCACCAGCATCTCGCTGAAGTAAATCAAACTCTGAATCATATTCAGAAGGGATTTGGAAGCGACCTTCTTCATTTTGTACCCTGGAGAGGTGATTTTACCCGGGGTATTTTCGTCAGTTCACAATTGAAAATAAAACAGGATCTCACTGAATTGATCAATTTATACAAAAATTATTATAAGGATCATCCATTTACTGTACTTAGTGAAAATCCTATTTTTTTAAAACAGGTTGTAAATACAAATAAGTGTATCATTCAACTCGAAAAACAAGGCGATCTTATAGTCGTTCATTCGACAATCGATAACCTGCTAAAAGGCGCCAGCGGACAGGCTGTTCAAAATATGAATCTGATGTTTGGTCTGGATGAAACAGAAGGATTAAAATTTAAAGCAAACTACTTCTAGGCCCAAAGCTTAAAGCCCAAAGCCTAAAACTGATTTAGAAAATCAAACAAAATATTAAGAGTAAATAGAAATTAATTTATCAAGTATTAACTCAACACCAAAAAGTTTTAGGCTTTGGGCTTTAGGCTTTAGACTTGTAAAAGAAAAATTATGAAACTCTTCGACGTATATCCAATAAATGATATCACAATTACTCGCGCAAAAGGCTCCTATTTATGGGACGATGCCGGACAACAATACCTCGACATGTATGGTGGACATGCAGTGATCTCTATCGGTCATACACATCCGCATTTCGTTTCCAGAATTACACAACAACTGAACCAGGTGGCTTTTTATTCCAATTCAATAAGAATTCCTTTGCAGCAGGAACTGGCAGACAAACTGGGAAGAATTTCAGGAAAAGACGATTTCCAACTTTTTCTTTGCAATTCAGGAGCAGAAGCAAATGAAAATGCAATGAAGCTCGCATCATTTTATAATGGAAGAAAAAAAATAATTGCTTTTAATAAATCCTTTCATGGAAGAACGTCCCTGGCAGTAGCTGTTACAGATAATCCGGCTATTTTAGCTCCAGTTAACGAAACAGAAAATGCAGTCTTTCTACCATTCAATGATGAAATAGCCCTGGAAAATTATTTTAATGCGCATGGTGATGAGATTGCCGCAGTAATCATAGAAGGTATTCAGGGTGTTGGTGGAATCAATATCGCCAATGATTCTTTCCTTAAAAAAATAAGATCCCTTTGTACTGCACATAATGCAATTTTTATAGCTGACAGTGTACAGTGCGGATATGGAAGAACAGGTTCATTTTTTTCTCATGATCACTCAGGCGTGCAGGCGGATATTTATAGTATGGCCAAAGGTATGGGTAATGGATTCCCTGTTGCGGGTATACTGATAGCTCCGTTCTTAAAACCAAAACACGGTATGCTGGGAACAACATTCGGTGGAAATCACCTGGCCTGTGCTGCTGCTCTTGCAGTTTTAGAAGTGATCGAAGAAGAAAAGCTGATGGAAAATGCAAAATCAACTGGTGAATTCCTGATGAGCAGGCTAAAGAAAATAGATGGGCTTAAAAATGTACGTGGCAAAGGATTAATGATCGGATTCGACCTGGAAACGAATCTGAAGGATCTGCGAAAAAACCTTTTAAAAAATCAACAGGTATTTACTGGTGAAGCAAAACCCAATACAATACGCCTGCTTCCTTCCCTGGCATTGAGAAAAAAAGAAGCGGAGGAATTCCTGGAATCTCTTGAAGAAGAAATACTAAATATGGTTTCATCAAATCTGGTCAATCAGGCATGAAAAATTTTATTTCCATTGCAGATGTCACAAACCTTGATCACCTGATTGCGCAGGCACTCCGGTATAAAAAAAATCCATTTGAAGACAGGTTACTTGGTCAGGGTAAAAAAATAGGCCTCCTATTTCTGAATCCAAGCCTTCGCACGAGATTTAGTACACAGGTTGCCGCATTGAACCTCGGTCTGGAGCCACTGGTATTTAATGTGGATAAAGAAGGATGGGCATTGGAATTTGAAGAAGACGCCATTATGAGTGGTAACTCAGTGGAACACATTAAGGACGCTGCTCCGGTACTTGGAAAATATTTTGATATACTTTGTATCCGCACATTCCCTTCATTAAAAAACAGGGAAGATGACTATAGCGAATTATATATTTCACAGTTTGTGAAATATGCCGGCATTCCTGTTGTAAGTCTTGAAAGTGCCACACTTCATCCACTTCAAAGCCTCACAGATATTCTGACGATTACAGAATGTTTACAGTTGACACCGGATATTAAGAAACCGAAAATTGTACTCACATGGGCCCCACATGTTAAACCTCTTCCCCAATGTGTAGCCAACAGTTTTGCTCAATGGATCAACGCCTGGGGCAAAGCAGAATTTGTAATAACTCACCCGGAAGACTATGATCTGGATCAACGATTTACAAAAGGAGCACACATACTGCACAATCAGGATGCTGCACTGAAAGACGCAGATTTCGTATATGTTAAAAACTGGAGCACTTACCAGGATTATGGAAAAATGTATACAAATGATCCGGAATGGATGCTCACCAATGAACAATTAAAGCTTACAAACAATGCAAAAGTAATGCATTGTCTCCCTGTAAGACGTAATGTGGAATTGAGTGATGAAGTTTTGGATGGTCATCAAAGCATAGTAACCACGCAGGCCGGGAACCGGGTCTGGGCTGCGCAATCCGTACTCAGTGAAATTCTAAAATCCTGAATATGGAAAGTCTCTGTGTGATAAAGATTGGAGGAAATATTATTGATGATGATGCATTGCTGTCGGTGTTTCTCAAAAAATTCGTCGCCATTAAATCAAAAAAAATTCTGATCCATGGCGGCGGTAAACAGGCTACAAGAATGGCTGAAAAACTGGGTATTCCCCAACAGTTGATAGATGGCCGAAGAATAACAGACGGGGAGACGCTGAAAATTGTAACTATGGTATACGCCGGTTATATTAATAAAAATATCGTCGCCGAATTGCAATCATTGAGTTGTAATTCAATTGGCATCTCGGGACCGGATGGGAATAGTATACTGGCTCATAAAAGGGAAAATGCACTGATCGATTATGGATTTGCAGGTGATATAGACCGGGTGAATGCGGATTGGTTCAGACAACTGCTTGATAGCGGTCTTTGCATTGTTGTTTCGTCTATCACCCATGACGGTAATAATCAGTTGCTGAATACAAATGCAGACACGATCGCTCAGGAAATTGCAAAAGCTATGAGTCCTGCTTTTGAAGTAAGTCTTGTTTACAGTTTTGAAAAACCGGGTGTGCTGCAGGATATTGAAAATGAAAATTCAGTGATATCAAAGTTGAGCCAGTTAAATTATAAAAAGCTAAAGGAAGCAGGGAAAATATTTTCCGGAATGATACCCAAACTGGACAATGCTTTTAAAGCTATTGATTCGGGCGTGAATAGAGTTATTATTGGAAAGGGAGAAGAATTGGATTTGCTTATATCCGGAAAATCCGGAACAACAATTAGTCATGAATAAAGTTCCCATGGAAACCTTGCAGTCAGAATCTATTGATTTATTAAAGGAACTCATAGCTACGCCTTCCTTTTCCAAAGAAGAAAATGATACAGCGGACCTGATATGTGCATTTTTTGCCCGGCATGAAATACCGTTTTCCCGTGTTGGAAATAATATTTATGCACGTAACAAAAACTATCACAGCTCGCGGAAGAGTATATTACTGAACTCTCATCATGATACAGTTCGTCCCAACAAGCATTACAGCCTGGATCCCTTTACGCCGGTCGTAAAAGATGGAAAATTATTCGGGCTTGGAAGTAATGATGCGGGTGGATGCCTGGTTAGCCTCGCCGCAGTATTTCTTCATTATTACAATCATCCCGATCCAAAACATAATATTGTATTTGCTGCCAGCGCCGAAGAAGAAATCAGCGGTGTTAATGGCATTGAATTGGTGCTTCCTTATCTCGGCCAGATTGATTTTGGAATTGTGGGCGAACCCACCAAACTCGAAATGGCAGTTGCCGAAAGAGGGCTGATGGTGATAGATTGCATAGCTTCGGGGCGTCCGGGTCATGCTGCAAGGAATGAAGGTGAAAATGCTCTCTACAAAGCCATTGAAGACATCCAATGGATACGGAATTACCGCTTTGAGAAAAAAAGCGACTTGCTTGGTGAAACTCGTATGAGTGTAACTGTTATAGAAACTGAAAACAAACAGCATAATGTTGTGCCTGCACAGTGCAAATATGTGATAGACGTTCGTGTAAATGAATTATATAGTTTTGATGAAATCCTGGAAGGCTTAAAAGAAAACCTGAAGAGTAGCTTTAAGCCGCGGACAACCCGCATGAAATCAACCTCGATTCAGCTGGATCATCCCCTGGTGAAATCAGGTATAAGAATTGGAAAAAGCTATTATGGTTCGCCTACCACTTCCGATAAAGCCCTTATGCCTTTTCCCGCCTTAAAAATGGGACCAGGTGATTCGGCCAGAAGTCATACGGCAGATGAGTATATTTATATTGATGAAATTAAAGAAGGAATTACCACCTATATCCGCCTGCTGGACGAGTTTATTTAAGGCAGACTTTCAAAGTGTGGAAGTGTGGAAGTGTGGTAGTGTGGTAGTGTGCATATAATAATAATTTTCAATGAAGCTTTGAGCCTTGAGCTTTAAGCCTTAAGCATAAAAAATGAAACTCTGGGAAAAAAAAAGGTCGGATATAAATACTCAAATTGAAAAATTCACGGTAGGTCGTGATTTGGAATTTGATATGATGCTGGCCATTTATGATGTTCAGGGTTCGATGGCGCATGTAAAAATGCTGGAATCGGTAAATATGTTAAGTATTGATGAAGCCCGATCTATTCAGAAAGAGCTTGAAAATATTGAATCGGATATAAAAAACGGATTGTTCCGCATCGAGACCGGTGTGGAAGATATTCATTCCCAAATTGAATTGAATCTGACGAGGAAAATCGGAGAAGCAGGGAAAAAAATTCATAGTGGCAGGAGTCGCAATGATCAGATTGCAGTTGATATCAAATTATTTCTTCGAGCAGAAATTCATAAAATAAACGCTGAAGTAAAAGAGCTGTTTGATCTACTGATTTCGCTCAGCCATCAATACCGGAATGATTTAATGCCGGGGTATACACATTTACAAATTGCGATGCCATCTTCATTCGGCCTGTGGTTCGGTGCTTACGCCGAGAGTTTAATAGACGATCTGGAAATACTGGCAGCAGCATACCAGGTCGTAAATAAAAATCCACTTGGAAGCGGCGCAGGTTATGGTTCTTCTTTTCCACTGAACAGGAAAATGACTACTGAACTGCTTGGATTTAACAGCCTGCATTACAATGTAGTTTACGCCCAAATGAGCCGCGGAAAAACAGAAAAACTGGTTTCCTTTGGTTTGGCTTCCATTGCTGCAACCCTTTCCAGGCTTGCTATGGATTGCACTTTATACATGAATCAGAATTTTGGTTTTATTTCATTCCCGGACGAACTTACAACCGGCAGCAGCATCATGCCACATAAGAAAAACCCGGATGTATTTGAACTGATCAGGGCAAAGAGTAATCGAATACAATCTATTCCCAACGAACTCAGCCTTCTGATGAATAATTTGCCTTCGGGTTACCACCGTGATATGCAACTAACAAAGGAAATTTTATTCCCTTCCATCGAAGATGTAAAATCCTGCATTGAAATGACCATACTAATGCTGTCTCATATCCGGATAAAAAAAGATATTCTTCTGGATGATAAATATAAATATCTGTTTAGCGTGGAAGCCGTAAATGAATTGGTAAATAAGGGGGTGCCCTTCAGAGAAGCATATAAAACAATTGGCAGCCAGATCCAGTCCGGCAATTTTTCATATGACCAGTCAAAACCACTTAAACACAGCCACGAGGGCAGTCTGGGTAATTTAAATCTTTCTGAAATCGGAGCCGAAATGGAAAAGGTATTAGCCAAATTCCTGTAAAAACGGATTTCAATTCCTCGAACTTCAAACGGGATAATTTAATTTTATAAAAAAATTCTTATGCTATCATATAAATTTCATCGGCTTCTACTGCCGCTTTTTGTTCTTGTCTGTTTACAAGGTGCCGCTCAAAGCACCACCGATCAAAAGAATAAGGATAAATATGCCCAATTGAAAAGTATGATCGATTCAAAACATTTTCAGTTCCATGCACTTTCTGCAACTTCTATGAAAGGCAAAACCGTACAGCTTACCAGTGAGTACTCTTTAAAACTTAAAGGGGACAGCCTTAATGTTGATTTGCCATATTACGGAAGATCGTATACTGCAGATTATCCGGGAACAGATGTGTCGGTCAGGTTTAAATCTAATCAGTTCACTTATTCCTCAGATAGCACAAAAAAAGGAGGATGGGAAATTACCATTATTCCAAAAAATGAATCCAAGGCGAATAAAATTTATATGGCTGTAACTTCCAGTGGATATTGCACTGTGAATATCAACAGCAATAACCGTCAATCAATTTCATACTATGGATATATCAAAGAATATGATGCACGATGATTATTCTGTGGTTACGCGCCGGGGGGTATCCTGTCCGGCAATTATTGAACCGGCACTGAGTCCTATCGCGCGAATTATTTCTGTCATATTTTTAAGATCAAGTGTTCCAACTTCATCACCCTGCGTGTGATAATATTTTTCAGAATCCATTTTAGAGGTGGAAATAGTATGTGCCGGAACTCCTTTTTTTGCAAGGGTTGCATTATCAGATCGTAAGAATAATCCCTGTTCGGGATAAGGATCAGGATAAAATTTGAATTTGCTGCCAGATAAATTTTTTTGGAGTATTTCCCCCATATCTGATTTGTCAAATCCTGTTATATAGGCAGAATTTTTACCCCATTTACTTTCTGTTCCAATCATTTCGATATTGAACATGGCTATTACCTTTTTAGGGTCTATAATTTTTGAAAAATAAGCAGAGCCGTATTCCCCAATCTCTTCAGCGGTAAATGCCACAAAAATAATTGAGCGTTCATTGTTGTGAATTTTGCTGAAATATTTTGCAAGCATGATTACAGCCGTAGTCCCGGAAGCATCATCGTTCGCTCCATTGTATATTGAATCTCCTCTTGCATCCGGATTTCCAATACCCAGGTGATCATAATGGGCAGAAAAAATAACATATTCTTCAGGCTTGGATTTACCCTGAATAATTCCTGCGATGTTAGTCAGGCTCTGCTTTTTTGTTTTCTGATTAACCTGAATACTAAATTGCCGTGGATCGGAATTAGTCAAAATCAATATGCGGTTTCCGGTACCTTCAAACTGGTGCATATGAAATTTCACAAGTCTCCTGAAGTTCTTTGTAAAAGAAGTATCCACGAGTATAAGAACGTTCTGATCTGCGTCAAGGTATTTATAAACGACCGAACGAAAATCAGATCCCTTATTTACATATACTTTCTGGTAATGATCAGCCTGAGTAACAGTCAGTGATGTATTACCTGAAAATATCAGAACGTTTTTGCTATCAATGGAGGCTCCATCGATGATAGCTGAAATTTCTGTGGTCTCTGGATTTAACATTGTAAAGGATTGATCAAAACCGTCCTTTGATCCGGGTAGTGGTTTTAAACCTGCATCTTTAAATTCTTTTCTGATGAAGTCAGCTGCTTTATCAATGCCCGGGGTAAAAACCTGTCGGCCCTGCATATTATCTGCAGCAAGAATGTTTTCTATGTGGCTTACTTCCTGTTCACTTATTGACGGGAGATTTTGGGAAAATATACTTAGAGAAATTACAAGCAGACATGGAAGAAAAATTAAACGCATATCAGATATTAGGGTTATAAGCTCATCATTTCCTTAAACTTCACTGTTTGTCTACGGCTGACTTCAATTTTTTCTCCTCCCTTCAATTCAAGAAGAAGTCCCCCGTTAAAATATGGTTCAATTTTTTCTATCAGTCGCAGATTTACAATATGCTTTCTGTTCGCTCTGAAAAAAACCTTTTCATCCAGCCTTTCTTCCAGGGCATTTAATGATTTTAATATGAGAGGTTTGTTGGATCCGAAATAAATTTTGGCATAATTCCCTACACTTTCAAAAAGGCGGATATCCGCGAGTTTCACGAACCAGCATCTTTCACCGTCCTTTACGAAGACCTGATCGTTTTCATGCAGCATGCTCCTGTTCACAGCTATTTCATCATCAGGGGCTGATTCCCTGTCCCGGCTTTCTTCCAGATGAAGTTTATGTAATGCATCAGCAAGCCTGCGCGGCTCTACTGGTTTAAGCAGATAATCAAGTGCATTCACTTCGAATGCTTTCAGTGCGTAATCGTCATACGCTGTAGTGAAAATTACATCGGGAGCTTTATCCAATTCGGCCAGCATATCGAAACCCGTTTTGCCCGGCATCTGTATATCCAGGAAGATCAGGTCGGGATTGAGACTATCTATTTTCTCTATACCTTCATTGGCATTAGCCGCTTCTGCGATGATTTCTATTTCAGGAAATTCCTGGAGCAACTTCTTTAGTTCGTTGCGGGCCAGTCTCTCATCGTCAATAATTACTGCTCGTATCATATGCAAGATTTATGTCAATGGAATATGTAATTCTGCTTCTACCATGTTGCCTTTTACCTCCCGAATATAAAAATTCGCCTGTTCACCAAATAAAAGCTGCAAACGATTTCGCGTACTCACCAGGCCAAAACCATCTTCATTGCCTGATTTGCTTAAGTGACCTGTATTGCGGATCACCAGTTGATGATAGCGCTCCTTCATTCTAGATATTATGGTTACCGTACCTCCGCTTACCTGTTTACTTATGCCGTGTTTAATGGCATTCTCCACCAGTGTCTGCAGCATCATGGGTGGAATAGGTTGCGTCAAAGTATTTTCCGCAATTTCATACTGAACATTTAAACGGTCTTCAAACCGTATATGTTCCAGGGCCAGATAGTCCTTCACAATATTCAGTTCTTTTTCAAAAAAAACTGTTTCCTGTTTCTCAGTCTGCATACTGCTTCTTAAAATATTGCTTAGCTCGGTAATAGCTGTTCTCGCTCTCAGTGGATTTTCGTCTATCAGCGCCCTGATACTATTAAGTGCGTTAAAAATAAAATGGGGATTGATATGGCTCTTGATGGTTTTAAGTTCCAGTTCTTTTACAAGTGCCTCAAGTTTCAGCGTATCCAATTCCTGGTTCCTTGTTTTCTGTATATAGTGAAAGAAATAATAAATCAGGGTCCAGGGGATGATATATAATCCGTTTTCTACGGTGACCAATAGAAAACGCGTGGAGAATTCCAGCTTTATATTACTGACGGCGTAAGGATCAAGCCAGCTGATGACTGAAATCCTGATGATGGTATCCAGTAGACAAACAATTAATATTCCTATGGTAAGTCTTGGCAATGCTTTTTCAACAGGTAAAGCCAGCCATCCGGCCCGATGAATGTAAAGTCTGAATAAATGAGTTGTAAGAATTCCTACCAGCATTTTTATTGCCAGGCCAATAAGAAAATGCTCGTCGACCCGCTGGCCGATCAGAAGATTTATCAAAATCAGGAACAGACCGAGAATACCCCAGCCGCCAATTTGAAGCCACCAATAATATTTACTCGTCTTTTGCATTCGATCGATAGTGACAAAACTAGCCGATAAATCATCCTTTTCCACATTTTAAGTATTAATGGATGATTCCGGCCTTTAGCGGTCACCCGCCTCCGGGAAGGGAGCCCTGCCTGGACAGGCCAGTATGTCGATAGAAAATCTTATTTTTACTTGTTTAAATCAACCAGATGGACCTACTTCCGGGACCCCTTTTACAAACCGTTGAATCCCCAGAAGATCTAAAAAAATTAAACCGGGATCAGCTGCAGCAGTTAACTGATGAATTACGTCAGTACATTATTGACGTAGTGAGCATGCACGGAGGTCATTTTGCTGCCAGCCTTGGTGTGGCAGAACTCACTGTTGCGCTTCATCATACTTTCAATACTCCCTATGATCAGCTTGTATGGGATGTTGGTCATCAGGCATATGGACATAAAATTCTTACCGGTCGCCGGGATAATTTTTCTTCCAATAGAAAATATAAAGGGTTGAGCGGTTTCCCCAACCGCAACGAAAGCATTTATGATACATTCGGAGTAGGTCATTCTTCAACCTCTATCAGCGCTGCACTGGGTATGTCCATGGCAGCTAAATATAAAGGTGAAAATGATCGAAAAGTAGTTGCCATAATCGGGGATGGTGCATTGACCGCAGGTCTTGCATTCGAAGGTATGAATCATGCGGGTGTCGCTGATTCCGATCTCCTGATAATCCTGAATGATAATTGTATGAGCATTGACCCCAATGTGGGCGCTTTGAAGGAATATCTGACGGATATTACGACATCACAAACCTATAATAAATTCAAAGACGATATCTGGAAGGCGCTTGGAAAGTTGCCTGTAGGAGGACATTTCAGCCGGGAAATTGCCAGTAAAATTGAGCATAGTATCAAGAGCTTTGTAAATAAAAGCAGTAATCTTTTCGAAGCATTAAAATTGCGTTATTTCGGTCCTATTGACGGACATAATCTCAATAAACTCATCGATACGCTTCAGGATTTAAAGAACATTCCGGGTCCTAAACTTCTGCATATCATTACAGTAAAAGGGAAGGGTTATTCTCTGGCCGAACATGACCAAACCAAATGGCATGCTCCAGGTTTATTTGATAAGATTACGGGAGAAATTTACAAGAAGAAATTCGATACAATACAGCCGCCTAAATATCAGGATGTTTTCGGCCATTCAATCATTGAGCTTGCGGAAAAGAATCCAAATATTTTTGCCATCACCCCTGCCATGCCGAGTGGCAGTTCGTTAAAATTCATGATGGAAAAAATGCCCGACCGCGCATTCGATGTGGGCATTTGTGAACAGCACGCAGTTACATTAAGTGCAGGTATGGCTACTCAGGGCCTGCGCGTATTTTGTAATATTTATTCCACTTTCATGCAAAGAGCCTATGATCAGGTGATACATGATGTGGCCATTCAGGATCTGCCGGTCGTATTTTGTCTTGACCGTGCAGGATTGGTGGGTGAAGACGGTCCAACTCATCACGGAGCTTATGATATTGCATATATGCGTTGCATTCCGAACATGATAGTGACTGCACCCATGAATGAGTCAGAATTACGCAACCTGATGTATACGGCGCAACTGGAAAAAAATCAACATCCGTTTGTAATTCGTTACCCACGTGGAGAAGGCGTTATGCCGGAATGGAAAACACCTTTCAGGGAAATTGAAATTGGCAAGGGAAGAAAATTAAAAGATGGAAAGGATCTGGCTATCCTTAGTTTTGGTCATCCCGGAAATTTTGCTGCTGCTGCAATCAGACAATTACGCACCGAAGACCTGGACCCCGCCCATTATGATATGCGATTTGTAAAACCACTGGATGAAGAATTATTGCATGAAGTCTTTTCAAAATTCGATAAGATCATAACTGTGGAAGACGGAACCGTCGTCGGAGGTTTTGGATCAGCTATTCTTGAATTCATGGCAGCCCATAATTATAAAGCCCAGGTCATTATACTTGGCATACCTGACAAAATCTTAGAACACGGTACCCCTAAACAACTTCAGCAGGAAGCTGAATTTGATGCGGAAGCCATTGCTAACTCTGCCAGAACAATGCTTAAAGAGAGTTTTAAAAGTAATTTGTTGTCCCAATAATTGAGACTGATGTGTTAGGCGTTAAGCCTTAGGCTTTAAGCTTTAAGCTTTCTTCGTTATGTTCCAGTATGAAGTTGTTTCTTCCTTCTCCGACCAGGATATTCATATAGCCCAGTTGAACGAGTTCCAGGATGGAAAGGAAAAGGAATATGGCGTGGATCCTGTTTTCACAGACTTCAATGATATTTTCAAATGGAACCGTTTTATCACGGCTGACCATGTCAATCAAATACTGCCTGCTTTCTTCTATGGTATATGTGTATTGAACGACAGTATGTCTTGGCTGATTGTTGCGCTCCTGCAAGCGCATTAAGACTTTTTCAAAGGTTTTCATCAATTTAAATAAACTGATGGACTGTATTTCTGTTCCTTCTCCTGATTCTTCGCCGATCTGTAATAATTCCCTATGCAGATTTCCACGCCTGATTAATTTCATCCGCAGTTCTTCCATTTCTGCCAAACGTGCAGCGGCTTCTTTGTATCTTTTATATTCCAGAACTTTATTTACCAGTTCCTGCCGGGGATCGATTTCATTACCCTGCTCATCCAGTTCTTTTCGGGGTAATAACATTTTGGCTTTGATGCGCATGAGCGTGGATACGAACAGTATAAATTCGCTCGACAATTCAATATTCAGTGTTTCTTCCTTGTGAATAAAATCAAGGAAATCCTTGATCAGTTTATGGATTGGAATATTATAAATATCCAGCTCGTCCCTTTCAATAAAAAAAAGGAGCAGATCGAAGGGCCCTTCAAACTGTGATAATCTGATTTGATATGATGCTGAATTTAGCATTTTGCAACTTTATATACAAGGATAGTGAAAAGCTCAAAGCCGAAAGCTTAAAGCTTGAAACTTTTGTTGACAATTAGATCACAAAAGCCTAAAGCCTAAAGCCGAAAACCTTTTTAAGCCTCAAAGCCGAAGGCCTAAAACTAATTTTCAAATTTGTAAATGAAATAATTTTTAGAGCAATACTTGAAATGAAATTCAAGGTTCTAAAAAGAAGTTTTGGGCTTTAAGCTTTGGGCTTTAGGCTTTAACCTTTAGTTTTTAAAGTTTAATAATAAACCAATTCCAAGCAGTTCCTGCAGCTGGGCTGCCGGCCCTCCCGGGCTTCCGTCTGCTTTTACAGTCTTTACGTCATTATCATAAATCAGGTTAAAGGCCACAGTCATCGTAATAATTCCGGTAACTTTTACTGCAAGCAGGTTGGTCCAGTTTACATCCACATTCTGCGGAGTATGTTCGTAATTTGAAAACAGATCCAGACGACCGGTGTATACGACATTCTCGTTGATCTTATGGGTATATGTAATTGTCGAATAAGCGCCGAATTCGAGTTTCATTGTTTTGCCGGTATCCACGCCGAATGCACCCTGCGATGAGAGTGAATCATTTTTTACAAATATCCAGCGTAGAGTAGCAGGTGATATAAAAAAAGAGAATTGATCATTTGGTTTATAATTCAATCCCGGTGAAACAATCAAATAAGCCGGAGCCATAAAATCTGAAGTCAGTACCGGTTTCCCGCCATCCGATGGATAAGCATAACCCGGAGCAAATTGGGACCGGAAATTTACGAGTCCGCTTATGTACCAGTTTTTCCCAATATCGTACCCATATTTTGAAAGGATATCAATTTTGTCATCCGATTTGCGCGAACCGAGACTCGTTGTATTTAAAAAACCGTAAGCAAGATCCATTGTATTGTCCCATGCGCTTTTTCCCTTTTTATAAAAAGCATATCCGCTAAAAAAACTGCTCAGTCCAAGGGAGTTTTTATCCCCACCGGCCGCCCAGTTATCCTGCGCACCCTGGGTTAACGTAAAACGGAGAACTCCTCCCAACTTCCAAATCTTTGGAATCGTATCGTTGGGGTCCTTTTTAATATTTCTACTTGCCTCATCGCGCATTTCCTGAACTGTTTTATCCTGCGCCGAGCAAATAAAAATACTTAATAAGGACAGTATAATTAATGAAGTCTTTTTCATATAAGTGATATTACTGAATTTAAAAATGCAGTTTATTTTATATGCCAGAAATGTAAACCAAACTCAACTAAATCAGGTTGTGATCAGGGTTTTTTCAGTTCATCCCTTATTTGCATTAGCAGCTTATCAGTGCTTGACGCTTCCTGTGCCGCCGGAACTTTTTTCTTCTCAATACTCTTCATTCCTTTGACGATAAGGAAAAGTATGAATGCTATAATAATAAATTTTATAACTGCCGATAAAAACAAACCATATTTAACCGCACCATATTGAAGCTTATCCAAATCCTGCGCGTTGGCAGCTTTTAATGCAGGCGTTAGTAAAAGAGGTGTGATAACATTATCTACAAGCGATGAAACAATGGCACCAAAAGCAGTACCAATAATTACTGCAACAGCAAGATCAACAACATTGCCGCGCAATGCAAAATCCCTGAATTCTTTTAAGATTCCCATACATTTGATTTTAATGATTAAGAATTAAATGATCCGGTTAAACGGACATGATTTCCTTTTCTTTGGAAGAAAGGTGTTTTTCTACCAGAGAAATATGCTGGTCCGTGATATCCTGGATTTGTTTTTCTGCATCTTTTGTGATGTCCTCACTCATCCCGTCTTTTTGTAACTTCTTAATTTGCTCGATCGCTTCCCTTCGGATGTTTCGGATAGAGACACGGGTCAGTTCACCTTCAGCATATGCACGTTTTACAAATTCCTTTCTTCTCTCTTCTGTTAGTGGCGGCATAAAAAGACGAATGATATTTCCGTCATTTTGAGGTGTTACTCCAAGATTGGCATTGATAATAGCCCGTTCTATAGGCTGAAGCATATTCTTTTCCCAGGGTTGAATGGTCAGTGTCCTTGCGTCCATGGCGGAAACATTTGCCATCTGGTTAATTACAGTGGCTACCCCATAATAATCCACATTAACTCCTTCAAGCATTTGCGGATTCGCTTTCCCTGCACGGATCCTGGTCAGTTCATTTTCAAGGTGATTGATTGCTTTGATCATGGAATCTTTCGTTACTTCCACGATGAAGTCTAATTCATCAGACATAGACAATTATTCGTATTATTTTTTTGGATTGATGCCTGGTTAGTTTTTTTGCTCAAGCATGCTTTCACGGATAAAGGTAACCAATTTTGATTCCTTTATCTTTTCGTTTTTATCATTCCCATCGGTTGCCCATGAAATGGAATGACGCGGCCTGGAATAATACGCAATTGCAATGAAGGTGAAGAAAAGCGCAATAACAGATAAAATTAAAATGGTACAACCCAGCGATCTCGCCATATAAACAAATACAACCATACTGGCATTCACTGCTACCAATAAAAGAGTGATCGTTCGGTGCGACATACCGCGATCCAACAGCAGATGGTGAATATGATTTCTATCAGGACTAAATGGCGAGCGGCGTTTAAAAATGCGGATTGCAAATACGCGTAACGTATCAAGCAACGGGATCATAAGAATAGTAAATCCAACGGCAGGAGATGAAATAATCGGATTCACAGATTCAGGACCAGTTCCCGGATCTATGAATTTCATAACTAAAATCGCATTCACCACCCCAATGAGCAGAGACCCCGTATCCCCCATAAATATTTTTGCAGGTTGAAAATTAAAAATCAAAAATGCCAGTAGCGTGCCGCAAAGAGAAAATGCGAGTACATAATACGGTTCCATATGCACAGACATAAAATAAATTCCGAAAAGTGCTGCTGACATCAATCCCAGAGACCCCGCCAATCCGTCTACACCATCGATCAGATTAAATGAATTAATGATAACGATAACTGAAAAATAGGAAATCAGCAGACTGAACATCTCGGGTATTTCATGAATTCCAAAAAAACCATGCATACTCCGAATCTGGATCCTTCCATAATATATAATAAGGAAGGCAGCTAATACCTGTCCTATGAATTTTTTTATCGGAGATAAAACAAGGATGTCATCTTTCAATCCTAAAAAGAAAATGACCAAACTAGCCGCAATGAAATATTGGAATTCGGAAGCATCCCTAAAATTAATGGTAAGCAAACAGCCAAAAATAAATCCTGCAAAAATGCCAATCCCACCTAAAGGGGTGATGGCTACCTGATGAATTTTGCGGGCATCCGGCATATCAAATAGCTTTTTCATCTCGGCTACATTAATAATTACCGGAATCGCAAGAAATGTAATGGTAAAAGAAATGGAGATGCAAAGTAATACGTCAAACATGTACCTCGGTTTACATTAATTAATTTCAGTCATTGCCAAAATCAAGCCTTAACTCTTATGCGTACGTTCAGGTTAGAGTATTGAGATTCAAGATCTTCTGACCAGCAATGTTATAATGTCACTGAGCGCATGAACAAGCAAGTTAGAACAAAAGTTTAATATGTTCCCGGACAAGGGTAAATAAATTCCTTTAGATTTGCGCTCCTTAAAATATATCATATTATATGGCTGATTTAAAGGCTATTACTTCTCAAATCCGCATGATATCCTCAGAATAGTTCATGCTGCATCAAGTGGACATCCTGGAGGATCTCTTGGTTGCACAGAATTTTTTACTGCCCTTTTTTTTGAGATCATGAATCACAACCCGAAATTTTCGATGGATGGCAAAAATGAAGACATATTCTTACTAAGCAATGGCCATATATCGCCCGTTTTTTATTCAACCCTTGCCAGGTCAGGCTATTTTGATGTTAAAGAACTTGTTACTTTCAGAAAACTGAATTCGCGCTTAAGAGACATCCAACCACCCATGAACACCAACCTGGTGTTCGAATAGCGAGTGGCTCACTCGGACAGGGTATAAGTGCAGCCATAGGTGCTGCCCTCTCCAAAAAACTCAATAAAGATTCAAATATTGTATTTTCTCTGCATGGGGATGGTGAACTGGATGAAGGCCAGATTTGGGAAGCCCTGTTATTTGCTGCCCATCATAAGGTTGATAACCTAATTTCCACGGTCGACTGGAATCATCAGCAGATTGACGGCCGGACGGATAAAGTAATAAGTCTTGGAAATATAAGGGAGAAATTTGACGCTTTCCGCTGGAAAACGCTGGAAACCAATGGAAATGACATAGATCAAATTGTATCCACCCTTAAAGAAGACAAATCCCTGACTGGCAAAACTCAGCCCGTAGCTATCCTCATGGATACTATAATGGGAAGTAGTGTGAGAGTGTGGGAGTGAATTTTACCCTCAGATTCTCATACTCTCACACTCTCACACTTGTTTAAGTTTTTAATTCAAACGGCTGCATCGCCGCCTTTCTGGCTGGCAGCCAGGAGGCTATCAGAACCACGATCAGGATGGTTCCTCCGACAAGTAAAAAATCTCCCGGAATCAATTTCACGGGATAATAATCGATCAGAAAATTACCCTGCAGGGGTACAATTTTAAAATTTACCTGCATCCAGCATAGTGCAACGGCAAGCAGGAAACCAAATCCTCCACCCAAAACACCCAGCAGAATTCCCTCATTTAGAAAAATCTTCTGTATAAACAAATTATCTGCTCCCATTGCTTTTAAAACCTGAATATCTTTCTTTTTTTCAAGCACCAGCATGGTTAATGCACCAACGATATTAAAAGCAGCGACAATCAGAATGAGTGTCAGGAAAATATAGATCACCCATTTTTCCATTTTCATGGTACTGAATAAGGTTTGATTTTGCTCGTCCAATGTTCGCACTTCAAATCCGGGTCCAAATAATGATTGGAGTTTTGACTTTAATTCTCTTGTTACTATTCGGTTCTTTGTAGCAATTTCAATTGCACCATATTGATTGGAATCCAGACCAAGCATACGTTGCATAAATCCAAGATTGGTAATCACGTAATGGTTATCAAAATCCTCCTGGATTTTAAATGTGCCCGATGAGACGATAGCTTCAGATCGCACTGATGATTCAGGATCCGCTTCATTGATACCCCCGTTATGAAAAAGATAAACCGTCATGGGTATGATCGCACGGTCAGATTCAATATCTAAAGCATATTCGATCCCGGATCCCAGAATGGCTTGTGGGTGATCTTCTGTACCCAGTTGATAATCACCTTTAAAAATATTTTTAGAAAGTCCGTTTATATTCTTATAATTTTCATCAACCCCTTTTAAAATCACCGGTTGCATACTATTGTATCTCAATAAGGCCTGATCTTCTACCGTCAATGAGTATCCGATAACACCATCAATCTCTTTCAATTTGAGGAGACTGGTGTACGGAACGTGGAAGAATTTTCCCGTAGCAGGCGAAACTTTTATATCCGTATAAAAAGAGGAATACAGCGATCTGACCAATTGTTCCAGGCCATTGAAAACACTGAGTACTACAATCAGGGAGGCGGTCCCCAGAATAATTGCACTTACACTAACCCATGAAATGATGTTAATGGCATTTGTTGATTTTTTCGCTTTAAAATAACGCCAGGCAAAAAGGAACTTCAATGCAGTTGAATTAATTCAGGGTTCGTTCCCGGTATTGGGTTTAGTTTCATGTATCTCGCGAAAAAGATTTTCCATCTTATCCACATAATCCAATGAATCGTCAATGTAAAAGGAAAGCTGGGGCATACTCCTTAATTGATTCCGAATGGAACTGACCAGGTCTCGTTTTATTTCCCACGCTCTGTCCTCAATCATCTTCAAAGCATCTTTTGGACTAGCTACCTGGTAAAAACTCAAATAAATACGTGCTTCGTAAAGATCAGGTGTAATTTTAACTGATGAAATGGAAACCATCCCGCCCTGTATCATATTAAGTCCCAGTTTCTGAAATATTTTGTTAAGCTCTTCCAATAGTAAAGCACTAACCTGCTTTTGCCGTTTACCTTCTTTCATATCATTACAGATTTCAATGTAAATTTACGGGTTTACGCCCCATCCAGAAATAATGAAAAGATTTGCAACGGTTCTAAAATATCTGAAAGATCAAAAAAGGTATGTAGTCCTCTATTTCTTAGTCAATCTGTTATCTATATTATTCTCCCTGGTTTCCCTCACCATGCTGGTTCCTTTTCTTCAGCTGTTATTCGGTACTGCGAAATCCAAAGTGCAAATGCCCCATGTATCCTTTTCTGCATCCAGCGTACTGGACTATATCAAGTACATTCTTCAAACCCTTATTGATAACCAAGGCCCTGTTTATGCACTGGCTGCTATTTGTATCATCATTATTCTGTCTATTTTTTTCAAAAACTTTTTTCTATATCTCTCATATAGAATTTTAGGACCGATGCGAAACCGTGTGTTGACACGTTTGAGAGCAGATCTCTTCACAAAAATTCTGGATCTTCCACTGGGATTTTTTACCGAACAACGTAAAGGAGATCTGATCAGCCGAATGAGTAATGATATCAATGATATCGAGTGGAGTGTGATCAGTACCCTCGAAGGAATATTCAGGGAACCATTAACAATCCTGGTCATCCTGGCCACCCTTGTTTTTCTCAGTCCACCTCTGTCTATTTTCCTTTTTATCCTTCTTCCATTAACCGGTTTCATTATCGGTCGAGTGAGTCGATCGCTGAGAAAACAATCCAATATTGCACAGGAACAATTGGGCACGCTAATGTCTATCCTAGACGAGACCCTGGGAGGACTCCGTGTAATTAAGGCATTCAATGCAGAAAGCCTGCTGAAATCTAAATTCTTTAAAACCAATAATTACCTGAATCATGTAAGGAATAAAATTGTTTTTCGCAGGGATATGGCTTCTCCGATGTCGGAATTACTAGGTGTAATAGTACTTTGCTGCATTCTTTTTTTCGGCGGACAGATGGTGCTGGACCACAAATTCGCATTACAGCCTGAAGGCTTTATTACCTACATCGCCATCTTTACCCAGATCATCAATCCTGCCAAGTCTTTGTCAACTGCGTTTTACAATGCTCAAAGAGGAACAGCGGCCATCAAGCGTATTGAAGAAATTTTACATGCGGATATTGTCATCAGGGAACCTGAAAATCCGCTTCCCATCAATTCATTCAATGATTCTATTGAATACAGGAATGTAGGATTTGCCTATGAAGGAGTAAACGTTCTGCACAATATTAACCTGAAAATAAATAAAGGAAAAACCATCGCACTGGTTGGTTCATCCGGAGCTGGTAAATCAACTCTCGCCGATCTGATACCTCGTTTTCACGACGTAACCAGCGGTGAATTAATGGTCGATAGCATCAACATTAAAAACTATTCCCTGCATGCTCTTCGCAGTCTGATGAGTATTGTAACGCAGGAACCAGTTTTGTTCAATGATACCATTGCTGCCAATATTGCCCTTGGAACACCGGATGCATCAATGCAAGAAATTGAACAGGCTGCCCGCGTGGCTAATGCACATCAGTTTATTAGTCAAAAAGAAAACGGATATCAAACCAATATCGGTGACCGTGGATCCAAACTTAGTGGCGGTGAAAGACAAAGGATTACCATAGCAAGAGCCGTATTGAAAAACCCGCCGATTCTTATTTTGGATGAAGCCACTTCATCCCTGGATACCGAAAGTGAGCGTCTGGTACAGGATGCTATCAATAACATGATGCAAAACAGAACCTGTTTAGTAATTGCTCACCGGCTCAGCACCATCAGGCATGCAGATGAAATCATCGTATTACAGAAGGGATCCATAGTAGAAAGAGGAACTCACGAAGAATTGGTTTCCCAGAATGGTTTCTATAAGAAGCTGGTCGATATGCAGGAAATCAAATAACGCTTAAAGCCTAACGCTGAACGCCTAACGCTGAACGCCTAACGCTTAACGCGCAAAGCTTACTTAATTTGCATTTTCAAATTGAAGACGGTCAACGGTCAACTAATACTTCCTGATGAGTATTACTCCAATTATGAGTAAAATAGATCCAATAATTTTACCTGGAGAAATTTCCCTGACAGCTACTCCCAGCCAGCCAAACTGATCAAATAAAATTGCTGCAAACATTTGCCCGGCCAGTATGAGGCTAAAAGATAAAACTACTCCAAGCCTTGGAAGAAGTATTACGATGCCGGCAACGAAAAATGTTCCCAGTAAACCACCTGTCCAAATCCACCACGGAGATTGAGGAGAAACAAAACGGAATTGAAACTGTCCAGCGATAATTAAATAAATCATCAATGCAATCGTGCCGACTGCAAAAGAAACGAAAGCAGCCATCACAGGGTTTCCGGCTGTTTTAGCCAGTCTGGAATTAATTGCCGCCTGCATTGGAAGTACTGCACCCAATGCCAGCGCCATCGCAATAAATAAAAAGCGGGATTGCATTTTAGCTATTAAGATTATGACTCCATACTAAGACGCGAATCGTGAATCGTATTTAGATAAACGATATCAGAAGTACAACATAAGATTAGCTTTAGGCTTTAAGCTTTTGGCTTTAGGCTTAAAACTATTTATTCATTGTTTGTTTCGCTTCGATACTTAGTGTAGCATGTGGAACTGCTTTCAGCCTTGCTTTATCAATAAGCTTTCCAGTAACCCGGCAGATTCCATAAGTTTTGTTCTCAATCCTCATCATAGCTTTTTCGAGATGATCGATGAATGTAATCTGGCGGCTTGCCATTTGACTGAGCTGCTCACGTTCCATACTCATACTTCCGTCTTCCATGGTCATGTAACGGTTATCCGTTTCATCTCCTCCCATTTCATCTCGTCTTGTAATCAGGCCCTGGAGGTAAGCCAGTTCTTTCTTAGCAGAATCTAATTTTTTGGTAATCAGATCCCTGAATTCTAATAACTCTGCATCACTATATCTCATGGTGGGTCCGGTTTGATCCTGATGATGTATATCCAATACTGATTTCGTAAACTCCGGCTCGTATTTCCGAACCGTTTTCGTTTTAATTTCGGGAATAACTACTTTAACGGCTTTCACAGGTGGAGCAACTGGTTTCTTAACCTCAGGTTTCACTGTAACAGGGCTGGTGTTTTTCACTTGCTGTTTAAAAACCGGCTTTTTATCTTCAGCTTTATTTCCGGGTTTTGAATTTACCTGTGATACAGGTTTAACGGCAACCGGCGAATGAACAACAGGTGCCGGATGAACTGGTTTTACAGGATGTGAAGATGTAACTGGCTTTTTAGCCACCGAAACTGTGGCAGCCGGCTTTTTGGCAGCTGAAATTGGGCTGGCCGATTTTTTTGCGGGAACTGCTGATTTTGAATGAGATGTTTTACTTACTGTCGCTGCGGGTTTCTTTACCACTGGAGTATTTTTTTTTGGATTGTCCCTTTTATTAGGTTTTTCCGGCGCATGCTTTTTAGTAACAACACTTTTAGCCGCTGGTTTGGCGGTCTTTTTTGGTTGCACTTTTTTAGCGATTTTAACCGGTTTTTTCTTGGTTGCCATATGGTTAGGCTTTTTTTGTGACAAACACTTTTAAAGGGACGTCATTAACTTCAATTAAGGTGCCATGAGTTAATTCGGCAACCAAATCAAGTTTGTCTGCCAAAATTTCCGCGCAAATATAGTAATTAAATTCTCTTATTGTCTCCTCTAATGTTTTGGCACCGCCAATTTGTACGTTAATACGGTCTGTTAACTCAAATTCCTGGTCTTTTCTGATTTTTTGGATGCGGTTTACAAGTTCCCTGGCATTTCCTTCCCTTTCCAGCTCTGGCGTAACAGTTACATCCAGGGCAACGGTAAGGGGGCCTTTTGTGGCAACCATCCAGCCTGGTACGTCTTCGCTATTGATTTCCACTTCTTCCAGGGCAATTTCAATGTATTCACCATCAATAATGATCCGGGTATTGCCATCCCTCTCCAATTTTCCAATATCCTGCTGGGAGAATTTAGCTAATGCTCCGCTTACAGCTTTCATTTTAGCTCCGAGCTTCTTACCCAGCAAAACGAAATTCGGTTTAATCCTTTTGTGAATGAACTCGTTGTCGGCTCCCAGGTATTCAATTTCCTTAATATTTACCTCTGAACAAATCAGATCTTCCACTTTTTCCAGTTGCATTTTCATGACGGAATTCATAACCGGTATGAGGGCTTTTTTAAGAGGCTGTCTTACTTTAATATTGATTTTTTTACGAATAGACAGAATCAAAGAAGAGGCATCCTGAGCCAATTTCATTCTTTCTTCCAAATCACTGTTGATGGCTTCGTTATTTACTTCAGGAAATCTGGTAAAATGAACCGATTTAAATTCAGATCTTGCGGTTACATCATTTAGATTCTGAAATAGCCAGTCAGCAAAAAATGGTGAAACGGGTGCAATAAGCTTAGTTAGTGTTTCCAGGCATTCATATAATGTCTGATAAGCACTTAGCTTGTCATGCTCATATTCACCTTTCCAGAATCGGCGACGACTGAGACGGACATACCAGTTGCTCAGTTCTTCATCAACGAAATCTTCGATCAGCCTGCCGGCAACCGTCGGCTCGTAATCATCCAAACTTAAAATCACTTTTTTTACCAGGTTATTAAGAGTAGAAGAAATCCACTTATCAATTTCCGGTCGTTCTGCCAGCGGTATATAAGTTTCTTTAAAAGCAAACCCATCCACATTCGCATAAAGGGCAAAAAACTGGTAAGTATTATATAATGTCCCGAAGAATTTTCGCTGTACTTCTCTTATCCCTTCGGGATCAAATTTCATGCTGTCCCAGGGAGAAGCATTGGTAATCAGGTACCAACGGGTAGCATCGGGTCCAAACTGATCTATAGTTTTAAACGGATCTACAACATTTCCTACACGTTTGCTCATTTTATTTCCGTTTTTATCCAGAACGAGTCCGTTGGATATGACAGTTTTATAAGCTATGCTATCGAAAAGCATAACGGCAATAGCGTGCAGTGTATAAAACCAGCCCCGGGTCTGATCTACTCCTTCAGCTATAAAATCTGCAGGAAAGTTTTTATTAAACTGATCTTTATTTTCAAATGGAAAGTGCCATTGTGCGTAAGGCATGGCTCCTGAATCAAACCACACATCAACCAGATCAGTAATACGATTCATTTTCCTGCCTTTAATGCTTGCCAGGATAATTTTATCAACCTGTGGTTTGTGCAGGTCCAAATCTCCTGCGTTAATCCCGGAATTAATTTTCTCTCCGAATATTTTATTTGCATTTTCAATTTCTTCCATCAATTCCTGGATGGATCCAATACATTTTTCTTCTTCACCGTCTTCCGTTCTCCAGATCGGCAACGGCGTTCCCCAAAAACGGCTTCGGCTCAGATTCCAGTCCACCATATTCTCCAGCCAGTTTCCGAATCTTCCTTCACCCGTCGAAGCTGGTTTCCATTGAATAGTTTTATTGAGCTCCACCATCCGGTCCTTAACAGCCGTCGTTTTGATAAACCAGGCATCCAGCGGATAATATAATATGGGCTTATCTGTTCTCCAGCAATGTGGGTAGGTATGTTCGTACTTTTCAATTTTGAACGCACGATTTTCTTTCTTCAGTTTAACACAGATGTCCACATTCACATCCACCCAGGTCGGATCATCCTTGTAATTTTTTACATACCGTCCACTAAATTCATCCACACCGTCAATGAATTTTCCCTGCTTATCTACAAGTATAAGTATCCCAAGATTATTTTTCTTTCCAACTTTAAAATCGTCGGCCCCAAAAGCCGGAGCTGTATGAACGATCCCTGTTCCATCTTCTGTAGTAACGAAATCTCCGATAACAACCCGGAATGGATCCGCATCAGGTGTGGTACTTCGTATTTTTTCCGGACTACCCGCCTCGCTGGGAATTAATTGTTCATACCTGCAATCCTCAATTTTAGCTCCCGGAAAAGAAGACAATATTTTCCATGGAAGAATCCTGGAAGCGGGCAGGTAGGTTCTAAAATCCACATTTTCGTCTTCCGGTTTAAAATATTTACCCAATAAAGCTTTCGCCAGAATTATATTAACTGGTAAATGTGTATACGGATTGAAGGTTTGAACCAAAACATATTCGATATCTGGTCCTACAGTTAGTCCAAGGTTGGATGGCAGGGTCCAGGGTGTCGTTGTCCAGGCCAGGAAAAAAATCTCATCATTATTTCCAGCTTCCAGATTTTCAAAAAGGAACGCTGATTCGTTATTCCTTTTTGCCTTAAACATAGCAACACAGCTCGTATCCTTTACTTCTTTGTAGGTTCCGGGCTGATTGAGTTCGTGGGAACTCAAACCCGTTCCGGCCGCAGGAGAATATGGTTGGATACTGATACTTTCAAATAGTAAATCCTTCTTATAAAATTCTTTGAGAATCCACCACAACGTTTCAATATATTGATTCTCAAAGGTTATATAGGGATGCTTCAAATCAACCCAATAACCGATTCGATCTGTAAGATCGTCCCATTTATCCTTGTACCTCAGAACTGCTTCCCGGCATTTCTGATTATATTCTTCAACTGATATCTTTCTTCCGATATCTTCTTTTGTTATGCCAAGCTCTTTTTCAACTCCTAATTCAACCGGCAGTCCATGGGTATCCCAACCGCCTTTTCTTTCCACCTGAAATCCCTGCATTGTCTTATAGCGGCATACCAGATCTTTGAGTGTACGACTTATTACGTGATGAATACCAGGCAGGCCATTGGCACTGGGAGGACCCTCGTAAAAAACGAAAGGTTTATTTCCTTCACGTAATTTAACACTTTTTTGGAACGCATGGATAGCCTTCCACTGGTCCAGAATGATCCGTCCAATTTCCGGCAGATTCAGCTTTTCATATTCTTTGTAACGCCCGGCCATGTGGATCCCTTAATAATGAATGGGTTATAAAATAATTTAAAAAAAATAAAAATTTAACAATTCAAAATGGCTGCAAAGCTAATGAATTTAGAGGTTTTTCTACCCGTATAAAACCCCGATTACAAATCGTTTGTGTACGATAGCTTAAAGTATTGTTACGCAGAAGTTGAGCAGAATCAAGCATTTAAGTACAATCAATTATCCACAAAGAAATCCTTTGGCATAATTTATGTTTGAAAAAAGGGGTCTGATCCTATATAAAATCATTGAGACTGTATCTATAAAAAGACATTCTCGGGGTTCTGAAAAATTTTTTTCTACGGTTTAGGGTTTAGGGGTTAAAAAGGGGGGTATTCCTACTCCCCTTCCTTTTTACGCTAGGCGTTTTTTTTGTATTAATCCGCACCTTCCCGTTTTTAATTCCTTTTATCGCCTTTGCAAAAACCATTGCTAGTATTGAATTTTTTGCCAATTCCTGAATCACCATTCAAAGCCAGTTTCTGAAAGACCACCTTTTTGCCCCTTTTATAAAATGAGGCTGTCTCAAAAGTAATTTTGAGCGGCCTCTTTTTTATTTCAGTTTTCAGGGAGGGTTTATGCACAGAGGCACTGTATAATAAGTGTTGTTTAAAAGTGGTTTGAGTATTGTTTTTGTGGAGATTTAGTTATGGGAAATCCAACAACACTCAAGGTTGTTTTCAAGAGCAACCATCAAAATCAGGGGATGCTGTTGCCTCCTGACCTGAACGATTTGATTGCGGCAAACCATCCGGTGCGGGTGGTCAATGACATTCTGGATAAAATAGATATTACGGAGCTGGTAGGACAGTACAAGCCCGGTGGGGCAAGCAGTTATCATCCACGGATGTTGCTCAAAATCCTGGTGTATGGTTACATCAACAATGTCTACAGCAGTCGGAAAATAGAAGAAGCCGTCGGTCAGACGATACCTTATATGTGGCTGGCCGGGATGCAAAAACCCGATCACAATACAATTAACCGTTTCCGCGGTCAGCGGTTGCAGAAGACCTTGCAACCGATCTTCACGCAGGTAGTAATGTTGCTCTGCGAAGAAGGGCTTTTAAATATCCGGGAACTCTATACAGATGGGACGAAGATAGAGGCCAACGCTAATCGGTATACGTTCGTGTGGGGCAGAGCGATGAAGACCAGTCGTGAACGGATAAAAGAACAGTTGAACGATCTGTGGCAATACGCCCGTTCGGTAGCCGCCTCAGAAATGGATGATACAGACCCTTCTGGCTTTGAGAAGATAGATAGTGAAAAAGTCAATCAAACGATCTCTGCCATCAATGAGGCGTTGAAAGACAAACCTGCAAGCAAAGAGGTTCGCCAGAAGTTGAACTACGGCGCCAAACACTGGCCAGCGGCACTGGATAAATATGAAGCGCAGGAAGAGATCCTGGGATCCAACAGAAACAGTTATAGCAAGACAGATCCCGATGCTACGTTCATGCGCATGAAGGAAGATCACATGATGAACGGGCAGTTGAAACCAGCGTACAATATACAGATCAGCACGAACAATCAGTTTATCGCTTCTTACAGCCTCCATCAAAATCCTACTGACACCGCTACACTGATCAGTCACCTGAGAACACATACTAAAAACTTCAAACAAAAACCCAGTTCGGTTACTGCGGATGCTGGATATGGAAGCGAACAAAACTATCAATGGCTGGAGGACATGCGCATTACCGGTTATGTAAAACACAATCAGTTCGATAAAAACCAGCGCCATACATCCCGGCCAAAGAAGGATCTCTATGCCAAGGAAAATCTGGTTTACGATCAGGCAAATGACCAATATCGTTGCCCGATAGGTAAACCGATGAAAAATACCGGTGTGGTAATCACTAATACGACAGAACGTGGGTTCAGTCAAACTTTGAACCAATATAAAGTTGCCAGTTGCAAAGGCTGCCCGTTGCGAAGCGAATGTCATGATCAGAAAGGCAGTCGCAAGATCTACGTTAATCGCAATCTTATCCGGCTAAAAGCACAGGTCGACAAAAGACTGAAAAGTAAACGAGGGATTGAAAAAAGAAAAAAGCGATGCTGGGATACCGAACCTGTGTTCGGAAATATCAAACATAATCACCACTTCAAGCGATTTATGCTTCGGGGAATGGAGAAGGTAACTGTCGAAACCGGTTTACTGGCCTTGGCACACAATCTTAGAAAGAAAACAGCCTGAAAAAGGCGTGCTTTACACACCAACTCAATTATCAATCAAAAAAAACTTAAACCAAAGTCTTAAAAAATAAAAGAGGCCATCTCGACTAACGAGACAGCCTCATTTTTACATTTATAATAATGTGGTGAATGTGAGAATTGAGTTTTCGATTGCCACAATTAAACCCGGGATTATTAACCAAACCAAAAACTGCAGGGAAAGCTTTAGAGATGCAAATGAATAAGTTTTCTTTTATGACAAATCCCACATTTCCTCATTGTCATTAATAATTTAATTCCCACATTTTTCATTCTCTACATTTATCATCCCGCATTGGGCGGGACCACACTACTTCGGTTTGTTGCGCATCTTCTTATAAATCCGAATAGCCAGCATCAGTACAACCGCCAGAGAAAGAATTCCTGCGAGGCCAAATACCCAACTCATCGCCTGTTTTACACTGGCAAGAAAAACTATGGCAAATAAAAGCAGGGTGGCCAGTTCATTCCATATACGCAATTTTTGAGAACTGTAACGGTATATGCCCCTTTGTTGTTCTCTATATATAATATGTAATGAAAAATGATACAGATAAAGAATGAGAACAAATACAAGTTTTACAACCAGCCAGTGCGGTGTACTACCCATTAAAATCCAAATCCAGGGTCCGAATACGAGTGTAAGTATTGCAGAAGGCCAGGTAATACCCAGCCACAATCGCCTGGTCATGATGTGGAACTGATTCACCAGAATCTGACGTTCAGCTCCTGTTTTTTCAGCTGCTTCAGTACTATAAATAAAGAGTCTGACAATATAAAACATCCCGCTAAACCAGGTGACGATAAATATTATATGAAGTGCCTTTATATATAGGTACATACGAAGTTTTAATCTTTCACGAGATCAACCAGTGTTTTTACCCAAAGCGGGTGAGTATTTAAACAGGGTATCATCTCATATTCAGTTCCTCCGGATGCCAGAAAACTTTCCCTACCGCGGATCTCAATTTCCTCCAGTGTTTCAAGGCAATCGCTTACGAAAGCAGGACAAACAACCAGCAGTTTCTTAATTCCCTCGCAGGGCATTTCCTGTAACCTGAAATCAGTATAAGGTTTTAGCCATGGATCTTTAAGGAGTCGGGACTGAAAGGAGAAACTGAATTTCTTTTGTTCCAGCCCAAGTTCTTCTGCAATCAGTTTCATGGTTTGAAGACATTGATGCCGATAACAGGTTGCATGAGCAACAGATGCCACCGAACAGCAATCCGATGTATGAAGACAATGTTTATGGGTTGGGTCTGATATTTTCAAATGTCTTTCAGGAATGCCATGAAAACTAAAAAGCAGATGATCGTATTCCTTTTGAATATATGGCCGCATATTTTCTGCCATGGCATGTATGTAAGCGGGATTCTGATAAAAAGGAGGAACGAATTCAAGCCTGAATCTATATTTTTTTTTACTGTGAATTTCTTTTGCATGTTCAACAGCCGTTTCGTAGGAAGACATCGCATAATGAGGATAAAGAGGAACAGCAATGACTTCCTGGATTTCCGGGATCTTCTTTAATAAAGCCTCAAAAGCCGATTCCATGTCCGGATTGCCGTATCTCATGGCAACACTAACAGGCTCCGGTAACTGCTCCTGCAATTTTTTTGCAAGCTCCATTGTCGTGTGGACAAGCGGTGACCCGTTTTTTGACCAGATAGTTCGATAAGCTTTGGCAGATTCAGGAGCTCTTTTCGGAACTATTACTGTTCGTACTAATAAATTACGCACCAGCCAGGAATCTATAACTCTTCTATCTGTTAGAAACTCATCCAGGTATTTTCTCACATCCGGCACTTCTGTTGAATCCGGCGAACCCAGATTCATCAAAATAACTCCCCTTTTCAAATTGGTCATTTGCAAATGTAATTAAGAAACTTTCTATGCAAACAGGTGCTGATATGATTTGGATCATAACATATTGTGACAAGGATCACTATTATAAATGACACTATCATGACACAAATATGCGGTTGTAGTAATCGCAGGAACTAATTTTGGCGTACTATTTTAAAGGATGAGTAGAAACGCAAACACTGAATTATCGAATTTCTTCGTCGCCGGTATTAATTACAAAAAGACTGATACTGAAATCAGGGGATCTTTCGCCATTGGACCGGAACAATATGATAGTATACTGAAGCTGGCAGCAAAGTTTGATGTCCGTGATCTTTTTGTTTTATCGACCTGCAATCGTTCAGAAATTTATGGTATCGCTGATAATCCTGACCAGCTTGTAAATCTTCTCTGCTCGCAAACACAGGGAACGGCAGATCTTTTTAATCAATTGGCTTATCGAAAACACGGACTAAAAGCATTGCATCATCTTTTTGATGTCGGTGCCGGTCTTGATTCGCAGATATTGGGAGACTATGAAATAATAGGACAACTACGTCAGGCAATGAAATTTGCAAAAGAAAGAGGTTTCATACATACTTTACTTGAAAGGGCTCTTAACCAGGTGTTACAATCCTCCAAAGAAATTAAAAATAATACTAAACTGAGCGATGGAACGGTATCTGTCGCTTTCGCTGCTGTTCAGTATATCCGGGAA
This sequence comes from uncultured Bacteroidota bacterium, assembly GCA_963711345.1. Classification (GTDB taxonomy): domain Bacteria; phylum Bacteroidota; class Bacteroidia; order Chitinophagales; family Chitinophagaceae; genus Puia. The sequence continues at coordinate 320,381 of CAVQDS010000001.1, read as the reverse complement.
AACACGGATTCATTGGAAAATAAGCAGATTCTGTTACTGGGCACCGGGAAAATCGGGACGATCACTTGTAAAAATCTCGTCGATTATCTCGGCACCAGTCATATCACTCTAATGAACCGTACACCCGAAAAAGCAGAAAACCTCGCGTCTGCATTTGATTTAAGAACTGCATCAATTGAAAACCTCGCGGAAGAAATAAATAATGCTGATATTATTCTTGTTGCAACCAATTCTTCTGAGCCGGTCATTCATTCTTCCGACCTTGAAAATATCACGGGGAAAAAACTCATTATTGATCTTTCCATTCCATGCAATGTTGAAAAAAACGCGAAGCATTTGCATAATGTCACACTTATAGATGTGGACGGACTTTCAAAACTTAAAGATGACACCCTCCTTCGTCGTGCTGCAGAAGTACCAAAAGCCCGAATGATAATACAAAATCACCTGAAGGAATTAATGGAATGGCATGAAATGCGAAAACACGTTCCTGTACTTAAGCTCGTAAAAATAAAACTCCAGGAAATACACGGTTCTCCATTATTCGATCAACCACTTTCTGTGAAGTCATCTTTCATAAACAGAGACCAGAAAATCCAGCGTGTTTTAAACGGAATGGCTTCCAAAATGCGTCGCGAAAACCAGCGCGGGTGCTATTATATCGAGGCGATCAATGAGTTTATCGCGGGCTGATAAAGGAGTTTAACATGTCTAAAAAATTAAGGATCGGCACACGCGAAAGCCAGCTTGCTCTGTGGCAGGCCAACCACGTAAAGTCATTGCTTAAAAAACATGGCGTGGAATCCGAATTGGTCCTGATAAAAAGTGAAGGTGATCTGGATCTTACTACGCCACTGTATGCCATGGGTGTACAGGGAATTTTTACGCGAAGCCTGGATCTGGCTTTATTGAATAATCAAATCGATCTCGCAGTTCATTCGATGAAGGACGTTCCGGTGGATCTTCCGACCGGCATCACAGAAGCTGCTATTTTGGAAAGAGACAGCCCTTACGATTTACTCGTTCCACATCCATCCAACGAAAATATTCATCTTGAAAATCATGAACCGGTTATCATAGCTTCAAGCAGTTTAAGAAGAAGAGCCCAGTGGCTTCATCGTTTTCCAGCGGATCAAATTGAACCCATCCGTGGTAACGTGAACACCCGGTTAAAAAAACTGGAAGACAGCAATTGGTGTGGTGCAATATTTGCCGCAGCCGGACTTCAGCGTCTGGGACTTCGTCAGGCAAGTTCCATAGAACTGGACTGGATGATTCCAGCACCGGCACAAGGCGCCATCCTGGTAGTTTGCAGGGAAAATGAAAAAGAAATTATCGAAATATGCCATAACATACACCATGCATCAACTGCATTCTGCGTAAAAATCGAACGCGATTTTTTAGCTGCTTTACTTGGTGGTTGCACTACTCCGATAGGTGCATTGGCTGAAACAGAAGGGGAAGAAGTCTTTTTCAAGGGAAATCTCCTGGATCCTTCTGGTGATAAAATGTTTTTCATAGAAAAAAGAATCTCGGTAGAACTGGCAGCCAGTCTCGGAACGGCCGCTGCTCATGAATTGCTCAGTTCTGGCGGACAGGAAATACTTGAAAAGAAAAAACATGTCTGACCGCCTTTATCATATATTATCCACAGCAGCACTACCTTTCGATCGGATCCACCATATTCCGGAAACGATTAAAGTCAGTGTTGTTCCATTTATAAAAATAATTCCCCGCCCCGGAGTAGAATTAAAGCCCCTCGTTTGTGAATTCGCATCAGAGAAGAGAGTGGTCGTTTTTACCAGTGCGCATGCGGCGAAGTATGTTGGTGAATTTTTGAAAACTAAACCGCATTGGGAAATCTATTGTATCCGAAATGAAACACGTATTGCAGTTGAAAAAATTTTCGGGAGTGAAGCCATTGCCGGATATGCCGACAATGCTTTTTCATTATCGCGGCTGATGATTACAGACAAAGTAAAAGAGGCTTTATTTTTTTGTGGTGACCAGCGAATGGATATTCTTCCTGATAGCCTAAGAAAAAATAATATCAGCCTGACAGAATTGATTGTTTACGAAACGAAGCTTACACCAGTACGATTGAAGGATCAGCCGGATGCAATTTTATTTTTCAGCCCGAAAGCCGCAGAAAGTTTTTTTTCTATAAACCATCTCGAAGCGGAAACACGCATATTTGCCATGGGTAAAACAACCGCCGCTGCATTGAACATTCTGACATCCAATAAAATCATTATTTCACCCAAAGCTGATAAGGCCTTTGTTTTTAACATGGCGGTTGAATATGCCACATCTCATCCTATAACATAAGTATGATCAAAAATGACTTAATAATAAAAGCACTTCGGGGAGAATCTACTGAAAGAACTCCTGTATGGATGATGCGACAGGCTGGACGATACCTGCCAGACTATCGCAAGCTGCGGGATAAATATGATTTTTTTACCCGTGTACAAACACCTGAGCTGGCAACAGAAATTACACTGCAGCCCGTTAATCAGATTGGTGTTGATGCTGCGATACTTTTTTCAGATATACTGGTAGTTCTTCAGGCCATGGGACTTGAAGTACAACTTATAGAAAATAAGGGACCGGTCTTGCCGGAACCTATAAGAACAAAGGATGATCTTTCCCGCGTTTTTGTTCCGGATATTGAAGAAACACTCGGTTATGTATTTGATGCGATCAGATTAACGAAAGTGGAATTAAATAACCGGGTTCCACTCATTGGATTCGCGGGAGCACCATGGACGCTTTTATGTTATATGGTGGAAGGAAAAGGATCTAAAACTTTCGATCTGGTAAAAACATTTTGCTATACCCAACCTGAACTAGCACATCGTTTGTTACAAATGTTGACTGAAACAACCATAGCTTATCTGAAACAACAGGTGAAAGCGGGTGCGGATGTTATCCAGCTCTTCGATTCCTGGGGAGGTTTACTAAGTCCGGATGATTTCGAAATTTTTTCTTTGAAATATATGCGGCAGATTATCCAGGCATTAAGAAATGATGTTCCCAGCATTTTATTTGCAAAAGGAGCATGGGGTTCAATACCTGAAATGGTTGGTACCGGTGCGGCTTGCATCGGATTGGACTGGTGCATTCGTCCCGAAACAGCCAGGAAGCTTGCAGGGACGGGCATTACCCTGCAGGGAAACCTGGATCCTGCCAGATTGCTAAGTCCTATTCCTGAATTAAAAAAAGAAGTGACGAAGATGTTAAACAGCTTCGGGCCTGGCAGCTATATCGCCAACCTGGGTCATGGAATACTACCGCATGTTCCGGTTGATCATGCGAAAGCCTTCATCGATACAGTTAAAAATCATGTTTATCTAAACCAAGAAAAACAAGTATTGTCATCTCTTTAACAATGAATAATATCAGTACATATACAACAAGTGCTGCAGGTTTACGTGAAAACTGGATCCAGTTTATTCATTCATTACAAAATAATATTTGCAAAAGTTTGGAAGAAGTCGACGGCAGGTCACGGTTCAGAGAAGACTGCTGGGAAAGATCAGAAAAAGGGGGCGGAGGAAAATCAAGGATCATTGAAAACGGAAATGTGTTTGAAAAAGGTGGAGTAAACAGTTCAGTAGTATTCGGAGATGTAACGGATGCCATGAAAGCACAATTAAAAATTGAAGGTTCCAAATGGTTTGCCTGCGGTTTATCGCTGGTAATTCATCCTGCGAATCCATTTGTACCAACGGTGCATGCCAACTGGCGCTATTTTGAACTGTATAATGAATCAGATGAAATAATCGACAGCTGGTTTGGCGGCGGAACGGATCTTACACCCTATTATCTTTTTAAAGAAGACGCCATTTATTTTCACAATACTATAAAACAAACACTCGATCCATTTGGTGAAAAATTATATCCGTTTTATAAAAAAGAATGTGATCATTATTTCAGCAATCATCATCGGGGTGAGGAATTGCGTGGCATCGGCGGGATATTTTATGATTATCTGCGTCCGGTGGATGCAAAGGATGCGGAAAGATTATTTGCATTCCAGAAAGCAAATGGGATGGCTTTTTTGAAAACATATCTTCCAATAGTAGAAAAACGCAGAGATCTTCCATTTGGTGAAAATGAAATCAAATGGCAGGAAATACGTCGCGGACGTTATGTTGAGTTCAATCTGATTCATGATCGTGGGACTTTGTTCGGATTAAAAACAAATGGAAGAACGGAAAGTATATTGATGAGTCTTCCTCCTAGGGCAAGATGGATATATAATTATCATCCTGAACCCGGAAGCAGAGAAGACGAATTGTTGCAGGTGTGCCTGTATCCGAAAGAATGGGTAGAGAACTAATCAATAATGTGATGAATGTGGAATTGTGATGAATGTAATAAAGTGAAAATGAAATTTTAAATTAAATTTTAAATTTCATCCTTCATTTTTTACATTATTTACAATTCCACATTTTCCACATTATGAATAAATACAGATAAATAAATTATCAATGATATTACAACACCGGTCTAGAATATTGCGTTCCAATCCTTCTATCAGAAGTATGGTTGCTGAAACTCATCTCAGCGTGGCAGATTTCATTGCTCCGCTTTTTATAGATGAAGGAAATCAGATCCGTCAGGAAATTTCTTCCATGCCCGGATACTTCAGGAACAGTCTTGATATAACAGTAAAGGAAGTAAAGGAGCTACATGCACGTGGGTTGAAATCGGTGTTGCTTTTCATTAAATGTAAAGATGAACTGAAGGATAATACGGGGAAAGAGGCCTGGAACCGCGATGGTCTGATGCAACGAAGCATTCGTGCGATTAAAGAAGCTGTACCTGAAATAATTTTAATGACCGACGTGGCACTCGATCCCTATTCATCCTATGGACATGATGGCATCGTAAAAGATGGTGAGATTATAAATGATGAAACAGTAGAGGCACTCGTGAATATGAGTCTCAGTCATGCAGAAGCGGGAGCAGATTTTGTAGCACCCAGTGATATGATGGACGGCCGCATCGGCGCCATCCGGAATGCATTTGAGAAAAATGGATTCAACAAAACAGGTATCATGGCATATAGTGCAAAATATGCGTCCTGTTTTTATGGTCCCTTCCGCGATGCGCTGGATTCTGCACCAGGTTTTGGTGATAAAAAAACCTACCAGATGGACTATGCCAACCGTACGGAAGCCATTAAAGAAGCCCTTCAGGATGAGGAGGAGGGGGCAGATATTGTGATGGTAAAACCTGCTCTCGCTTATCTGGATATTATCCGTGAAGTAAAAAATGCAGTGCGCGTACCCGTTAGTGCTTATAATATCAGTGGAGAATATGCAATGATAAAAGCTGCTTCAAAAATGGGCTGGCTGGATGAAAACAAGGCCATCCTGGAAACACTGACTGCCATCAAAAGAGCCGGGGCTGACCTGATTGCAACTTATTTTGCCAGGGAAGCGATTCAGTTACTGAATGAATGAGATGAAACAAAGTGTGAGAGTGTGAGAGTGTGAGAGTGTGAGAATAAAGTATAAGAGTATAGGAGTATAAGAGTATAAGAGTGCAGGAAAGATATTTGAATCAATAATTAATAATTAAAGAGAGCTTTAGGCTTTGAGCCTTAAGCTTTACGCTTAAAAAATGGAAATAAATAAAAGTAAAGAATTATTCGAGCGCGCGCAGAAAACAATCCCTGGTGGAGTGAATTCTCCTGTACGTGCATTCCGCAGTGTAGGAGGAACACCACTTTTTATAAATAAAGCGAAGGGCAGTTACCTCTACGATGCCGACGGAAATAAATACATCGATTATATCGCTTCCTGGGGGCCAATGATCCTTGGTCATGCACATGAATCAGTTGTAGAAGCTATACAGAAACGCGCTCTGCTCTCGACCTCATATGGTGCTCCTACAGAACTGGAAATCGAAATGGCGGAATTGATTACAGGAATGGTTCCCCATGTTGACCTCATCCGAATGGTGAACAGTGGAACAGAAGCCTGTATGAGCGCAGTAAGACTTGCCCGCGGTTTTACAGGAAAAAATAAAATCCTGAAATTCGAAGGACATTATCACGGTCATGCTGATGTCTTTCTGGTGAAAGCCGGCAGTGGGATGGCCACTTTGCAGATACAAAATGTACCGGGCATTACATCAGGAGTTTCGCAGGATACTTTAACGGCACCCTTCAATAATTTCCTCGCTGTGGAGGAAATAGCAAAAAAATATTCCGGTGAAATCGCTGCTATTATTGTTGAACCGGTTGCAGGTAATATGGGATGCATACCTCCTGAAAAAGGATTTCTGGAATCATTGCGTGCACTCTGTGATAAAGAAAATATCATTTTAATTTTTGATGAAGTGATGACTGGTTTTCGCCTCGCAGCGGGCGGCGCACAGGAGAAACTCGGTATCCGGGCCGACCTGGTTACATATGGAAAAGTTATCGGTGGTGGCTTGCCAGTAGGTGCTTTCGGAGGTCGCAGGGAAATTATGGAACATATTGCCCCTGTTGGAAAAGTATATCAGGCTGGTACCCTCAGCGGTAATCCGATCGCGATGATCGCGGGGATCACCACTTTAAAAATATTAAAGGATAATCCATCCATTTATAACGAATTGGAAAAAAAGACAAACTACTTGCACAAGGGTCTTCACGAAGTATTTACCAAGAAAAAAATTCCCTTTTCCATAAACAGCTTCGGATCCATGATTAGTCTTCATTTTACTGAACATCCGGTAAAAGATTTTGAATCATCAGCCGCCGCTGATATGCAAAGATTTAACCGGTTTTTTCATAGTATGCTGGAACAGGGGATCTATCTACCCCCCTCGGCTTTTGAGAGCTGGTTTCTTAACAATGCCCTGTCCTTCCGGGATCTGGATGAAACGCTTGAAGCCGCTACAATGGCCTTAGAGGGCCTATAATTTCAATCTTCCATTACAAGCTTTAAAAGTCCCTCCGAATAGTATTCTTTGGTAAACGGAGGTATAGTCTATATTATACTATTTTGAACGGTAGTTAGGTATTGATTACTGCTTTTATCTTTCTTCTGGTTTCCTTCTGGTTTCGACCAATATTGCCATTGGTTGGCTTCGGGAGTTCTTTGCAAGCTCTTCGGGAGTTCTTCGGGAGTTCTTCGAGGATTCCCGAAGGATTCCCGAAGGAATCCCGAAGGATTCCCGAAGGAATCCCGAAGCGTCTAGGATAAAATAATGACAATCATGTGTTTATGAAGGTTCATATTAAAAACGAACGGTTTTCGTATCAAAAACGGGCAGTTTTCATTTCTGATAATTGTATAAGAACATGATACTCAATAAGATATCAGTCTGGCATTTTGTTCGTGTATTGTGTATCGTGCATCGTAAATCGATCTACGATCCACGATTAACGATTAACGGTCATCGAATACCGCACGTGCGGGTGTCATCCTTCAACAAATAAATCATGTTCAAAACCTATTTCAAAACCGCCTGGCGTTTCCTGCTTAAAAACAAAACCTTCGGTTTTATCAATGTATTCGGATTAGCCATAGGCACCCTGTGTTGTCTTTATATTTTGGTATATGTAAAAGACCAATACGGCTACGATAAACATCATGAAGGAGTAAGCCGCATTTATCGTGTTGATAGGAAATTGATTACAAATGATGGCGTATATAGTCTTGCAAATACAAGTGGCTTTATTTGTCCGGCAATGAAACGCGATTTTCCTGAGGTAGAACAGTTCACCCGTGTCGTTCCATTTATCGGGATTGACAGGCATTTACTTAGTTATAAAGATCATTCAGTTTATGAAACCGATCCTTATTATGTTGACTCTACTTTCTTCGATGTGTTTTCCTATCATTTTGTAGAAGGAAATAAGAGTTCTTTAATGAAACCATATTCCGTTGTCTTATTAAAACCCACCGCAGATAAATTATTTGGCCATATTGATCCGGTTGGAAAAACAATTACCATTGATAATACGCAGGGAATAACGGATTACACAGTCACAGGCGTAGTAGATGAAAGTCTTGGTAAATCACACCTGCATGCAAATGTTTTTGTAACTATGAATAGTGGTGGTAATGGCGAATCCACTATGCATAATGATTCATGGACCAGCAATAATTATATCTCATCCTATGTAAAAGTTCGGCTGAATACCAATATTGCTTTACTTGAAAATAAATTTCCTGCATTTGTAAACAGATATGCAGGGAAGGAGTTGAAAGAAGCAGGTCTTGGAGTCAAAATGTATCTTCAACCTATATCCAGTATTCATACTACACCCGCAATGGAAAATCCTGGGATTGGAAAACCTGTTAGTCCGACATTTCTGGCCATCCTTGCACTCATTGCAGCTTTGATACAGTTCATTGCCTGCATCAATTTCATGAATCTTTCAACTGCACGTGCATCGAAACGGGCAAAGGAAGTGGGCGTTAGAAAAGTGATTGGGGCCGGCAAAAAAGATCTTATCAGGCAGTTTCTTGGTGAATCCTTTTTAATTTCCCTGGTATCTGTGATGATCGCACTTCCGCTACTAATTTTTGTGCTGCCTTTTCTGAATGAAATTACGCAGGCAGATATCAATCTGTATTTCCTGAAAGATTTCAGAATCTGGATTATGCTTGTATCACTGGTGCTGGTTACAGGACTAATCGCTGGTAGTTATCCTGCATTTTATTTCTCTGCTTTTCGTGCAGTTAAAGTAATCAAAGGAAATTTTACCAGTGAAATATCCGCTGCAGGAATCCGCCGATCACTCGTGGTTTTCCAATTTGTATTATCGATTGTATTGATAACAGGAATTGTAATTATTTACAGTCAGTTGGAATATATTAAAAATAAGGATCTTGGATTTGATAAGGAACAACGTCTGATTTTTACATTTAATACCGGAGAATCTTTCAAATATATTCCTGCATTCATGGATGATCTTCGTCAGGTTGCAGGAGTTAAAGAAGTCAGTAATGCCAGTAAGTTCCTGAGTAATCCTGCACTTTTTTCGAATGTTTTTACGCTACCTGGACAGCCTAAGGCAGATGCAAAACCGGCGAGCTTTATTGTCAGCGATGAATTTTTTGTCAGGGCCAATGGAATAAAACTGGTAAGTGGCCGGGATTTCAGATCAGATGACTCGGCAAAAATATTAGTCAATGAAACATTTATGCGCAATATAGGTTTGTCACCTCTTAAAGCACCCGGTACAAAACTTACCGACGCAAACTCCCGTGTATGGGAAATTACTGGTGTTATGAAAGATTTTAACTTCGGATCGTTACATAAAGAAGTTGAACCCTTTATGCTATGGATGAATCATAAACAGGATGGCCTATGGGCTAATTTGACAGTTCACACTTCTGTGAAGAATTATAAAGACCTTTTGTCCAGGATAGAAGCTGTATGGCATAAGGATATTCCAGGAGTGCCTTTTGAATATACATTTTTGGACGAACAGGTTCAGAAACAATATGAATCAGATATTTCAATGTCGCGTATCATCAATGCATTTACGCTAATAGCAATCTGTATTTCCTGTCTCGGTTTATTTGGACTTGCGGCTTTCAGTGCAGAGCAAAGAAATAAGGAAATCGGAATTCGAAAAGTACTGGGCGCCAGCGTTACCGGTATTGTAGAATTATTATCGAAAGACTTTTTAAAACTTGTTCTGATCGCTTTTCTGATTGCAATACCCATTGCCTGGTGGGCTATGAATAAATGGCTCGAGGGTTTTGCTTTCAGAATCCAAATCAGCTGGTGGATGTTTGCCATCGCAGGATTTGCTACAGTTTTGATCGCACTTTTCACAGTGAGCTCACAAGCTATAAAAGCAGCATTGTCGAATCCAATAAAAAGCTTGAGAAGCGAATAAAGCTGAAAGCCTAAAGCTTAAAGCCCAAAGCTTCTTTTTGAAATCAAAGCGAGTATTTAACTTTATTGGTTACAAGATTTCGGCTTTAGGCTTTAGGCTTTAGGCTTTAGGCTTTAGGCTTTAGGCTTTAGGCTTTAGGCTTTAGGCTTTAGGCTTTAGGCTTTAAAAAGTAATTCACAAGGCTTAAGCCCGGTGTGTTTTTTAAATGCAGTAGAAAAATGAGAGATGGAAGAGTAACCCAGCATAACTGAAACGTCTGTAACGCTTAATCCCTTTTCATATAACAGATATCGCGCATGTTCCATGCGCTGGCCCTGGTAAAAATCAAAAATAGTGGTGCCGAAAAGTTCCTTGAATCCCTTTTTCAAATAGCATTCATTGATGGCTACTTTTCTACTGAGTTCACGAATAGTAAGCGGTTCACCTATATGTTCGAGTAATATTTCCCTGGCTAGATTAATCTTTTCCCTGTCGGCACCGTTCGCAAGAAATTTACACTGAAAAGCTTCCACTTCTTTTTCACCCAGCATACATTCAAGGCTGTAAAGCAGCAACATTTGCGTTTGGGCATTAATGAAAATATTCTCCAGACTATCAGTGTAATTATGATTCAATAATCCTTCCAGCAGCATACGGGTCCGGCTGCAAAGGGATAATATTTTAGAAAAAGAAGATGGATGTTTAAAATGAAGAACATTATCTGACAAGCTGCCAGGTAATTGATTTTGTTTCACAAACTGAGAAAGATGTACCGGCGAAAAACGAAAATTCATTACATCCACTGTTTCGGTACGATCCGGGCATAAACGGGAGGTATGCTGCTGACAGATTTCACATTCCCTGCTCTTTTGCTTGCAATATGCGTTGCCGGTGATACAAAACCGCAGTTCAAAATAGTTCTCCTGGGGTTTTTCGCGTTGATAATGATATACCATCATACCGGTATCTTCCAGGCTCCATTGGGGATTCTTCTCGAACCGGCGTATGACATATTGAACCGACCCCGGAATCTGGCGCTCTTTTTCATCCAGAAGCTCTAATTGCTCCTGCATGAAGGGCTGTTTATAAGCAAGGGTGAGTATATCCGGAGGTTGATGCATAAATATCCGGCAAATTTAGCCCCCAAACTTCAAATAATAAGGATATAGTTGGGCCTGCCTTCAGATACCCTAAAAATCCTCTCCGTTTTCATGAAAAAAAACCCAAAAAATTTGTTTAAAAAAGAAGGGTTTTAAACCCGTTCTTACCCCTGATTTTAGTAAATTTGCAGACCCTGTTATTTAAATCTAATAACCGGTTTTTCAATTAAATATGAACGATAGTCAGCAACAGGTTGCAGCTCCTGCAGTCAATGGTTACGGAGCAGATAGTATTCAGGTTCTCGAGGGGTTGGAAGCAGTCAGAAAAAGGCCTGCAATGTATATTGGCGATGTGGGCGTAAAAGGTTTGCATCACCTTGTTTATGAAGTAGTAGATAATTCGATCGACGAAGCACTCGCCGGATATGCCAGTAATATTATTGTGGATATATATACTGATAATTCTGTCAGTGTGGAGGATGATGGGCGCGGTATTCCTACGGGTATGAATACCAAAGAAAAGAAAAGTGCTTTGGAATTAGTCATGACCATTCTTCATGCAGGGGGAAAATTCGACAAGAACACTTATAAAGTTTCAGGAGGCCTGCATGGTGTAGGTGTAAGTTGTGTAAACGCACTAAGCAGTGATCTTCATGTAACGGTACAACGCGAAGGTAAAATATTCGAACAGGCATATAAAATTGGTATCCCTCAATATCCTGTCCGCGAAATCGGATTAAGCGACAAAACGGGTACCCGCGTGCATTTCCATCCGGATTCAAGTATTTTCATCACCCTTGTTTATAACCGTGACATACTCGAAAGCCGTCTTCGCGAACTTTCGTTTTTGAATAAGGGCGTAAAAATAGTAATCAACGATCATCGTGATCTGGATGAAGAAGGTAAGATTTATTCAAAAACATTTTACAGCCAGGGTGGAATTACAGAATTCCTGGAAATGCTGGACAGCAATGCGGCAAGGACGCCGCTGATTCCAAAACCTATTTATGTGAATGTTTTGGATGCCGCTACTAATGTATCTGTTGAAGTTTCACTAATATACAATGACAGTTATAGCGAACATATTTATTCATACGTAAATAATATCAATACGATTGAAGGTGGAACCCATGTTGCCGGATTCCGTCGTGCTCTGACAAGGGTATTTAAAAGTTATGGAGATAAACAGAATCATTTTGAAAAGGCAAAGGTGGAGATCGAAGGCGATGATTATCGCGAAGGACTAAGCGCCATTATTTCTGTTAAAGTTCCTGAACCACAGTTTGAAGGGCAAACAAAAACCAAACTGGGTAATAATGAGGTGAGTGGAATAGTAGATACTACAGTATCGAAAGTTTTAGAAGCTTACCTTGAAGAAAATCCACGGGAAGCTAAAAACATCATCCAGAAAGTAATTCTTGCTGCTCAGGCCCGCGCAGCGGCCCGTAAAGCAAGGGAATTGGTGCAGCGGAAGAGTGTACTCAGTGGCGGGGGACTTCCGGGTAAACTGGCTGATTGTTCCGAAAGGAATCCTGAACGTTGTGAGTTATACCTCGTGGAAGGTGATTCTGCAGGCGGAACTGCCAAACAAGGGCGCGACCGCAGTTTTCAGGCCATACTTCCACTCAGGGGCAAGATCCTGAACGTTGAAAAAGCTATGGAACACAGGATATACGAAAATGAAGAAATCAGGAATATGTACACTGCTCTGGGGGTGACTGTCGGTACAACAGAGGATCCAAAAGCATTAAACCTTGTAAAGCTCCGGTATCATAAAGTGATTATCATGACGGATGCTGATGTGGATGGAAGCCATATTGCGACCCTGATCCTCACTTTCATTTACCGGTATATGGCAGCACTCGTGGAACAGGGTCATATTTACATTGCCCAGCCTCCTCTTTACCAGGTAAAAAAAGGAAAAGACAGTGCATATGCATGGACAGAAGACCAGCGGCGCCTACAAATTGAAAAGCTGGGGGGTGGGAAGGAAGATAGCGTGAGCGTGCAGAGATACAAGGGACTGGGAGAAATGAATGCCAGCCAGCTTTGGGAAACGACCATGAACCCGGGAACCAGGACCCTGAAACAGGTTACCATTGAAAGTGCGGCAGAAGCGGACCGCATTTTTAGCATGCTGATGGGTGATGAAGTAGCTCCCCGCAGGGAATTCATAGAATCCCACGCAAAATATGCCCGTCTCGACGTTTAATTCAATGAAATCCCGTTTAAAAATATTTATATACCTTTAGCCGCTCAGCCAGTTAGTGTATTCAGAACCTTTTAAAATTTAAGATATGTCCACCGTAGTACTTACAGCATATAACGTTAAGACGAAAGAGAAAAATGTTCCGATCATGGATGCGGTGATCAGCAAGACTGCCAAAGGTGCCTATATGGCCCAGGGACACGATGGCAAAGGAAATAAGCTCACAACCTTACTGGGTGAGGAAAAAGCACTTGCGGCCATCAAGGCAGGTGTTGCAAAACAAAGCTGGTAAAAATAATTATTAATGGTTAATTGTTAATGCATTAATGCATCATCATGATGTATGGTACACTAACAATTAACCATTAACCATTAACAATTATATAGATTTTTCTATATAAAATTCAGGTGTTCATATTGCCGTCCGAGGATTTTATAATCATCAGCCTGTAACCATTTATTCAGCAGGGTAGCATATACACGCTTAAAATCCAGTTGCTGAACGAGATCACCTTCACTCAGATTTGAGAGATCGGGCATTTCATTTATTACACCTTTGGTTTTCAGACCGCCACTTATCAGGAACATATTATTCGCAGTACCATGATCTGTACCTCCGCTGCCATTCTCGCCCACCCTTCTTCCAAATTCAGAAAAACTCATCATTAAAACATCTTCAAACCTGTGATTCGCTTTCAGATCATCCGTAAAAGGTTTGATTGCGTCATTCAGGTCGTTAAATAATTTTTCCTGTTTGGCCTGCTGACTTACGTGCGTATCAAAACTTCCGAGGGAAACATAATAAACCCTGGTATTGATGTCTGATGAAATCAGTGATGCGATCGTTTTCAGATTTTTACCAATCTCGGAATTGGGGTATACTGTTGTGCTCGGCCTTAATTTGCTTTGCTGAAAAATATAATCGGCACCAGAGACCGTTTCCGACATGACTTTGTATAAGTAAGATGCAGGATCTTCGGCCTGTTCATTTTTTCCTGACAGAAGTATATCTTTAAAAAAAGGATCCTGGCTGGTCTCATACAATCGCTTCGGATCTCTCAGGGCAATTCCTTTCATTTGTTCGCCACTTAAAGCCAGACTGAGCATATCATCCATCTCAAGAATCTGTGTAGGTTTAGAGCAACCGGAACATTGCGCGTCGAGATACCTGCCCAGCCATCCAGAATTCAGATATTCATTACTATTACTGGCCGTTTGCCATATATCCATGCTGCGAAAATGTGACCTGTCAGGATTTGGATAACCGACATTATTCAGAATAGCGAGTTCGCCTTCATCATATAAAGCTTTCAGATTGGTAAGGGAAGGATGAAGTCCTGCCTCCTCATTTAGATTAAGTGTCTTCTCCCTGGCAATAGAAATAACAGGTCGTTCGCGATAATATATGTCATTGCGAATCGGAATTACTGTATTGAGACCGTCATTTCCCCCACTCAGCTGAAGAACAACCAGAACTTTATTTCCTGCGGAAAGAGAAACAGGTCCTTCAAATGCTTTTAAAAATTTCGGAAGCATAAGCGTACCTGTTGCCAGGGAACCAAGGTGTAAGAATTTTCGACGATTGATCAGCATATTCTTTCTTTTATATTAACACAACTGGTATTCCGGAGTACCCATAAGCCGTATTGTAATGGACTCGATTCGTCTTTCACGGTCAGACTCATCAATATATTTGATCATATCATTTTCATTCATCGGAAAAGTTCTTTGTAAAAGCAAATCACTTATCGCAGTGTAGAGGCTGAGATCAGCTATTTCACTGAAATTTTTTGTGTAATCATCCCAAAGAATTTTAGTCTGGAATAATTGAATTCCCGGGTCATTGATTTTTTTAGGATTAATAAACCGCTGATCGCGCATGCCCATCATCACATCATCATCATCTTTGGGTTTGGATAAGATGAAATCCGATTTTGAAATTATTTGCGGAACCTTCATGCGAAGCATGAGGCTGGAACTGTCTATCCAGTGCTTACCACCCGGCCAGCCGGCTACATTCGGCGGAGAAAATAAAACTTGCCCAAGTAAGCGTTGCAGAATCAGCTGTACCATGGGATTTTGCATTTCCAGGGGAAGCTGTCTTCGCAAACCTACCATCCATACCACAGGTGATTTGATCTGGGTACCTATATTCTTTTGATCGTAAAACCAGGGTGAATTAAATATATAGATCATCAAACTCCTGATGTCATAATCACTTTTATAAAATTTGTCAGCCAGTGTGTTCACTATTTCTTCATCCACTATTTCATTTACAAAAAACTTGTAGATTTTCCGGGTGATGAAAATTGCGGTTTGTTTTTGTTCAAGTAAAATCTCCAGAATATCTTCTCCAGCAAGGTTTCCGGTTTTGCCAAAGAATGTTTTTACACCATCGTCATGTAGCCTAGGTCGAAAAATAAAATCTCCCTGCAGATTGGTGCCCCATCCTGTAAATGCGCGTGCTGATTCTTTTACATCTGTTTCCGTATAATGGCCCCGGCCGATTGTAAAAAGTTCCATCAGTTCCCTGGCAAAATTTTCGTTCGGGTGTCCCTTTTTATTCTGATTATTATTCAGAAACTGGATCATCGAAGCAGTTTTGCTAACATCAACCAGCAGGTCCCTGAAATTACCCAACGCGTTTGTACGGATTACATTCAGAAGTAACTGATCATAAATAATATTGACTGTTTTTGAGGCAAAATGTCCATGCCAGAACAGTGACATTTTTTCGAGTAGCTGCGCCTGGCTATCCGTCATTTCCTGCAGCCAGCGAAGATTCAGTTTGGAAATATCCTGAACGGATTGTTTACGGATCATTAGTTTTTCTCCCGGTTTCAAATTCTGCATTTTACCGGGATTCATTTGCTGATTCTCCATCACCATTTCTTTCAAATCAGGATCTGCGAGGTCGAAAAGAACTGGTTTTTTTTCTGAAGCTTTGAGGATGGAATGAAATAAAGCCTCTGGTTTTTGCTTCGAAAGTTCCTTAACCTGGCCAACCGGAGGACCAAAGCCGGCCCGCCACCAGAGATGCTGATTTTTTTGCTGATTGAGATTCATCTCTTCATAAGACGAAATTCATAACGAAAGGTTTAATAAGCCTAAAGCCTTAAACTATTTTTTAGATCTCCTCATGTTCAAATAGAATTTGAATTTGGACTAAATCATTAAATCGGTTTTAGGCTTTGGGCTTTAAGCTTTGGGCTTGTATTAGTTTTAGGCTTTGAGCTTTAGGCTTTAGGCTTTAAGAGGCTTTTGGCTCCAAAATAAGAATGTAAAACTTCAGGCAGACTGATGGAGTTCGCTCCCTGGTGGTTTTCCAGAAGGCAGGCCAGAATCCTTGGAAGTGCAAGGGAGCTGCCATTGAGGGAATGCAATAATTGCATTTTCCCATGTTCATCTTTAAACCGGATTTTCATCCTGTTTGTCTGAAAGCTTTCGAAATTACTTACAGAACTCACTTCCAGCCATTTCTCCTGCGCGGCAGAAAACACCTCAAAATCATATGTAATAGCTGAAGCAAAAGACGTATCTCCTCCGCATAAACGCAAGATACGGTATGGAAGATCCAGTGATAACAGGAGGCTCTCCACATGATTTACCATTTCGTCCAACGCCTCATAGCTTTTATCCGGATGAACGACCTGCACAATTTCAACCTTATCAAACTGATGGAGACGGTTCAAACCCCGAACATCCTTTCCATAACTGCCTGCTTCACGTCTGAAACATGGCGTATACGCTGTCATCTTAACGGGAATCTCTTTTTCATTCAGAATTGAATCGCGCAGAATATTTGTGAGTGGAACTTCTGATGTGGGTATCAGGTACAGCTTATCTTCACCCACATAATACATTTGTCCTTCTTTATCGGGAAGCTGGCCGGTTCCATACGCACTGGTTTCATTTACAACCAGCGGAGGCTGATATTCAACAAAGCCGGCCCTGGTATTATAATCGAGAAAATATTGTATCATGGCCCGCTGAATTCTTGCTCCTCTGTCAATATAAACAGGGAACCCGCTGCCGGTTATTTTATTTCCAAGCTCAAAATCAATCAGGTTATATTTCCTGGCCAGATCCCAATGGGCAAGGGCATTTTCAGGTAATACAGGTTTGGCTCCGCCTTCTCTCACAACGACATTATCATTGGGCGTTTTACCCGGAGGTACCTGGGCTGATGGAAGATTAGGCAGGGTGACGAGTACCTGATGTAATTGATCTTCAATTGCTTTCACAGCATCTGGCAGGTATGATAGTTTGGATTTCAATGAAGTGACTTCCAGCTTTTTTTCTTCCGCTTTTTCTTTTTCACCCTTTGTCATCAACTGCCCAATTTCCTTAGAAATTGCGTTTAGTCCGGCCTGTTCCGATTCCATTTCTAATTGAAGCCTTTTTCTTTGAGCATCCAATTCTAATATCTTATCAATGGCAGTCGAAGCATCGAAATTTTTTACAAGAAGTCGCTCTTTTACTAAATCCGGTTGTTGCCGAATCATCGCTAACTGTAACATGAAGGAAAATTTGCACAAAGTTAACTGATGCCATGATAGATTCCTTACCAGGCTATCTTTGTACCATGAATGTGAAAGACGATATACAAAGCAGATGGTGGTCACTGGAAGAAAAATTGATGACCAGATTTGGTAAGAAACCGGATATGGAAGCTATTCTTTTTCTTATCGGCATTCAGGAGGTTGGCGATTTTCAGACTAAATTTTCTAAAGAACAAAAACAGGATTTGATGCATGTAGCTGTATGCACGATTCTTTCACCCAGTGGTTTTTATGAACTTGAAGCGGTGGATGAAGAAGGATGGCCGCATTACCGTCAATTGAAACCTCTCCCTGTTTTCAATTTTACCGATCAGGAAAACTTCATGAAGGATCATATTTTACTTTATTTTGAAAATCAGGAACTGGACGATTAACAAACAAAAGAAGAGAATATTCAAATCCTTCTATATTTGCAGCTGCCATGAGAGAACAATTAAATAACTACAAATGAGTTTTCCAAAAAACCTACGCTATACGAAAGAACACGAATGGGTAAGGCAGGAAGAAGGTACCATATTTATTGTCGGCATTACAGACTATGCGCAGCGCGAATTGGGAGATATCGTATATGTCGAAGTGGAAACCATTGGTAAAACCATGGATGCGGGGGAAGTCTTTGGTACCGTGGAAGCCGTAAAAACAGTTTCTGATCTTTTTTTACCTGTGCCGGGAACTATTACTGAATTAAATCCTGAACTGGCTAACGCGCCGGATCTTGTTAATACAGATCCTTATGGAAAAGGATGGATGATCAAACTGACTGTAAAAGACCCAGGACAGGTAGCTAACCTATTGGATGCTGCCGCTTATGAAGCCCTGGTTGGATAAATCAGGCTGTTGTATTTATTTAACCGGGAACTTTGGCATCAACTGAAACATATAATGAGCAGGATCTGGTCATGGCCCTTAAATCGAGGGATGATCAGGCATTTTCATATTTGTATGATCACTATAGTGGTTCTCTTTACAGTATTATACTTCAGATAGTTAAATCGCCAGAAATAGCCGGAGATGTTTTACAGGAAGTTTTTATTAATATCTGGCGTAAAATTGAATCATATGATCCGTTGAGAGGGCGTTTGTTCACCTGGATGCTGAATATCAGCCGAAATGCTTCGATCGACATGCTCAGGTCGAAGGGATATATGAACAGTCAGAAAAACCAGGAGATTACTGATAACGTATATGGAAGTGACCAGGTGACCCAAACCAATATTGACGGTATCGGCCTCACTAAATTCCTGGAAAAACTTAAACCCGAACAACGTGTTTTAATTGAACTTGCTTATTTGAAGGGCTATACGCATGAAGAAATAGCTCAGATTGAAGACATCCCATTAGGAACGGTAAAAACCCGTATTCGAAATGCATTATTGCAATTAAGAGTATATTTAAAATAAGTGAATCCGCAAGAGTACATATTAAGTGGAATTGTTGAAAGCTATGTGCTGGGCGTTGCCTCGCCAGAGGAAAGCGCTGAATTCGAACGAATGTGCGATGCTCATCATGAAGTACGTGATGCCCGAAATGCATTTGAATTGCAGTTAGAACAATCACTTCTCAACCAAAAGTTGGAGCCACCTCGTGTATTGAAATCCAGGATATTTTCCGAAATCGGAATGGAAAAGGATAAACAGCCTGCCAGGATTATTTCCCGTATACCTGCATTGATCCCCAGGAAAGGTTTCGCAAGATATCTAGCAGCCGCTTCTTTAATTATGCTCCTTGGAAGTGTTTTGCTTAATTTCTATTTATTAGATCAGTATAAAAAATCTATTGCCCAGTATAAAGAACTTGTAGCAACGCAAACACAAATTGCCGGCGCCAATCAGGTAATGCAAACAAAACTGGAGACTTATGAAAATGCCCTGGGCCTGATGAAAAATCCTAAGATGGAAATAGTAAAAATGCCAGGTATACCCGCAAGTCCTGCTCCCTCAAGCATGGCGACTGTTTACTGGAATACCGAATCCAAAGAAGTTTATCTGTTGGTTAACCAGTTACCAATGCCCGTTCCAGAAAAACAATACCAGCTTTGGGCAATTGTAGATGGCCACCCAGTTGATGCAGGAGTTTTTGATATGGATAAGAATTTTTCATTTGTAAAACTCAAAACGATTCCGAAAGCTGAAGCTTTTGCTATAACACTTGAAAAAAAAGGTGGAAGTACAACTCCTTCTATGGATGCGATGTATGTGATGGGGAAGGTTACAAGTTAGGTTCTTATCTTCGCATTCAATAATATGCGCCACCGACTATTTAAGATTTTTTCAAATCGTTTTCCCGCCCTGATCTGGACTATTATAATTTTTATTTTACTGGCCCTCCCCGGAAATATGTTACCCAATGAAAGTCACTTCGCAATACCTAACCTTGATAAATATGTCCATATCATCCTGTTTGGAAGTTTTGTTTTTTTCTGGTCTTTTTATTATTCGGCAAAGCCAGGGAATAATAATTCTCTCAGGTATTCAGTTGTTATATTGATCGTGGCCTGTTTGTATGGAACTGCGATGGAATACGTGCAGAAATATTTTATTCCAAACCGTGATTATGATATCTATGATATCGCAGCAGACATAGTAGGAGCAATTGCGGGGTTTTTATTTTTCCGCCTGACATTTTCCTGGTTCAAAAACTGAATTTTATTTAAAATAACTCAAAGGGTCTTTAAAAAAGTAAGCCCCTGTGGAAACAGGGGCCGTAACCAAAACTAACTGCTTATGAGAAAATTGACTGCTTTTGTGAAGTCAAATAGAAAAGACCATTTATTATTACAAGGCAATTCGAGTGCCAATTCTTATTACTTTTTTGCCTTGTTTTGAAAGAACAGATGTAAAGTTACAGATCCAAACGAATTCAACTCCTTCCTTATTTTCTTAATAACAATTTTTTAAGACTCAACCTTTTTTATAACTACCTAATTTGAAGAATTGTAACTTATGAGATTCTCCCATATATTAAACGGAAAAAACTGTAATAGGTTTAACCGCCAATGTTAAGAATTTACTATTATGAATTTACAACTTAAAACGATTAGCTTCCAACTATTCATTTGAATTTCAACTCCTATTGTAGAAAAATCGCAACAACTTAAGCAGGTTTCGCAATTTTTTCAGCATTTTCGGCAAACTGAAGCGCTTCAATAAATTCATTGATATTCCCGTTCAACACGTCGCTCAGGTTATAAACAGTGAGTCCGATCCGGTGATCTGTTACTCTTCCCTGCGGGAAATTATAAGTCCGGATTTTTGCACTCCGGTCCCCTGTACTGACCAGGCTTTTACGGTGTCTGGATATTTCTTCTTCCTGTTTTCTTACCTGTTCTTCATATAACCGCGTTCTTAACATTTGCATTGCTTTTTCACGGTTTCCCAACTGGGACCTTTCTGTCTGGCAAACAACCACTGTTCCGGTAGGTAAATGTGTAAGCATTACTTTGGTTTCCACTTTATTAACGTTTTGTCCTCCTGCTCCCCCACTCCTGGCTGTTTCCATTTTTACATCCGCAGGATTCAGTTCGAAATCAACATCTTCGGCCTCTGGCATTACAGCAACTGTAGCTGCACTTGTATGCACACGGCCGCTTTGCTCAGTATCCGGCACTCTTTGAACACGGTGAACACCGCTTTCAAATTTCAAAGTACCGTATACATCCTCTCCGGTAACCTCAAGCTGAACTTCTTTATAACCCCCCACCGTTCCATCACTTTCACTCAAAAGAGCTGTCCGAAAGCCTTTTCTTTCACAATATTTCATATACATCCTTAAAAGATCTCCTGCAAAAAGGCTGGCTTCATCTCCCCCGGTCCCTGCACGGATTTCAATTATTGCATTTTTTTCATCCTGAGGGTCCTTAGGAATCAACAATTGCCTGATTTCTGTTTCCAGGGCTGTCTTTTTTTCTTCCAAAGCCGAAGTTTCCATCTTGGCCAGTTCTCTTAATTCTTCATCATCCCCGTTTAAAGCTTCACGGTTAAATGCAAGGTCGTCAAGGAGGTTACGGTATTGGTCATAAGATTTTACAATCTTCTCAAGACTTCGGTATTCTTTGCTGGTAGAACTGAATCTCCTGTTATCATTTACAATAGCCGGATTGGTAAGTGCCACACCTAATTCATCGAATCTTGCCCTGATAGCATCCAGTTTATCTATCATAACCTGTGAAAAATTTAAATTGCTGCAAAGTTAACTGATCCATGAGTTATAGGAAATTGAAAGCAGACTACTTATTCGATGGTTTTAAAATGCAAAATAGCGGCGTTTTGATTTGTACTGAGGGTGGCATTATCGAGACAATTGTGGAGGAAGATCAGGCGGGCGAAGGAATCGAAAAATTATCAGGCATTTTAAGTCCCGGATTCATCAATTGTCATTGCCATCTGGAACTTAGCCACTTGAAGGGATTGATTCAGGAAAAACAAGGGTTGGTTGATTTTGTGCTTTCCGTAGTAAGCAGTCGTCAGTTGCCGGAAGAACTTAAACTGGAAGCTATTCTAAAAGCTGAATCTGAGATGTTGAAAACAGGTATAGTAGCCATTGGAGACATTTGCAACACTTCTGATACAAGGTTCCTGAAATCAGCAAGTGGTCTGGATTATTATAATTTTATTGAGGTGTTGGGCTGGTCTCCCGAAGTTGCATATACCCGTTTTGAAAACGCAAAAAAAACTGCGGGTCAGTTTATTGAAACAGGCACAGATGAAAAATACATCTCGCTGAATCCACATGCGCCTTATTCGGTATCGAATGAACTTTGGAAACTTATAGAACCTGGCTTCGGGGGTAAAACCATTACTATTCATAGTCAGGAATCAGATTCGGAAAATGAATTCTTCATGTCCGGCAAAGGTGACCTGACACGTATGTATACACTCATGAAAATGGATTCAAGTCATTTTAAGGCTCCGGTAACAAGGAGTCTTGCTTATTATCTTCCAAAGTTAAAAACAGCTTCCCGAATTCTCCTTGTGCATAATACGTATACAAGTGAGGTTGATTTAATTGAAGCGCTGGATTGTAATAACAATCTGTTTTTTTGTTTCTGTCCAAATGCGAATATCTATATTGAAGATAAGCTTCCTGATATTCCCCTCTTTCTAAAATATAAAACCCGTATAGTTTTAGGTACAGACAGTCTGGCCAGTAATCATCATCTCAGTATCATGGAAGAAATGAAGACAATTAAAAAAGCTTTCAGGCAAATATCTACTTCAGAACTACTTTTATGGGCCACTTCAAACGGGGCTGCTGCTTTGGCATATGAAGAAAGTCTTGGAGCTTTCAGGAAGGGAAAGAAACCTGGTGTTGTTTTGATTGAAAACACAATGGATGGAGAGATTACTGATTCAAGTACGAGCAGACGGCTAATCTAGTGTGAGAGTGTGAGAGTGTGAGAGTGTGAGGGTGCGAGAGTGAGAGTCACTCCCATACTCCTATACTCTTATACTCACTCTCACACCCTCACACTCTCACACTTCGAGAATGGTTCGTAAAACCGGAAGTGTTTTAAGTGGTGTAAATCCGGATACATGTATCGAGTAAAAATCTTCATAAGCTGTCAGAAGCATTCTTCTTTTTTCCTTATTCAGGGGTAAATCTGCGAGTTCAGACGGCTGCATGATTTTCAAGAGATGGGAGCTGATTTCACTGAGGGGATTTTCAAGATAATGAGGATGTGAAGGCCTTACTTCTGAAAAATATCCTTCTTCCAGGTCAAGGAAACTTCTTTTTTCAGAATAATTATCATCTATCCTCATTCCAAAGAATCCAGCCAAATGCAGTGCAAAGAATAAAGGAAAATTTGCCTGCACATGGTATTCCGACTGATCGAGCGATTTGAGGGAGTCCTCCATAAAATAAAAAAGCTCCGGGTTTGGCTCAGGTTGTTTCAGACATTTTTGCAATAATTCAACCATGAACAATGCGATCGAATGAGTAATGACGTCTGCAAAAATATTTTGGTACAATAAACTCCAGTTGTATTCCTTCAGCCGTTGCAGGTTTTTTGATTCCTGGTGATAAATCACGAGATCAAGTATAGCCGCAGGTTGAAACAAACCTGCTTTCATACTTCCCTTTCCTAAGCTTGTCCTAACTCCATTTACAAGGTAAGATTGCAATCCGAATAGTTCTGTCAGAATAGTCACTATAACACTTGTCTCCCCATATTTCACAGTACGCAATACGATGCCTTTTGTTTTATGAAGCATAACGAAACGGATTCCTGCGAAATTCGGTTAAAATAAGTTTCTTTGCCGGGTGTTCGGGCAGTTTCATCAAATATTATCTACATGTGGGGATCCATTGCAGCCTTTATATTGAAATTCCGTTTGGTTTTGCTCCTTCTTCTTTCAGGCAGTTTTATTTATATGACATTCCAGGCTTCGAAAGTGGAATTGAGTTATGAATATACGAGAGCGATTCCAACTGATAATGCTAAATATATTGCATATCAGAATTTTCTAAAAAAATTCGGTGACGATGGAAACCTGCTGGTAATCGGTGTGCAGACAGACCAGTTGTTTGTAAAAGATGTTTTCAACGACTATCTCCTGTTAAGCAGAAATCTGAAATCGGTCAAGGGTGTTGAACAGGTGTTAAGTATACCAGATGCCATTATCCTGCACAAAAATTTACTCACTGAAAAACTTATTGCCGGCCAGATATTTCCCGGACTTTATACTTCCCAATCAGCACTGGATTCTGCCCGAAAGACTTTTGAAAATCTTTTATTATACAAGGGTATTTTATACAATCCTGCCACACATGCCTACCTGATGGCTATTACAGTCAACAAACAAATTATGAATTCAGCCGGAAGGACCGCTGTCGTAAGCAATATTGTAAAACTTGGGAATGATTTTGGCAAAGCTCATCAGCTGCAAATGCATTTTAGCGGTCTTCCACTGATCCGAACCAATATGGCAACTAAGGTTGCAACCGAAATGAAATGGTTTTTATTGGGATCTGTTTTACTTTCTGCTTTGATCCTACTTATCTTTTTTCGTAGTTTAAGTAATATGTTGTTGTCATTGGTGGTAGTGATTATTGGCGTTGTGTTTAGCCTGGCTACCATGCATTTATTTGGCTATAAGATTACTCTCCTCAATGCCCTGATACCACCCCTGATTGTAGTTATAGGAATTCCAAATTGTATTTATTTTCTGAATAAATATCATTCTTCGTTCAGAGAATACGGAGAAAAAAGAAAATCATTAATCGAGATGATCAGCAAAATGGGAATCGTAACTCTTTTCTGCAATATTGCTGCTGCCATTGGATTTGGCGTATTTGCGCTAACAAAAAGTGCCATATTAAAGGAATTCGGTGTCGTAGCCGGAATCAATATCATGTTGCTGTTTATTATTTCAATCATTCTCATTCCTGCAACACTTAGTTATCTTCCAGATCCGAAAGTCAGACATATGAAATATCTGACTAATCGTTGGCTAATGTCCCTTCTCGACTTGCTCGAAACCTGGGCTCTTCATCGTAAAAAAGCAATTTTTATATTTACACTTATCATTCTTGCCATATCCATTACAGGGATGACACGCCTGCGTTCCGAATCTTTTATCCTCGATGACCTGCCTAAAACGGATCCCGTATACGCAGACCTTAAATTTTTTGAAGCCAATTTCAAAGGTGTTATGCCCCTCGAAATCCTGATAGATACAAAAAGAAAAAACGGGATTAGAGCCAACCTGCTGGGAAATTTTACAAAGATCGACGAGCTCTCTTCATATATCGATTCCAGTACGGTGATGGCAACTCGCTTATCTATCGTAGAGGGCTTTAAATTCTTACGCCAGGCTTATTATAATAATGACAGTACACGTTATGGATTACCGATTGATTTAGAATTACCATTTCTTGCTCCTTATTTAAATGCAAAGTCCGACAGCGGCAGCAAACCGAATGGTGTGATGAAACTTGTGAATAGTTTTATCGACAGTAATAAACAGGTTCTTCGCATCAATATAAATATGGCAGATGTAGGAAGTATTCAATTGCCAAAAATCCTTGAAGGTGTGCGGCAACGCGCAGACGAATTATTCGATACGGCGCATTATCATATTGAATTCACCGGTACAACTGTAACTTTTCTGGAAGGAAGCGCTTTTATTATCAGTGGCCTGAAGCAAAGTATTCTCTGGGCTTTTATCCTGATCGCTGCCTGCATGTTATACCTGTTCAGGAGTTTACGTATCCTGGTCTGCTCATTGCTTCCAAATGTCATTCCCCTGGTGATTACAGCCGGTGTGATGGGCTGGGCAGGCGTGCCATTGAAGCCATCTACTGTATTGGTTTTTAGTATCGCGCTCGGCATCGCAATTGATATTACCATCCGCTTCCTGGTAAATTACAAACAGGACGGAAGCCTGACGGCAAGTACAATTAGTACAGTTACCAAGACTATTCATTCTACAGGCATCAGCATTGTGTATACTTCGCTTGTGCTGATCGCGGGGTTTGTAATTTTTTGCTTCAGTGGATTTGGCGGTACACAGTCGCTGGGATGGCTGACATCGCTGACACTGGTGATGGCGACACTTACGAATCTGATTTTTTTACCGGCATTATTAATTGTAATCAGCCCTAAGAAAGTATGAAAGTATGGAAGTGTGGTAGTGTGGTAGTTAAGTTAAAGTGTTTGCATTACCGCACTTCCATACTTTCAGTTAAGAACCTGTTTAAGTTTAGAATCCAGATCTTCCCCACGAAGTTCCTGAGCAATTACTTTACCGGATGGATCCACCAGTACATTGAAAGGGATTCCCTGGAAGCCAAAAGTTTCGACCGCCTGACTGTTCCAATATTTTAAATCACTCATTTGCGTCCATGCGAGATGATCCTGGACGATGGCTTTTTTCCACGAATCTTTATCCTTGTCGAGAGAAACCCCGAGAATGGTGAAATTCTTTGTTTTGAATTCATTGAATGCTTTGACAACGTTTGGATTTTCCATCCTGCATGGGCCGCACCAGCTTGCCCAAAAATCAATAAGCACATATTTCCCCCTGAATGAGCTGATAGAAACATCTTTCCCATTTATATCCTGCATAACCAGTTCAGGAACTGTTTTACCAATCCAGGAATCAGTGGATGGCTGTTCCGGCTGTTGCTGCTGGCTTGCTTTTTCCATTTCGGCTATAAATGCATTTCCCGGAAAACGAGATTTTAAATTTTTGAGTGCACTATCCATTTCAGAAGGCGGCAGGCTCCTTGAAGCCCAACCAAGTGCAAGAACACCCAATGTAGCGTTTGGAGTTGTCCGAATGAACTGTTTAAAATAATCATTTAATTGTGATATGGCAGCATTTTTCGTGAGGTTAACTGCTACCAAAACACTATCGGGTGCATTCATTTTTTTCAAACTGTCCAGTTGATTAAATGCAGTTTGAATTTCATTATTCTTACTGCCAACCTCAGCGAGAAGATCCTGGAGTTGTTTACTTGCAGGCGAACCGGTTACTGTATAAAAATCTGTTGTTTTTGAAAGGTCTGCATCAATCTGAATTTCCGGTGCATCATTAATAAGTGGAATTGCCAATGCATTTTCACCAAATACCAGTTCAAAAATTCCCTGGGTTTTATTTTTACCTACAAAGGTTAAATTGCCAGTAGTACCGGATATTCTCTGAGAATCAACAATTAGCGGAAGTTGTGATTTCCCGTATACAATTTCTTCAAGGAAAACCCAGCCATCCGATTTGCCGGCATTCTGCAGGTTTATCATTTTATCGCTGTTTTTATATGAGAGTTTCACCTGGAATCTGCTGCTATCAGCATTCCTGCATGAAACAAAAAAACATGCGGAAATCAGGATAAGGAGGAAGATCTTTTTCATTTCGATTATTATTGAATCTTTATTTTTCTAATTTTTTAATAAGCAGCTGGTTAGTCAGGAGTGGGTCTGCTTTACCATTGGAAATTTTTTTCACTTCCCCAACAAACAATCCCAATAAACCTTTTTTACCTTTTTTATATTCCAACACTTTATCCGGCATTTTTTCCATTGCCTGTTTTACCCATTCCAGAATCTGGGTTTCATCGCCCGTCTGTATCAGGTTCATGCTGATCGCAATTTGTAAAGGATCAGTCGCTTTTCCGGTAGCAAGTTCAGGAAAAATTTTGGATGAAGCGGTGGAAAAGTGTACACTGCCATCTTCCACCAGGGCAATCAGGGAAGCCATCTGAGCGGGTTTCACCGGGAAACCGGTAATGGATAATCCTTTTTCATTTAGCCAGGATTTAACAGGTCCCAACAGCCAATTCGCTGCTGCTTTATAGGAAGTCGTCAAAAGAATGAGCGTTTCAAAATATGCTGCTGTTTCTTTATCGTCAGTGATGACTTCAGCGTCATACCTGCTCAGGTTATATTTTTCAATATATTTTTTTATGAGTTGTTCAGGCAGGGCAGGTATCGATTTCTCAATACTGCTCAGAAATTCCTCAGTTATTTCGAAGGGGGGAAGATCCGGGTCGGGAAAATAACGGTAATCATTGGCTTCTTCTTTTGAACGTAAAGAAAAAGTAGTTCCGTTTATTGCATCAAAACTTCGTGTCTGCTGAACAACAACTTCGTTGTTTTCTGCCAGTTTCCGCATTCGTGTTACTTCATATTCTATCGCGCGTTTTACATTTCGGATGGAGTTTAGATTCTTTATTTCCACTTTGGTACCTAAAACCGAATCTCCTTTTTTCCGGATTGAAACATTTGCATCGCATCTCAGACTACCTTCTTCCATATTTCCGTCGCAGATATCCAGGTAACGAAGTATTCGGCGGAGGTTGGAAAGAAAAGCAACCGCTTCATCTGCATTGTTAATGCATGGTTCGGTCACAATTTCAATAAGCGGAATACCAGCCCGGTTAAAATCAAGACTTGTAAAATTATCATCTTTATCATGCATGCTTTTACCCGCGTCTTCTTCCAGGTGAATACGGTTTAAACGAATTTCTTTTTCACCTGCAGATTGTACAATCTTTATATAACCACCTTTACAAATGGGAGCAGTATGCTGTGAAATCTGATATCCCTTGGGGAGGTCCGGGTAGAAATAATTTTTTCGGGCGAAATAGTTTAAGGTCTCAATTTCTGAATTACAGGCAAGACCCATTTTAACAGCAAGTCGAACAGCCATTTCATTCAGTACTGGCAATGTACCCGGATAACCCAGGGTTACGGGACTAATATGCGTATTGGGTTCGGCCCCAAATTCCGTTTTATCCGCTGAGAATAATTTGGATTTGGTGAGCAACTGTGCGTGTACTTCCAGCCCTATTACAGTTTCGTATACTTCTTCATGCATATCAATAACCTGGTAATCCTGAAACAAACAAAAGCGCAAAGAATGGCCAGCTTTTAGCCGGTTCTCTGCGCTTGGCGTGAACCAGTTGAATCCAGTGCACGAAGGTAAAAAATCATAGGAAGTTTCTATGAATTCATTTGTTCTTCCTAGAGTTCTGCCGTTTTCAATTTACGGGGTATTTTAATATCTAAATCCTGTGTAGTCCCCCCTCGTTGAATCTTTACTTTAATGGTTGATTTCCTGCGGGCATCCTGAAATTGTTCAACTAATTCATTGGTGCTGTTGACTTCAGAACCGTCAAACTGCAGGATAATATCGCCTTTTTTCAAACCGGCTTTCCAGGCTGCCGAACTGTCTTCCACTTCGAGAACATTTACTCCCTTGCCATCTTCTGCATCTTGTGCTTTGATACCGAGCTTTGGCTGTCTGGGCCCCCAATTTCCATCAAACTGTATATCTCCCATATCCGGCATTGGCGGCATTTTGAATTTATAATTATAGTTGTAGTTAAAATCCTTTGACCCCATATCTGACTTATCGAGTGTAGCAACTACTGACTGTTGTTTGCCATCCCTGGTAAGGAGGATGGTTACTTTATCTCCAGGTTTTAAATTATGAACAGTTTCATAAAGAGTCTCGGGACTTTCAATCTTCGTTTCGTTCAGTTTTGTAATGATATCTCCTTTTTTAATACCTGCCTTTTCCGCAGGGCTTCCCTTTGTTACTTCCAGCACAGTAGCACCACCCTTTTCTGCTTTACGGGAAGAAACACCCAGAAAAGGAGAATTCATCCTTATTAGAATTGATTTCTGCAGGTTTCTTTGCCTGTCCATATTTTCCAGATTTCTTTCCATCATTCCATCATTTATTATACGAGGTTCCCGGAAAGGAGAAAGGGAGTAAGTCAAATCTGAATTTTCATCAAATTTTCTTTTCTCAACGATAATATTCTGATCGTCGAATTTCTCCAAAGGTTTTCCATTGATGAAAAAATCACCGTTTTTAATTTCCAGTGTAAGCTTCGCGTCTTTATCCCCTTTTTGTCTGATAACAATTTCTGTCTGAACTCCATCTTCAGTCATTACTGCATCTGGTACAATAGCAGGAGACGCGGGAGGAGGAGGAGGTACGGCAGGCTGAGCTATCGTTAGCTGGCCAAAAGCCACGCAAAAGACTCCCATTAATAAAGCCTTGTAAATGAATTTTTTCATCTCGTTTAATTTTTTGTTATTTGACTACGTCAAGTTTCGTATTTCAAATATAGGGAAAAATCTGAAATACGAAAATATTCGGATAATCTATGTTCTGAATGTTTAACAGATCTTAAACAAGTGTGAGGGTGTGAGAGTGTGGAAGCCAAAAAAGGTCAACGGTCATCGGTCAACGGTCATCGATGTTAGGAGAGCCTTTACGTCTGAAAGCACTTTAGAAAGTGATCCGGCTTCCTGTCCCCCGGCAGTGGCCAGCGTCTTTTGTCCGCCCCCGCCACCTTTTATTTGAGGTGCTACAATCTCTTTTACAATTTTAATTGCATCGAGGTGTTTTTCATTAACAACCTGATCTCCAAGTCCAATTACAACGAAAGGTTTGCCATCTGATATAGTTGCCAACGCCAGCAGAACCCATGGAATTTCCTGCCGTAATTCAATACCGAGTCTTCTCATAGCTTCTGGCCCAATACCCTCACTTATTTTTTCAATGAATTTATACTTCCCTATGGAAATGACTTCATTCTTCAGTTCAGTTTTCAGATGTGCTATTTGTTTCATCTCCATCGACTCGATCCTTTTGCGCATGTCATTCGACTCAGATTGCAGATCCTGCAATGATTTTATGAGATCTTTCGGATTTTTTAATTGTTCCTGGACTGAAGACAAAAGTCTCAGCTCAGCATTTATATAGTTTTCAGCTGCCAGTCCTGCAATTGCTTCAACTCGTCTTACGCCTGCTGCAATT
Source organism: uncultured Bacteroidota bacterium (assembly GCA_963711345.1). Lineage (GTDB taxonomy): Bacteria > Bacteroidota > Bacteroidia > Chitinophagales > Chitinophagaceae > Puia. The sequence goes on along the minus strand of CAVQDS010000001.1, from coordinate 289,398 downwards.
GCTGATTCAGTCCTGATCTTAAAAAATCCCAATTCGCCTGTGGCATACACATGGGTACCTCCGCATAATTCAACGGAATAATCAGGATTAACAATTACGACTCGCACTATATCTCCATATTTCTCCCCAAAAAGAGCCATGGCTCCGGTTTTGAGGGCTTCTTCCCTGGGCATTTCCCGAATGATAACCGGAATATTCTCCCTGATTTTTTCATTTACCATTCGCTCGATTGCCTCCAGTTCCTCTTTGGTGAGTTTTGCAAAATGGGAAAAATCAAAACGCAAGTGATCAGAGTTTACCAATGAACCTTTTTGAACCACGTGTGTACCCAGCACTTTTCTCAATGCTGCATGCAGCAAATGTGTTGCAGTATGGTGTACTGCTGTATTTTTTCTTTTTTCTGCATCCACATGCGCAATCACAGGTGCCCGCTGGTCTGCAGGTAATTTATCCGTATAGTGAATGATGAGATCGTTCTCTTTTTTTGTATCCAGTACTTCAATAATTTCTCCGTCAATCGTAAGAACGCCGGTATCGCCCGACTGTCCGCCACTTTCAGCATAAAAAGGTGTTTTACCTAAAACGACCTGATAGATATCCTTGCCCTTAACCTTTGCTTTTCTCCAGCGATTGATTTCTGTAATCGTATCGAGTTCTGTATATCCGGAAAAAATAATCTTTCCGTTTTCGTGAACGGGAACCCAGTCTCCCGTATCCAATTGTCCCGCCGCACGCGACCTGTCTTTCTGTTTTTGAAGTTCTTTTTCAAATTCCTTTTCATCGACCGTCCATCCAATTTCTCTGGCCATCAGAGAAGTGAGATCTATGGGGAAGCCATAAGTATCATTTAGTTTAAATGCAAAAGCGCCGGAGATTCGTTTTTCCGAATGGAATGCTGATTCTGATTTTTGAACTGCTCCGTTTTCAATATATTCATTGAAGATCTTTATTCCTTTATCCAGCGTGCGCAGGAAAGCTTCTTCTTCTTCATGAATAACTTTTTCAATAAAAGCCCGTTGATCCTCTAATTCAGGAAACACTTTTTGAAACTGTGTTGCAATAAGAGGTACCAGAAGATATAAAAGTGGTTCTTTACGATTCAGATAAGAATAATAATACCTTACTGCACGACGTAGAATCCTTCTTATAACATATCCTGCGCCTGTATTTGAAGGAAGCTGGCCATCTCCAATCGTAAAACAGATGGCACGGATATGATCAGCGATTACCCGAAATGCAATATCTTTTTTCTCTTTATCCGAAGCCGAATAAATCATCCCGGTTATTTTCGCAACCCTGGCGATCGTTCCACTGAATATATCCGTATCGTAATTACTTTGTTTATTCTGAAGAACACGTACCAGTCTTTCAAGACCCATACCGGTGTCCACGTGCCTGGATGGAAGAAGTTCGAGGGCTCCTGATTTAGCCCGGTTTAATTGAATGAAAACGATATTCCATACTTCGATGACCTGGGGATGATCCTGATTAATCAGCTCAAGAGCATCCTGATTTTTACGTTCTCCCTCTGTCCGGCAATCTACATGAATTTCCGAGCAGGGTCCGCATGGACCTGTATCGCCCATTTCCCAGAAATTATCTTTTTTACTACCTGCAACGATTCTTTCCAGTGAAACCCAATTCAGCCATTCTAACCTGGTAGCGTCATCGGGAGGTAATTTTTCCACAGAATCTCCTGCAAATACAGTTATATAAATCCGGTCGGCCGGAATATGGTAAACCTTCGTTAATAGTTCCCAACTCCAGGCAATAGCCTCTTTTTTAAAATAATCGCCAAAGCTCCAGTTACCCAACATTTCAAACATTGTGTGGTGGTAGGTATCCACGCCTACTTCTTCCAGGTCGTTGTGTTTGCCACTTACTCTTAAACATTTCTGGGTATCTGCCACACGGGGATATGGTGCCGATTTATTTCCGAGAAAATAATCCTTGAATTGATTCATACCCGCATTTGTAAATAAAAGGGTGGGATCATTCTTTGTCACTATCGGGGCAGAAGGAACAATGACATGAGCTTTAGATTTAAAAAAATCCAGAAATTTATCCCGTATCTCAGCGCTTCCCATCATAATTTAGCTACAAACTTTAAATCAGGGGTTTATAAAAGGATAATAATTAGTACACTTGCGTTATTAATCTGTGCTGCAAAGGTACAGCGTCCACTTCGTAAACAGTGGTCCGGTGCCAGGTGACTGCATGAAAAAGATCAAATATTACTATAATACCAATACCCTCCGGTACGAAAAACTGGAAACGCCACTACGAGTAACCCTGCTTCGTATTCTTGGCTTTTTATCTGCGTCTATTGTTACTGCACTCATCCTGGTTTCGCTTGCTTATCGTTATTTCCCTTCTGCTAATGAAAAGAGATTAATGCAGACCAATGAAGCGTTGAAAGACAATTATTTTGTCATGAATGAACAGGTGAAAAAAATGCAGGAACAGATTGGCGGACTGGAAAAAAGGGATAACGAAGTTTACAGAGCTATTTTTGAAGCCAATCCTATTCCGGATAGTGCAAGGGCTAAAAGCCTCGCCCAGCAGCAGGAATTCCAGCTTGTTCAGGGAATGGATCAGGAGAATCTGGCAGTTTCCATCGCTAATTCACTAAACAGCTTAAGTGCCCGTATTCACGCACAAACAAAATCCTACGATGACATTAATGGTTTTATCAAGAATAAGGAACTACTGCTTGCCTGTACCCCAGCCATACAGCCCGTAAGCAACAAGGACCTGAAAAGAATCGCTTCTGGTTTCGGATACCGCATTGACCCCGTCTATAAAACCACCAAGTTTCACGCGGGATTGGATTTCGCAGCACCCCAGGGCACTCCCATCTATGCTACAGCGAATGGAACTGTTGAAACGGCAGGCAATACCGGTAATGGTTATGGTAATCATGTTGTGATTCATAATGGATATGGATACGCCACGCTTTTTGGCCATATGTTCAAAATCAAGGTTCATCCGGGGGAGAAAGTCAAACGGGGAGAGGTTATCGGCTGGGTTGGAAATACGGGTAAAAGTACCGGCCCTCATTGCCATTATGAAGTTCATAGAAATGGTGAACCCGTTGATCCCGTGTTCTATTTTTATAATGATATTACCCCCGAACAATACGACCGGCTACTTAAACTCGCTTCTTCCAGCAACCAAAGCTTTGACTAAGTTTTTTTCGGATAACTTTAGATTGTTTCGGAATAGTTTTTGTTATTTTTGAATAAGCATGACCACGTTCTCTCAGATCTCCATGAAATTTGTTGAAGAATCAACCTCACCGCAGGATATTCAATTGCGTAAGGAAGATCAGCCACTTAATATAGGTGTTCGCATTAAAAAATTAAAATCAACGGAAAATCCGCAGGTTCCTGAAGAACCGAAAGAACCAACTGATGAGATTCCCGTGGAAGAAGCAATTGATGAAACCCAGATAGCTGATCCGGTTCTGAAATTAAAATCAGGCAGGGGAAGGAAGTCTATAAGGCAGGTATCTGAAGAAGCAGATCTTATACAAATTCCGGAGGATGAAATATTGTTTCAGAAACAATACTATACCATGGGTGAAGTTGCTGAAATGTTTCGTGTAAACCAATCCCTTCTTCGTTTCTGGGAAGCAGAATTCAACATACTTCAGCCTAAGAAGAATAAAAAAGGAGACCGTTATTTCCGGCCGGAAGATATAAAAAACCTCCATCTGATCTATCACCTTTTACGTCAGAGAAAATATACGATAGAAGGCGCCAAAGATTTTTTGAAGAAGAATTCCAGGGCAGAAGAGAAATTTGAGACAATTAAAAAGCTGGAAGAAGTCAGGCATTTCCTCCTTGAGATGAAGGCGAATCTGAAGTAATTTTCACTGTCATTCCCGATCCGGCAATCACAATTTTCCCGTTTTCGATCAGATCCAAAATTTCAATATTTATTTTTTGTTTTATTTCATTGAATTCAGCCAGTGGAATGGGGGTTGTGAAAAAATCAATACTCATCTGAAATGCTGTCCCTGAAATATCGTTCAGGAAAACGGTTGCATCAATGATGGCTGATTTATCCTGCAGCATCTTTCTGCAGTTTTTTATAAATGAATCAATGGTCTCTGAGGTCGTGGAGGAATCAAACTGAAGTCTTATCTCCGCTTTGCGATAGGTTCGTAGTGTGAGATTATCCACAATGCTGTCAACCATTTGTTTATTCGGAATAGTTACATATGTTTTTAAATCCGTCCGCACTCTGGTACTTCTTAGCCCGATCTTTTCTACAGTTCCCGAAATATTATTTACTTTAACAATGTCTCCTGCCATGAAGGGTTTATCAAAAAAAATGATAAATGAAGCTATCAGATTTTCAATACTTTCTTTTGTGGAAAGAGCAAGTGCAGCTCCTGCAATGCCAAGGCCGGTCCATAATTTACTCACTTCAAAACCGAAAGCCAATCCCAAAACCATCAGTATTCCGATTATACCTATGATTGCCTTTAGGAAATCCCTGAAAAAAACTACCAGCTGATGATCTTTAGGGTCACCTGCAACCCTGGATTTTTCCTTAAGCAACATGGATACAAAATCGATAGTTCGCAAAATCAGCCAGATAAATGCTATAATGAGTACCGTTTTGCCAAATCCATGTACGATGGATTTAAATGGAATTTCAAATATTTCAAATTCCAGAACTCCTGGAAATTTTAGTTTGTCTATAGCTGCGATGGAAACAAAGGCGATAAGGAAAATTTCCAAAGGAGGAAGCATAAGCTTCACAAAGGCGTTCTTGTCGAGACCTTTGTCAATCGCTTTAGCGCCTCTGAATAACTGGCCTGCGACAAATTTAGAAATAATCCGTTTGAGGAGAATGCTTAAGGATATCGCGATAAAAATATATAAATATTTTTTTATCGGGTTATCAAATACCAGTTGATTCCAAAATCCATTCATATTTGATCAGTTCTTGTAAACATGAATACCATCGGCTTTAAGCACATAAAGAAAGTCCGGCATGATAAGGATTTTAAGCGCGGGCAAATAGTAGGCCGGAATTAACTTCTTTTCTTCACCAGTCATTATTTTATCCTCGTATTTCAGGAACTCACGACCGTTCCATCCCAACAGGGTTTTATTGATAACAGAAAAATGACGCCAGTTTTTTAGAGGAATAAGTTTTTGAAATCCGCCATAATGATCAAAAACAAATGCTCCTTTTTGTGGATCGAAGAGATATACAAGTCCGCCCTGATCCGTTAGCAATATAGGATCGGGCACTGAATCAGTAAATTGCCTGATATCATTGGTCTGGTTAATAAGTGTTCCGTCGCTGCCGATTTTATTAAGCTGACCCGCAAGCTCATCATAAACCCAGATATTATTATCGTATGCAAGTCCAATACATGTCACCTGATAAAACCCCAGCTGCCGCAAATCGATACTGTTGATATTATTCAAAAACCTGTCTAGCATTACAATGGTTCCGAATTCCTGATAAAAGAGAAGAATCTTGAGTGGATTTGTCACATCGATATATGCAATTTTCCCATATCTCCTGACATCGTTAAAAACGCCCAGGGAATCACCTTTTCCATTGTATTTCTTTAACTGATTATCTGGTGTAAGCAAAAACAGATTCCCCAGGTTATCGACCTGAAAGTCAACGAATGATCCTTTTATCAAGCAGGATTCCCTGGGGATCGTATCCGTTTGTGCAGACAAACTGCCCATGGATAAGCTTACAATTATATTGAGAATTATTTTTTTCACTTCCTGATAATCTTATAATCCAATTTCGGATCGTAGCTCTTCAACTCCAATCGTTCACCGTCGAACGAGGCATAACTAAAATATCGGATCCAGTCACCCAGGTTGATATACCTGGTGCCATTCGGAAATGTAAAGTCAATGGGCAGGTGTCGGTGGCCGAAAATCATATAATCGAAATTTTCCTCCGAGAGCTTTTTTTTGCAATATTGAATCAGCCATTCGCCATCTTCACCTAGGAAATTTTCGTCTGTCTGTTGCGTTGCGATTCTGCTTTTTCTGCTGAAATAATTTGCAATACCCACACCGAATACGGGTGGCAGAACACCAAAAAGTCCCTGGCTGAATTTATTACGAAATATTTTTTTTAGAAATTTATAGCCTCCGTCGCCCGGTCCCAATCCATCACCATGTCCTATCAAAAATTTCTTACCGTTACGGATAAAGGTTTTTGGTTCATAATAAACCGGAATGGACAGTTCTTTTTCAAAATAATTTTTCATCCACATGTCGTGGTTACCTACAAAAAATTGGATGGGAATGCCTGCATCCGTTAAAGTAGCCAGTTTACCAAGAATGCGTACGTACCCTTTTGGAACCACTGTTTTATATTCGAACCAGAAGTCAAAAAGGTCTCCGACGATAAATATTTCGACTGCTTCATGTTTAATGGAATCAAGAAATTCGATTATATATCTTTCCCGCTGCAAACTGGCGAGGCGATCGGGTGTACCGAGATGGAAGTCAGATATAAAGAAAATCTTTTTGCCTGCAGCGATTTGCATTGGCAAATATAATTCACTGGGCATCTACCAGGAAAACATAAACATCTTTTGGTCCATGGACGCCTACAACCAGTGTTTTTTCAATATCAGCAGTACGGCTTGGACCTGTGGCTACCGTAATAAAGGAGGGAATTTTATTTTTATATTTTTCCGTCAGGAGTTCGATTCCGTCCCGGATATCATATACCAGCTGGCTGGAATAAGCAATACAGATATGGACAGGTGCATAGACGCTTACTGTTCTGCCACTATCCTGTGCTGAACTCATCATAATGCTTCCGGTTCTGGCAATCAGTGCCTCGCAGCCAGTTATGGAAACATCGGCGTCAGGCAGATCATCAGAAATCAACAACCCCTTCAAGGGTTCTTCAAGAATTGGGAGCAATCCTTTTTCACGGCAGAATACCTGGGCCCATTCCTGTTGGGATATCAGTTGTTTTAACAACATTAACATCTCTTCTGTATTGTTGCAATAAAGAAAACGACCCTGAATCTTGCCGAAATTTTCAGCAAATTCTATTTCATTTTCCTGCTTTGGAGGCGCATATACACTGGAATTGCCTTCACTTTGCGGAAATGGAACAGGCGTTGGGTTAACCAACGCCTGCCGGATTCTTTTGAGAATATTTTCTTTTGCCTGAGATACTTGCATAAACCATCAGCTATAAGTCACCTATGGGGGGAACCGGAACGGGAGGTGCAGGGATTCCGTTTTCTGCGATCTTTATTCCAGGTACGTCGTTTGGAATATCATGATCTGAAACATCCAGTGCTCTTTTTTCTTCATAAGGCCTTTTTCCAATAAGGGCTTCCACATCGCTTTGGAAAAGAACTTCTTTTTCAAGTAAAGCCTCCGCCAGGAGGTTCAGCTGATGAGCTTTTTCAGTGAGCAGTTCTTTAGTAAAAATATAAGCTTTATCTATAAGCTTTCTCACTTCTTCATCAATCAGTTTGGAAGTTTCTTCGGAATACGGTTTGGTAAATTGATTCTCCTGCGCAGGATCATAAAAACTTACATTTCCAATTTTATCATTCATTCCATACACCGTAACCATCGAATATGCAATTCTGGTAACCTGCTGCAGGTCATTTTGTGCGCCCGTAGAGATCTTTTTAAAATTGAGTGATTCGCTTGCCCGACCTCCAAGTGTCATACAAATCTGATCGAACAACTGATCGGTATTGTACAGGTATTGTTCTTTTGGAGTATACTGCGCATATCCCAGTGCAGCAACTCCGCGAGGAACGATAGTGACTTTAAGCAGGGGATATGCATGTTCCAGGTACCAGCCGCAGATAGCATGACCCGCTTCGTGATAAGCAATAATTCGTTTTTCTTCCGGAGAAATTATCTTATTCTTTTTTTCAAGTCCGCCAATTACTCTGTCAACTGCATCCTGGAAGTCCTCCATTTCAACGCTGTCTTTCCCTTTACGGGCTGCTATGAGGGCCGCTTCATTACAAACATTCGCGATATCAGCTCCGGCGAATCCCGGCGTCTGTTCGGCGAGTTTATAAATATCCAGTTTGGAAGAAATCTTAATCGGTTTCAGATGTACTTTAAATATTGCCTCTCTTCCTTTAAGATCAGGTTTATCTATAGAGATTTGACGGTCAAATCTGCCCGGGCGAAGCAGGGCAGTATCAAGCACATCCGGGCGGTTTGTTGCAGCCAGGATAATAATCCCACTATCACCTCCGAAACCGTCCATTTCCACCAGTAACTGGTTCAAAGTGCTTTCGCGCTCGTCATTACTCATAATGGCGTTCTTACCCCTTGCGCGGCCGATAGCATCAATTTCATCTATAAATATGATACAGGGTGCTTTTTCACGAGCCTGTTTGAATAGGTCTCTTACACGGCTTGCTCCTACACCAACAAAGAGTTCTACAAAATCTGATCCGCTCATGGAAAAGAAGGGAACCTGTGCCTCACCCGCCATGGCTTTCGCGAGAAGGGTTTTACCTGTACCCGGAGGTCCGACAAGCAGCGCACCTTTAGGAATCTTACCACCCAGAGCTGTATATTTTTTAGGATTTTTCAGGAAATCTACGATTTCCATGACTTCTACTTTGGCTTCATCGAGACCGGCAACATCGTTAAATGTAATATTCACCCTCGTCCCTTTATCGAATAAAGTAGCTTTTGATTTCCCTATATTAAATATTCCACCAGGACCGCCACTTCCACCCTGGCCGCCCATTTTACGCATGAGCATGACCCAGATCAGCAGAATAATTAAAATAGGAAGTGCAATTTGCAATAAACCTGGTATCCAGTCACCTTCCTGAACTGATGAGGTCGGTACTTCAAGAGTGGGGTTTTTTGCGAAGAAATCATAGAGCCTTTTTTCGAATTCATCGATTTTGGTAACCTGAAATTCGAATTGTGGGCCATCTGTTTTTACGATCTGGAAATTTTTTCCAAGCAAATCTTTGTAATAAGGTTTGTCAAGGCTGTCCTTCTTTATATAGACTCTTACGAGATTTTTATTAGTTACCAGTACCAGACGGGCAACATCACCCTTTTCGAGCATACTGTTTCTGAATTCCATTTCGGAGTCAATATGGTGAGCGTCTGCTGTAAAACCAGAGCCTAAAAGATTATATCCCAACAATATGATCGCTATAATCGCCCATATCCAGTATATATTAAATCTGGGACCTTTCTTTGGCGTGTTATCGTCTCCACCGCTCCGGGGCTTGAATCGTGAAAATCCTGGCCTGTCGTTCGGTTTTATATTATTATTCTGTGGCATTTTGATGGTCTTCCTTCTAATAATTAATGTTTGGGAAATAAAAAAGTTCAGAAAAACGGATTAAACATTGCGAATGATCAGCCTTCATGTTCCTCCAAAACAGCATCACTCCACATTTCTTCCAATTTGTAGAAACGCCTGCTTTCAGGAAGCATTATATGAACGACTACATTTATATAATCAATGATCACCCATTGCAGAACCTGTCTGCCCTCGTGCATATAAGGAATTTCTTCGCATTTTTCTTTTAGCTCCGTTTCAATGAAATCCGCTATGGCTCTTACCTGTGTGGTGCTTCCGGCTTCGCAAACGATAAAAAAATCTGCTACTGCTTCCTGTATTTTTCGGAGATCAAGAGATATGATTTTTTCGCCTTTTTTTTCCTGAATTGCCTGGATAATGGCTTTTACGATTTTTGAGTTCTTTGTTAACCGGAACGATTTATTAGGTTTCCGGTTAACCAACATTGACAATTGTTCCAATAATCAGAATATTTTAAATGATGAATTATGAAAGGCGGTGATACCAGTATTCATAGTAATACTAAATTCGCAATGCCCAAAAATAGTAATCTTTTGCCACATCCCGGTAAGGAGAAGTCACACAGGACGACATTTGACAATCAGCTGATTGAGCTTGAATCTGTGGATAGCACCAACAACTATGCCATGGCCAGGATTCATGAAGGAATGGCTTCCGACGGATTAGTCTGTCTTGCACGTCATCAGTGGGCTGGCAAGGGACAAAGGGGAAAGTCGTGGTTGGATGAACCAGGCCAAAATCTGATTATGAGCCTTGTTATTGAACCCGGCATCCTGAAAATATCACAACAGTTCCTGTTTTCCACAGCCGTTGCGCTTGGAATTTTAGATTTAATTCAGACAATTGATAGTGGAAACTGGAGAATAAAATGGCCAAATGATATTTATTGGAATGACAGAAAGGCAGCTGGTATATTGATCGAAAGTATAATTAAGGGTAAAAACTGGCCATTTGCTGTGGTTGGAATTGGTATGAACCTAAATCAGGCATCATTTCCAGAAGAAATTTCTAACGCCATTTCACTTAAGCAAATAACCAATTTGAATTATGAGCCTGTTTCTATTGCGAGAAAACTTGTGCTTTCCATTCAAAACCGTATTAGACTTCTTCGGAAGGATCCGGATAAAATATTGAGTGAGTTTAATCATTCTCTGTATAAAAGAAATGAGTACTTGGTACTCAAAAAAGGAAACGAACTGATTTCGACGAAAATTATTGGTGTGAACGAAACCGGAGAATTACTAACTGATATGGGATCGTTTACTATTGGGGAAGTTGATTTTAAGCATAACGCGTAACGCTTAACGCCTAACGAGTAACGCCAAACGCGTTAGGCGTTAAGCGTTATGCTTGAAGACCTATCTTACAAAATGCAAAACCTTTGCAGCAGAATTGCCGGCTTCATCTTCAGCATAGATCTTTAATTCATGATTACCTGGTTTACAATTATCGTCAAAATGATATATAAAAGCTTTGGCTTTATCATTGGTAAACATCAGCCATTTCCCATCAAGCGTGCCACGAAAATTCTTAATCTTTTTATTATTATCCTCAACAATTACTGCGATACGATTGCTTTTTTGAAGGTTTGCATTTTCAACCACACCAGGTATACTTATAGTCGGTGGAATGGTATCCAAAACGAGACTAAAATTTCCGAAATTCCAGAAGCTTGCGGTTGCCCAATCACCCAGCCATTCAGGTTTTGCAACTTCAAAATCCTTTCCATCGGTCCATTGCAATAATATCCTCTGTTTTTGACTTACCGGATATGACAATCTTATTCTTACAGTCATTGTATCTGCCAAAGGAATTTGCTTACTGCCAAAATGATGCGTTGCCGAAACTATGTCCTTACCTGTTGCAGGAATTTCCTGGTAAACCAGATGTACAGAATCATAAAGGCATTTTTCTCCCAAATAAAAAGCAACATCCGGTGTTTCGTATCCATCTACCATACCTGGGTAGAAAATCTTCCCGGGAAAAAGAGCATTCTTTTTTTCTTCAGGCTGATATCGTACTTTAAATTCAAGATTTGATGAATTTCCATATGGATCCTTCAATTCAATACGGATTTCATGAAGTTTGCCATCTTCCAGATGTAAACGCCCTCCCGTTTTAGCTTCATGATAAATTGAATGTGAGTAACCAGGCATTTTAAAAAGCAGTTGATAATAGGGTCCTCCCCGCTCATGAGTGGGGTAGTCAATATTTGCATTAATACCCCTCGTTTCGTTATAACTTATGCGGTCCATGCGAAAACCTGAAACCGCCTCTCCATTATCATATATAATACCCTGAAATATTCCGTTGGGATTTTTTGATCCTGACTGAGTATCGTAACCAGAAAATCCAAAGCCGGGATTCGGAGTATTTAAAATCAGTATCTGTCGGTTAATGGTGTATCGTCCGGAATTTCCTTTCACCGGAATTACTAAAGGGGATTGTTCATAAAAACTTTTGTTAAGATCATATGCCGAAAGACTTCTTATAACAGGCGAAGTATTATCGGAAATGGGTAAGCCAAAGAGCATAGGATTAAGATTCAAGTCCTCGGGAAAACTTCGTATTTCAAAATGCAGATGCGGCCCCTGGGATCCTCCCATATTTCCACTGTATGCTATCAGGTCTCCCTTTTTAACTACCATTAAATCGGGGGGCAGTTCCACTGAAATATCCCAGCGTTCCAATTCATATTGTTTTTGCTTTACATAAGATGCAAGTGCCTGATAGAAAGAATTCAGATGTGCATATACGCTAACAAACCCATTGGTGTGGCGGATATAAATGGCCTGACCGAATCCAAATGGTTCAATTTTAATCCTGTAAATATATCCGTCAGCTGCTGCGTAAACCGGAAGGTTTTCTCTGTGCTCGGTCCGGATATCCAGGCCCATATGATAATGATTGAGTCTGATCTCTCCGAAATTAGCCGCAAGGCTGATTGGAATGTCCAGGGGGTTTCTAAACTCTTTTAGAGGGTAGGAAGGAGGCTTGAAAAGCTGGGCGGAAACGAAACCACTGTAAAGAAGCAAGTAAAAGGACAGGGCGGATCTGCTCATGAAAATCCCAAATTTAGAATTACAAAGGTGTGAAATCCCAATTAAGGATTCGAAACTAGATTCACCCATCTTAATAATAATGTTAGTAAATGATTATGAATGATTTTAAAAAAAACTAAAATTTGGTACAGCTTTTGGCATGTACAAACTGTCTATATATTGAGACCTTCCTTGAAAAAATGATAAGATGGTATTTAAGAATAAATTTTTGCTTCTTTTCGTCATAAGTATCGGTTCCGTGATCGGGATGGTGCGTGGTGAGGAGGCAAAACAAAAATGGGTTTTCAAGATCAAATCAAAAAGTGATAATAAGAGACTTATTGCCGAAAAACGCCAGCAGGCGAAAAAAGGCGGCGTTCTTCTGGATGATATCGAAATGGCATCCTATCACAAATAAGTAATCCCCTATTAAAATATATAATCCTGTCGCGGCTTGTACGCGGCAGGATTTTTTATTTCTCACATCTTTTTATAATATTTCTCCGGGAACCTGCACAACCTTACCTTTGCGGAATTTGTTTTGACATGCCAAAAAATCCCGCTATCGGTTCAGTCCTCATTATTGGTTCAGGTCCTATTATTATCGGTCAAGCCTGCGAGTTTGATTATGCGGGCTCCCAGGCTGCGAGAAGTCTGCGGGAAGAAGGCATTAAAGTGATCCTCATAAACAGCAATCCCGCTACTATCATGACGGATCCCATGATGGCTGATCGCGTGTATCTCCTGCCACTTACGGTGGATAGCATAGAACAGATCCTGGAAGAAAATCAGATTGATGCTGTTCTTCCGACCATGGGTGGACAAACGGCTCTCAATCTTTGCAAAGAAGCCGCTGAACTGGGGGTATGGGAAAAATATAATGTAAAATTGATAGGTGTGGATATCGATGCTATCGATACAGCAGAGGATCGCGAAAAATTCCGGCAGTTAATGGTGAAGATCGGCATTGATGTAGCTCCATCCCGTGTGGCAAACTCACTACTGGAAGGAAAGGAATTTGCCCAGGACATTGGATTCCCCCTTGTTATTCGTCCATCCTTCACGCTGGGTGGTACAGGAGGTGGTTTCGTACTTAATAAAGATGAACTGGACGCAGCACTTGATAAAGGTTTAAAAGCCTCCCCTATACATGAAGTTCTGGTTGAAAAAGCTGTGTTGGGCTGGAAAGAATATGAACTGGAACTTCTGAGGGATAGGAATGATAATGTTGTAATTATATGTACAGTGGAGAACATGGATCCCATGGGGATTCATACCGGAGATTCTATAACCGTTGCTCCGGCAATGACCCTGAGTGATACTGCATTCCAGGATATGAGAAATAAAGCCATCTTAATGATGCGCTCTCTGGGCAATTTTGCCGGAGGGTGCAATGTGCAATTTGCACTGAATCCCGAAACAGAACATATTATTTCGGTAGAAATAAATCCAAGGGTATCCAGATCTTCTGCCCTGGCTTCTAAAGCAACCGGATATCCTATTGCAAAAATTGCTGCTAAACTCGCAATAGGTTATACACTTGATGAATTAAAAAATCAAATCACGCAAACGACCTCCGCTTATTTTGAACCTGTGCAGGACTACGTTATTGTTAAAATGCCCCGCTGGAATTTTGATAAATTCAAAGGTGCAAATGACACACTTGGTTTACAGATGAAAAGTGTTGGAGAAGTAATGGCTATCGGCAGAAGTTTTACTGAAGCCGTGCAAAAAGCCTGTCAGAGTCTTGAAAATAATGCGATCGGTCTCGGCTATTATGGCAAAAGCCAGATGCACGCCGAGGAACTCATTCAATATATCAAGATTCCGAAATGGGACCGTATTTTCAGGATCAAAGATGCACTTATGCTCGGGGTGAGTGTAAAAACAATTTCTCAGGCCACGGGAATTGACCGCTGGTTCTTATACGAAATTCAGAAAATCTGCACAGCCGAAAAAGAAATAAGAAAATATAAAATGGATACGCTTCCGGTTGAACTTCTGCGGGAAGCGAAAACACTTGGATTCAGCGATATCCAAATTGCTACCATCATGCAGGATGGCAGTGAAGAATCTGTATATGAAAAAAGAAAAGCAGCAGGTATTAACCGCATCTTCAAAATGGTGGATACCTGCAGTGCAGAATTCGAGGCCAAGACTCCTTATTTCTATTCCACTTTCGAAAATAATGGAGTAAACGAGAGTATTGTTTCAAAGAAAAAGAAAATCATAATCCTGGGTTCCGGACCAAATCGTATCGGACAGGGTATAGAGTTTGACTATTGTTGTGTACACGGACTACTGGCAGCCAAAGAATGTGGATTTGAATCCATCATGGTAAACTGTAATCCGGAGACAGTATCAACGGATTTCGATATGGCCGATAAGCTATATTTTGAACCTGTATTCTGGGAACATCTCAGGGATATCATTGAATATGAAAAACCGGACGGGGTAATTGTACAACTAGGCGGTCAAACAGCACTTAAGCTTGCTGAGAAACTTCATAAAAAAGGAATTCCTATCATAGGTACTTCCTATGATAATATGGATATAGCGGAAGACAGGGGACGTTTCAGTGATATGCTGAAAGAGATGGATATTCCATATCCTTCTTATGGTACAGCAACAACTGTTGATGAAGCCGTGGCTGTTGCCAAAATTGTTGGATTCCCTGTACTGGTAAGACCTAGTTATGTTCTGGGAGGTCAGCGCATGAGAATTGTGATCAATGATCAGGAATTGGAAAGTGCAGTAGTGAGTTTACTCAAACATCTTCCGGACAATAAAATTCTCATCGATCATTTCCTGGATCGTTGTCAGGAAGCCGAAGTGGATGGGATCTGCGACGGTGATCAGTTTCACGTCATGGGACTGATGGAGCATATTGAACCCGCTGGAATTCACAGCGGAGATTCCAATGCTGTTTTACCACAATTTAATCTGACACCATTGGTGGTAGAAACCATGGAAGAATACGCAAGAAAGATTGCCTTCCGGTTAAACATAAAGGGGCTTATAAATATTCAGTTTGCGATTAAGGATGGAAAGGTTTATGTAATCGAAGCTAATCCGCGTGCTTCCAGAACAACACCTTTTATTGCAAAAGCTTACCAGATACCATATCTTAATATAGCCACAAAGGTTATGTTGGGGCAGAATAAGCTGAAGGATTTTACATTCAATAAAAACCTAAAAGGTTACGCTATCAAGGAACCTGTTTTCAGTTTCGATAAATTTCCCGGAGTTAATAAAGAATTGGGACCTGAAATGAAATCTACAGGAGAAGCGATCCGCTTCATAAAGGACCTGAGAGATCCATATTTCAGGCAACTTTACAAGGATCGAAGCATGTATCTCTCTAAATAAGTATAAGAGTATAGGAGTATAGGAGCGCGATCGCAATTCATTCTTATACTCCTATACTCTTATACTTCCACCAGTCCGTTCCGAATGGCATACATAACAAGTCCAACCCGGGATTTAACCTTTAATTTATCGAAAAGTGAGTTGCGATATTCATCAACTGTTCTCGGACTAACAAACATTTTTGCGGCGATATCTTTATATGTAATCTCTGAACAGATATAACGAAGAAAATCTTTTTCCCTTTGTGACAGGGATGCCGGCTCTTCATTCCTGTCAACATCCTTATGCAGGCCACTTATTATTTTACCCGAAATTTCTTCTGAGAGATAGAAATTTTTTACCATTACTGAATCCAGGGCTTTTTTCAATTCATCAGGATCGATGTTTTTCATAATATAACCACGGGCACCCTGGCGAAGCATTCTTATGATAGTGCGTTCATCACTAAACATAGAAAGAGCCAGTACTTTAATTTTAGGATAATTTTTATTCAGCCAGCCGGCTGTCTCAAATCCGTCCATCTCAGGCATGTTGACATCCAGGAGGACCAGATCAGGAACAAGGTGTTCGCCTATTTTTTTTTTGATTTCCCTACCGTTATCTGCTTCAAATAACACTGTATACTCATCAAAAGAGCCGATGAGTTTTGCCAAAGCCTTTCTTAAAAGCTTATGGTCGTCTGCTATGGCAACCTGTACCTGTTTTATTGGAGAAGACATTTACTGGATTTAATTTAATTCAATGGCACAGTTACTGATACCATTGTTCCTTTCCCAGGTTCACTTTGTATGGACAAATTTCCCCCAATCATTTTAGCCCTGTTTTGCATACTTTTCAAACCCAGTCCACTCGATCCGCTCCCTGATTCCTTCTTTTTTTGAACGTCAAATCCGACACCATCATCCTGGATTGTCATTGTAAAGGTATCATTGCCTGAATAAACCAACGCAACATTTACAGAACCGGCTTTTGAATGCTTAATAATGTTGTTCATCATCTCCTGGTACATCCTGAAAATGAAAATAGATTTTTGATCCGGGAAATGAAATTCATCTCCTTGTGTATCGTACTGGATTTTAATAATGCCGGCTCTCCGTATAGATGCCAGGTCGAAATTGATGGCTTCGGAAAGACCGATATCAGCGATCCGGTCCGTATGGAGACTTTTAGTTAAATCGGCCATATCCCTGATAACCTTATGCAGCATTTCTTTTGAATTCTGTACTCCCTCATATGCTTCATGGTCTTCATTGATGGGGGCAATAGACATCCAGAGTTTGATGACCGAAAGGGTCTGTCCGATATTATCGTGCAGTTCCTGCGCGATGGTCTTCATGGTCGATTCCTGAATTTCGAGCTGGGAACGTAGTACTTCCTGCTCATATTCTTCCTTAAGGCGAATCAGCTCACGTTCCTGTTTTTGTCGTCTACGCTGATAAAAAAAGATCATTCCAAGGATGAATGCTATTAGCAAAAACGCCAATAGTGTACCTATGAAAATTACAAAATAGATTTGCTGATTCGTATCCTGCATGTGAATCCAATCGTGTACAAAACGGATGTCAATAAAATAATTAAATTGGTAATTATTCCCATATTTTCAAATATCACCTGATATTTCTTATAATTTGCCCGGGTCCATTCAATCATAAAAAATTGAAGGGAATCAATTGGGAAAAAAGCAACGTTATTAAACATAATACCTGATATGATCCAGAATGAAGGAAGCCTGGCAAGTGATACGGCTTCTGATTTCCGGAACAACTCTGAAAAATAATAGATACAGAGAGATACTACAATCAGGGATCCGATTGCAATATTATTCGGATTTAACCCGGCCTTTTTTTGAATAAAAATGATATTGAAGAATGCAAATAAGCCGTAAATGATTATGGTGAACAATATAATTCGCTTAATCTTACCGTTGATGATATTTTGATGTATAATGAAAAGATCGAAACAGAATTCAAGTATGGTCCAGACATTACCTATATCTGTAGTGTATTTGCCATGAGACGCCCTGTATTCACTTATCATACCAAATATGATTGCCAAAAAATAAAATACAGGAAAAAGTTTAAGGTAAAAAGGTACAGGTTTGTTAACAAAAACTAGCAAGCTGGCTAAAAAAGTTCCAATGATTATATAATCGTAAAAGTACAAATGCATAATCATCAAATATCGGTAATCTTCAATTGCATAAAAAAACCTCCCGAAGGAGGTTCAATTCTACAATAAGAAAGAGTTAGATAATTTCCATGCCTTTTTCTCCTTTATCAACAATGGTTATACCGAGATCTCCCATTCCTCCTTCCGAAGGAGGATTACATGTAGGAGGGCACTGTATTGGATTAATACCATTTAATATTTTTGTATGTCCATTTTGTGTGTAGTATATATCCTTGTTAGTGAGAGCTCCAAATTCAGTTATTTTTGATTTGGTGGCTACCATAACTAATGTTTGCCTTCCTGCATATTCCGGTTTTGCAGAATAATCTTCCGGATACGCCCCATAATAAAACTTGATACCATCCCCGCCATGGGATTTTGCGAGTTTCAGGAAATTTTCCATCTCTTCGATACTGTACCAAGAACTTAGAGAATCTGGTTTACTGATCTGTGCTGAATTCCGTACCCACCTTTTTTGTTTGTATTCTCTGATCAGTGTGTTTGCCTCTACAGTTTTGGCATCTTTACTAACATTTACCAATTTTTTTTCTAGCGTAATCATGAGCCTGAAGTTTTAAGGAATGAATAAATGATGTTCATCCTAAAAGTATCAAGTAGATCACTACGTAACTTTTACAAAGAAATGTAGTTCAATGCATTATAAGTTAATATTATTTGTAACATAAAGATTCTCAATCAGTCCCGTATAAACGCAGGAAAAAATACCGTGATACAACGGATAGAAATACCGTTTAAACAACGGGGGAAGAATCCGTTAGAAAACGTGAAATACCCACTGGATTTGTCAAATAAGGTGATTGCTTTATAAAAAGAAAAGCATTTCACCATGATAAATGGAGGTGTGGGAAAAAATATGATTTGGAAACAAGCGCCATTCCTTAGACTTTTCTTTCCTTTCATTGCTGGCATATTGCTGGAAAATGAATATCCGGTACAGACCAGTTTCCTTGCACTCGTCTTTTGCCTTTCCCTGGTACTATTAATTATCTGCAACTGCATTTCATTTTCAGCATTAATCGGATTGGAGTGGGTGGCCGGACTTGTCATTCATATCGCTATCTTCTCATTGGCAAGAATTCTAATGAATGTCCATCAGGATATCCGGACAGAACGATCATCGTGCTATATAAAAGGACAGTCAAACCTTTTACTGGTGCGCCTTTTGGGTGATCCTGTTCAAAAACAGAAATCCTATAAGTGTTCAGCACAGATAAACTGGCTTACTAAAGATCACACTTGCTTTAATGAAAATGAACGAATATTTATCTACTTCAGTAAAAAACCTGATCCCCGTCAATATTCCGGAGGTTCCCTGATCATTTTCGGAAAGGAATTGAGACCAATTGAGAACTTTAAGTCATCCTCAGATTTCGATTATAAAAAATATTGCCATCTCAGGCACATTTACAGCCAGGTTTTTTTAAAGGAAAATGATTATTCCCTGATAGATAATGAAAAAGAAAGATCCCTTTTTTCTCTAATTAATTCCTTCCGCGAAAGACTACTTATAATAATAAAAAAATACTTACCAGACAAATCCGGGAACAGTTTACTGGAAGCCCTGATGGTTGGTTTTACAGATGATCTGGATCCAGGTCTACTGAAATCCTATGCAGATTCAGGAGTCATCCATATAATTGCCATATCAGGGTTGCATCTTGCCCTCATCTGCTATATTCTTCAGCTTGCTTTGCAGAAAACCGGGAGAAAAAAGTTTAGTAGATGGATAAAATTGGTCTTGATTATAACCAGTTTATGGGGATATAGTCTGCTTTCCGGCGCGTCCCCATCTGTAGTACGTGCAGCCGGAATGTTCAGTCTTACATTGTTTGCCCGCAATATTCTCAGAGAGACCGTATTTATTAACACTCTGGCTGCGTCTGCATTTCTATTACTTTGTTTTGAACCAAATTGGTTCTGGGACATTGGCTTTCAGCTGAGTTATGCTGCTGTGCTAAGTCTCAGTTTATTTTCCAGACCACTGAGGGATATGCTCCTTTTACAAAATAAAATCCTTGTTTCAATCTGGAATGCTGCATCTGTAAGCCTGGCGGCCCAGGCTTTGACAACTCCTCTCAGTATATATTACTTCCACCAGTTTCCGAGTTATTTCCTTGTTGCTAATTTGCTGGCCGTACCCTTATCGAGTGGTATTCTGATCGGAGGAATTCTTTTGTGTGTCTTTTCATTTATTCTCCCTTTAGGTCAGTTTATTGGATGGTTATTAGGTCTTTTAATACATTTCTTAAATGGGTTTATTTTTTATATTTCGAAGTTGCCTGGTTCTGTTATATCGCAATTAACTCTAACCCTGCCACAACTTATTCTGTTTTATTTTATCATATTCTGTTTTTACCGCTTCCTCATTTTAAAACAGAAAAATTGGCTGCTCACAGGGTTGGGCAGCATCTGTCTATCTCAGATTATCGGCCTGCTCGATTAGCCTGACTTTGCCGGGAAAACCTATTGCAGTAAATTTGCGGCTCTTCTTCAGCCATACTGGTTTAAAGTTTATATATGACGAAAAAAATACAGTCAGCACTTATTTCTGTTTTCTATAAAGATGGTCTTGAACCCATCGTAAGACAATTGAATAAACTCGGAGTAAAATTGATTTCGACAGGAGGAACAAAATCATTTATCGAAGGGCTGGGCATCGCCTGTACAGGTGCAGAAGAACTCACAAGTTATCCGTCCATACTGGGGGGTCGGGTTAAAACATTGCATCCTTCTATATTTGGAGGTATACTTGGAAGAAGGGAAGAAGTGAAGGATATGGAGGAGATGAAACAATATCATATTCCTGAAATCGACCTTGTAATAGTAGACCTGTATCCATTTCAGGAAACGGTGGCTAATACAAAGGAAGAAAAAGCAATCATAGAAAAGATTGATATTGGCGGTCCTTCCATGATCCGGGCAGCTGCTAAAAATTTCTCTCACGTTGCAGTCATAGCGGATAAGAAAGATTATCACCTTCTTGAACAATTGTTAGTCACTCAACAAGGAGAACTCACACTGGCCCAAAGAAAAGAATTCGCGGCAAAAGCTTTTGAAGTGGTTACAGGATATGATCTTGCCATAAATGAATATTTTAATCCGGGCAAGCCGATAGGTGATATAGAATCCATTAAGCATTTACGTTATGGAGAAAATCCGCATCAACAGGCATATTTCGAGGGTGACTGGGAAAGTATTTTCAAACAATTGAGTGGAAAAGAAATTTCATATAATAACCTGGTTGATATCGACGCTGCTATTCAGCTCATATATGAGTTTGAAGAGAAAACCGTATTTGCGATTATTAAACATACTAATGTATGTGGGATTGCAGTGCGTAGTTCCACAAGAAGCGCCTGGAATCACGCATTGGCAGGAGATCCTGAAAGTGCATTTGGCGGTGTGCTTGTTTGTAATAACGAAATTGACGTAAGTACTGCAGAAGCCATGAGCGAATTATTTTTTGAGGTGCTTATCGCACCATCATTTAGCAAAGAAGCAGTGGAGATTTTAAAGTCAAAAAAGAACCGTATCCTGCTTCGGTTAATCAAGCAGCCTGCGGAAAGTCTTGTAAAAAAATCCCTGCTTAATGGCGTACTTGTCCAGGATATGGATAAAGGAAATTATCTGAAATGGGAGGAAGCAGGCGGAAGAAACAGTACAGGTGCTGAGAAAGAAGACCTGGTGTTTGGCAACCTCGTCTGTAAACACCTGAAGTCAAACGCAATTGCTCTGATAAAAAATAAACAGCTTATTGGAAAAGGTTGTGGCCAAACAAGCAGGATAGATTCCTTAAGACAGGCAATTGAAAAGGCACATCAGTTTAAATTCAGTCTCCAGGGAGCCTCATTGGCATCTGATGCATTCTTTCCATTTGATGACTGTGTACATATTGCAGCCGCGAAAGGGGTTACCAGTTTTATACAACCAGGAGGCTCCATTCGCGATAAGGATAGTATTGAATTTTGCAAACAGAAAGGACTCGTGATGGTAATTACGGGCATGCGGCATTTTAAACATTAGGAACAAAGTGTGTTTAAAAGAGAAAGCTTTAAGCTTTAGGCTTTTTTACATGTCCCAGTATATCTGATCCTTGAGAAACACTTCATATACTTCTTTCCAGCCGGCAAACATAGGATCTGTTCCAAAGAAGTTATTATGCCAGGTAGTTACCATCAGTCCATTGATTTGTTTAATTTTTCGATAATAATCCATCAGTTCTGTAAAAGCTTCTTTGGGCCTGGATTTACTTTGATAAAAGGAATTAGAATCCATAAAACAAAAAGGAAATAACATCAGTCCGGTTTTCTTTTCTGCCTTCAGGTCATACCAGTAGAAAGAAGAAGCAATGGATGCACGAAACCCATTGGTCGTACCATATCCCATTGAAAATTCTTTTTCAATTCCCACATCGATCAGTTTGCGATAAGTGTGCGGTAATATCATTCGGATATAATGCTGTCGACTGTATTTTACAGATGTCCTTATTATTTTCTCGAGCTCATCCACTTCTTCCATTAAAATTGCTTCTTCGTCCCCGCTTTGCCATGAAGGATGAATTCCTACCGTATAACCACCGGCATGATATCCAATCAGCGACTGTAATTCGGGCTTTTCAGGAGAAATATTTTTATCGACTCCAATTTGCTTTTTCGCGAGAAGAAAAAAATAATACGCACGAGTTCTGCAATAAAGGTGCAGTGAATCCAGCCATTCATAGGAATCAAATGGGTCCTTTTTTTTATTAAATAATACATCCCAACGATCCAGTAGATTTAACCACTGACCTTTGATAGTCGACATGAAAAAGCCACCCAGGTTGCGCTTAAGTCCCTTATACTTATAAGAATAGGCTATATCAATATCATAAGTGGGAATAAATTTGAAATCTTTCATGCGAAAAATAATGTCCGGAAATTTCTGACGAAGGATTGTTTTGAAATCTTCCAGCCAGTAATTTATCAGAGGGAAATCAAGAAAGTTTTCTTTGAAAGCGAGAGAATTCTGGTGTGGGAAGCGGCCGTATTTATCCGGCTGAAAGTAAAGATATTCTTCATACCGGCTCAACAGAAAAAAAGAAGCTGCAAAAATATCAAAAGGATAATCTCCTGATGTTTCAAAAAAAGCAGGTTTGCTTAAAAAATCGATCCGGTTAATTTGCTGTTGGTGAATGTCCGTTTCAAAGAGAAGTTCATGGGGCTTAATAAAAAATTCATTTCCCGACAATCTTTCATCAGAGTAATTCAATTTGGTCCCTGTATAAGAAATGAATGCATCCTTATCCGAAATCAGTATGAATGGTTCGTTGAAAATTTCATTGCTGATCAGATCCAATATGTAAGTCAGTCGGGGGCTATTTTGATCGCTATAAAAAAGCATATTCAGGGTTTATGCTTTTCAATCCAACGTTGATTAAAACTCTTTTCATGAAAATGGAGGTCGGCTCTTTGCCTGTTCCATCCGCGGAAGACGCGATTGATAAACCAGTTTTTGATTTTTGAGTTGCCCATATTCATCCATTTTCTATGCAAGCTTGCCTGTTTCCATCCTTTCCAGGCTAATTTTTCCATCCACCCTGCAGATCCTTCCTGCACAGCTTCATGCCTGTTTTCCAATAGTAATTCATGCAGGTTTATTTTTACAGCACATACTTCCGTGCAATTACCACACAAAGAAGAAGCATAGCTCAGGTGTTTCCATTCACCAAGATTTTTAAGATGAGGGGTAATAACCGCTCCGATAGGACCACTATAGGTAGTTCCGTAAGTATGGCCACCGATATTTTTATAAACGGGGCAGGCATTTAAACAAGCACCGCAGCGGATACAATAGAGGCTCTCTCTGAGTTTTGTATTAGCAAGCATTGTAGAGCGGTTATTATCAAGCAGAATAACATACATTTCTTCAGGTCCGTCGTACTCTCCTGGTTGCCGGGGGCCTGAGATGATCGAATTATAACTTGTAATCCGCTGACCTGTTCCAAAAGTAGCCAGCAGTGGCCAGAACAAAGCAAGATCATTCAACGAAGGAATTACTTTTTCAATTCCGGTAATTACAATATGTGTTTTAGGATAAGAAGAACATAGTCTTGCATTGCCTTCGTTTTCCGATACTGCAATACTACCTGAATCTGCGATAATAAAATTCGCGCCTGTAATACCAATCTGTGCCTCCAGATATTTTTTCCGCATGTTCTCCCTGGCAATAAGAGTAAGTTCAGAAGGTGAGAGCCCGGGTGCAGTGTTTAATTTTTCATGAAATAACCGGGCGATGTCTTCTTTGCTTTTGTGCATAGCCGGTGTAACTATATGGTATGGAGGTTCCCCATCCAATTGTTGGATATATTCTCCCAGATCTGTTTCCAGGCTTTCGATTCCGTTTTCCTCCAGAAATGCATTCAGATGAATTTCTTCCGTTACCATGCTCTTGCTTTTTACAATGGCCTTGCATTGTTTAGCCTTACAGATGACAAGAATTTCCTTTAGAGCTTCTGCAGTGTCTTCAGCCCAGATGACTTTCCCTCCCCGTTTGGTAAAAGCCTGTTCAAATCTTTCCAGTTGCTGATCCAGCGATTCAAGTGACCGCCACTTAATGTTTTTGGCTCTTTCCCGGGCCAGGTTAATATTTTCATATTGCTGTTTTCCCTGAGGAACAACAGCATTGTATTTTCCAATATTATAATTGATCTTTTTACGGTGGTCCAAATCAGCAGACTTGGTGTCACTCTTGTCCAAAAAAGTAAGTGCATTTTCTCTGTTGGTCATATGATGAAGTTAATCAATTCTATAAGGTGCTGAACCTATTTACTCCCCGGAGTATTGAGAGGTTTCATACTATCAATACCCCCGCTTACGCGGCATCTGAAAACAATTCTGACCATATATTGCCGGCCTTCATCTTCATCATCTTTATTTTTTTGGTAGAATTTTTTGTAGGTAGCACGGTATTCTCCGATAATAATTTCGTTGTCAGAATATGCAGGCTCACTTTGCAATTTCAAAGTTTGTGTGATGGGTTCTGCCATGACACTTCTCAGATAAACAGAATCATTCTCTGACAGTTTATATAATTCCAGGTTATGTGTATTGGCATGCAGAGAACTTGTAAATCTTCCCTGAATTATTTTAATCCCCACACCTACACCTACCTTGAAGCCGAGACCACTATTGAGTAATAGAGTATCATCATATTTAAAACAAAGGCAGCCAGCTGCAAAAAAACTAAATCCCTTGATAGCTGGCATAACGAGTTGACCATTCAGGTACAAATAAAAGTCTGCGATATTATACTGAAGCTGTGACTTGCTTTTGCCTTTCAACACCCGTTTAGAATACATGGCAAAAGATTGATCCGGGTTAATCTGGTACTTTTTCCACCCGATCCAATGACGTCTAACGGAGTCTTTATATACCGAATCCGCAAAAGCAGTTGCGATGGCTTTTAATGAATCCACTAAGAAAAGAGAATCCCTGGCGGCTATTTTTATCGAATCAGATATTGCTGCCGCAGCTGAATTCACTATTAAATAATTATTGACAGTTGAATCAACCGGTAAAACACTAAGTTTTACTATCTTTCTTGGTATTCGAATAATTCGTACCACATTGTTGTAAAAATAATTGGCTTCAAACTCTGTAGAATCATTTAAAATCGCCCGGTGCTTATTCGATTTTTTCAAACCTGGACTCTTGAACGTCAGAGTATCCTTCGAAACCGGTGCGTCATTTAATGTGGAATCTTTAGTGGAATCTTTTACGAAGTGTTTATTTTTTGCAGGTTTTTTCGGAACAGGTGGAATATAATTCGATGAATCCTGCGCGGTAGAGAACTGAACAGAAAATAATACGAAAAGGAAAAAGAAAATCAGAGAAAAAATTTTCATAGACAAGATCAGGCTTTATCTTTTTTTATATGATCAGCTGCCGCCTCCAGAGCAGAATAAAAATCATTTCCGTACTTCCTGATCAGCGCTTCCTTCAAAAATATATAGACAGGAACTTTTAATTGCCGTCCAAGTTTGCAAGCGGCTTTACAGAGGTCTGTCCTGGGTTCATAATTTATATATTCCTGATCCCGCCTCTTACTTTTTGTAATTTTAACGGGAAACAGATGACAGCTGACTGGTTTTCTCCAGGAGATTTTTTTTTCAAGATAAGCCTGCTCAATACCGCATTTTATGATTCCCTGTCCGTCCCTGAATCCGTAAGCACACATGCGTCCGGCAATAGTAGGAGTTACCCATCCAAATTCCTGATCGTATTTGCAGAGTCCTTCTGATTCAAGCAATTTCAAACCTTCCGGAGTCACATAAGGTTTAATTTCGTCAATTAATTCTCTTAGTAATGCGAGTTCTTCCGCCGCCAGGGGTGCTCCGGAGTCGCCATCTTCGCAACAGCCGCCTTTACATTTGTTCAGATCACAAACGAACTGTTCCGAAATCACTTCGTCGCTAACCAATATATTATTTATTGCAATCAAGTGTTTTGTTTGAAAATCAGGCTAAGATAGCATATCAGAAAGGATTCCGTATCAGTTTTTCCACTTCAAAGTATTGATAAGATGAAACATATCTTCCTGAAGAAAAGTATTAACAATACCTAAGGAATCTGAATTTGGGGTTGTATCGAAGTATAAAGCTCCCCGCAGAAAATGCCTGGTTGAATCGCTTACGAAAAACTGTTTGGCAGTGGCAGCATTTCCGCCCACATTAAAAAATATACCGTGAACACCGAGGGGCGTACTGATCAATGAATCTTCAATAGAACTTGCCTTATAAGTATGCTTGTAAGTCATCTTATATGCATCTTCACGGAGCTTGTCAAAATTACTATTCACTTCTTTATAGCTAATATAGATTCTCGCATGAAACCTTGGGAAATCCACATTAATCCAGTAGGGATTTTCTGGTTTGTCGCCAAAAAATGCAGTATCCCTGATAATATTTCCATAAACCGGGTATTCAAATGAATATGGAAATTCCGGACGATCAAAAGTCTGATAAGCATGAGCCGGAAAATCAATTCTGAAATATCCCCGGGGTTTAGGAGAATAGACACTGTTACATGCAGTTAATAAAAAAAGTGAAAAACAAAAAGTAAAAAACCTGATTATTATACGGTACAAGGTTTGGGTTTTATTGTTTAATTCGGACTTTTACTTTTTTTATCCGGCTACTGTCGGCCTCCAGTATTGTAAATTCAAAATCCCCACAGATAATAATATCATTTATTTTAGGTATTTCACCTGCAAGTTCAAGGATGAGTCCTGCAAGGGAATCCGACTCTCCCTTTACATTATCAAATGTGTCAACCGGCAGGTTCAGGGTTTTGCATACGTCGTTGATCATTGTCCTTCCCTCGAATATATATGAACCGTCGTCCTGTTTTGCTGCCGATCCCTCATCCTCATCAAATTCATCCTTGATATCCCCGATTACTTCTTCCATAATATCTTCCAGTGTTACTATTCCGCTTGTGCCTCCGAATTCATCCACTACGATGGCAAAATGTATACGGCTCGATTGAAATTCCTGTAACAAATCCTTAATCATTTTATGTTCGTGAACAAAATGAGGGGAACGGAGCTGACTGTGCCATTCAAATTCATCAGGTTCGTTCAGGAAGGGTATCAGGTCTTTTGTATGAATCATACCTGTAATATCATCAAGGCTTTTTTTATAAACCGGCAAACGTGAATAATGAAGCTCTTCAATTTTGCGTTTCAATTGCCCGAAATTCAGTTGGTCTTCAATTCCGCTTACATCCAGACGGGTTTTCATGATTTGCTTAACAGTAATATTTCCAAACTTTATAATTCCTTTTAAAATATTTTTTTCTTCTTCGGTAGTATCGTTATCGATGGCATGATCCAATTCTTCAAGGCTGTTGGCTGCAGAACGCTGGCTGCCAAAAAGTCTTTCAAGTTTTTCCGATTGATATGCCAGCAGGATTCCAAGTCTTCTGAAAAGCAGATGTATGACTTCCGTTACCCCCGAAGTATAAAATGCAAACTGGAGCGTATTCTGACTAGCCCAGACTTTTGGCATTACTTCACCAAAAAGAATCAATACAAAACTCACCATTACTACTTTCATCATGAATTCGAAAAACCAATAATCCTGTTTAAAGGAAATAACCTGATCAATCAGAAAATTTGAAAGAATAATGATCCCAATATTGAGTAAAATATTAGCTATCAATAAAGAAGCAAGCAGTGCCTTGGGCTCTTCCAGAAGATTAACAATTCTTCTCCAGGAGCTATCCTGTTTTGTTTTCAGGATATTGATTTCCTTATCGCTCAAAGAAAAAAAAGCTATTCTTGATCCGGAAACAATAAATGACATGACGAGAAAAAAAAGGATCAGGATAACAAGGATGGTTGTAGCCTGCGCATTGATGAATAAAAGAAGACCTGCATGCCCGTTGACTGGTGACATGTTGAAAGGGTGATCCAAAATTGACTGGTTTCGTTAAAAATCTTTTATTCACGCATAAAAAGCGGTTCTGCTTCTGTATGCTGGATTGTAAATTTAATAAAACTTGGCTATACAGCTTTAAAAAGGTAGATCCGGGGAAGGTTCTACGACTGTTGCAGAATCTGAGCCATTTAACCCTTCCATTCCTTCCTGGGGAGAAATGGTAGAATGGTTACCTTCTATTTTTTTATCCAACATGATGAGATTATCTCCCACTACTTCGGTAGCAAATTTTTTATTACCATCTTTATCCTCCCAGCTTCGGGTGCGCAATCTGCCTTCAATATAAACCAGACTTCCTTTGTGAAGATATTTCTGTGCCAGTTCAGCAAGGCCACGCCATAAAACCACTGTATGCCACTCAGTCTGAGAAATAAGTTTTCCTGTCCGGTCTTTAAAAGTTTCCGTCGTAGCCAGAGAAAATTTTGCCACACCTATATTACCTTCCAAATATTGAACATCCGGATCTTTGCCCAGGTTGCCAATAAGCATTACTCTGTTAACACCTCTCATAATTTGCTGATTATAATGTTCACATTCTTTCTTCAGGGAATTCTTCCGGTAATGGAATTTCCATTGCTATAGTATCAAATCCTTTACCACAGATCAGAGAAATGGTGAATTTTTAATATAGTCTGTTATAATTTTTGGAAAGGGGTATTTCCTTAGACTTTCTTTTGAAACCGACTGGTAACCAGGCAGTTTATCAAGGGGTTTATTCAGATGTACAAAAAGACCCGTAATGGATTGATGAGTAAGTGTTTGGCTAAAAGCCGGAGAAATGTATTGAATACTGTAACCCTGTTTTCCAAAATTATCCTGAAAAAAAGAAGTCAGATGAACTTTATCCTGAGGTATTATTTTCCCAGTTTCCCATAAGATAAATTCATAGAGGTTTTGCCATATATCTTTCTCAATTCTTTCACGGATCCATATTTTATCTTTTCCTGCATTCACAATGAAATAATACAACCATCTTTTCTTACGCTTAAGGGAGGGCTTTTTCAATGGAAACTTATTGATCATTCCCTTTTGAAATGCGTAGCAGTTTTTTGCCTGTATGCAATTAATGCAAAGAGGATTCTGCGGTTTACAAATTGTTGCACCAAAATCCATAATGGCCTGATTGTAAACTGCAGGATTTTTTATATCGAGAAGTTCAGAAGCTATTTTGGCATATTCTTTTTTACCTGGCGCTGAGCCAACAGGAGTTTTGATTCCAAAATACCTGGCGATTATCCTTTCAACATTTACATCAACAACGGCATAAGGCAAACCAAACGCAAATGAAGCTACAGCCGCTGCAGTATAAGGACCAATACCTGGCAGCGCAAGAATTTCAGGATATGCAGAAGGGAAACGGCCTCCATATTCAAATGCAATTATTCTGGCCGTTGTAATCAGATTCCTGCATCGGGTATAATAACCCAAACCTTCCCAATTTTTGAAGATCTCTTTTTCAGAAGCACTCGCGAGATCCATGATAGTTGGAAAACAGGAAATAAATTTTTTATAGTAATCTGTCCCCTGTTCAACTCTGGTCTGCTGCAAAATAATTTCACTCAACCAAATTCTGTATGGATCAGATTCACCCTTCCATGGCATGGAACGATTATTTTGATTTCTGTTCCATTCAAGTAATTTATTTGTAAAATCCTTTTGCATTGTTGCCCAAAATAAAGAATGCCGGATGATATATTACATCATTGGTAATCAATATTTTATAATCTATTGAAATACAATGATTTATATAATTACATCAAAAATCGAATCCCTCAATTTTTTACAATTTGTTGTGGATTAATTTTTTTGTTATATATTTAAAATCAGAAACTTATAAAACAATTCCGCCATGAGAAAGGCAGACCTCGTTAATCAAATTTCGGATAAAACAGGTATACCTAAGGTAGACGTACTGGTTACGTTAGAGACCATGTTTAAAGAAGTAAAAGACACGCTTGCAAAAGGAGAAAATATTTATATACGTGGTTTTGGCAGTTTTATCACAAAAAAAAGAGCGGCAAAAATCGGTCGGAATATCAAAAAAAATATTGCTGTCCACATTCCTGAACATTTTATTCCTTCATTCAAACCAGCCAAGGAATTTGTTGCTGAAGTCAAAAAACTTCAATCCATACAGGATAATCAGCCAAACCCTGATGAAGAGATGTAATTTTGCCGGATAAAAGCCCTACGTGAAGAAACAGCAAGCCATTGTAGCCGCATCCGGAATTATTATTCTTGTCATTTTTTATTTTATTGGAAATACAGTTCCTCCTCTAAAGAAATCTGCAGTCCCTTCTCAAAATGAGGGGCAATCCCTTGATATCAAGACGATTCTCAATGCAAGTAAAACAAAACTCAGCCCTGAAAACCTGGCTTATGTAAACAGGCTGGAAAACGCCGTGGTACGAGGAGATGTTAGAAATCAACAGATTGCAGTTTTCCATCAGCTGGCAAATTTCTGGAAGGATTCCGTTGAAAATGGCTTTCTGCCTTCGGCATATTACAATGCAGAAGCTGCAAAATTGGAAAATTCTGAAAAAAGTCTCACTTTTGCAGCCCAATTATTTTTGAACAACCTAAGAGGTCAGGATAATCCGGAACTAAAAAACTGGATGGCCAATGAAAGCCGGGATCTTTTTGAAAGGGCCGGAAGGCTGAACCCTGACAATGATTCTACAAAAATCGGATTGGGAGCCACATATATTTTCGGAAGTACGGGAGAAAGGCCGGCAGATGTGATGAAGGGAATCCAGGCTATTCTGGAAGTGACCCGAAGAGATTCGCTCAACATGTATGCCCAGCTTTTGTTGGGATTGGGAGGAATTGAATCGGGACAATTTGATAAGGCGATACAAAGACTTCTGAAAGTGGTTCATTATGACCCTGGAAACCTGGAAGCCGTTTTAAGTCTCGGCGAAGCTTATGAAAGAACTGGTGACAATGCATCGGCAAAAACCTGGTATACAGCTGCAAAAAAACTGACCAATAACCACGAACTGATCACAGCGATCAATGAGAGGTTAGGATCACTAAAATAAAAGCTCAAAGGAGCAAAGACAGAAATTATTAGTAAACTAAAAAGGAATTATCGATGCCTTGTGGTAAAAAAAGGAAGCGACATAAAATTGCAACCCATAAAAGAAAGAAAAGATTGCGTAAAAATCGTCATAAGAAAAAGAACAAATAAACGCACTCCGGCCGGATAATCCTCCGGCCCTGTACTGCTGAAAACATTTATATGCTAACGCTTACAATGCTTGTTTGCATCCGTGACGCGGTTAACTAAATCTCCTTCAGCATTTCGATTCCTTCTTGTGTGTACCGGCCAGGCAGTAAATGTTACTCTACATTGAACAAGGAACTGATCATTAATGCAGCCCCTCAGGGAGTTGAAATAGCCCTGCTGGAAGATAAAAAGCTGGTGGAATTACACCATGAAAAAACTGATGCCAGTTTTGCAGTAGGAGATTTATACCTAGGAAAGGTAAAAAAATTAATCCCTGGCTTAAATGCTGCATTCGTTGATGTAGGCTTCGAAAAAGATGCATTCCTTCATTATACTGATCTGAGTCCCTACGCACGGTCTTTGCTGAAATTTACCCAGCAAAGTATGTTTGCTACCAAAGACAATGAATTTGATTTTGGATCTTTTGTGGTTGAACCTGAAATTGTAAAAACCGGAAAGATAAATGAAGTCCTTAGTGGCAAACCTAATATTCTCGTTCAGATTCTGAAAGAGCCCATTGCTGCCAAAGGTCCCCGATTGAGTTGTGAGATATCACTGCCTGGTCGTTTTGTCGTTATTACACCATTCAATGATATTGTTGCAGTATCACGAAAAATTCATTCTTCGGACGAAAGAAAAAGGCTTCAGAAAATTGTAGAAGCCATTAAGCCTAAAAATTTTGGGGTCATAGTACGCACTGCAGCTGAAGGTAAAAATACAGCAGAACTACATGAGGATTTAACGGACCTCGTAGCTACATGGAAACTTATTCAGCACAATCTTATTGGCGCTGTTGCCCCTGCAAAAATTTTAAGCGAACAAACCAAAACTACCAGCATGTTGCGGGATCTTCTTAATGAAGATTTCAATAAAATAGTCGTAAACGACCGCAATCTTTTTAACGATACCAAGACATATATACAACGTATAGCTGCAGACAAAATAGATATCATTTCTTATTACAATAATGGTTCGCCTATATTCGATCATTTCGGTATAACAAAACAGGTAAAAGCTGCATTTGGCAAAACCGTAAACCTGCCTAGTGGTGCTTATCTGATTGTTGAGCATACTGAAGCCCTGCACGTAATTGATGTAAACAGCGGATATAAAAGTGTCAGCAATAACCAGGAACAAAATGCATTGGAAACAAATCTGGAGGCAGCAGAAGAAATTGCCCGCCAGCTGAGGCTCCGCGACCTTGGAGGGATTATTGTCGCAGATTTTATAGATATGAAACTTCCCGACAATAAACGGAAGCTTGTGGAAGCGATGGAGTCTTTCATGCGAACTGACCGTGCTAAGCATGCTGTTCTGCCTATTTCTAAATTTGGGCTCATGCAGATCACCAGGCAGCGGATGAAGCCTGAGATTAGCATTAATACCCAGGAAATCTGCCCAACCTGTAACGGAACAGGTAAAATCTCATCTGCCCTGATCCTGGAAGACGAAATTGAGAAAAACCTCAGCTATCTGTTGAATCATCAGCATAAGGACCTAATCCTCATGGTCCATCCCATCATGTATGCGTATCTCACTAAGGGTGGGTGGTTTTCCAGTAAAAAATGGAAATGGCGCAGAAAATATAAACGTGCGATCAAGGTTAAGGAAAATAATAATTACCACATGACTGAGTTTCATTTCTTCGATAAACAAGAGGAAGAAATCAAATTATGAGCCCCTTTCCGGGCGCTTTTTTTATCCAAAACACATTATATATAATTTTAATATCATCTATTTGGGCTAAGTATTTTCATGTATGTGAAACAGGAAGATTTCTAAAGATTTCCCCGGCTCATTTTCAGGACTTTAACTAGAAACTCCAAGAAAAAATACTGTGTTAAGTAATTATTAATCAACAAATTATAGATTAATTCTCAAATAAATACAAGTTTCATTTTTATTATTAAAGTTATTCACAGGAAGAAAAATTTATTTTGTTATGTGACCTGATTTTGTAATTTAGTGGAAGAATTTAATGGGTTAGTAAGTAAAAGGTCGGCTCTGGTAGCTGGCCTTTTTACTTTTCTGCCTTCAGAGCCATTATCTTTAATGATGAGTAAAATCAAAACCGCTTTCTTCTGTAATAATTGCGGCTATGAAAGTGCAAAATGGCTTGGTAAATGTCCTTCCTGCGAACAATGGAATACTTTCACTGAAGAAGTTATCAATAAAGATGACAGACTTGTAGAATCCGGATGGAAAAAAATTTCCGATAAAAAAGAAATCAAAACGATTTCAATTCATGAAGTTATAAGTGGTGAAGAAAAAAGAATTATAACACCTGATACAGAACTTAACCGCGTATTAGGTGGTGGAATTGTAACTGGAAGTTTAATTCTTGTTGCAGGCGAACCAGGCATTGGGAAAAGTACTTTGTTTCTTCAGATAGGGCTGATGTTAAAGAATATTATAACACTTTATATCAGCGGCGAGGAAAGCGAACAACAAATTCGCATGCGGGCTGACAGGTTAAAAGTGAGGAACCATCAACTCATGAATAACCAGGATAATTTTTACCTCTTAACAGAAACATCTACACAGTACATTTTTCAGGAAATAAAAAAATTGAAACCACAGGTTGTAATTGTGGACTCAATTCAAACATTACAATCATCATATATTGATTCTACACCCGGTACTGTTTCACAGATACGTGAATGCGCTGCGGAATTTCAACGCTTCGCTAAGGAAACGGGAACGCCAGTTTTTCTGATCGGACATATTACCAAAGACGGAAATATTGCTGGTCCGAAAATACTTGAACATATGGTGGATACCGTACTACAATTTGAAGGTGACCGGAATTATACATATCGTATACTTCGCACTTTAAAAAATCGTTTTGGAAGTACAGCAGAACTCGGGATTTATGAAATGACGGATGAAGGAATGCAGGAAGTAAACAATCCCAGTGAGATTCTGATAACACAAAAAGAAGAACAACTCAGTGGCAGTGCAATCGCCGCAAGTATAGAAGGGCAAAGGCCTCTGTTGATTGAGGTGCAGGCCCTTGTTACTGCTTCTGTATATGGAACACCGCAAAGAACAGTTAGCGGTTTCGATCTCCGGCGCCTGCAACTATTGCTGGCAGTTCTGGAAAAAAGAGGGGGATTTCACTTTGGAGTTAAAGATGTTTTTTTGAATATTGCCGGAGGATTGAAAGTAGAGGATCCTTCCATCGATCTTGCAGTTTTATGTGCATTGTTAAGTTCTTTTGAGGATGTTCCACTATCATCAGATATCTGTTTTGCCGGCGAAGTTGGGTTGAATGGAGAGATCCGTGCAGTAAACCGGATCGGACAACGAATTGCAGAAGCTGAAAAATTAGGATTCAGTAAAATTCTTGTTTCCAAATACAATCAGAAAGGTTTAAAAAATCAATCTCATCAGATAGAGGTAAAATTGATGGGAAAAGTTGAAGAGGTATATAAATATTTATTCTAAGGTTCCACGATTAGGGCAATCTCTAAAATGAAATCGCAGGTTACCTTTGTCAAATCACTCTTGCATCTTTTTTTCCCATATACCTGTTGCGGCTGTGGCACAGATCTTCTTGCAGAAAATATATTTTTTTGTATTTATTGCCAGGCTGACATGCCCCTGACCCGTTTCGAATATTTCCCTTCCAATCCGATTGAAAAAATTTTCTGGGGACGGGCCAGGATAGAGGCTGCAGCAGCCCATTTATATTTCACTACAGATTCTGCAGTACAACATAGTCTTCATATGCTTAAATATAAAAGCAAAAAAGAAATTGGTATTTATTTTGGTCAGCGAATGGGTGAAACTTTAATTCATTCATGTCGATTTAGTGAATGCGAAATTATAATTCCATTGCCTTTGTTTGCTGCAAGAGAAAAAAAGAGAGGATATAATCAGGCGGCACTGATCGCTTTTGGTTTGTCGCAACAACTAAAAATTCCCATTATCGAAGATGCAATTATACGTGTGAAAAAAACAGAAACACAGACTCATAAGAGCAGGATTCAGCGCTGGAAAAATATGGAATCGACTTTTGAAATCCGAAATCCACAAAAAATTTACGGAAAGCATATTTTGCTTGTAGATGACGTTATAACAACCGGTGCCAGCCTCGAAGCCTGTGCCAGGATATTGCAAGGCGTTCCGGGGGTCAGGATTAGTATTGCCTGTTTAGCGCATACGGTTCAAGCCTAAAGCCCAAAGCTTAAAGCCTAAAACTTCTTTTTAGATGCAGGGTAGAGTGGGATATACAATTTCCAGATTGGTTTTAAGCTTTAGGCTTTGGGCTTTAAGCTTAAAATGTATTTTTGTCCGAATGTTCAAGAATCTGCTTTTTTGCGTTTTTGCCGTATTCACGCTTGTTTCCTGTCAAAAGCAATCAAATCTGAATGGAAGTGTTCTCCTTTTTCTTTCCCAGGATACCCTGAGTTTCGACACGGTTTTTACAACTACAGGCTCTGTTACACAACAGGTTAAGTTGATTAATAATAACAATCACAGTGTCGGAATCTCATCTATAGCTCTGGCAGGTGGCTCCGGCTCCCCTTTCATCATTAATATTGATGGAACACCCGGCCCCAGTGCCTCTAACCTGAATATCCAGGCTAATGACAGCCTTTATATTTTTGTAACCGTACTCGTACCATCGGGAGCCAAGCCCACACCCTTTTTATTGCAGGACAGTATCAGAATCAGCTACAATGGCATAGAGCAATATATTCAGCTGAATGCCTGGGGTCAGAATGCCCATTTCTTAAAAAACGCGATCATTCAGGCGAATACCACATGGCCTAATGATCTGCCTTATGTCATTTACGGTGGTCTGACGATCGATAGCAACGCAACCCTTACCATCCAGCCAGGCGTTCATATATATATGCATGCAGATGCACCGATTTATATAGATGGCAGTCTTAAAGTAATGGGTGATACAGCTGTAAGTCAGCGGGTCTATTTTGCCGGCGACCGCCTGGATCAACCTTACGCAACTTACCCCGGTTCGTGGCCGGGGATCTATTTCAGAAGTGCTAGCAGGGACAATGTGTTGAACTTTGCCAGTTTCCAGAATGGATATCATAGCCTGGTTGCCGAAGGACCCAGCAGTGATTTGAATCCAAAACTTTCTTTAAATCAGTGTATCATCAACAATTCACTCGAAGATGGCGTACTGGGCATTCAATCCAGTATAACAGCTATTAATTGTCTTATCAGCAACTGCGGACAAAATATCGTAATCAGTTTAGGGGGTGTTTATCAATTTGAATTTTGCACGGTTGCATCTTACTCAACAGACTTACTTACACATCAGCAACCTGTACTCACTGTTACCAATGCCAGCTCCGATGGAACCCAGATAAGTGACCTGAATGCCGGCTTTTTGGATTGCATTTTCTGGGGAAGTCAAAGTATATCAGATGAAGCTTCTATTTCTAAACAGGGAAATACAGTATTTAATGTTTTATTAGACCATTCCATTCTGAAACAACAAAACTATCCCACAAATATTGACAGCAACGCTTTATGGCTTAATACAGATCCACAATTTCTTGATACAGGTTTTCCTGGAAATACATTTGATTTTCATGTTGAAGCAACTTCACCAGCCGTGGATCACGGCTCTAACCTGGGCATAACGATTGATCTGGATGGCAACCCCAGACCAGTAAATCTTCCCGATCTTGGTTGTTATGAGCGGCAGTGATTCTTATTCATTTCTCTTTAACTTTGATAGTGTAACATTGATTATAAAATAAAAAAATATACCATGTTAAGATTATTGTTTATACCAATTTTATTTATGATTCATAGCAGTGTAAGTGTGTATGATTTCAAAGTGCCTGGCCTGGATGGTGGAACCATTGACTTGTCCGCCTATAAAGGGAAAAAATTACTGATCGTAAATACAGCATCGAAATGTGGATTTACCCCACAGTATGCCGACCTTCAAAAATTATATGAAAAGTATAAAGACAAGCTGGTAATTGTGGGTTTCCCTGCAAACGATTTCGGTGGACAGGAACCAGGTACAAATACTGAAATCAAAGAATTCTGTCAGAAGAATTATGGGGTAACTTTTCCGCTGGCTGCAAAATCAGATGTAGTGGGAGAAAACACATCACCACTTTTCAAATATCTGACTGATGAAGCCATAAAACTTGGAACACCGGCTCCTGTTATCAAATGGAATTTTACCAAGTTCCTGATTGATGAAAACGGAAAACTTATTGGTGTTTATAACAGCAAAGTTACACCTATGAGTGATGAGATCACTGCTCACCTCAATTAATACAGACCAGCCAGATGTTATTCAGTCAGGTTATTGGTCAACAGGAAATTAAAGTAAAGCTTCGCAACCTGGTTGAGCATAACAGGTTAAGTCATGCGCTATTACTGAATGCACCGGAAGGTGCAGGAGGACTGCCATTGGCATTAGCGTTCTCTCAATTCATGGTGTGCGAGCGCGTTTCAGAAGAAAATTCAAAAAATAATTTTCCTGTTGAAAGCTGTAATATCTGCCCTTCCTGTGTGAAAGCTGCCCAAATGATTCATCCGGATATTCATTATGTATATCCGGTAATTTCCCGCAAATCAGGAGAGAAACCCTTAAGTGCAGATTTTATTTCTGAATGGCGGGAATTCATTTCACAGCTTACCTATGGAACCATTTTTGACTGGCTTCAATTCATACAGGCAGATAATAAACAAGGGAATATTTCTGCTCATGAGTGTAACGAGATCAATCGTAAACTCAGCCTTAAGAGTTTTGAAAGCGGATATAAGATTCTAATTATGTGGATGCCGGAATATTTGGGCAATGAAGGAAATAAATTATTGAAGCTGATTGAAGAACCACCTCCTGATACTTTGTTCATACTTGTAACCGAAAATGAAGCCCAGATCCTTCCTACAATACTTTCAAGAGTTCAGATTATACGCCTGCCAAGGCCTTCTGTTTCTGAAATTAAGGAAGCATTGATCGAACGGACAGGGGTAGTACCCGAGCAGGCGAGACAACTCGCTGCCGTTAGTGAACAGAACTATCGCGAAGCCCTAAGGCAATTACAACATGGTCAGGATGACTGGCAGGGATTATTACGGGAATGGTTGAACGCTGTTTTGAAAACAGGCCCAATGGCACAGGTAAAATGGGTGGAAGAAATCAGTAAAACAGGACGTGAAAAGCAGAAACAATTTTTACAGTATTTTGGTCATCTGCTTGAACAAGCCATCCGACTACGGATGGCTGAGGGAGCGCTCACGGATATGGCAGAATCAGAGAAAGATTTTGCCATAAGACTTAATAAGATTGCAGATTTGTCAGCACAACAGGCCATCATAAAGGAACTTAATAAATCGATTTATTTTATTGAAAGGAATGCGCATGCAAAAATGCTTTTTCATGCGCTTACCATTCGTCTCTATCATATCCTGTCGACCAGGGAAGAGGCGGTGGTGACATAGGAACTTAGTATATTTGTCAACTTGCTTGTTAATTTATAAAAATATATGGGATGTTCTAATTGTGGTACCACCGGCGGAAAGCCAGGGGGATGCCAAAGTCACGGGAGCTGTGGTACAGGAAGTTGCAACAGGATGAATGTATATGACTGGTTATCAAACCTGCCGATTCACGATCCAAGCTCTGAATGCAGAGTGATGGAAATAAGCTTTAACCAGGGTAGCAGGAAGGATTTTTTTCGGAATACAACAACACAAATCTTTGAAAAGGGAGAGATGGTAAGTGTGGAAGGAGTAAGCGGTTTTGATGTTGGTACAGTAAGTTTGACGGGAGAATTGGTCAGGATACAAATGAAGAAGAAAAGTGTGGACGAATTCAATCCCGACATGAAAAAAATACTTCGACGTTCTTCTGATCGTGACTTGGATCTGCTAAAACAAAATAAAACCCGTGAAAAGGAAGCAGTCATTCGTTCACGCGCAATATCGCGTCAGCTGAAGCTGGACATGAAAGTGTCTCAGGTAGAAATTCAGGCAGATGGTCGCAAGGCCACATTCTATTATATTGCTGACGACCGGGTGGATTTCCGTGAGCTCATCAAAATATTCGCATCTGAATTCCGTGTGAAGGTTGAAATGCGTCAGATCGGAGCGAGACAGGAAGCTGGTAAAGTGGGGGGCATCGGTAGTTGCGGACGCGAACTCTGCTGCTCAACCTGGCTTACAGATTTTAAATCTGTCAACACAACCGCTGCACGATATCAGAATCTTTCTATTAATCAAAGTAAACTCAGTGGCCAGTGCGGTCGTTTGAAATGCTGCCTGAACTACGAACTCGATACATACCTGGATGCACTGCAACAGTTTCCGGACAATGCAGATACATTACAGGTTGCCAAAGGAACAGCTCTGTTGATAAAAAAAGATATTTTTAAAAACCTGATGTGGTATGTTCTGCCGGACAGCAATAAACAATATCCGCTCTTAATTGAAAGAGTTAAGCAGATCAAAAAACTAAACCAGCAGAATATCATACCCGATGAGTTGGGCGCTGTAGAAGTAAACGGAAAACCAAAAGAAGAATTGGTTAATGTTGATCTTACCGGCCAGTTCAGTTTGAAAACACTGGATAATGCTGATCGCAAAAAAAGACATACCCAGCAGGGACCGCCGCAACAGCGTAGAAACGATAACAGGCCGAATAATAGACCAAATAACACAACCACCACAGGGTCCGCCAAGAAAGAAATAAAATTTCATGAAAGGCTTTAAGAAGAAATTGTTCCTGCTTTCAGGTATATTCCTGTTAAGCTGGCTTCTTCTTGCACAAAGTTGTATGAGCTTTCGGAAATCGGACGCAATTGAAAAAGCTGAATTTGCAAAAAACCATGTTGAACTCAGGACCGCGACGTTAAAAACAGAGGGCCGGCATCTTCACTATGCCCTTGCAGGAAACGATACCCTTCCAACTATTTTTTTCATACACGGATCTCCGGGAAGCTGGACTGCTTTTGAGGAATACATGAAGGATTCTTTATTATTGAAAAAATTCAGGATGGTTTCTGTTGATCGACCTGGCTTTGGATATAGTGATTATGGGCAGCCACAACATCTCGATGTGCAATCAATTTGGATCAGCCAGCTTTTCCCATTGCTGGCAAATAATAAACCGATGTTTCTAGCAGGCCATTCTTTGGGTGGTCCTTTAGTTATTAAACTGGGAGCAGACAATCCAAATATATTTTCAGGCCTGGTTGTCATTTCAGGATCAATTGATCCGGCGGAAGAAAAACCTGAGAAATGGAGGCCCTGGCTTTTTAATACGCCGCTTAATTATTTCGTTCCTGGTGCCATGCGACCCTCCAATGAAGAATTATGGTATTTGAAAAAAGATCTGGTTCAACTTGAAAAAGATTTCTCAAAAATTCACTGCCCCGTTTACTTCATCCATGGTGCAATGGATACCTGGGTTCCTCCCGGGAATGTAGATTACGGTAAGAAGTTACTCATTAATGCTCCAATAGTTGAAGAAACCCTGATTCCCGGAGCGAATCACTTCATTCCGTGGACAAAGTTCAAAGAAATCCGATCAGTTTTGTTAAAATTATATTAAGCACGGATTGCAAATCCGACCTCTTTACAATACATTTACTTTTCAGTAAATTGCAAGTCCTAAACAAATAAATATATGGCTATTTTCAAATCAGGTAACCCTGCGATGAACGTTTTCGAAAATACAGTTGCCCTGCCCGGTTCAGGTACAATGACTGAAACAGGCACACTCAATAAGTTTTTTCTTTTGTTTTTGCTCGTCATGGCTTCTGCATCATTGACCTGGAAAGCATTTTACGAAGGGGTGAATGTAATGCCCTATGTGCTTGGTGCAGCAATCCTTGGTTTTATCACTGCGATGGTTGTAATATTTAAAAAAGAATGGGCGGCTTATGTGGTACCGGTGTATGCTTTATTC
Organism: uncultured Bacteroidota bacterium; assembly: GCA_963711345.1. GTDB lineage: Bacteria > Bacteroidota > Bacteroidia > Chitinophagales > Chitinophagaceae > Puia. The sequence goes on along the minus strand of CAVQDS010000001.1, from coordinate 247,834 downwards.
GAAGGTGTTGTACTTGGAGGTATTTCCGCAACTTATAATAATGTATTTGCAAAATCAGCGCCTGGTATTGTAACTCAGGCTGTACTGTTAACTTTTGGAGTCGTGATTGCGATGTACGTGTTATATCGTTTCAGGATTATTAAGGTAACTGATAAATTAAGATCCATCATTTTTACAGCAACGGCAGGCATCGCAATATTTTATTTATTATCGATCGTTTTAAGCTTTTTCCATATCAATATTGGTTTCATTAATGAAGGTTCTGCTCTGGGTATCGGCTTTTCTTTGGTGGTAGTTGTTATTGCCGCCATGAACCTGCTTCTTGATTTCGACATGATTGAAAAGGGAGTAGCAGCAGGTGCTCCAAAATATATGGAATGGTATGGTGCTTTCGGATTGCTGGTTACCCTGGTATGGCTCTATCTCGAAATCCTTCGGCTGCTTGCTAAGCTGGCTAATCGCAGATAAATACCGAAGAGGAATTATAAGTCACTTCATAATTTATATGATGGCAAGAACGCTGCGCAGAATTGCTATGAACTGAACGAATCATGTATACAAATTAAGCGCAGTTTGCCTTATAATAACCAGCCAGCAATTCAAAGGACCATGGATCTTAAAACCAGGATCCTATCCAGGTGGTGCTTACGTTCTTGCCTGCAAATTTTCTTTCCCTTCTGGCTTTTTCTATTGCGTGCCTTACCAGAGTAATCGGAATCAAAATGATTATAAAAATTAACGTGAATGGTGGGATACCCATCATGGATATCCATTTTCCACCGAAATACCTCCGCATCGGACGTTTTAGTCTTTCAGCAATCAGATACATGCTCGGAAGAATGAAAAGGGTCATAAAGAATGCGAAGGCCAGTCCGAAGATGATGGTCCAGGATAATGGTTTCCAGAACACAGCACTATCACCTCCGAAAAATATATGCGGATTCAATTCAGCGAACAGGGCAACAAAATTTATATTGAAACCGATGGCCAAAGGAATCAGAGCGAGTATTGCAGCCAGCGCAGTTAACAATACAGGTATGATCCTGGTTTTGCCCGCCTGAATCAGGGCTTCCCGGGTTTTCATTCCCCGCTCGCGAAGTACATCTGCGAATTCGATCACCAGGATTCCATTCTTCACAACAATTCCTGCGAGACCGACAATGCCCAATCCTGTCATTACTGCGGATATTGTCATCCCTGTAAATGCAAATCCAAGCAGCACACCGATAATACTAAATATTATTTCTGTGAGAATGATAACCGGCTTACTGATAGAATTAAACTGTAATACAAGGATAAAAAGTATCAGCATCAATGCCATAAGGAGAGCTGAACCAAGGAACGAAACAGTCTCCTGTTGTTGTTTTCCTTCACCGGTTTGGGTAATGGTAACATCATCGGCTTTATTCTGGAAATTATCTATTGCATCTTTCAGTTCGGCATTTACTGCTGTTGGCGTATATCCGGTAAGAACATTTGAATAAAGCGTTATAACTCTTTTTAAAGATTTACGTTTGATGCTTCCATATGTGCTGGTGAAATCTATTTTAACGAGATTGGCAATTGGAATCGATTTGATCGCTCCCGTCGGTTCACGGAAAAAAATCTTCATGTTCAGTAGATCCGTAAGATTCCTTCGTTGAACTTCTGTATTGCGTAGTTGGATTTTATATTCTTCCTTATTATCCTTGATCTTGGATAGTTCTCTTCCGAATAAAGCAGTGCGTATCTGCTGGCCAATCTGTGCTGTACTCACTCCTTCAATCATGGCACGTTGACGGTCGATCGTAAGTGTTATTTCAGGATTCGTCAGATCTACATCCATTTTTAATTCTTCTACTCCGGGTGTTTGCATGGAGTCAAGATAATTTTTAAGAGCGGAGGCAGTCGTGGTAAGGTCTTCAAAATTATCGCTGGCAATTTCAATATTTATAGGTGGGTCGGTAGGCGGACCGTTCTGTTCCTGATCTACAGAAATTTCTGCACCGGGAATTCCTTTTAATGCTGCCCGGATGGAATCCAGGATAGGCGTTGTGGCTCTTCCATGACGTTTTTCAAATTCAACAAAAGACACTTGTACACGTCCAAGTTCCGGCCTTGTACTGCGGTCTCCGCTCTGCGGATTTCCTGCACCGATAGCGACATTTGAAATCACGCTTTCAACGAGTGGATTTGATTTTCCATCAGATATGCCCAACACTTTGTTTACCCTGTTTTCCAGTTGATGCGTGACTGAATCAGTATAGTCCACATTGGTACCTACAGGTAATTTGAGGTATACATAAATAAAATTCGGATCACCCTTGGGAAAGAATACAACCGGCACTTTCCTGATTCCCAGGAACACAAATGAGAATATGAGCAATAAGAAAGTACTGAAGAGTAACCATACGGGTCGCCATCCTTTCAATGCCCATCTCAAACCACTTTCATAATGACGCATGATCCAGGGAAGGCTACGGTTCTGGAATGTATGGATCATACCCGTAAAGAGATATGCATTCAGGAACATTAGTATGCTGAAAAATATCAGGAGATTCCCTGCGAAAGTGAAATGAGATAAGTCCAGGAAAATGCCCAGAACGAGAAAAGTGTAAAAGAGAGGATTTCTGAAAACCCTGGATCTTCCCTTATCCCCGTCTTCCGCATGGTTCATAAAATCCACAGCAAAAATCGGGTTCATGATAAAGGCAACAATCAGGGATGCCGAAAGAGTAAAAATCAGCATGACGGGCAGATAGATCATGAACTTACCAATCAGGCCCGGCCAGAACAATAAAGGGAAAAATGGAGCAAGTGTAGTTAATGTACCGGCGAGTACAGGTATAAAAATTTCACCGGCAGCCACTTTTGCCGCAATGATAGAAGTAACCTTTCCCTTTCCCTCAGTAAAAATCCGATGCGTGTTCTCAATCACAACGATAGCATCATCTACAATAATTCCAAGACCAAAAAGAAGCGCAAAAAGTACAATGAAGTTCAGTGTTACATGTCCCCCGATGATGATATCGGCTGCCGGTAAAAACATGAAAGCAACAAACATGCTGAGGGGCACAGAAAGCGCTACGAAAAATGCGTTCGTTACACCCATAAAAAACATCAGGATTACCAAAACGAGAACAAAACCAATAACGATGGAATTCACCAGGTCGTTAAACGAGGTTCTCGTTGTTCTGCTCTGATCTCCGGTTACTACCACAGCCAGGTCTTTTGGAAACTGCGTTTCTTTCATTTCGGCAACCACACGCTTTACTTCATCGGATGTTTCAATCAGATTTTCACCACTTCGTTTTATGATGTTCAGGGTCACAACATTTTTACCATCCAGACGGGCATAACTTTCGCTCTGTTTCACCGTGTCAACAATTGTCGCAATGTCTTTGAGATAGATCGGTGCTGCTGAAGTATTTCTTATAACAATCTGTTCGATATCGTAAGCAGTCTTAAACTGGCCCTTTAGCTGAAGTGTTCTTTTCATATTCCCTACTTGCAGCAATCCTCCGGATATATCCAGGTTCTCATTGGCTACAGCAGTGGCAATATCATTGAATGTAATATTTGAACTCTGCATTTTGTAATTGTCCACATTGATCTGGAACTCACGCTCAGGGGCACCCACTTCGTCTACGCGATTGATCTGTGATAACTCTTCCAGTTTATCTTTCAGGTCGTCGGCAAATTTTTTCAGATGCTGTCCGTCGTAATTACCACTCACATTTACATACATGATTGGCACATCCGAGATACTTACTTCTACCACATCCGGTTGTACTGTGAGGTCCGTTGGTAAATCCGGTTTAGATTTATCTACCGCATCTTTCACTTTCTGCAAGGCAACATCCGTTTGAACATCTGTTTCAAATTCCACGGTGATCGCGGAAAAATCCTGCACAGAGGTGCTTGTGAGTTTATTGATCTTGGCCCCTGTAATACCTTTAATCTGTTTTTCGATAGGTCGTGTAACCAGATTTTCAATATCCTTTGGAGAATTTCCTACGTAGGTTGTCTGCACATAAATCGTAGGGATAACAATATCAGGAAATTGTTCTTTAGGCGTTGTAACGAATTTATTTACACCCAGGATGGTCACAAAAATGATCAGCAGGTAAACAGAAGTTTTATTATTAATAGCCCAGCTCGTGGGTTTGAACTCTTTAAATTTCCCTTTAAAATTTTCCAGTGTACTCATAAAAAACGAATTGGAATGGTTATAGATACCCTCTAAATCACTGTACCTGTGTAGTTATAGGCTGATGATCGTACAAACCCTGGTAACCCTCGGTTATAATATTATCACCCTGTTGAATTCCTTTCAGGACTTCGACCCTGTCTGAATACATCATACCGATCGTGATGGGTTTTTTTATCGCAATTAATCGGTTACCATCTTTCGCCGCCACCATTACATACTTTCCATTTTCGTCATTTTGGAGGCTGTTCACCGGAATGGTTAAGGCATTGGAGGCAGTATAATCCTGAATTTTTATCAGGGCTACCTGGTTGGGATATAAATCTTTTTCATAAGGAAGTTTAGATTCCACATAAAAGCTCCTGTTGGTAGCATCGATTGTTTTTCCCGTTACAGATATTTTTGTATCAATGGTTTTATTATTGAGTTCAGGGATAACCACTTTCACATTGCTTCCTACTTTCACTTTCCCAAGATAATTTTCGGGTACCTGTGCAATTGCTTTAAGTTCATTCGTATTTACCAGACGGATTTGACCATTACCATTGAAAAACTCACCCAGACGCACACTTACATTGTCAGCAACACCGCTGATATCCGCATATACATTGGTAAGCTCAATCTGTTCATTTATAAAATCTACCTGTCTTTGCATCTGATCCATCTGATTTTTAGATGTGACCAATTCTACTTCTGAACCTATCTGTTGTGCCCATAGGTTTTTTCTTCTCTTGTATAAATCCTGAGCAAAAGACAGTTGTTGTTTGGCTGTTGAGAGTTGCTGAATCAACAAAGCATCATCGAGTTTGAGCAGCAATTGTCCTTTTTTTACCATGTCGCCCTGCTTTACATATATAGCTTTTACCTGTCCACCCGTACCATTCCTTGGTGTTACATAGGCGATATTCAATGCATCTATTTTCCCCTGCAGTTCAATATAATGAGTAAAGTCAACTGGCGTTACAGGCTGGACAGCAACCAATTTTTCTTTTTCTTTTTTTACAGATGAGGGATCTATTACCGCCAGCTCCTGTTCAGCTTTTTGGATCTTGGTTACAAGTGCTACCTGTTGGTCTTTCAAACTTTGCAGTTCGGCTTTTTTCTTTGTAACAGGATCCCCGCCCTGACCACATGAGATTAACAGTATGGTTCCGGTGAAAAGGGCAGATAAAAATATCTTATTCATAATCTGGTTTGTTTGGCGTTTTTAAATTTTACCGATTGCTTTGAGATAATCCACTTTGGCTACCACGGCATTATAAAGGGCGTTGATATAATTGGATTGTGCCTGGATCAGGTCAGTCTGCGCATTGGTCAGATCGGTTGATGATGCAAGTCCGGACTCGTATTTTTTCTTAGTCTGATCATAAACAGATTCCGCCAGGCCTGTATTTTCCCTCTGATTATCCATATTGCTGATAGCATTGATAAAATTGTTTCTGGCTGTGCGAACCTCTACATCTATGCTCTGTTTCAGATTCTCAATCTGATCACTCACCAGAGTTGACTGGAGTCTGGCTTTTTTTAAATTAGCATCTTTTGAAAATCCACTGAAAATGGGAACGTTCAATGAAAACCCGAAATAGGATGTGCTATACCAGGTGCTGGCTGTACTGAATAAATCAAATGTATTATTGAGTGCATTTTTCTGATAAGCACCATTTAAGCTAAGAGTCGGATAGTAGACTGCCTGATAACGCCTGACATCAAAATCGCTGAGTTGTTTTGATATTTTTAGACTTTGGTAATCGTATCTGTCTTCATAACTATAAGTAAGATCCACAGGGATACCGCCTTTAAGCTGGGCCTCATCAAAATTGGTAGCCAGATGAACTGAATCTCCGGCAGGAACACCTATTAGAAATTTTAGTGTCAGATAACCATTGACTATAGTAGTCTGCGTATTTTCTTTGGATGTCTGAAGGTTAGCAAGTTGAACAATGGCTTTATCCACATCCAGCTTTTCAGCAAAACCATTTTCATTCATTATTTTAGTATCATGCAAAAGTTTTTCGGCTCTTGCGATGTTTGCATCCAACAACTCGAGTTGGGTTTTGCTCACTACCAGTGAATAATATGTTTTGTAGACATTTACGGATAAATTCTCTATGGTGAGGTCAATGTTTTTCCTATAATAATCGAGGGAAGTAGCTCTTGCTTTCAATCCGACAAAAACTGCACCGTCAAAAAGCTTTTGAGTTAGTTGAATGCCTCCGGTCAAATTATATTTTTGGTTTAAGGATACTGCCTGTGATTTGGCAGGAACTCCTTGACCGAAGGAATTCGCTGCAAGAACTATAACAGGTATCTGAAAATAGTTTGTTGAAGTACCAACTGCAGAAACAGTTGGCAGGGCATCTGCTGTTAATTGTTTATTCGTTTGTTCCTGAACCTCAAGGTTTGCAAGTGCAGTTTTTACCTGAATATTATTTTTCTTCGCCAGGTCCAATGCGTCCTGGATAGTGAGATTATGAATTGATTGAGCCTCTGAAAAAGCCATTCCCAGAAAGATCAGGATTATTGTTAGAAATAATCTATTATGAAATCTTTTGTTCATGTGAAAAGTTTTTTTGTCTTTCATGCAAATATTTTTCAATTAGTTTTTTCCCCCTGGGATTGCAGATGCTGTGCAAGAAAAGGATTGCCAGTTCCTGACAGGTCTGGTTCATCGGGTATTTATTCTGGGGGAAAGCTTCCTGGTTGAAAGGCATAAACGCCGATTCAATCCGGTGGCGGGTTGTCAGGTCGATGTTCAGGTCGGTCCGGTAAATATCCTCACGGGCACCTCTTTCCAGGTTTTCTTTGATTGTTGAAAATAGAAACTGATACTTATATTGTTTCAGCCGCTTATAGGCTGCAGGATGATGTTTTTCCAGATCATACATTATCTGGGGATTCATGGCTTTCAGCATTTCCTGTGTGAAATCCATGGCGACAAAAATTTCATGGACTGCGTTTTCAGCACTAAGGCTGTAACCCCGGCAATCCTCTTCATTTCGATTTATTACTTCATTTACCACAGCTTCAACCATGGCGTCCTTATCAGTGAAAAATTGGTAAATAGTTTTCTTGCTGATACCAAGCTGGGCCGCAATTTCATCCATGGTTATGGACCTGATTCCATACTGCATGAACAGGTCATGCGCTTTCTCCAGTATTCTGTCTTTGTTTTCCATTATTTTCTTCAAAAGAGGCACAAAACTACGGAAACTATTTATGTAACCAAAGTTTCCATGAACATTTCTTAAGATTTTACCATTAAATCAGGCATGATAGGGCGCTACAGGTGTTTTAAACATGGGGCCGGCAGAATGTTTGATTATTTTTGATCACAAACCACTGTTTATGAAATTTCAGATCATATTAGGTAAACTGTTCAAGTATTTTTTACAGGGTCTGATCATTCTGGCACCGATAACGATTACGTTTTGGACAGTTTATTCATTATTTAACTGGGTTGACAGTATTCTGCCAAATTTCATTCACAGTCTTTTCCCTAAGCTTGCGCTGGATGAAAATGGAAACCCCAGGCATATTCCGGGCATCGGGTTTATCCTCGTTATCGTGATTGTGCTTGTAGTGGGTTATGTTTCTTCATCCTTTATCGTGAGTAAACTGGTAGAGCTATTCGATAATATACTGGAGAAGACACCCGGCATTAAAATAATTTACAGCACCATCAAGGATTTCTTCGAGGCCTTTGCCGGCAACAAACGGAAATTTGACAGGGCGGTACTGGTTAGTATCGAATCAACGGATATCTGGCGTATAGGTTTTATCACACATGCTGATCTGGCGGAGTTCGGCCTGCAGGAATATATTTCAGTATATGTCCCACAATCATATGCATTTGCAGGTCATCTGTATTTTGTAAAAAAAGACAGGGTCCGTCTTATTACCGATATTACATCTACCGACGCTATGAAATTCGCCATCTCAGGCGGGGTTACGAATATTGATGAATAACTTCTCTTATTTCTGTTCGATGACGGATGACCCCCAAAGTAAATTGGTCAGTAAGTAGTATGTAATTTTTTAACCTGACATCATAATTTGCGCTTGAAAAAGATCGGTCATCCGTTGCCGCACGTGCGGGATCATCCGTCATCCGTCATCGAAAATAGTAGCAAGCAGCAATATGAAAAAGTTTTACTACTTAATCATCCTTCTCCTTCCACCGTATCGCTCTTACTGCTGGGGTTTTTTCATGCATGAAAAAATAAATTATCACGCGGTATTTCTTCTGCCACCCCAGATGATGATTTTATTCAAACCAAATATTGGTTTTCTTTCAGAACACGCAGTGGATCCGGATAAAAGACGATATATGATAGCAAGCGAGGGTGCACATCATTTTATAGATATTGATCATTATGGCCAATATCCATATCCGGAAATTCCCCGTGACTATAAATCAGCCATCCTGAAATTTTCAGCAGACAGTTTGCAGGCATATGGAATCGTGCCCTGGTGGATTCAGATTATGGTCGGGAGACTTACAAAAGCTTTCCGCGAAAAAGACAAGCAGGCTATCCTCAAAATTGCTGCGGATCTGGGCCATTATATTGCAGACGCACATGTTCCGTTGCATGTCTGCTCAAATCATAATGGGCAGCTGACTCATCAGGAAGGTATTCACGCATTCTGGGAATCCCGTGTGCCTGAAATATTTGCCGAGACAGAGTGGGATTTCTTAATAGGTAAAGCAATGTATATCCCCAATCTTTCATCGTTCATATGGGATCGCGTTTTGGAAAGTGCTGCTGCTGCTGATACCGTACTCCGTTGCGAAAAGGAAATCAGCATTCTTTTAGGTCCTGACCAGAAATATGCTTTCGAAGAGCGTAATGGAAAAATCGTGAAGCAGTATTCAACAGCATATGCAACTCTTTTTGAAAACAGGTTAAACCACATGATCGAACGACGCATGCGACAGTCGATATTTGCTGTCGCTTCCTGCTGGTATACAGCATGGGTTAATGCCGGTCAGCCTCCGCTTGATCACCTGGTACATGACAGCCTTACTGTTTCCGAACAAAAAGAATACCAGCGACTGAATTTGGAATGGAAGAAAGGGACGGTTTTGGGAAGAGACTGCAATTGATCGTTGGCAGTTGGCCGTTGGCGGTATGCTGTCATCGGAAAATGGATTAAATCTATTTCAGGTAACTATAAAAATGATTTATGTCGAATTATAAAAAATTAGATACCTGGAAATTATCGATCGAAATTGTCAAAGAGATTTATATTTTGACAAAATCATATCCGACTGAAGAACGTTACGGACTGATTTCGCAAACAAATAAAGCAGTTGTTTCAATACCATCTAATATAGCAGGAGGATTTGGAAGGAGTTCCAGAAGAGATACCATTCATTTCCTATATATATCAAGAGGATCTGCTTATGAAGTTGAAACACTTTTAAACATTGCATTTGCTATAAAAATAATAACTGAAGCAACTTACAATAAAGTCGATAAGATCTTGGAAAGAGTCCTAAAAGTCGCCGGCCAACCGCCATCGAATTGTCGTAAATTGCGCTTCCAAGATCAAATAGATGATACACAATTTCAACGCGGGTCCAAGTATATTGCCGAAAGAAGTTTTTGAAGAGGCTGCCAGAGGGATTTTAAATTTTCGGGATACGGGACTTTCTATTCTTGAAATCGGACACAGGACTGCACTTTTTCAATCTGTGATGGATGAAACTATGCTCCTGGCTAAAGAACTCATGAAACTGGATTCGGATCATGAAGTCTTATTTCTTCATGGTGGTGCGACAACACAGTTTTTCCAGGTCCCCATGAATCTTCTGAATGAAAATCAAACTGCTGCTTATCTCGATTGTGGAGTATGGGGTTCAAAAGCCATTAAGGAAGCCCGCTTATTTGGAAATGTGGAAATAATCGCGTCTTCAAAGGATAAAAACTATACTTATATTCCGAAGGGGTTTAAGATTCCTTCAGGAGCGGCTTATTTTCATTATACCACCAACAACACTATTGAAGGAACGGAAATGTTTACCATTCCGGAAACAAATGTCCCGCTGGTGGCGGATATGAGCAGCGATATATTAAGTCATGAAACGGACTTTAACAGGTTTGCACTGATCTATGCCGGTGCCCAAAAAAATATTGGTGCTGCCGGTGTGAATATGGTTGTTATACGTAAAGATATTCTTGGCAAAGTAAACCGTAAACTGCCGGGTATGATGGATTACCGTCAGCATATCGAAGCCGGCTCTATGCTAAACACACCGCCGGTTTTTGCAATTTATGTTTGTATGCTTACACTGCGCTGGTTGAAAAAACAGGGAGGAGTGTCTGCAATTGAAAAAATTAATATTGCAAAAGCTGATCTTCTTTATAGAACGCTGGACGCAAAGGAAGGATTTGAACCCACAGTGTCAAGAGAGGACCGAAGCCGTATGAATGTAGTTTTCCTGATTAAAGATCTCCTGACGGAAAAAAAATTCCTGGAAGCATGTAAAGAACAAAATATGATCGGGGTAAAAGGGCATAGAAGTTTAGGTGGATACAGAGTTTCACTCTACAATGCCATGCCTCTCGAAAGTGTAAAAGCACTGACAGGTTTAATTGATCAACTTTAATTTGAACTCATGGCAATAATATCTGCTTTCAGAGCACTCAGACCTGCAAAAGATCTGGCCGCCCGTGTTGCATCTTTGCCATATGACGTTCTGAATAGTGCTGAGGCAAGAACTGTAGCTGAGAAAAACCCTTATTCTTTTTTACACATCACGAAAGCGGAGATTGACCTTCCCGAAAGCACCGATGTTCATAGCGACAAAGTATATAATAAAGCGGCGGATAATCTGTTCATCTTCCGTGATAATAAAATTCTGATCCGTGATGAACAACCAGCTTATTATATTTATGAATTAACCATGGGCAAAAGAAAACAAACGGGATTGGTTTGCGTAAGTGCTGTATCTGACTACGAAAATAATATCATCAAAAAACATGAGTTGACGCGCCCTGAAAAAGAACTCGACAGGATAAATCATATTCGGATCACTGGCGCTCAAACAGGAAATGTATTTCTTGCTTATAAGTCAAATGTTACACTCAGTATGCTGATAGGTTACTGGAAAAAAGCGCATGATCCTGCCTATGATTTCGTTGCGGATGACAGGGTAGGCCATCGGGTTTGGGTTTTACATGATCCGCAAACCATCCAAGAAATCACAACAATTTTTCAAAAGCAAATACCCAGCACCTATATCGCTGACGGCCACCATAGGGCTGCATCAGCTGCTAAGGTAAAAAAAGCGCTTGGCAAAGAAGCTTCCCCGGAATCGGAATATTTCCTGACTACTTTATTCCCTTCAGATGAACTCCATATTATGGATTATAACAGGGTCTTGAAAGATTTGAATGGATTAGATAAAAATAGTTTTCTTGAAAAACTTAACAAAAGTTTCAGAGTGGTAAAAATGAATTCTGCTTATTCGCCTGACCGGCTTCATAATTTCGGCATGTACCTGGAAGGCAACTGGTATCACCTGGAAGCAAAGGAAAATAGTTTTTCAGATGATCCGATAGGTATCCTGGACGTAAGTATCCTGCATGAAAATATTCTCTCTCCTATCCTGGGAATTAAGGATGTCAGAACTGATACCAGAATTGATTTTGTGGGTGGGATCAGAGGATTAGGAGAACTGGAAAAAAGAGTAGACAGCGGTCAGATGAAACTGGCATTCAGTCTTTATCCGGTAAGTATGGAACAGCTTTTTGATATTGCTGACAGTGGTCAGATCATGCCTCCTAAAAGCACCTGGTTTGAACCGAAATTACGTGACGGCCTTTTAACACATCTGATAAGATAAATGGTACTTTTGTACGGACTATTATTTTGTCAGTGGGCCGTTTCCTAAAGGTGGCCTATATTCAATTCATGAAAAAACTTCTCCTCGTCATTAGTTTATTTCTTTTGGGTTTCACCTGTCTTGCCCAGCAGGCAGATTCACTGCATAAGATTGCAAAACAGTTCATGCGTAACGGTGATTATCCCAATGCCATTATCGTTTTAAATAATGCATTAAAAACAGACCCGGACAACCTGGAAATACAAAAGGACCTGGCTTTTACCTACTATCTCCAGCGAAATTACAGCGCTTCTGTAGAGGCCGGAAGAAGACTGATTGCCCGCAATGATGCAGATGAACAATGTTACCAGATTCTGGGTATGGCATATAAAGCCATTGATGAAAGTAAACAAGCAGATAAAATGTATAAACAGGGGATAAAAAAATTCCCCAGCAGTGGCGAATTATACAATGAATACGGTGAAATGCTTTGGGCTAATAAAGATATGGAAGCTATACGTTTCTGGGAAAAGGGAATTGAAGTAGACCCCAATTATTCTTCAAATTATTATAATGCCAGCAAGTTCTATTATTATACATATGACAAAGTCTGGAGCCTTATCTATGGTGAAATTTTTATCAATCTTGAAAGCTACAGCCGTCGCACCCCTGAAATCAAATTGCTTCTCATTGATGGATATAAAAAATTATTTACCGATCTTAAATTACCAAAAAACCAGGTTAATAAAAATCTTTTCGCTGCAGCTTATCTTTCCATTATGGCTGAATTATCTCCAACCGTTAATCTGGGTGTGACATCAGAATCTCTCAATATATTAAGAAGTAAATTTATTCTGGAATGGTTTGATAAATTCGGAGATAAATATCCATTCAGGCTTTTCGAATATCACCGGCAGCTTTTGAAAGCAGGTATGTTTGATGCTTATGATCAATGGGCATTTGGGGCATCAATGAGCCTGTCATCTTTTCAAAACTGGACCACGCAACACGCAGATGATTATAACCGGTTTATTAATTTTCAGAAAGGAAGGGTTTTCAAATTACCTGCGGGACAGAATTATCGCAACCTGAATTCCAAATAATCAACATGAATAAACCTGAACGATTATTTGATTGTATTGCTTTCCAGATGAGCAAATTTCCAAAACCTGATATGCTGGCTGCAAAAGAAAAAGGAATTTGGAGAAAATACAGCACCAGCGAAATATCAGAAACTGTTGACATTTTAGCCTGCGGTTTGTCTGCCATCGGTGTTTCTGGAAATGATCTGACTGTTGAAGGACAGGATAAAATTGCTATCATTTCAAATAACCGGCCTGAATGGCTGATAACTGACTTGGCAGTTCAAAAACTGGGCGCAATACTCGTTCCGATCTATCCGACAACGAGCAATCATGAAATAGAATTTATTTTCAGGGACGCTTCAGTAAAATATGTATTTGTAAGTAGTACAGAGTTGTTTGAAAAAATCCGGCAGGTGCGACCCAATATTCCTTCCATTAAAAACGTATATACATTTGACAAAATTGAGGGTGTTGACCATTGGTCGTCTCTCCTGCACGCTGCAACAGATGCAAAAAAAAATGATCTTGAATCCATTAGCAGAACAATCCGTCCCGAGCATCTGGCAACAATCATTTATACTTCCGGTACAACAGGCACTCCAAAAGGTGTGATGCTGACACATAATAATATCACAAGTAATGTGATGTTTGCAAAGGAAAGTTTTCCTTTTGAGGACAGGCCAGACTTTAAAGTACTCAGTTTTCTGCCTCTCAATCATATCCTGGAAAGAATGGTAAGTTATATATATATGTTCAGTGGCATCGGTATATATTATGCAGAGAGTTTTGATACCATTGGGGCTAATTTACTCGAAGTAAAACCCAATCTTTTTGTAACGGTTCCCCGTATCCTGGAAAAGGTTTATGAAAGGATCATGTCCAAGGGCGCATCACTAAAGGGCATACAGAGAACTTTATTCTTCTGGGCTGTGGAACTTGGAAAAAAATATGACAATAACAACAGCCAGGGATGGTGGTATTCTTTCCAGCTTTTTCTGGCAAATAAAATTATTTTCAATAAGTGGCGCGAAGCGCTTGGCAATAATATTAAATATGTTGTAGTAGGCGGAGCAGCATGCCAGATAAGACTGTTGCGCATTTTCAGCAGTGCGGGTATTCCCGTTTATGAAGGTTATGGGCCAACGGAAAACTCCCCCGTTATTGCTGTAAATCGCCGTGGAAAAGGGCTATGCCGTTTTGGAACCGTCGGTCCTGTCCTGAATGGCGTTGAATTGCGACTGGAAAGTGACGGAGAAATTTGCGTAAAAGGACCCAGTGTAATGAAAGGGTATTACAAACGACCCGATCTGACGGCTGAAACGATTATTGACGGATGGTTGCATACCGGAGATATCGGAGTTATGGAAGATGGAAAATTTTTACGCATCACGGATCGTAAGAAAGAATTGTTTAAAACCAGTGGTGGAAAATATGTTGCCCCCGCTGCTATTGAGAACAAACTGAAGGAATCCCGTTTTATTGAACAGATAATTGTAGTGGGGTCTGAAATGAAATTTGTCGGTGCACTTATAGTGCCTGCATTTACTCAGCTCGCTGAATGGTGTGGCCAACATGGCTATGATATAAGTTCCAACGTTTCAATGATTCAAAATCCGGCTGTTATAAAATTTTACAGAGGAATCGTGGATGAATATAACCAGCAGTTCAACCATGTTGAGCAGATAAAAAAGTTTGAATTATTGCCCCAGGATTGGAGTGTTGAAGGAGGTGAACTCACGCCAAAACTGAGTATCCGGAGAAAAATAATTCTCGATAAATACAAGTCATATATAGATAAGATCTACAATTGAGCCCCTGTTCTTTTTAATTCGCTTTTATGAATGAAGAAAATAAAAGACTAAAAGATCCTGCCTGGAAAAAATGGGGGCCTTATCTGAGTGACAGACAATGGGGAACTGTTAGGGAAGACTATAGTGAAGACGGATCCGCATGGGAATTTTCTACACATGAAGTTGCCCGCAGCAAAGCCTGGCGATGGGGAGAAGATGGTCTGGGCGGTATGAGCGATATTAATTTACAACTATGTCTCTCCGTTAGTTTATGGAACACCAAGGACCCTATTCTCAAGGAAAGGTATTTTGGACTAAGCGGAAATGAAGGAAATCATGGGGAAGATGTAAAGGAATTATATTATTTCCTGGATGCAACGCCTACGCATTCTTACCTTAAGATGCTTTATAAATATCCTCAGGGGGAATACCCTTACGATCAGATTCTCATAGAAAATGGCCGCCGGGGAAAATTGGATCCTGAATATGAAATCCAGGACACGGGTATATTCAATGAAAATAAATACTTCGATGTTTTTATTGAATATGCAAAATCTTCTCCGGAGGATATCTTGTGGAAGATCACTGTAATTAACCGGAGTATGGAGGCCGCACCGCTGCACGTCCTGCCCAATATCTGGTTCCGTAATACATGGGAATGGGGTTATTCAAACGACAAACCTTCCATGGAAAGGCTAACCGATAATAGTATCCTCCTTGAACACAATATCCTTGGAAAGCGTTGGCTCTATGCAGAAAACCCCGGTCAGTTGCTGTTTTGCGAAAACGAAAGCAATAGCGAAAAGCTCTATTCAATTTTACCCAATAAATCAGATGCCTATTTTAAAGATGGTATCAATGAATATATCGTTCACGGTGCAAATACGGTAAACCCATCGCAAAACGGAACTAAAGCAGCTATACATTTCAACAAAACAATTGATCCTGGAAAATCTGAAACGTTTCGAATACGCATGAGTCCGGATCTGTTAGAAAAACCTTTCGATGATTTTGAAAAAATATTTGAATCCCGCATCAGGGAAGCAGATATTTTTTATGCGGATATTCAAACCAGTGTTCCCGACAATGAGTTAAAAACTATTCAGCGACAGGCTTATGCAGGAATGATCTGGTGCAAACAGTACTATTATTATAATGTAAATAAATGGCTCAACGGTGATCCGGGCTACCCTCCGCCTCCGGAACAAAGAAAAAAAGGAAGAAATCATAATTGGCGCCACCTGAACAGCTCTGATATCATTTCGATGCCCGACAGTTGGGAATATCCATGGTTCGCAGCTTGGGATCTTGCATTTCATAGTATTTGTTTTGCAGATATTGATCCTGATTTCGCCAAGAATCAGCTTACCCTGCTCAACCATGAATGGTATATGCATCCAAGCGGACAACTTCCAGCATACGAATGGGCTTTTTCGGATGTAAACCCTCCTGTACAGGCTTGGGCGACCTGGGCGGTTTATAAAATAGATAAAATTGCAAAAGGTGTCGGTGATTCCAAATTCCTGGAAACTATCTTTCTGAAACTTCTCCTGAATTTCACCTGGTGGGTCAACAGGAAAGATGAACAGGGAAATAATATTTTTGAGGGGGGATTCCTTGGAATGGATAATATTGGAATCTTTGACCGGAATACACCTTTACCTGATGGATCCATTCTTGAGCAATCAGACTCTACCAGTTGGATGTGTATGTATTCCCTCAATATGATGCGCATTTCGCTGGAGCTTTCTCTCACAAATCCTGTTTATCAGGACATGGCTACCAAATTCTTTGAGCATTTTTTATACATTGCAAACGCCATGTTTGCTGATGGTGATCATGGAACGGGGCTTTGGGATGATGTGGATGAATTTTATTATGATGTGATTCAAAAATCAAATGGCACCAATGAGAAGCTAAAGATACGTTCCATGGTTGGCCTGATACCTCTGCTGGCTGTAGAAGTTCTGGATGACGATCTTCTTTCCAGTCAGAAAGAATTTACAGATCGTTTATACTGGTTTCTCAATAACCGGCCAGATCTTTCGAGCCTGGTTTCAAAATGGGGTGAAAAAGGAAAAGATGAAAAACATCTCCTTTCTTTATTGCGCGGTCATCGAATGAAAAGGATTTTATATCGTATGCTGGATGAAAATGAATTCCTAAGTGATCACGGACTTCGGGCCTTATCTAAATTTCATAAAGACAATCCTTTTGTTCTGCAAATTGACAATAACTGGTTTTCGATTCATTATACACCGGGTGAATCTGATACGACACTTTTTGGCGGAAATTCGAATTGGCGGGGGCCGGTTTGGATGCCCATGAATTTTATGCTTGTAGAATCCCTGAAAAAATTCCACGAATATTACGGCGATGATTTCCGTATTGAATATCCGACCCATTCGGGCAACCTTTTTTCTCTGAAAGAAATCTCAGAAAAACTTTCCGATCGTTTAATTTCATTATTCACAAAAAATGCTGAAGGTAATCGTCCTATATACGGCGATCAGACCCTGTTTCAAAAAGATCCTAATTTCAAGGATTATACCCAGTTTTTCGAATACTTCGATGGCGATACCGGAAAGGGCTTAGGTGCATCCCACCAAACAGGCTGGACTGGGCTAGTCGCAAGGCTTTTGATGAACAGATAGCTGTTTTAATCAGTTATCTTTGCAGCCCGAATTATAAAAAGTGGAAAAAAGCAATTTCGTAGATCAGATACGGGTATTTTGTAAAAGCGGTCATGGCGGTGCAGGAAGTAAGCATTTTATGCGTACAAAATACAATGCACTTGCAGGACCTGATGGCGGTGACGGAGGTCGCGGAGGTCATATCATTCTCAGGGGAAATAAAAACACGTGGACACTTCTTCCCCTTCGTTATTATAAAAATGTATTTTCTGAAAATGGCGAAAGTGGAAGCGGAAATAACTGTACCGGCCGCTTCGGGAAAGATGTTTTTATTGATGTACCACTTGGCACCATTGCAAGGGATGAAATTACTGGCTTGAAAGAAGCGGAAATTCTGGAAGATGGTCAGGAAATTATATGGTTAAAAGGTGGTCGCGGTGGTCTTGGAAATGCCCGTTTTGCCACACCTACCAATCAGGCACCCGAGCATGCTCAGCCCGGTGAGCCAGGTGTTGAAGGCTGGAAGGTACTGGAACTGAAAGTACTTGCCGACGTTGGTCTTGTCGGTTTCCCTAATGCCGGTAAATCAACTTTATTATCTGTTATGACTGCTGCTACTCCAAAAATTGCTGACTATGCATTTACAACGCTGGTACCCCAGCTGGGTATGGTAGAATATAGGGACGGAAAGAGTTTTTGTATAGCCGACCTTCCCGGAATTATTGAAGGAGCGGCCGAAGGAAAGGGATTGGGTCATCGTTTTTTGAGGCATATTGAAAGAAATGTTGCTTTATTATTCCTGATCCCTGCGGATAGTCCGAATCACTTAAAGGAATTTGAAATCCTGCGTTACGAGCTGGAAAAATACAATCCGGAACTACTCGATAAACGATTTGTGATTGCAATCAGTAAATGTGATTTGCTGGATGAGGAACTGATTTCAGATATCAGGAAAGAACTGCCTCCGGAGATCCCGAATATTTTTATATCTTCTGTCACACAGAAAGGTATCAGCGAGTTAAAAGACCTGCTCTGGTCAATAATGAATGAAGACGATCATCAAAAAAGAAATATATAAGAATATCTGATACTCATGGCCGTAATTATTGGCAAAAAATTATTTTTGAAAAAAGAAACCATGAATTGCATAGCGATGATTCCTGCAAGATATGCCTCAACACGTTTCCCCGGGAAACTGATGCAAATGCTTGGAAATAAAACAGTCATCCGCCATACATATGATAATACTGTAAAGACCGGACTTTTCGATAAGGTGATTGTTGTAACTGACAGTCAGATTATCTATGATGAAATTAATTCGAACGGCGGCGATGTGATAATGAGTCACAAAAACCATGAAAGCGGCAGCGATCGCATTGCTGAAGCCGTGGAAAATCTGGATGTCGAACTGGTGATAAATGTTCAGGGAGATGAACCCTTTGTTCAAAAAGCACCTCTTAAAGAATTACTCGATATTTTTAAGGATGATGAATCAAAACAAATCCAGGTAGCCTCACTAATGCAAATAATTAAAGATAAAAAGAATATTGAGGACCCGAATTTTGTAAAGGTTGCAGTAGATCTCCGGATGAATGCTCTTTATTTCAGTCGCAGTGTGATCCCATTTCCAAGAGATCCGTATTTATCGATTACATACTTTGAACATATCGGCGTATATGCTTTCAGGAAACAGGCTTTGATGAATTTTACAAACTGGCCCGTAACTCCTTTGGAAGCAGCAGAAAAAATTGAATGTCTCCGGTATCTTGAGCATGGTATACCTTTAAGAATGGTTCTTACAGAATATATGGGAGTTGAAATTGATACACCGCAAGATCTGTTGCTTGCAAACAAGCGACTGGTTTAAAGTAAAGTTTATATAAGATCAACATATGAAAGAAACAATGTGGGGCATAGACCTTGGAGGAACTAAAATAGAAGGCATCATACTCAGGGGAGAAAAAGAACCAGAAACCATTGTCAGGACAAGAGTTGATACAGAAGCCGCACAGGGATACGATCATGTTATTGGCCAGATTGAAAAGCTAGTCAATAAAATGAAAGCCGAATCCGGGTTAACTCCTGCCAGTATAGGATTTGGTACGCCTGGAATTCTTGATCCTATTTCTCAAAATTTAAAAAATTCAAATACTACCATATTAAATCATAAGCCTTTAAAAAAAGACCTGGAAGAACGTCTGCAATTGCCTATTATCCTCGCCAATGACGCGAATTGTTTTGCCCTTGCAGAAGCAACCTGGGGAGGAGTAAAAAAAGTTTCGCCCCGGGCGAAAATGGTCTTTGGAATCATTCTCGGCACCGGCGTCGGAGGTGGACTGGTAATTGAAGGAAAAATTTGGGAAGGGCATCACGGAATTGCCGGGGAGTGGGGGCATAATTTTCTGGATGAATCCGGCGGCCCATGTTATTGTGGAAAAACAGGATGTGTTGAGAAAATAATATCAGGACCCTCGCTGCAAAAATTCTACGAATCTATTTCAGGAGCTAAAAAATCATTGAAGGATATCGTTATACAAAAGGACAAGGATCCATATGCGCGTCATACTCTTGATCGTCTTACTCACTTTTTTGGAAAAGCTGTTTCTTCTATCACGAATATGCTGGATCCGGATATAATAGTTATTGGCGGTGGTGTTGGAAATATTGATGAAATTTATACTGATGGTGTAAAGAATCTTAAACATTTTATATTTAATAATTACTGTACGGTGCCTGTCATTCGCCCTGAATTGGGAGATAGTGCGGGTGTTTTCGGTGCAGCTGCATTAACCCAGAATCATTAATTCAATAAAAGCCTATAGCCTTATGCTTTAAGCCTTAAGCTTAATAATATGAAGTTCAGGAATTTTAAAATGGTCAGCTATGTTGTTTATGGGAGGGGAAGCTTCAATCAGCTCGATGAAATACTGGCCCCCCATAGAAATGAAAATTCACCCATGATTTTTCTGGTGGATCATTTTTTTGAAAATAAACCTCTTGTGAATCGCATTCCCGTTCGGCCTTCAGATAAAATTATTTTTGCTGATGTAAGTTTTGAGCCAAAAACAAAACAGGTTGATGGATTATCGAACCAGCTGAAGCAGGAATTTGGTACCATCAGTGGTATCATTGGCATAGGGGGTGGCTCTGTCATGGACCTGGCCAAAGCCGTTTCCCTGATGATGGCCAATCCAGGCTCTTCTGCCGATTACCAGGGTTGGGACCTTGTAAAATATCCAGGTGTTTATAAAGCAGGAATTCCTACATTAAGTGGCACAGGTGCTGAAGTTTCACGCACGACAGTATTGACAGGACCAACTCGAAAACTGGGTATGAATTCCGATTTTACACCCTTCGATCAAATAGTACTTGATCCTGAACTCACAACAAATGTTCCGGTGAATCAGCGTTTTTATACCGGAATGGATTGTTATATACATTGTATCGAAAGTCTTACCGGTACTTTTCTAAATGAATTCAGTAAATCTTATGGTGAGAAAGCTCTTAACCTTTGCCAGGAAGTATTTCTTGGTGAAGGAGAATGGGGCCCTGAACAGGATGACAAACTTATGATGGCGTCCTATGCAGGTGGAATGAGTATTGCTTATTCACAGGTTGGGATTGCTCACGCCGTAAGTTACGGTTTGGGATACCTGTTAGGTACCCGTCATGGAATAGGGAATTGTATTGTTTTCGATAAGCTGGAAGAATACTATCCGGACGGCGTCAGGGAATTCAAACAAATGGTGAAAAAAAACAAAATTGAAATTCCACAACATATCACCAAAGGACTTACCGATGAACAATTTGATACCATGATCGATGTCTCGCTGGGCATGAGACCTTTATGGGAGAATGCCCTGGGTTCTGACTGGGAAAAAATTATGACCCGCCGGAAACTGAGGGCTTTGTATGAGCAACTTTAATAAGCCTAAAGCTTAAAATTCCGAACTCAATGCGAGTAGCTTGTATCATAATGGCTCATAAGGGACCACAACAGATTGAGCGTTTTATAAAAAAATTCAGCGGGCATCCTTTCGATTTCTTCATACATATTGATAAAAAAATAAACAATCAGCCATTTGAGTATCTGGCTGATTTACCTCAGGTTAATTTTATTACTGACCGGGTCGCTGTACAATGGGCCTCGTACAGTTATATAGTTGCCATCCTGCACTCTCTAAAGGAGATACTTGGAAACCAGATCAGATACGATTATATCAGTATCATGAGTGGTCAGGATTATCCTATAAAACCGGTGAGTGACATCTATAATAAAATTGAAAAAAATCCAGAAAGAAATTTTATCTGTTATGATGAAGGGGATGAATGGTGGACGCATGCCATTTCACGTATAAATAAATATCACTTCACTAATTTCGGTTTCCGGGGAAGATACAGGCTTCAGTTTTTTTTAAATGCCCTGCTTCCGGATAGGAAATTCCCTCTACCATATAAACTTTATGGTGGACCAAAGGCCATGTGTATGACTCTCTCAAATGAATGCGCCAAATATGTGCTTAATTTTATTGAATCAAATAAAAAACTCAGGCGTTTTATGCGATTTACATGGGGACCGGATGAATTCATAGTTCCTACCATCATCATGAATTCACGATTCAAGGAAACCGTTATAAATAATAATTTTTATTACATCGATTGGTCAAAAGGTGGTGTCAATCCAAAAACGCTTTTAATGGAAGACTATCCTTTCTTACTTTCTTCAGACAAAATGCTGGCGCGAAAGTTTGACACATCGGTGGATGAGGTAATTCTTGATATGCTGGATAAAATGGGTTGACGGTTAGCCGTTTGCCGTTGATCGAAGAGTAAAACGTTAATTCTATTTCGGAAGTGTTTTAAAAACAGCCTCATTGATTTTGACCGGATATTTTTTCTTTAATTCTTCAATCCATTTATTCTCCAGTTCATTCTGATAGTCATTGATAACCAAACCACGTGCTTCACTGAAAGTTCTTGGAGAAGGAACAGGATATTCCCTTATTATATATGCGAATTGAACAGGTTTATTTTTATTATCAGCGGATATCGTTTGAAAATATTCCGTAAATCTGCTCCCGCCAACAGTGATACCTTTACCGGGAATCTGATTTGATTCAAATCTCCCTGAATCTGCCTGTACCTGGCCTCCTAAACTATCAACTATCTTCCTCCAGTTACCAATATTTTTTGCTAATGCAATGCCCAATTTATTAGCTATAGACTGGTTTGAGCAATTAAAAATAATTGTCTCAGCACCAGGTTTCCACCAATAATTTTTTTCGCGCGCTTCAAAATACTTTTTCAATCCCAAAGAATCAGCAGATGACCGGTTCCAAATTTGCCGCTGCATAATTTCAAATAAAAGATTCCCGTCACGGAATTCATTTACCTGCGCAGCAAAAGCAGCATTATATTTTTCGAGATGTTGTTTATAATAATCAAAGGCTATAATCTGACGGTAACCATCTAAAATCTCAGCTGGGGTTTTTCCATTCGTTAAATTGGGCGATGATTTTAAACTTTTCCTGTACGTTATCCAGTCGCCAATAGAATACTTTTTATCGGGAAATTGAAAAAGAACAGAGGTTTCATTTATACCTGCATCCAAAGCAGGTTTTTTATTTAACAGGAGGCTATCCGTATATTCCCATAAACTATTCCCAGGCGGAACAAATTCCTTAAACTGCGTTTTTTTCAAAATCGTTTGAAGCATCTGTTTTCTGGAAACAGCTATTCGCGGGTCCTGTTTAATTTTTTCTTTCAGCTCATCCAGTGTTTTTTTGTCTGCCACGGAGGGGACTGGAATTCTTTTTATTCTCTTGATAATATGGTACCCAAAAGCAGAGGCATAGGGTTCGCTAACGTCACCGTCTTTTTTCAGATTATAAGCCGTATTCTCGAATCCTCGTTCATATTTTCCGATACCAAATTCAGGTAGTGAACCTCCGAGCTGATAGGATAAATTATCACCGCTGAATTTTCTGGCCAGTTCTGCAAAATCAGCTCCGTTCAGGATTGCCTGATAAATGGAATCCGCTCTTTTTTGAGTTTCTGCTTTGGCAGCCTCAGTAGCCTGATAAGGAAATGCTACGAGGATTTGTGCTACACGTATGCGTCCCGCAGCAGGTCTTTCAGCAGTTTTCTTTAAAATAATATAGCCGGCAGCAGTCCGGAAAACAGAGCTGAATTTTCCAGGATGAGTTTGGTAAGCGACAGTTTCCATAGCATATGGAAGATCGAATACGGTTATGAAGTCCAGATCACCCTTGTTATTTTTCACAAAAGGATCTTCAGAAAATTGAATGGCTGTTTCATCGAAACCCTTACCGTTTTTCAAATCCCGATAAGCATTTTGAACTTTATTCCAGGCTCTGGCCGTGTCTTCCGGGGAAGCATTTTTGGGGGCTGCAACAAATATGTATGATATCCGGATATCGAATTGACTTCTGAGAAAAGCTTCCTTGGCCATTGCGTTCAGACTGCTTTCATCATTTGTATATTGATCTACAATCTGGCTTTTGAAATTCTGTAACTCGGTAATCTGCCCGGGCAGGGTATCCATTTTCAAATCAAAAGCTGCTTGTACTTTCAGGCGATACCTGATATAAAGATTTAGATAATCCCGATAAGCTTTTTCTGTAGCCTTAACATGGGAATTATTTTTGCGAAAAGCAGTAAGAAATTCTTCGCGGGTGATGATATGATTGCCGTAACGAACGAGTGTCTGACCGAAAAATGATTTTGAAAAGAAAAGCAGGAGAGAGATCAGTACTACATTCTTCATATCAGGGAGTATTGACCTTTTTCAATTTAAGGTTAATGACTTCATCCACCTGCTGATAAGTAAGTTTCTTTGCCACAATCCTTTTTTCCTTATCAAGCAAATAGAGTACCGGCGTTTGGTAAACATCATATAATTGACGGTAATCAGGCCGGCCGGCAGCCGCTACTTCATCGTGCTGAGCCGTTGTCTGGTAAACGTTTATCCAATCCTTCAAATTGTGAGCCTGAATAAAATTCCGCCAGTTATCCTGTCCGCCGTCAACCATTACCCCAAATATCTGAACCCCCTCATATTTCCATTTAGCCTGGTAAATGGAATCTACTTTTGGAATAGTTTCCTTGCAATGACTGCAGGTTGGATCCCAGAAACATATAAGCACAAAATTGGCCGGTATTTCATAGAGTGACCTGATTTTACCTGATGTATCCGTCATCTCTAGGTTAGCTGCAGGTTGTCCAATAAGATTAGCCATAATGCTATAGGCACGGTCATCCACAAATTTCCGGTACTTCTCTGTAAAGAAATCCGCCTGACCAGTATTGATATATTTTTCAAATAAATGAATAAAGACTGCATCTTGTCCCATAAATTCCGGATTAATGTATTTCTGGGTAAAATAGACAAGCAGAAATTTGAACATGTCTTTATTGGTACGTGAATACAGGAGCATATAATCAATTTCCCTATCGATGGAATCTGATTCGGGCGAAACGAGGTCTTTATAATATCGGTCAAGTTTAGGTTCAAAGATTGGCGTACGAAGCAGGCGGTCATCTGTAAACGAAATATTGTCCCAGTAATGTTCTTTATAGTACCGGTAGGCGAAAGTACTGTCTGGTCTGCCATTCGGAAGTTTTGGTATGGGAGGAACCACTGGTTCTTTCAATGCACGTAATAACATTGCCAACAGTGAATTCGGGTCTTTATTTTCCAATCCATCCCTTTCAGCTTTTACTTCTTCATTGAGTTTCTTCATTTTTTCTCTGACAAGGGTGGAATCAGGTTTTGATTTGGCCTTTGATAATTGTGTCTGAAGCTCTGCAAGTGATTTCCCATGGGTATTCATAAAAGCTGTGTATTCCTGAAAAGCTGTGTTTTCGGGTGAACCTGTAAATACTATACTAGCCGGGAGTCTCGCTGAATCAGCAGAAACGGAGAATTGCTGCTGTTTATCTATCAGTAATTCAAAAAGAATCTCTTTTCTCGGTGAAACAATGAAATAAATTCCTCCCGATAATTTATCCTTACCCTTAAAAACCCCCATCGAATTGCCGTCGAGAATAACAGAATCAGCGACTGCTTTCACTTTTCCATAGTGATAACCAAGGTAAACTTTACTGTTGGTAAAAGGCTTTAGAGTAAGATGAATTTCGTATCCCTGGGAATAGCCGAAATAAGAGATCAATAAAAAACTAAAGACTGAAAAAGACTTTTTAGATAAAAGGTTGAACATAGGAGCGCTAAATTAGGATAATCCTACATTTGCCGCCGTGGGAAAAAAGAAAAACATTGTTTTGGAGAATCTGCTTGTAACCGGGTACGCTGCTGAAGGCAAATCTCTGGCAAAACACGATGGCAAAGTCATATTCATGGAAAACGCTGTTCCCGGTGATATTGTTACAGTCCGCTTAATAAAAAATAAAAAAGACTGGGCGGAGGGTCTGGTAATCGGGGTTAACACTTACTCCCCGGAAAGGATTCAGCCATTTTGTAAACATTTTGGCATTTGCGGCGGTTGTCAGTGGCAGATGCTACCTTATGAAAAACAACTGGAATACAAACAGGATCAGGTTTTACAAAGCCTGAAACGTATAGGCAAACTGGAATTTCCTGAAATCAGACCCATCATAGGTTCTGCAAGGACCACCGGCTATCGGAACAAACTCGAATACACTTTCTCCAATCGTCGATATTTGATGAAACAGGAACTGGCTGATCCTGAAATTTCCGTACTCCAAAATGCAGCCGGTTTTCATGCAAGGGGGATTTTCGATAAAGTGGTCGATGTGGATATTTGCTATCTTCAGGATGAGCCAACAAACAGAATCAGGAAGGAAGTCAAGCGCTGGGGACTCGAAAACGGAATTAGTTTTTATGATATTTTACGACATGAAGGCTTTCTGAGAAATGTTCAGGTCAGGTTGTGCAGAACGGGCGAAGTCATGGTAAATATTGTTTTTGGATACAAGGACGAGTCGCTTCAAATTGCTCTTCTCAGGCATCTACAAAATCAATTTCCAGCTATTACCACCCTTCTTTATACAGTAAATCCAAAGTGGAACGACAGTTTAAATGATCTTCAACCCGTTACTTATTATGGAAAAGGTTATGTGATTGAAAAGCTTGAAAAATTTTCTTTTAAGATTGGGCCGAAATCATTCTTTCAGACCAATACTGCTCAGGCTGAGCGTTTGTACCAGGTGGTTCGTGATATGGCTGAATTAAATGGAAGTCAAACCATTTACGACCTTTATTGCGGAACAGGGAGTATTGGAATTTTCCTGAGTGATATGGCTAAGAAAGTTGTTGGAATTGAACTGATTCCTGAAGCTGTTAGCGATGCAAAAGAAAATGCTTTGTTAAATCAGGTTTATCATGCAGCTTTTTTTCAGGGGGATGTAAATGCTATTTGTAACGAAGATTTTCTTGAGGCAAATGGCAGGCCAGACCTGATAATCTCTGATCCACCCAGGGCGGGAATGTCGGATAAGCTGGTTGCCAAACTACTGGAAATTGCAGCGGATAAAATAGTTTATATTAGTTGTAATCCGGCAACTCAGGCCCGCGATCTGCATCTCCTGTCTGAAAAATATCAGATTTCAGCTGTCCAGCCCGTCGATATGTTCCCGCATACTCTTCATATTGAAAATGTAACTGCGCTTTTCTTAAAGCATTAACTTGCAGCCAGTAATTTTTGTTGAAATATGACCGATTTCAGATTGGGGCGTTCTCAGGTAATTCCGCCCATAATTAAAAACCTGATCATTATTAATGTGATCGTTTTTTTACTTCAACTGGCTGTACAAAAGAGTGGTTCTTCATTTATGGAAAATTATTTTGCTCTGCACGACATCCGTTCCATTTTTTTCAAACCTCACCAGATTGTCACGTATATGTTCCTGCACGGAGGATTCATGCATATATTCTGGAATATGCTTATTCTTTGGATGTTCGGATCGATCCTTGAAAATTTCTGGGGAGGCAAACGATTTCTAACTTTTTATATAGTTTGCGGCGTTGGAGCTGCAGCTTTACATTTATTGGTCCTTTACCATGAATTAACACCAGCCTGGCAGGAATTGAATAGTCTGCCTATTCATGAACAATCCGCTTTCAGATACGATCCGAACACAAATTTAAATTCAGCTACCCTGGGCGCATCCGGTGCAATCTTTGGTTGTATGGTGGCATTCGGTCTTCTGTTTCCTAATAGCCTCATTTACATATATGCCCTGATACCTATAAAAGCGAAGTGGGCGGTACTGGCATACGTTTTATATGAATTATTTTTGGGGGTACAGAATAATGCGGGTGACAATGTGGCTCACTGGGCACATCTTGGCGGAGGCCTGGTCGGTCTTATACTAGTATTTTACTGGAGAAAAACTGATCGTCATAATTTCTATTGAACTATGATTCTTTCGTTATGTTAATCATAAAGGGCAAGCGACTTCGTTGATATTGAGTAAGAAAATTGATATGAATGTAAAAGAAGACAATTACCGTAAACGAATGTACCTGGGTCAGGATGGAAACGCATTAGTCGAGCTCCTGGTTCTGAATGCAGTGATATTTGTTATCCTGAAATTTGTATTTGTTTTTTTCCTGCTCACCAATGCTTCCAATGATAGTTTCCTGACCCATGTTTATAACTGGTTTGTTTTATCTGCTAATCCGGAAAAGATTGCCTGGCGGCCATGGACCGTGATCAGTTTCATGTTTACGGACCTTCAATTGTTTCGTTTTATTTCCAATATGTTCTGGCTTTGGAGCTTTGGATACATCCTGCAGGATCTGACAGGCAACCGGAAATTAGTTCCTGTTTACCTGTATGGAGGTTTCGGAGGAGCCATAATTTATGTCATGGCTCATGTTCTTATTCCTGATCTCCGTACACAGATAGACGGTGATTATCTTTCTGCCGCTAACTGTTCCATTGCAGCGGTTGCCGTTGCTACAACAGTGGTTTCACCGGACTACCGGATTTTCCCAATGATCAGCGGGGGCATACCATTGTGGATCCTGACCCTGATATTCCTTTTATTAAATTTCTCAGGAGTCCGAAATGGTGACATGGCTACTTATTTTGCTTATGCCGGTGCCGCTGGTGTCGGATTCCTCTTCATAGATCAATTGCGCAGAGGACGAGACGGCAGCGTTTGGATTAACCAGTTTTTTGACTGGTTCACCGATCTTTTCAATCCTGATAAAAAGAAAAAACCTAAGAATGTAAAAGACGAGTTCTTTTACAACGTATCCGGAACGCAACCTTATAAAAAAATTCCAAATATTACTCAGAAAAGAATTGATGAAATTCTAGATAAGATCAACCAGCAAGGCTACCGCTATCTCACAACAGAAGAAAAAGACATCCTGAAGCGGGCCGCCGAAGAGGAAGATTTCTAAATTCAAAGTTTCTTCCTAATGGCATCACTGCGGAAATTTACCAAACGCTTTTTCATTTTGCTGAATATTGTGGTAGGAGTTCTGTTTCTCCTCGCCTGTTGTAACGCTTTTTTACATCCTGATAAATGGTGGCTTATTTCTTTACTTGCCTTTTTTTTCCCTCTTTTTCTGATAATATTGATTGTCTTTTTAATTTTCTGGATTTTCACCCGTTCGCGCTATATGCTGATTTCAATAGTTTGTCTGCTTATAGGCTGGAAGAATATTCATGCCTTCTTTGGTTTCAATCTGGCAAATCATGATTTTACTCATAAGGATTCTTCCAGCATCCGTATCATGACCTGGAATGTGAGAAGTTGGGATGAGTTCACAACAAAAAAGATTGGCGCATCACATCATCGACTCCCCATGCTTGAGCTTGTAGGAAAGCAGGATGCAGATATTCTTTGTTTCCAGGAATTTTATGAACCTGCAGACTCCGCAAGATCAAATATCAGGTATATTCAAAAACAACTGAATTTCCCTTATTTCTTCTTTTCGAGGGATTTTCATAATCACTTCAGCAAATATGAAACAGGTGTTATTATTTTTTCCAAATTCCCGATCGTCGACAGCTCCCAGGCATACTTCAAATCCGATAACATCCAAAAAACTGAAAGACTGATTGCAGCTGACATTAACGTGAATGGAAAAATTATCCGGGTTTATACAACCCATCTTCAATCGGTAACTTTCAAACAAAAAGATTTCAGGAATGTTGAAATTGTCCGCAATGCCGAGGACAGTATCCTGCAGGCATCCCGCTCACTGGCAAAAAAACTGAAAGACGCACTTGGATTACGTGGTTACCAGGCTGACACTGTCAGAAGGAAATTAGATGCCAGCCCCTACCCTCTTATAATTTGTGGTGACTTCAATGATGTTCCGAATTCTTACACATATTTTCATATCAGGGGAAACCTACAGGATGCATTTATCGCAAAAAATTTCGGAATCGGAAGAACCTATATGTTTATCTCGCCCACACTTCGAATCGATTATATTTTCCCATCGAATGATTTTCTCATCGTACAAAGTATGAGACTTAAGTCTTACCCTTATTCAGATCATCACGCAGTACTGACTGACCTGCAATTGCGTGACAGAAAATTATAAATGTTTATATTTGGGCGAAGTCATGAGCAACTTAAAAGTTTATAATTCTTATACAAGACAAAAGGAAGAATTCATTCCCATTACTGCCCATCATGTGGGCATGTATGTATGCGGTCCTACCGTAAGCGGAGAAAGCCATCTCGGCCATGCAAGAGGCTTTATAACATTTGATGTTATTTATCGTTACCTGCTTCACCTGGGATATAAAGTGCGCTATGTACGCAATATCACTGATGCGGGTCATTTTGAAGAAGAAGGACGCGAGGCGGAAGACAAGATCTCAAAAAAAGCCCTGATCGAAAAACTTGAGCCAATGGAATTGGTACAAAAATATACCAACCTCTTTCATTGGGCAATGCGTCAATTTAATAACCTGGATCCAAGCATAGAACCTACTGCAACGGGCCATATCGTGGAGCAGATCAACATGATTCTTGAAATCATAAAAGCCGGATATGGTTATGCGGTGAATGGTTCCGTGTATTTTGATGTAAAAAAATATGCTGAAAAATATCCTTACGGAAAGCTAAGTGGCCGCAGGCTGGATGATCTACTTGAAACAACAAGAGACCTGGAAAACCAGGAAGAAAAAAAGAACCGCCAGGATTTTGCTCTTTGGAAATCTGCACCTCCGGGACATATTATGCGGTGGACAAGCCCCTGGGGAGAAGGTTTTCCCGGCTGGCATATTGAATGTTCTGCGATGAGCACGAAATACCTCGGAACTCAGTTTGATATTCATGGTGGTGGGATGGATCTTATGTTTCCCCATCATGAAAGTGAAATTGCACAGAGTATGATTTGTAATCATCACCTGGCAGCCCGTTACTGGATTCATAATAACATGATAACCATCAATGGGAAAAAAATGGGTAAGAGTTATAACAATGTAATCCGGCTTACCGATATGTTTTCAGGCAACAGTCCACTTTTGGCTCAGGCCTATCATCCGATGACGATCCGGTTTTTTATTTTGCAAACACAATACCGCAGTACGCTTGATTTTGGGAATGAAGCGCTGCAGGCTGCTGAAAAAGGATTAAAGCGACTTTGGGATGCTTACGAGGAACTTCTGAAATTAAAAACAGATCCGTCAAAAACCGTAAATGATCAGATAGAAAATCAATTTAATTCGCTTTGCCACGAATTGGATGATTTTATGAATGATGATTTTAATACAGCGAAGGTACTGGCGAATATGTTCCAGCTTGTAAATCACATCAATTCTTTTCGCAGCGGGGACCTGGAAAAAACAACCCTTTCAACCAAAACCCTGTCCTATGTACAGTCCCAGTTTAAAATTTATCTGGAAGACGTACTCGGTCTTCAGGATGAATCTAAACCTGGCTCTGATAAAATTAACGGTATAATGGATCTGCTCATTGAAATCCGCAGGGAGGCCAAAGCTAAAAAAGACTATCAGACTTCTGATCGTATTCGCAAGCAATTGTTGGAAATCGGCATATCACTCAAGGACGAAAAAGATGGCCGCGTAAGCTATAACCTGGAATAAATAAGCCTAAAGCTGAAAGCCCAAAGCCTAAAACTTTTTAAAATTATTTATTGAGTCTGAAGTATATGATTAAATTTTTTGGAAGAACCATATTAAATATTTCACTGTGTTTACCGTGTGTACTTTTTCTATGGTCATGCAATAAGAATTCACCCAGCAGTCTTAATTCTCAGACTTCTACTCTCGCAGATATTTTAGCAACAGGAACGACTACAACGATCTTTAATAGTGCTGTTATCAAGGGCGGACTGGACACAATTTTCAACAGTCCATCTATATTTACCCTAATGGTTCCTAATGATGCTGCCTGTACCCAGTCTGGCTATAGCCTGGCGGTAATCAATGGATTTACTACGGATCAGGCGAAGAATTGGGTTTTATACCAGACCTACGCGGGAACAGCACTTAATTTTGCTTCCTTCATTGGCAAAACGGAACTGAAATTAATTATGGCCAACGGTGATTCTGTTTTCGTATCGGGAGATTCCAACAGGACCTATGTTAACGGATATATGTTTCTCAATTCAGAAGCTACAGCCAGTAACGGGATAATGCTTGCTTTACAAAATGTATTGCTACCTCCGCAACAAAATCTGATGCAGATGGTTGGCGGCGATACTTCATTAAGTTTCTTTAATCAGGCTATTCTACTTGCTACACCGGTACCAGACACGCTTTCTGTACTGCTTTCTACAGGGGCACCCTTCACTTTATTTGCAGCGGATAATGATGCATTCAGAAATCTTGGATATAATACGCCCTCTGATCTGAACCTGGTTAGTCCTGATTCCCTCCGCGCAATCGTATTATCAGGCCTGATCCCAC
Source organism: uncultured Bacteroidota bacterium (assembly GCA_963711345.1). Lineage (GTDB taxonomy): Bacteria > Bacteroidota > Bacteroidia > Chitinophagales > Chitinophagaceae > Puia. The sequence goes on along the minus strand of CAVQDS010000001.1, from coordinate 215,403 downwards.
AACGATTATTCAGTTACGACATACAAGACAGTAGTACATTTTCAGCACTGAGTGACAGCACCCTTATATTTTATACCAACGGATTCCAAACTACGGTTCAGGTAGTTGCCAGTGATACGACTGCAAATGTTATTACTTTAAATCAAATGGCTATAAACGGGGTATTATTTAAAATCGATGGAATTCTGGAACATTAAACGCATTAATTTGCGATCATGATTCATGTTCCTTCCCCATATATTCTACATCTTTCAAAAGATAAAAAATTAGCCCGTTTATTAACGGATCAGGAAACGCTGGTCATTTCCAGGCGCCGGAATGTTTCACTTTACTTATGTTTTTCCATACTCGGACAACAGCTGTCTACAAAAGTTGCGGCAACAATTCGTAAAAGGTTTCTGAAACTATTTTCCGGGAAACCAAGTCCTGAGAAGATTCTGGCCACATCACATGAAACTCTCAGATCCATAGGATTATCCGGAGCCAAAGCAAATTATATGCATAACGTGGCCCGGTTTGCCCTGGAATCAGGCCTCGATCATAAAGTACTGGGTAAAATGAACAATGAGGAAGTAATTGAATATCTGACCCGGATAAAAGGTGTGGGAAGATGGACGGCCGAAATGCTGCTCATGTTCACATTGGGCCGTGAAGATGTATTTGCAGTAGATGATCTGGGCATTCAGCAGGCGATGATCAAAGTTTATAAACTAAATAAAGAGGATAAGAAAAAGCTGAGAGAAGATATGATGAAAATTTCGGCAAGATGGTCACCTTATCGGACTTACGCATGTCTTCATTTGTGGCATCACAAAGATAATACGCCTGATCCCGGATAAATGAAAGCAACCTCTCATCCCATTTCCCGTATTCTGGAAAAGACAGCTGCCAGTAAGCAGGTCGTTAAAAGAAATAAATTATATTGCGTCTTTACAGGTTCATTTATTCATATATTAAATAAATTAAGATGAAACAACTTAGAAGTCTCCTTTGTGCAGCCACAATAATTGTAATTGGTATGAGTAGTTGTAGTAAAGGAACTACCGGACCGGCAGGACCCCAGGGACCTGCGGGACCAGACAGTGTTGTTTACTCAAACTGGATTGCACTTTCATTTACATATAATGCGAATGACAGCCTTTATGAAGACACTCTTTTAGCACCAAACATTACGCAAGCTATCCTTGATAGTGGTGTTATTTTAACTTACATCGAGTATCCTGATGTAAATAATGTAGCTCATATTCAGCCAGTATCTGCACTCAACTATATCATTTCAGAAGATTATTCTGTGGGTGAGATAAATATTCTTTCCACACAGGACTTAACGAATTTACAATACAGATATGTGACTATTCCCGGTTCAGCACCCGCGGGTAACAGCGCCACCCGAAAAGTGAATGGATACACGATTTCGCAATTAAAAGCGATGTCGTATGCACAGGTTCAACAGGTACTTGCTAACAAGAATTAAAAACGCTGAACGCGTTACGCCCAACGCAAAAAGCAAGAGATTAAATATCAAAAAAATGTAAAAGAGCATCCCCGGAGATGCTCTTTTTTATATTTACAAAATTTTCATTTAAATTAATTCATTTCCCACGTGGCGTTGAGCGTTCAGCGTTTGGCATTAAGCGTTAAAATTACTTATCATATTTGTTCAAAAAATCAACCAGGTAAGGATCAACTCTGGTAACAGTATCTGACAAAGTTTTACCAAAGAAATGCGTTTCATATTCATTCCTGTATACACCCTTTGCCTGTGTTTTCGAAAATTCTTCTTTGTTGAATGAAGTATAGGTCATATAAGCCAGGGAAATCAGTCCAAGGCCCGAATATACAAATAGCCAGAGGTAAAAAAATAACCTGCTTAAACGCTTTTTAGAAAATGAATTCTGGCAGATAACTGCAGCAATTAAAGGTATAACCGGCACCCAGAAACGCGGATCCTGAAATGGCCAGTTGAACAGGAGAATGATATAGAAAAAAAGATAAGCCTTTACTATAAAGGGGATATTGCTTTTCTTAATAAAACAGATATAAACAAATCCACTGACACCGAGGATACCAGAAATTATAAATATCCAGTTTGTGAAGGAAACGGACAACAGACTGATTACTTTGAATCTTGAAGTATTCAATAAAATTTCTCCCCATTCCGAAAAATGCCATCCGATTACATCTGAAAACCGAAGACCTTCATTAAACTGTTTTGACATCACACGGGTATAATGATTCAAACCAAGTTGTTTCGAAAAAATCAAAACGATGATAACACAAACCAGGAGTGCAAATACCAATATCCTGTTTTTCTTTATGATATCAAGAAGTTGTTTTCTGAATTCCCAGATCAATGAAACTATTATAGCAGCTACCAGAGAAACACCAACGGTGCGCGTAAGAAAAGCCAGGCCTGCCATCAGAAAAGCAAATAGCAGATACCATATATTTTTATTTTGGATGAAATTATAAAACGCATAAATAGCTGCCAGAGAAAAAAACAGATATTGCAATTCAGATAATGGATGAGTAACAAATTTTATCATCGCCCAATTCATTAACACCAGGAAAAACAATAAGAATGGTGAGCGGATATAAGAAAAGATTTTTCTGACAAAAAATAATCCTCCAAAAAGATAAAGGCAGTTAACAAAAACAATTGTGAAAGATTTCAGGATGCCAAGTTTTGATAGCAGGAGCAGAAGTGCGGTATAACCATAAGGAAGGTAATCGTTGGGGTCGGCTTCGGGAGGGCATTTCGATTCAATGCAATCCTTTATTGCAAAATAACGAAGCATGTCAAAGTGGAGCCTCAGGGGTGTAAAACAATTTAAAAAAAACAGTATGCCCAATCCATAAACGGACCATTTTAAAAACCGGGCCTGCTTTTCAGCCTGGGATAAATATGTTGCAGAGGTTACCATCTATCCGTTTGCGTTTTTCATACCCACTGAAATTACTGATATACCGGCAAATGGCGTAGCAAACCGATCTAACATTTTGAAAAAAGGAATCATACGGTTATACAGATTTAACTTGGCAGGAGATATGATTTTCTCATGTAAAATATTACCGGAAAACCACCATCCAAATATTGCGGCAGTATTAAAATAGCGACTATCAGTTACCTCAAGTCCGGCAGTTTCCATTAAATTACTCAAGCCCGATTTTGAATATCTTCTATAATGGCCAAGTTCCCGGTCAATTGAATTATAGAGCCATTGGCCTGCCGGAACCAGGACGATCAGCTTTCCTTTATTTTTTAAAAGGGCTTTTGCATTTCCGATGGCAAGCAAATCATCTGTAATATGCTCGATCACATTCAATGCAATGATAGTATCAAATTTTTCCAATAATTCAGAATGTTCAGAACTAAAATTTTTTAAAGAAAGATCAATCTCGTGTATGCCCTGGAGATGGGGATCATGACCGAATTTATTCTGCAATAAACGGCAATATTCGGGACGAAGGTCGCTAAGTGATACCTGAGTTTGATTTTTTAACAAAAATGCTGAAATGTTTCCGATACCGCTTCCTATTTCGAGCGTATTTCCACCTACATAGTCACTAATTTTCTGATATTGCCAGCGGTTGAATGCTTTAGCGTGCGAAAAAGCTTCAAGTGTTTCGAAACCGGAAGGATCCGATTGCGTATGTTGTGACATCAGCGAAACAAATTGTATTTCAGAATACAATAGATAGCACGAAATCCATCTTTCCACCCTATTTTTTTACCTTCAAGATAAGTTCGGCCATAATAGGAAATCCCGACTTCATAAATACGGATTTCGGGTATACGTGCCAGTTTAGCAGTTATTTCAGGTTCAAACCCAAATCTTTTTTCCTTTAATTCAATATTTTGAATGATCTGTGTCTTACATAATTTATAGCAGGTTTCCATATCTGAAAGGTTCAGATTTGTAAGCATATTGCTCAATCTTGTTAAAACCTTATTCCCGACGGAATGCCAGTAAAACAGAATTCTGTGCGGGTTACCCCCTTGAAATCTTGAACCAAATACAACATCTGCAGAACCCCTTATTACCGGTTTAAGAAGCAAATTAAATTCTTCAGGATCATATTCAAGATCCGCATCCTGGATTACCAGGTATTCGCCTGTCGCTTTTTTAATTCCTGTGTGGATAGCGGCGCCTTTCCCCTGATTTACTTCAAGTTTATAATATTGCATATTCATTTCAGGGTGGGTGGCCTTATAATTTAGTAAAACTTCCTCTGTACCATCCGTTGAACAATCATTCACAAGAATCACTTCCTTTTGTAAATTATGGATCAGATCGACAGCGTAAATACGGTCCAAAATAAGATGAATTGTCTTTGCCTCATTGTATGCAGGAATTATGATGGAAAGTGTTTTGAATGAATCCATAATCTTGAAGGGTTATATTAAACTTTCAGGAACAGGATTTTAAGAATGGAAAGGATTTTTCTGGAATTGTCACTAGCCCTATAATATTCAATGAATTAAGTCGCTAAAATAACCTATCCTCTCTTATAATACAAGCCCGGGTCAAATAAAAAATCTGACGGAAGATCCCAGTCTTATTTGAAGTTTAAACTTTAAACAAGGCCATGAATAGATAATAATATTCGGTTTAACGAAACAGGTATCTGGATTTTCAACTTCTCATAATTCATTTCTACCGGATAAAAAAAAGTCCTTCGGCCAAGACCGGAAGGACTTAATTATAACTAATGAATACTCTTACACTTAAAATTCTACGACAGGCTATTTACTTCCATCGTATTTCTTCTGGGCTTCCTGCGCTTTTTTGAAATCCAGTACCACCCCGTTAATGCAATATCTAAGACCTGTCGGTGGTGGCCCGTCGTCGAATACGTGTCCAAGATGAGACTTGCATTTACCGCATTCCACTTCGGTTCTCTCCATTCCCAGAGAATTATCCTTTAAATAGATAATGCTGGTTTTGCTTATCGGTTCATAAAAACTCGGCCAGCCACATCCGCTTTCGAATTTGGTATCACTTCGAAATAAAGGATTTCCGCAAACAGCGCAATAATATGTTCCGATTTCTTTTGAATGCTCAAATTTGCTGGTATACGGTCTTTCCGTTCCCTTCTGTCTCGCAACATAATATACATCGGCAGGAAGAATTTTTTGCCATTCCTCATCCGTTCTATTCATAATTGAAGAATCTGGGTGAACCTGGTTTTTTTCCATAGTTGTGTTTTTACTATTATTTGATTGGGAATAGCATTGCTGGAACAAAAAAGCAAGCGTTAAGATTCCGTAGGTTTTGATATATCTTTTCATTTTCTTGTATATATAACAAATCTACGTACTCGCGGTTCGTTCGGTTTGTCATTTCCTTTATAAATCAGCGAATTTTGATTTTGTTATAAGAATACAGAGTATTTCCCTTGTTTTCACGCTGCTAAACAGTCGATTTGTTAAAGGAATTACAAGAACCGTATACTATATTTGTTCATACCTAAGGCTAGTCACAATGTATAACCTGGTAGCAATGTTTAACCTGATTCTTTTTGGTCCGCCCGGCAGTGGAAAAGGCACACAATCTGAGAAACTGATTGCTCAATATGGGTTTAAGCACCTGAGTACAGGTGATATTCTAAGAAATGAGATTAGAAACGGAACAACCTTAGGCATGGAAGCTAAAAGTCTCATGGATCAGGGTGTACTTGTGCCAGACGCGGTTGTAATTGGCATGATTGGCAAGGCCCTGGAAGAAAATCCTGGAGTTAATGGGTTTCTCTTTGATGGATTTCCCCGGACAAAGGCCCAGGCAGAGGCCCTGGATACTTTGCTTGCTGAAAAAAAAATGTCAATCAATGTTGTTTTAGCCCTCCAGGTCTCAAAATCTGAACTTATAAAAAGGCTATTAAACAGAGGTCTAACTTCAGGTCGGACTGATGATGTAAATGAATCAGTTATCAGTTCAAGAATTGAGGAATATGAAAGGAAAACGGCTGCTGTTGCTGATTATTATAAAATGTACGATAAGGTCGTTTATATCCCCGGAGAAGGCTCCGTTAATGAAATCTTCGGAAAACTGATGGAAGAAATTGATAAACGACAATAACTACTCTCACAATTTCTTAAAATTCCTCATCCCGTTTCTTTATTGCTTTTTCAACCCGGACAGAAATACGGATACTTACTTCATATAAAAGAATCAGGGGTAGTGCGACAATTGTCTGGCTCATCCAATCTGGTGAGGGAGTAATTACTGCAGCTACAAAGAGGATGGCGACGTAGGCATATTTACGATATTCCCTGAGAAAGTTTGGAGTAATAAGTCCGATATGGGTGAGCACATAGCTGATCAGGGGCAGTTGGAACGCTATTCCTGATCCGATCAGGATGTCTAACAGATTATCCAGATAGTCATCCAGTGTTGGCCTTGTAATAAGCATACCGCTCATGCCTAGCTTATAATTAGAAAGAAAGCTAAAGGTAAAAGGGGCAAGCAGGAAATATCCGAAAGCAATTCCCAACATGAAAAAGAAGGTTACAAAAAATATTGAACCGCGGGAACTTTTAATTTCTTTGGGAGAAAGTGCAGGCTTAACAAAACGCCAGAATTCCCAGAATATATATGGGAAGGCAATAATAAATCCGCATACACATGCAATCGTTATACTGGAGATAAACTGCGATCCAAAAGCTGTTGTTTGCAGCTGCACATTGGCAGCAGGTAAACAAAGCGTATCTCCGATATGCAGGAAATGACTCAGGTTACATAGGCCAACCACCGACAGGAAATTCTGTTTTAGTGGTCCCATAATGATATGCTCAAATATCCAGTCAATTTTAATAAAAGCAAAAACAGCCAGCACTACAATGGCAAGTACAGAACGTACGATATGCCAGCGCAATGCTTCAAGATGTTCGATAAATGACATTTCTGCCTGCCCCGGGGTTCTCTTAAAAAAGTTTAAAGCCATTGTACACTGGATTGCCATTTATTAAGGCGTCGCAAAGGTAAATTGAAATGAACTTAATACCTAAGCATAAAGCCTAAAGCTTAAAGCCTAAAACTTTTTATTATTATTTCCACAAAAATATTAAGCCAATTAAGATAAGAGGTTGGGATCCAAAAAGAGGTTTTCGGCTTTTAGCTTTAGGCTTTAGGCTTACTTGAGGAGTTTCATCTTCACCATCTCTATGCGGGTATCGCTAACACTGAGGATCTCAAACTCATAATCATCGATAATAATATGTTCTTTTAATCGGGGAATGGCTTCATGGCGGTTTATGATAAAACCTGAAAGGGTTTCAGACTCATTTTCCGGGAAATCCATATCATACTTCTCATTGAGATAATCGAGTTCAAGCCTTCCTGCAAAAATAAATTCCTCATTGGATAATTTCTTTTCTTCAAATTCTTCAGTATCATATTCGTCGCGGATCTCGCCAAAAATTTCTTCGAGAAGATCCTCCATTGTTACAATTCCTGCAGTTCCACCAAATTCATCCACAACCCAGGCAATACTTTTTCTGTCACGACTGAATTTGCTGATCAGGTCAATAGCACTCATGCTTTCAGGTACTGCAGGGATTGGAAGCAGGATATCCCGAATAAAAGCAGGCGCTTTGAACAGATCCAGCTGGTGTATATAACCCATTACATGGTCAATATTACCATCATAAACAACCAGCTTGCTCAATTTGCTGTTCATGAATTTTTTACGTGCATCATCAATATTCATACGGATATCAACTCCTTCTATTTCTTTCCGGGGAACCAGGCATTCCCGTATTTTTACTTTAGGCAGGGAAAGTGCAGCCTCAAATAGATCCGTATTCAGTTCCGGCTGCGGCTCGTCTGTTTCGCCGGTTTGCTGAAAAAAATTACTTAAGTCTGCCTTTGCGAATAGATCCTTTCTTTCATCGATGCGCACATTGAAAACATATTTCAATATCCATTCAGAGATTCGGGTAAAAAAAACTGAAACGGGGTAAAATATATTATAGAAGAAATTACTTACCGGTGCAAAAAAATCAAGCAGGCTATCACTTTTCGCCCTGAAAAAGGCCTTCGGTATCAGCTCCCCAAAAAAAAGAATAAAAAGTGTGGACGTTAAGGTTTCAAACATCAGGCGAAAAATATCCACCCATGCCTGGGGTATTACTGTTTTCTTGATTATAAATTCCCACAAAGGAGAGAGGGTCTCACCCACCAGTAATCCAAAAATAACAAGGAATAGATTGAATCCGATAAGCAATGCACTGATGAAACGACTCGGAGTATCCAGAAAACCAGAAAGAAGGATGCTGCGTTTAAGACCCTGCTTTTTCCTTATTTCAATGGTCAGCCGATTCGCATTGGCAAATGCAATCTCAATGCCGGCAAAAAAAATGATCATCAGCCAGGCGATGATGATCCAGATCAGGGTATTGGTATTGATCATTCAAATACGAATTTAGGTTGAAAGGGCGAAAACTTAAAACTTTGGTAAGATGTAGGGGTGGGATATGGGTTATGGGATATGGGTTATGGGATATATGTTATTAACTATATAATTGATTAAAACTCTAACTTATAATCCATAATTCACATCCCATAACCCATATCCCATAACCCATAACCTATTCCACAAACCGTTCAACAGGCAAAAGCCCCTCCCGGGTTAGAAAGTCTGAAATTACATGCCGGGCTTCCTCACAAGCCGTCTGAAGGTTATCGTTGATGATGATTTTATTGAAATGATGACGAAAAGAGATTTCGTAAGCAGCCTTATTAAGTCTGTCCTGCAACGCTTCGACTGATTCGGTGGCCCGAAGTTCCAGCCTTCGTTTCAATTCCTCAATGGAGGGGGGTTGTACAAAAATGGAAAGGCTTTCATCGGGAAATTGCTCCTGCACATGAATGGCGCCCTTCACATCGATATCAAGGATCGGGATTTTATTATTCGACAAGATCCTTTGAAGTTCAGTTTTTAAAGTGCCATAATACCGGCCTTCATAAACCATTTCCCATTCCACAAATTCCTGGTTTTTTATCTTATGCTGGAATTCCTCCAGAGTCATAAAATAATAATCAACTCCATTTATTTCATCCAACCGCTGAGGACGTGTTGCAGCAGACACAGAAAATGCCAGTTGCGGAAAATGATGAAGCAGATATCGGGTGATGGAAGTTTTTCCCGCGCCTGATGGTGCAGTAATGATGATCAGCATCTGAAATATTTAAATTCTTTTAATCGAGGCCCCCAGGCGGTTGAGCCGCTCGTCAATATACTGATAACCCCGGTCGATCTGATCAATGTTCTGAATTACGCTTTTGCCTTCTGCACTCATAGCTGCAATAAGAAGAGATACCCCCGCGCGAATATCCGGACTGCTCATAGTGATACCGCGTAGTTTGTGCATTCTTCCCAGTCCGATCACTGCCGCACGATGCGGGTCACAAAGAATTATTTGCGCTCCCATATCCAAAAGTTTGTCAACAAAAAACAGGCGGCTTTCAAACATTTTTTGATGAATGAGTACGCTTCCTTTTGCCTGTGTGGCAACAACAAGCAATACACTAAGCAGGTCAGGAGTAAGTCCCGGCCATGGATGATCATAAATCGTAAGGACTGATCCGTCAAGATATGTTTGTATTTCATATAATTCCTGCCGGGGAACAAAAATATCGTCGTTTTGAATTTCAATCCTGATTCCAAGTTGACGGAATTTGTCGGGTATCTGTCCCAACTCATTTACATGAGCATCCTTGATAAGTATTTCACTCTGGGTCATGGCAGCCATACCAATAAAAGAACCAATCTCGATCATGTCAGGTAACATCCGGTGTTCAGTTCCCCCTAAATCAACCACCCCCTCAATGATCAGCAGATTGCTGCCGATACCGTTGATTTTTGCCCCCATCCGATTCAACATCCTGCAAAGCTGTTGAATATAAGGTTCACATGCTGCATTATAAATGGTTGTTATGCCTGTTGCGAGACATGCAGCCATCACAATATTGGCCGTTCCGGTTACTGAAGGTTCTTCCAGCAGCAGGTAAGTGCCTATAAGTTCCGGTGCTTCAAGTCGGAAATAATCATCCCCTGGATCATAGGAAAACCGGGCACCGAGTTTCTCGAAGCCCGTCATATGTGTATCCAGTCTTCTTCTGCCAATCTTATCTCCGCCGGGTTTTGGAACAAATGCTTTTTTAAATCTTGCCAGCAGGGGTCCTGCAAGCATTACAGATCCGCGAAGTCTACCGCTCTTTTTACGAAATGTTTCACTATTCAGATATTCCACATTAACATCATCTGCCTGGAAACTGCATACGTGACGTGAACTGCGATCTGTTTTTACACCCATTTCCTGCAGAACTTCAATCAACAGGTTGACATCAAGTATGTCTGGAATATTTGAAATGGTAATTTTGCCTTTGGATAATAAAACAGCACTGATGACCTGGAGTGCTTCGTTTTTTGCCCCTTGGGGAACGATGTCACCTTTCAACCGCTTACCACCGGTAACTTCAAAGGCATTCATTCAATATCTTTTCTTTTTGAATTTACCTCCGCGATCGTTATTCCGGTTATTATTATTATTATTTCTTTGAAATTTCTGATTGCGTTTATTGCGATCATAACCATAGCCACCGCTTCTTTCCCTGTTTTCGTTTGGACGGAAGCTGCGTACAAAAGGGGTATTCGTAAACTCCAGTTGTCCGTTGGTTATAGCACTGAGTTCTCCCTGGATAGCATCGTCATGAACCGTTTCCTTATGCCAGTTATTATAAGCAAGTTTCATGTAATAAGCGATGGCATTAGCAAATCCGTTTTTCTTTTCGGGATTTTCTTCCTGCAATGCTTTATCAATAATCAGCTCCAGATTTTTACCAAGATGCGCATGTTTGGGATATCGTTTCGGATAAGGAAGCGGATCCGATTTTACTTTCAGTGTTTCCGCTGTTGGAATCGGGTAAGGAGATGATACATCCAGTTTGAAATCAGAAATCAAAAAAAGATGATCCCATAATTTATGACGGAAATCTTCCACATTTTTAAGGTGAGGATTCAGAAATCCCATCAATTCAATCACTACAGCCGCGTTTTTTTCACGTACTTCGGGATCTTCAATGGTAAGCAGGTATTCTATCATCCGCTGGATGTGGCGGCCGTATTCACGCATAATCAGATGATTACGCGTTGTATTGTATTCCATTATGTAGTATTTAAGCCTGACAAACGTACGGAAAAAAATCAGTTCACAATAACCTTGGTCAGGAACTGCTTGTTATTAGCCGGATTCACTGCCCTCAAAAAGTAGATTCCGCTTGCCGGTTTTACTGTAAGATCCATATTAGTTACGGAACTTCCTACAAGCTGAACCTGTTTTCTTTCAATAACCTGACCCGCCGTATTCAACAGCTCCAGGCTGAAATTACCGGTTTGTTGTTCATCAAACTGAACAATAATATTTTGATTCACAGGATTTGGATAAATCTGGATACCCGGATGTTGATCTGCCTGTTGCAGGTTAACTGCTTCGACTACCGAATAAATGACGTTTCCTTCCGGATCGATGCGTTTGATTCGGAAGTATATCTCTCCCACATCAGCTTGAGAAGTGTTGTATTGATACTGGAATTGTGCAACAGTACCCGTTGGAGCAGATCCAGCCGGGACGGTTCCTGCTGGTTGCCAGTTTTCATTGTCTTTACTATATTCAATTTCATATACTATGCCATTTTGATCAATTGTGCCAAGCCATTGAAGTGAGACCGTACCATTTTGTTTGTATGCTGAAAAATTGCTGATAGCTGTTCCCAGCGGAATTGTCGGACACCAATAATAAGTTAGATGAAGTGTGCCGCCGATTACAGTAGTCACAGATGAATTGTAATTGGATCCTCCGTCAAGGGTGATCAATCCTCCATTGATGGAATAGGTAAATCCGACTGTACCCACGCCAATATATGCGCCATTACCACCTGCAGATCCGAAGCCGTCAGGAAAAGTAATGATGTTTTCAGGGCCATAAGTAATAGTATCTCCAGGCATTCCGAACGGCGCCAGCGTATCATAGCCATGGATAGAGTTATAAACATGGGTTAATGTAATTCCGGGACCTGAAATTTTATTCGTAAGTGTTAACTGAAAAAGAAAGGCTGTACTATCGGGTCCCGTATTACCAGCACCCGTAACCGAAGTACCTGTAATGGTATCGTATAGCGATACACAACTCAGATTACCGATGGCAGGATTGAACTGCTGAAATGTAAATACCAGAGAACTCGCCGTAGTTGGAGAAATAGTAATAGACTGATCAATAGCTGTTGCCGGGATTCCCCCGGTACATGTACATTGTGCGTATAGGGATGACTGATAGAAAATTTGTAAGCATGCTAAAAGCATGAAACCCCTGAAGTAAAGATTTTTCATAGTACGGATTTTGATGACGGATGACGGATGACGGAAAACAAACCACTGTAAATTTATCTAATATCAACCTCGAATCACAGCGCGTAAATACGTAAAACCTTGCCTCGTAATTTCCGCAGCCTTATCTCACCATGAAATCAATGGAACCAACAGTTTTTTCCCATTAACTTCGCTTTTTAAAGCCCAAAGCTTAAAGCCCAAAGCTTAAAACTAAGTTATTGATTATTAATTTGTTACGTAATTTTATTCCCCTATCTATCAGAATCTGATTTAAAAAATGACTGAATCTTCAATACAAATACAGGTTGGACTGGACGAAAATAAAATGCCCGTGGAAATCAGCTGGAGTGCTCCAGATAATTCTGCTGAGAATACAAGGAAAGCCAAGGCTTTCTTACTTTCCCTTTGGGATGGCTCAGATAAGGCAGCGCTACGGATCGATCTGTGGACAAAAGACATGATGGTGGATGAAATGGAGGATTTTTTCTATCAGACACTGATGACTATGGCTGATACCTACCAAAGAGCTACGAGGCATGATGACCTTGCAGCCGAAATGAAGAAATTTGCCCGTAATATCTATCAGAAATCAAGGGCAAAACAATTGAAAGAAAATAAATTATAATTTATACTATGAGCCTTGAACAAAAAGTAATGGCGGACCTGAAAACAGCCATGCTTGCAAAGGATGAAAAAGCACTCCGCTCACTGCGCGCAATCAAAGCGGCGATATTACTGGCTAAAACTTCTGAAGGCGCAGGAGGAGATTTAAAAGAAGAGGACGAAGTAAAACTTCTGCAAAAACTACTCAAATCAAGAAAGGATTCGCTGGAAATATACAATGCCCAAAACCGCAAAGACCTCTCCATAAAAGAGGAAGAAGAGATTACCATTATCGAAAAATTTCTTCCCGCCCAGATGAGCCTGGAGGATCTAAAAACAGCCCTCAGGAAAATCATTGCTGATACTGGCGCCAGTACACCAGCGGACATGGGAAAAGTAATGGGCGTGGCTACTAAACAGCTCGCAGGAAAGATTGATGGTAAAAGTATCAGTACAACTGTAAAAGAACTCCTGGCGAATAAATGAACGTTCCAGGAGGCTGTGATGTCAATCTTCTTGATATGACAGCCCTTATTGATATGGCTTTGGAATAGCTTTGTAATTCGCTTGTATAGGCTTCATAACAGCTATACCTGCAAAATCAAAATATTTGATTTTGCAGTTGGTATTAGTTCATTACCGGCAGGTCAATTCTGGTCGGATATCGGGGAGAAAAATAAATTGTCTGAGTTGCTTTTATGAAATCTGATTCTTTTGCTTCAAAAATATTGGGAATGAATTTTTGAGGATTGCGGTCTATCATAGGGAACCAGCTGCTTTGCACCTGTATCATAAGTTTATGTCCCTTTTTAAATTTATGGTTCACCTGATGAAGACCAATCAGGAATTCCTCTGGTTTACCTGGAATGAGGGCTTCAGGATTTGAAAAGCTCTTCCTGAATTTACCCCTGAAAACTTCCATAGTTACCGGAAGCTGATAGCCGCTCATTTTGAAATTAGCTGAATCCCAATCAGGATAAACATCAATCAGCTTTACAACCCAATCTGCATCAGTACCTGTGGTGGATGCAAATAAATGAGCGTTTACCGCACCGGTTATAACAAGATCCTCTTTTAATGAATCGGAAGTGAAACTGATTACATCTGGTCGCGTATAAACAAATCGCTGATCCTCTACCTGCCACGTCCGCCAGCGGCTACCCTTCCCATATGTTTCCTCAATAGGCAAGGTCCTGTAAGGAACTGGCTTTTGCGGATCACTGATATATGAAACGGATCCATCCTCAGAAGGTTTTGAAAATCCTGCCTTAAGTCCCGGAGCGGCATATAAAGAGCGGATCGTGGCCTGCCGCGGCGGCCAGGTATCATAAGTCTTCCATTCATTTGATCCTGTTTGAAAAATATATGCTTCTTCAAATTTCCCATCTCCTATTCCCTTCAGATAGTAATCGAACCATTTTTTCTGAAGCCTTCGAAATTCCTCACCAGTATTACTTCCCAATGCGATCATACCAATACTGTCCGCCTTACTCCTTCCCCACTGCCCATGAAACCATGGACCAAGCACCAGATGATTTTTATGTTCATCATCCATTTTTTCCAAATAGTTATACATCAGTTGCGGACCATTCAGATCCTCCTGATCGTAAAATCCTCCTACATGGAGTTGGGGAATTTCAACCTTTTTTACATAGGAGAGCGGTGAATTTTTTTGCCAGAAACTATCATAGTCCGGATGTTTGACAAAATTGTTCCAGGTGGGGATTCTATTGTGAAAATATTTCTCATTCACATTCTTTAAACTTCCCAATTGAAGGTACCAGTTGAACAGATCGAAAGCCGGAAAAGGGAATGAACTGTCTGTTGTTTTGTCTCCCTCCACCTCGTAAGTATATTCAAATCCATAACTTAAACGAAAAGCTCCGTTGTGATGAAAATCATCTCCTAAAAAAAGATCCCCCATACAGGCTTGTTCTGAGGAAGCTTTCAGCGCAGGATGAGGATCAACCGCACCCACAAGCGCCAGCCAGCCGGGATAAGAAATTCCTGTAATACCGGCTTTCCCATTGTTGTTTTTAATATTATGCAGAAGCCACTCTATTGTATCCCAGGTATCGGTACTCTCATCCACAGCACTTTTTATAGTTTGGTGAATCAGAGGCTGATGAATTTGCATGTTACCCTGACTTTTATATTTTCCCCGAATATCCTGGAAAACAAAAATGTATCCTTCAGAGGCCATATTTAAGAACGAAAAATTTTTTGAGAGGGTAATTGTCTGTTTTCCTTCCGGATAAACAGCATCAATTCCATAAGGTGTCCGGACGATGAGGAAAGGATAAGAACTATTTTGATTTACTGGTGTCAGAACTATCGTATTTAACAGGATTCCGTCCCGCATAGGGATCATATAACTCGCTTTTTCATATCTCAGGGAATCAGTAAACTGCGAAAAAGCAAAAAAGTGAAATCCTGCAAACACAGTCAGGAAAAAGAATTTTTTCATATAAAATATTAAAGCAGATTATTCATAAATCCTGAGACGGGCTCTGAGGGTTTCTGTTTCCTGCTGAAGTTCTTTAATTTTTTCCAGCAAATGTTTTAATGCATCTATCCCGGGAATATTGATATCCAGATCATAATACATGCGGGTGAATTTCTCCAGTTCAGTCAGTTCTTCTTTCAAAATAAATCGTTGATTTTCTTTGTAACTTATGGAAATCAACCCGTAAGATTCCAGAGATTCAATGAAGGTTCGTTCCACATGATAATAGGAACAAAATGTTTCTACAGGAATGATTTCTTCTGACATATTGTTCGTATTATCTCATTTTCGAAAGTTCGGCAAAAAGTTCTTTTTCTCTTGCAGTAAGATTATGTGGAATTAAAATATTATAAGTAACAAACAAGTCACCAAATGATCCTTCATGCTTATAAACCGGAAAACCCTTCCCTTTCAATCTGGCCTTCATTCCATTCTGGGTTTCAGGCTTAACTTTGAGTTTGATTTTCCCATCCAGGGTATCTACCATCACATCTCCGCCTAATACTGCTATATACAGATCAAGGTTCAGTGTGATATATAAATCATTACCCGACCTTTTAAAAACAGGATCAGGTTCTATCTTGAAAGTGATATACAAATCTCCCTGTGGACCTCCATTCGCACCAGGTGCGCCATGATTTTTCAATCGGATAACCTGTCCATCTTCTACACCTGCCGGTATAGTTATACGGATATTTTTTTCATTGACAGTTAAAGTCTGGCTATGAGTTTTTGCCGCATCACGCAGTGAAAGATGTAGTTCGGCCTGATAATCCTGTCCCCTGAATTTTGTATTACGCGATCCTGAGCCACGCCCACCGGAACCGAACATCTGTTCAAAAAAATCTGAATATTGCCCTTCACCGAAATCTTCCCCGCCTCCAAAATCAGCAAATGGATTTGCAGATTGCCCCGATCTACTCTGGCCTGAATAGGCACCTGACTGACGGCTCTTTTCAAACTCTTCTGCTTTTTCCCAGTTCTCTCCATATTGCTCTCCGTACTGGTCGTATTTTTTTCTTTTCTCCGGATCGCTGAGCACTTCATTGGCCTCGTTAATCTGCTGAAATTTTTTATGCGCTTCCTTATCTTTAGGATTGAGGTCAGGATGTAATTTTCTCGCAAGTTTGCGATAAGCTTTTTTAATATCCTCTTCTGATGCGGTTTTGGAAACACCCAGAATTTTATAATAGTCAGTATATGCCATATTCGTCCTGGTTATACCAGTTCTTTGACAACATTCCAGATTACTTTTGGTTTACCAAGGGTATAATAGTGCAATACAGGGACACCCACTTTTTTTAATTCACGGCTCTGCTGTAACAACCATTCGGTACCAATCTGTTCTACATCTTCATCCGTTTTACATCTCGTTACGGCGTTGGAAAGATCCGCAGGTATGTCCACATGAAAAACTTTTGGTAAAAGACTGAGTTGTTTTTTATTTGTTATGGGTTTCAATCCGGGAATAATTGGAACTTCAATACCATTCTCCCTGCAGGCTTTCACGAAATCAAAAAATTTCTGATTGTCGAAAAACATCTGAGTGGTTACATATTCAGCACCTGCATCCACTTTTGCTTTCAGAAATGACAAGTCGGTAGCCAGGTTGGGGGATTCAAAATGTTTTTCAGGATAACCGGCGACTCCAATACAGAAATTGGTTTTACTCCCGTTTTTAATATCTTCTTCGAGGTAAATGCCCTGATTCAAATTCACAACCTGTTTCAATAGATCCAGGGCATACTGATTTCCTCCGGGTTCCGGAGTAAACGCGGCTTCATTTTTTGGAGCATCACCCCTCAACACGAGCACATTATCAACCCCCAGGAAATGCAGATCTATCAGGGCATCTTCGGTTTCACGTTTCCCAAATCCACCGCAAATCAGGTGGGGAACTGCGTCGACCTGGTAATGATTCATAATGGCGGCGCAAATGCCAACTGTTCCTGGTCTTTTTCTGACTTCCACCTTCTCGAAAGTACCATCACTCTTCTTTTTGAACATCGTTTCACTCCGATGGTAAGTCACGTTAATAAATGCCGGCTTAAACTCCATCAGGGGGTCCAGGTGATCATATATCGAACTGATTGTCTTCCCCTTCAAAGGTGGAAGAATTTCAAAGGAAACAGCGCTATCTTTTGACTGGTGGATGTGATCAATAACCTTCATCAGTGGGTTCCAGAACGTTTTATTTGTGGATTGCAAACTTAATTCAATAGCACTATAACACAAGCACCTGTTAAACTATTTTAAAATGAATCGATTACGTATTCTTCTGGTATTTTTGTTCAAATTTTACAGGAATTGAATCTCATTATTCATACAAAAGATCTGGTTAAAACCTATCACAACCGTACGGTTGTTGACCATGTTTCCGTAAATGTAAAACAAGGCGAAATTGTCGGTTTGCTGGGACCCAACGGTGCGGGCAAAACAACGACTTTTTATATGGTGGTTGGTCTCATCAAGCCCGATGAGGGTCAGGTTTTTCTTGACGACCGTGATATTACCCGACTACCCATGTATAAGAGAGCTCAGCTTGGCCTGGGATATCTTCCCCAGGAAGCTTCTGTTTTCCGCAAACTCTCTGTAGAGGATAATCTCAAAGCCATTCTGGAAATGACCAAAATGACCAAGAAGGACCAAAAGGAAAAGCTTGAAGCACTTCTGGATGAATTCCGTCTGCACCATGTACGTAAAAACAACGGCGACTCCCTGAGCGGAGGTGAAAGAAGGCGTACTGAAATAGCACGTGCACTGGTCGTTGATCCAAAGTTTATTTTATTGGATGAACCTTTTGCGGGAGTAGATCCAATTGCCGTAGAGGACATTCAGGCAGTAGTGGCCCGCCTGAAATATAAAAACATCGGTATCCTGATTACCGACCATAATGTAAATGAAACCCTTTCCATTTGCGACAGGGCATATTTGCTGATTGAAGGAAAAATTTTCAAACATGGAACAGCAGAAGAACTCGCTGCTGATGAACAGGTTCGCCGGCTGTACCTAGGCCGGAATTTTGAATTGAAACGAAAAGACTATCTTCACGAAGAAGCGTCCAGGCCCGTTATTTAGAGTATTTAAGACAGTGGCAGGAGCTATTTCTATGATCTAAACCAAGTCATCTTGAAATTATTAAGTCCTGCCATATCACGCCTGGCCAGGATGAGACGCTGGCAAATTGAACAATGGGTGCTTGATCCTGTTGCCGTCCAACGCGAAGTATTGCAGGACCTTGTTACTTCGGCCCAGTATACCGAAATAGGACGTAAGTATAATTTCTCCAAATTATTTTCTATTAAAGAATTTAAGAAAGCTGTTCCGATACACGAATATGACGACCTCAAACCCTATATTCAACGTATCATGCAGGGGGAAGAAAACCTGCTTTGGAATACGCCCATCAACTGGTTTGCAAAGAGCAGCGGAACTACCAGCGATAAAAGCAAATTCATTCCGGTAAGTGAGGAAAGTCTGCAGGATAACCATTATCTCGGTGCGAAGGATGTTTTAACCATGTATTATCATTTTCATCCCGATTCAGACCTGCTCACCGGTAAAGGTCTTGTTGTCGGCGGAAGTCATACCATTAGCCAGTTCAATGCTGAAGTGCAATATGGTGATCTCAGTGCTGTTCTTTTGCAGAACTCTCCATTCTGGGGCAACTGGATACGTACGCCTGAATTACATATCGCTCTTTTAGATGAATGGGAAGATAAAATCAATCAGATGGCAGGCAATACCATCCGCGAGAATGTGACTTCGATTTCAGGTGTTCCGACATGGACCCTGGTACTATTAAAAAAGATTCTGGAAAATACTGGCAAAAAAAATATTCTGGAAGTATGGCCTTCGCTGGAATTATACATCCACGGAGGCGTTTCGTTTACACCTTACCGTGAGCAGTTTAAAAAAATCATAGGAGGCGATATCAATTACCTTGAAATGTATAATGCCAGCGAAGGTTTTTTCGCAGCGCAGGACTACCCGGGAGAAGATGGTATGCTGCTTTTTACCAATCATGGGATTTTCATGGAATTCATGCCAGTGGAAGAATATGGAAAATCAGATCCGCAAACGATCGGATTGAAGGATGTGGAATTAGGCAAAAACTATGCGCTGGTGATCAGCACCAACGGCGGTCTCTGGCGTTATCTGGTTGGGGACACAATTCAGTTTACCCGGTTGGGGCCTTTCCGCATTAAAGTTAGTGGCAGGCTTAAACATTTTATCAATGCTTTTGGAGAAGAGATCATAGTGGATAATGCCGATAAGGCAATAGTTGTTGCAGCAAATAAATCCGGAGCCGTAGTCAACGATTATACAGCTGCCCCCGTGTATTTCGGTGATCATTCCAATGGCGCCCATGAATGGCTGATCGAATTTGAGAAAGAACCTGAAAGCATAGCTTTGTTTTCTGAAGAACTTGATAAGGCATTAAAAGAATTAAACAGCGATTATGAAGCAAAGCGTCATAAGGGTATTGCCCTCAGACCACCCATTGTAAAATCAGTTCCGAAGGGCCTCTTTACCAGCTGGCTTCGCAAAAAAGGAAAACTGGGAGGGCAACATAAGGTCCCCCGCCTCTCGAATGACAGGAATTATGTTGATGAACTGCTAACGATGCTAAAGCAAGTGTGAAAGTGTGGTAGTGTGGTAGTGTGGTAGTTTAAAACTTTTAACTCCACTACCACACTACCACACTACCACACTTCCACACTAAGTAAAGTGGATGCAATTATAAGACTCACGAAAGAAGAAGTGTAAAATAGATATCCGTAAGGGACATCTATAAACTGATAAAAAACAAGCAGACTGAGTTTGAAACAGGCCAGGTTAATGTTTCGAAACTTCCACTTTTTTTGAATAAGACAAAAACACATAAATAAAAGAGGTACACCAAAACTCATTGTAAGTAAACAAAAATGCAGAATTGCCATTCTATGAGGGCCGTAAAATTTCGCAAGACCCAGGTTCAGCCAGTACACTTCAGGAGTAAATTCCCAGACATGTTTTGCAAATGACACATAATTTCCGGGCAGCGCAATCATTTGACCCAGCGTTTTAAACCCAAAAGGAATCAGAAAGAAAAGGAGAAAACAAAGGATTCCTGTAACAGAAAAAACAATGAGTTTTCGAAAATCTTTACGTGAAGCAAAAAATATCAGGCATGGGACCAACCAACCGATCATGCTGTACCGGCTTAAAAGGCAAAGAGATGCTGTTAAACCCATGATAAAAGCATTTCCCGAAATAATAGCCATAGTAAGAAGTACAAAATAAAAAATGACGACACCTTCTTCACTCATACTTATGAGGCTGTGCACTTCATTTCTTGCAAAAATCCACCAGAACAATAAACCAGTTATTGCAATCAGGCTGTAGCCGAAATATTTGTTTTTCCTGATCTGTATAAGGCTTAAAATGATAATAAAACTGAGTAAAACAAGCAATACTGTTATCCATCGTATATCTATATGCAGCGCAACGGCAAAAGAATATGGCAACCACATCGCCGGAAGGTAGATGGGGCGCGTTCCATTCCAGATTTCAGGAATCGTTTCATACACATGTTTCCATTCTCCATGAAGGAATCTTTCATTCATAACTTTCATTACGGGAAGCATATCTGCATAATCCGGATCCAGAGGGATCAGATCCAGCCAGTAACGGGACGTAATAAACGCAAGCAGCAATATGAATACGATGAGGGGCAATTTCAACAAGGACTCTTTTTTCAATTCAGCCATCCCGGGCAGTCCCGCAGAAGGCAGTATTAGTATAGAATAAATGAAAATCAGACCAGCCAGGAGATATAGTATCGATACTACACTCGTCTGTTCCCCGATCAGAAGTCCGTAACTGGCAAGAAAAGTTTCTGCAGCCAAAGCAAATAATAATAATTTCTTTCTGTTAATCAGATTCATGGTTCGATGGAAAGGCCTAAATTAATATTTAAATTTACCTGCAAACTTTTCAGTTTATATATTTGACTCCACATAATGCAATGAAATGAAGCTTTTAGAAGGGAAAATAGTAATCGTTACAGGCGCAGCACGTGGAATCGGTGAAGCCATTGCACTCAGGATGGCAGAACAGGGCGCACATATTGCATTTAGTTTTCTGTCGAGCGAAGAAAAAGCCAAAATCCTGGAAAAAAAATTGCAGTCATTTGGCGTTAAAGCAAAAGGATATAAGAGTAACGCGGGATCATATGAGGACAGCGAAAAATTTGTAAATGAGGTTCTGGAAGAACATGGAACTGTGGATGTTTGCATAAATAATGCAGGTATATCCAAAGATAGTTTGTTGTTGCGGCTTAATCCTGCGCAATGGGATGAAGTCATGGAAGTCAATCTGAAGAGCGTCTTCAATATGACCAAACAGGTGATCCGGCCGATGATGAAAGCAAAAAAAGGATCCATCATCAATATGAGTTCCATCATTGGAATTCGTGGAAACGCAGGCCAGTCAAGTTATGCAGCTTCCAAGGCCGGCATTATTGGATTTACGAAATCCGTTGCGCATGAACTGGGAAGCAGGAATATCCGATGCAATGCCATTGCTCCCGGGTTTGTAGAGACTGACATGACACACTACCTGAAAGATGAAGAGGGAGCTAAATCATTCCTGGCAAAAATCCCTCTAAACAGGTTTGCAAGTGCTACTGAGATTGCCGATACTGCATTGTTCCTTGCTTCCGATATGAGTAGTTATATTACCGGACAAGTAATTAGTGTGTGCGGCGGCTTGAATATATAAGGACGTGAGTGGAATGACCTGATCTTTTAATTATCTTAATCAACTAAGATTATGAGAAAGCTGTTGACAAATGCTTCGGCAGATATTCCAGCTTCGGTAGTTGTATTCCTTGTGGCTTTACCACTTTGTCTGGGGATCGCCCTGGGTTCCGGTGCGCCTTTGTTTTCCGGTATTATAGCAGGAATGGTGGGTGGTATTGTAATTGGTCTGTTAAGCGGATCTTCACTAAGTATTAGTGGTCCTGCTGCGGGACTTACAGCAATTGTTGCAGTAGCCATAGGTAAAATGCCCGCATATGAAGCCTTCCTTTTATCAGTAGTCATTGCCGGTGTACTTCAGATTATCTTAGGATTTGTAGGGGCAGGTATCATTGGTGATTATATTCCAAATTCAGTGATCCGCGGTATGCTTGCTTCTATTGGATTCGTCCTGATTCTGAAACAGTTTCCTCATTTGATAGGGTATGACAAGGACTGGGTCGGTGATGAAACTTTCATTCAGGTTAATGATGATAACACTTTTTCAGGAATTATCAATTCAGTAAATAATATCGCACCGCTTGCATTAATCATTGGGATAATCTCGCTTATTATTCTAATCGTTTGGGAGCGACCTCAACTAAAAAAGATTAAATTCTTTAAGAATTTACCAGGCCCATTGGTAGTTGTCGTGGTCGGCATATTGATGAATGTATATTTCTCATCTCCCGGAACGCGTTTTTCTCTGGGTACAAACCAACTGGTTAACCTTCCTATTGCAAGTGATTTTGCTTCTTTTACAAGCTTCTTCATATTTCCTAAGTGGGAATACATAAACAATCCCGATGTATGGATCACGGGTCTGACAATAGCACTTATTGCAAGTATTGAAACTTTGCTTGGAATTGAAGCCGTAGATAAACTGGATCCTTTAAAAAGAAGAACCCCTGCCAACCTGGAATTAAAAGCGCAGGGAGTTGGGAATATCGTATCCGGAATACTGGGAGGTCTGCCCCTAACATCTGTGATTGTAAGAGGTTCAGCAAATGTCGGTGCTGGTGCGAAAAGTAAATTTTCAGCCATTATGCATGGTGTGCTGCTTCTTTTAAGCGTTTTATTTATTCCGGGTTTATTGAATAAAATTCCACTCAGCGCATTGGCTGCTATCCTGATTATAACCGGTTACAAGCTTGTAAAACCTTCCATCTTCACTGAATTATATAAGCGCGGATGGGATCAGTTTATTCCATTTATCATAACACTTTTAGCGATACTCTTTACTGATTTGCTGATCGGTATAGTAATAGGTACCATCGTCGCTCTATTTTCTCTGATCAGAAGCAATTTTAAATCGGCCGTGATGGTAATCCACGATGATAATAAATATCTTGTTCGCTTCCGAAAAGATATTTCATTCTTAAATAAACCAATCGTAAAAGGAAAACTTGAAGGCATTCCTGCTGATTCTTTTTTAATAATTGATATTGCCCGGGCTGATTTTATTGATAAGGATATCATCGATGTTATCAATGATTTTCTTCAACATGCCTATTTAAAAAATATTAAGGTTGAAATTAGAAAAAGCCAGTTCAAATCCGGACATAACCTGGTATATGACCAGACAACAATTGCGGACTATAAAGGAACAAGTGCTCATTAACTAAAAAATATTTTTATGCAATCCATAAATAAATTACTTCTGGAAAACAAGGCCTGGGCTGCTGAGAAGATTGTGGATGACCCTGATTATTTTAAGGCACTTGCGAAAATTCAAACGCCTGAATTTTTATGGATTGGCTGCAGTGACAGTCGTGTACCCGCAAATGAAATCACGGGAACACAACCCGGGGAAATTTTTGTTCACAGGAACATCGCCAATATGGTTGTCCATACAGATGTAAACCTGCTCAGTGTTCTGGAGTATGCTGTGGCACATATTAAAGTGAAACATGTAATTGTGTGCGGACATTATGGCTGTGGTGGTATTAAAGCAGCTATGACCAACCACGATTTCAAACAGGTACTGAATATGTGGCTCAGAAATATTAAGGATGTTTATCGTTTACACCGGGATGAACTGGAAGCGATCCCGGATCAGGAAAAAAGAGAAGACAGACTTACAGAATTGAATGTTCAGGAGCAGGTTCTGCACCTTGCGAAGACCTCCATCATTCAGCGTGCATGGAAACACCGTAAAGGTCCCGATTTACACGGACTTGTTTATGGATTGAAAGACGGACTACTTAACTCCATCTTCACTATGTCGGCAGATAGTACATTGGATCCGCTGTATACTTATAACGATCTTGGAGAAGAATAATGAAAGAAAGTGTGGTAGTGTGCGAGTGTGGTAGTGTGGTAGTTTAATACTTTTAACTCCACTACCACACTACCACACTCGCACACTACCACACTTTCCTTACGCTTTGTTAAACAGTTTGATAGCTTTTTGTGCCTGCTCAGTGACAACCAGTTGCCCGCTGATTTTAGCGCGTTCAGAAAGAAGTTGATCCCAGTTAGAAGTTCCCTGCCAGAGTATTTTTTTTATCTCCTTCACGGCCTGAGGATTTGAACGGATGAGATGATTGGCGAGTCTTTGTATTGATTCATCGAGTTCATTTACATTCATGTGAACTTCCGAAAATAGCCCACGCGTCTTAGCCCATTCAGCGGTACGCCATGATGCGGCATCTATCGTCAATTGCGAAAAAGCAGAAAGTCCGATTTTACGTTCGAGCGCCGGACCTACCACAAAAGGACCAATCCCGATTTCCAATTCACTGACTTTAATATCAGCTCCTGTCAGCGCTATCGCATAATCTGCTGCTGCGGCAATACCGACTCCGCCTCCCACACACTTACCATGTATCCTTGCAATAATAAATTTCGGGCATTTCCGCATACTGTTGATCACATGAGCAAATCCATTGAAGAAATCTTCGCCTTCCCTGCTGGTTTTTATTTGCAAAAGTTCGGTAAATGAAGCACCCGCACAAAAAGCACGGTCTCCCGCAGATCGCAAAATAACCACCCTGATTTCATCATCAAGACCGGCCCCGTGTATGTGGCTGGAGAGATCTGTCAAAAGATTGTGCGGCAGAGAATTACTTTGCGGATGAAAGAACTCGATAATCATTGCAGATCCATGTCTTTCTGATCTTACATATCCCGGAATTTGTTCCTGCATATCTTATATTTTTTTTCTTACCATGGTCAGTATAGTTGCAATCATAATAGATTCTCCCGCATCATCATAAACATCCACATACCATTTTACAATGCCTTTAGGAATATCATTTTCATCCTTCAAATCCTGGCTGGTTTTTTCCTTACAGGTTAGCCGTACGCCAATTGTTGTTCCTGCATAAACCGGTTTCAGAAAACGACATTCATCAATTCCATAATTAAGGAGCACCGGTCCTTTGGCGGCATCTACGAATAACCCTGCTGCAGCACTCAGTATAAAATACCCATGAGCAACCCGTTTTTCAAACATGGTATCTTCAAAGATTTCATTCTCCTTATGCGCATAAAAATGATCTCCACTGAGATCTGAAAAACGATCGATATCCGTATCTGTTATTTTGCGAAGTTGGGTATGAACACTATCACCAATCTGTAATTCTTCAAAATATTTTTTGAAAGGATGTTTTTTGCCGGTTTTTTGCGCAGCGTGGGCCTGGTAAATGGAACTTATGTTTGTTATACTATCCGGTGAACCCTGGACGGCCGTTCTTTGCATATAATGTTTTACACCTCGTGCACCTCCCATTTCTTCTCCTCCGCCCGCGCGGCCAGGACCCCCATGAACGAGCATAGGAAGAGGAGATCCGTGCCCGGTACTTTCTTTGGCGTCCTGACGATTCAAAACTAATATTCGCCCATGATGGGTAGCAGCATTTACAATATAATCTTTTGCTATACGATCTGAAAAGGTTACAATCGTGCTGCAAAGTGAGCCCTTCCCTTTTTTTGAAAGAAGTATCGCCTCATCAAGATCTTTATATGGCATCAAAGTGCTTATGGGTCCGAAAGCTTCGATATCGTGCGCACCTCCGCTGGCAAACGGGTTATCATTTTCCAGTAAAAGCGGACCCATGAAAGCCCCTTTAAGAAAATCTGCATCTACGAGTTCCGCACTATCCAGTGAACCATATATGATTCTGGAAGAAGCTAATAATTTTTGTACCTGATGCTTCACATCATTTCTCTGATCCTGACCTGCCAGGGAACCCATGCTGACTTTTTCATTTTCAGGATTTCCAATCAGTGTTTTTGACAGCGAATCAGAAATAGATTTTCGAATTTCTTCAATCTTGTTTTCAGGAACAAAAATCCGTCGGATAGCCGTACATTTTTGCCCTGCTTTTACTGTCATTTCTCTCCTTACTTCTTTTACAAATATTTCCCATTCAGGCATTCCCGGTTCAACATCCTCTCCCAGTACAATGCAGTTGAGTGAATCAGCTTCCATGGTAAATGAAACATTTTCTCTAAGGATAGAAGGATTTGATTTTAATTTCAATCCTGTAGAAGCCGAACCCGTAAATGTAACTACATCCTGGGCTGTAAGCATATCCAGAAGATTTCCGGTGCTTCCACATATCAACTGCAATGCTCCTTCCGGTAAAATGCCAGACGACTGTATTTCCCTTACCACCGCTTCTGTTAAAAAACTGGTGCATGTGGCAGGTTTAACAATCGCAGGCATACCGGCCAGCAGATTTACGGCAATCTTTTCCAGCATGCCCCAAACAGGAAAATTATATGCATTGATATGAATTGCCACACCTTCTTTTGGAACGAGTATATGTTGTGCCATGAAGCTGTGATTCCTGCTCAGGTCGACAGGATCTCCGTCTGTACAAAAGGGTTGATCGGGAAATTTTCTTCTCAGGGAAGCATAGGAAAAAAGATTCCCAATACCACCTTCAAGATCGATCCACGAGTCTGCCCTTGTTGCGCCTGTTTGATAACTTATCCTGTAAAATTTTTCAACCTGGTTTTTAAGATGCATCGCGAGGGCTTTCAGCATCCTCCCTCTTTCATGAAAGGTCATTTTTCTCAAAGCAGGATTTCCATGCTTTCTTGCATATTCGAGGATTTCCTGAAAATCCAGTCCTCCTGTGCCGGCCATGTAAAGAGGTGTACCTGTTACGGCATCAGAGAGTATTTGCTGGTCGCCCATACCTTCAAGCCATCGGCCTGTAACATAATTACCCAGTTTTTTCATCCGGCATTTTTAATGTTGAAAGCTAAATCCACCCATATTCCCATACGCCCATACTTTCTTTCTACCAGCCCAATATCCATGCAAATATGAGTGGCACCACGATCGTTGCATCGCTTTCTACAATATATTTTGGTGTATGGATATCCAGTTTTCCCCAGGTGATTTTTTCATTAGGCACTGCGCCTGAATAAGAGCCGTATGATGTAGTAGAATCGGATATTTGGCAAAAATAACTCCAGAAAGGAACATCATGCCACTCCAGATCCTGATACATCATTGGCACCACACAAATCGGGAAATCGCCTGCAATACCACCACCTATCTGGAAAAACCCAATTCCCTTTCCGCCTGAATTTTTCCTGTACCAGTCAGAAAGCCAAACCATATATTCAATACCACTTTTCATAGTACCTGCTTTCAGTTCACCCTTTACGATATAAGATGCGAAAATATTCCCCATCGTAGAGTCTTCCCATCCACCAACTACTATTGGCAGATTTTTTTCCGCTGCTGCGATCATCCAGCTGTCTTTCACATCAATTTCATATCCGTCCTGCATTACTTTGCTCAGAAGAAGTTTATACATGTATTCATGAGGAAAATAACGTTCACCTTTCGCATCTGCATCCTTCCATAAATGCACGATATGTTTCTGGATTTTTCTGAAAGCTTCTTCTTCAGGGATACAGGTATCCGTAACACGGTTCAGGCCCTGTTCCAATAGTTGCCATTCCTGTTCCGGTGTAAGGTCACGATAGTTAGGAACTCTTTTATAATGTGAATGGGCTACAAGGTTCATAATATCTTCCTCCAGGTTGGCTCCTGTACAAGAGATAATATGCACTTTGTCCTGACGGATCATTTCAGCGAGCGATACGCCCATCTCAGCAGTACTCATGGCACCGGCAAGGGTAACCATCATTTTTCCACCTTCCGTAAGATGAGTTTCATAACCTTTAGCAGCATCTATAAGAGCTGCTGCATTAAAATGCCTGTAATGATGCGCGATATAATTCGAAACCGGTCCTTTGTTCATGATTTTATTATGTGGAAAGCGAAATTAATTCTTTTAAAGCTTAAAGCCCAAAGCCTAAAGCCTAAAGCAAATTTGATAAATTGTTAATTTGAAAATATAATTTAAAGTCTTCGGATATTAAGCTTTACCAGGTTTTAGGCTTTAGCCTTTAAGCTTTAGGCTTTAAAAATGTATTTTTATCGCAATGAACTACCTCGCACATGCTTATCTTTCTTTCGGAGATCCGGATATACTTGCAGGAAATATGATCAGCGATTTTATTAAGGGCAAAAAAAAATTCGACTATCCCGACCGCATCCGTATTGGAATCACCCTTCATCGAAAAATTG
The DNA here is from genome assembly GCA_963711345.1 of uncultured Bacteroidota bacterium. Lineage (GTDB taxonomy): Bacteria > Bacteroidota > Bacteroidia > Chitinophagales > Chitinophagaceae > Puia. Next base: position 186,563 of record CAVQDS010000001.1, on the reverse strand, counting down.
ATGAGTACACCGATTCCCATCCCGCAACACGACAGGCCAAACAATTCCTGAAAACAGCAGCAGGATTATACGCCGGAAGCTTTGTGGATATTATTTATGATCATTTCCTTGCCAATGATCCCTATGAATTTGATGAGGGTGCATTGTCTGATTTCACCCAAAAAACATATGTACAACTCGAATTGTATGAAAAATGGTTTCCCGAAAAATTTAAGAAATTCTTCTTTTATATGCGAATGCAAAACTGGCTGTTAAACTACCGGTCCACCCAGGGAATACATAATAGTTTCGAGGGCCTTTGCCGCCGGGCAAAATATATTAATGATCCCGAGCCGGTTTTTGAAGCCTTCATTAAATATTATGAAGAGTTAAAAATGGCATACGAATATTTCTTTCCTCATGTAAAAACCTTCGCATTTAACGAACTGCTCTACCTTCGCGCCAATTCATAAGTTTTTCCTGTTTAATTTTACCTCCCATGAATATCATGAAATCTTTTCTGCCGACCGTCTTTTTATTATCAGTTTCCTGTTTTTGTACAGCGCAGTCCTCTCTCCCTCCTCTGGATAAATCACCGATGGATATGTGTTACTATCCGGTGGATTATCCTGTTCTGAAAATTCAGCATAAATCAGATGCGCCATTAGTTGCGCGCGTCATTTACGGGCGCCCTCAAAAAAATGACCGAAGTATTTTTGGAGACCTGGTGCCCTATGATATGATCTGGCGGATGGGTGCTAATGAAGCGACGGAAATTGAATTTTTCCGGGATGTGAAAATCGATAAAAATAAAGTAGCAAAAGGAAGATATACGATGTATGCGATACCATCCACGGATAAATGGACAATCATATTAAACAAGGAAACGGATACCTGGGGCGCGTTTGGATATGACGCAAAAAAAGATCTCATCCGTTCCGATGTCAAAGTAAATACGAGACCCGATATCATCGATGTATTTACGATCTGTTTTGAAGGGAAGGAAAAAAATAAAACCAACCTGATGATCGGTTGGGATAATAAAGAAGTACACTTACCCATAAACTGGTAATCCCGCCTATCAATTCGAAAAAAACAAATATGAAATTTTCAACGCGCTTAATTCATGCAGGTATGGAACCCGACCCAAGTACGGGTGCAATCATTCCACCCATTTACCAGACATCAACTTTTGTACAGGCAGCGCCCGGCAACAATAAAGGTTATGAATATGCCCGCTCGCAAAATCCTACCAGAAAAGCACTCGAAATTGCATTGGCTTCGATTGAAAATGCGCGTTTCGGACTTTCTTTCAGTAGTGGTGTAGCAGCTTCTGATGCGGTGATCCGGCTCCTGCTTCCGGGAGATGAAGTAATCGCAGCCAATGATATGTATGGCGGAACTTTTCGTCTCTTCTCTAAGATCTTTGAAAAAACGGGGATCCATTTTCACTATGTGAATATGCAGAATCCTGATAATATACGCACTTTCATAAATGAAAAAACAAAACTTATCTGGACGGAAACGCCCACCAATCCCCTAATGAATATCGTGGATCTTGCCACAGTCGCATCCATTGCCAAAGAAAAAAAACTCCTTCTGTGCGTTGACAATACATTCGCATCCCCCTATCTTCAGAATCCACTGGATCTGGGAGCTGACATCGTGATTCATTCTGCTACAAAATATCTTGGCGGCCACAGCGATGTGATACACGGATGTTTAATGATGAACGATCCGGCATTGCGCGAACAACTATATTTCATTCAGAAATCATGTGGTGCTGTTCCAGGTCCGCAGGATTGCTACCTGGTTTTAAGAGGAATAAAAACCCTTGAACTGCGCATGCAAAGACATTGTGAAAATGGAGAAAAAATCGCCCGCTGGATGCGCAAAAATCCAAAAGTGGAAAAGGTTTACTGGTGCGGATTCGAAGATCATCCGGGATATGCAGTTGCAAGTAAACAAATGCGGGGATTTGGCGGTATGCTGAGTTTCGAATTAAAAAATAATTCCGCTGAAGAAACCAGCAGGGTTTTATCTGCCACACGATTATTTTCCCTCGCTGAAAGTCTTGGTGGGGTTGAATCCCTGATCAGTCAGCCGGCCAGTATGACACATGCATCCATACCAAAAGAGGAAAGAATGAAAAACGGACTTCGCGATTGTCTTATCCGACTCAGCGTCGGGATCGAAGACGCCGATGACCTTATAGAAGACCTTGATCAGGCAATAGGTTAAATAATATGACAGCATTCCCGAACAAAAATGAACTGAGGGATTTTCTTGAAAAGAAAGTGCTTGAATATAATCATCCTTCCTTTATTGCGACAGATCCCGTGTCAGTTCCACATCGTTTCAGTAAAAAACAGGATATAGAAATCGCAGGACTTTTTGCGTCCATTTTCGCGTGGGGTAACCGGATCACCATCATTCAAAAATCGAATGAGCTGATGCGCGCAATGGATGATGATCCTCATAATTTTATCAGGAACCATCGTGTGACTGATTTGAAACGCTTTTTGAAATTCAAACACCGTACATTCAATGCAACGGATCTTTTATATTTTATCCAATATTTACGATCCCACTACCTGTTGTCGGATTCTCTGGAAACTGCCTTCCTGCCACCCCTGGAAAATATGAATGGTGGAAATGAATTCATAAAAAATGCATTATCCATTTTTTATACCAGATTTTTTTCACTCGAAAACGCACCATACAGAACGCAAAAACACATCGCGACTCCTGAAAAAAATTCCGCATGCAAGCGCTTAAATATGTACCTGCGATGGATGGTTCGAAAGGATAAACGGGGTGTGGATTTTGGGATCTGGAGGAAAATATCTACAGCAGATTTGATTTGTCCTGTAGATCTTCATGTGGCGCGTGTTGCAAGAGGTTTTGGATTGATCAACAGGAAGCAGACTGACTGGGAAACCGCGATGGAACTCACACTCGCCCTTCGCGAAATGGATAAAAGAGATCCGGTTAAATATGACTTTGCTTTATTCGGGCTCGGCGTGATGGAGAAATATTAATACATCAGTTCCTTTATCTTTTCCTTGTCTTCCTTTTCCTTTTTCAGATCGAACATGGTACCGAAAACCCTGTCCCAGAATGTGGTGCTTACGCCAAAACCCTTGTGATCATCTTTGTAATGGTGAAGATGATGGTTTCTCCAGAGAGGCTTCATCCATTTGAAAGGAGGATTCCAGGCATGAATGGCATAATGCATACTTCCGTAAAGAAGATAGCCCAGTATGAATCCCGCGAAGAATGTGAAAGCATATTCTTTCATTGCCAGGTACATTATGCCAAAAATGGTTGATGCAATAATGATGCTGGGTACCGGCGGCATAAAAAGACGTTCTTTATCCCTGGGGAAATGATGGTGGTTGCCATGCATTACATAGATGAACTTTTGTGCCGATTCACTATCTGCTACAGCGTGAAAAGCAAACCGGTGCATCAGGTATTCGAAGAAAGTCCAGAAAAATCCTCCGGCTGCGAAAGTGAATAATATGCCGAGATAACTGAAGTCCAGCTGGAAATGACTGAGGTATATAAAATAAATGATTACTGGCAGGTAGATTCCCCAGATCACCAATGGATGGGTCTTTGTAAGCATTTCCATATAACTGTTGCGGAAAAGCTGTGCCTGCCCCTTATTGTGAATCTTCTCAAACTTCATTTTCCTGGGATTTATCTGACAAAAATAGGTCAAAACACGTTAAATACCAGCCCTTATTACGTTGACCGTTGACCGTTTGTAGTTGGCCGTTTTTTGCTCGCAGATATCTTATCCACACACCCGTACTCCCATACTTGCTTTAAGCTTTAAGCCTTAAGCTTTAAGCTTAAAACGTACATTTGCGGGAATTTAGAAAGTGACCCATATGTCTCATCCATCTTTGTCAGAACAGGAACTTATACGCAGGGAAAAGCTGAAATCCCTGAGAGAAATGGGTATTAACGCCTATCCCGCTGCTGCTTATCCGGTAAATGCCTATGCTGCCATTATTAAATCGAACTATTCAGAAGAAAAGAAGGAAGAATTTGAATCTGTATGTCTGGCAGGCCGGATAATGAGTATCCGGGATATGGGCAAGGCATCTTTTGCTGTAATACAGGACAGTACAGGGCGCATCCAATTATATATCAAAAGAGATGACATAGCCCCCGGCGATGACAAATCATTGTACGATAAGTTGTGGAAACACCTGGTGGATCTGGGGGATATTATCGGGGTAAAGGGTTATGTTTTTATTACTAAAACAGGTGAAATTTCAGTTCATGTTAAAGAACTGACACTTTTATCAAAAGCCCTCCGGCCCATTCCTGTTGTGAAGGAAAAGGAAGGAGAAACTTTCGATGCTGTAACCGATCCGGAGTTCCGTTATCGTCAGCGATATGCAGATCTTATTGTCAATCCCCATGTTAAAGAGGTTTTCATAAAAAGAACGAAACTGATCAACAGCATGCGAGATTTTCTTAATAAGGCAGGTGCTTTGGAAGTCGACACTCCGGTGCTCCAAACAATACCAGGCGGTGCCTCTGCCCGACCCTTTATTACACATCATAATGCCCTGGATATTCCTCTCTATCTGCGTATTGCCAATGAGTTATACCTGAAAAGGCTGATTGTTGGGGGATTCGACTGGGTATATGAGTTCAGCCGAAATTTCAGGAATGAAGGTATGGACCGGACTCATAATCCGGAATTTACGATATTGGAGTTTTATGTTGCTTATAAGGATTATTTCTGGATGATGGCCACAACGGAGTCTCTTCTGGAGGCGGCTGCGTTAACAGTTAACGGAACTACATTGGTTTCAGCAGGCGATAAAGAAATCGATTTTAAAGCGCCTTATAAAAGAATTAGTATTTACGATGCGATCCGGGAATCAACCAAAGCTGATGTATCAGGGATGGACGAAGAAGGATTAAGAGATTTGTGCCGGCAACATCATATCCCTGCAGATAGTAGTATGGGAAAAGGGAAACTAATAGATGCTTTATTTGGTGCAACCAGTGAACATCTATATATACAACCAACATTTATCATCGACTATCCGATAGAAATGAGCCCTCTTACCAAAAAACACCGGTCTGAAAATGGACTGGTTGAAAGATTTGAGCTTATCATAAATGGAAAGGAAATTGCGAATGCTTATTCTGAATTGAATGATCCTTTGGATCAAAGAGAGAGATTCGAGGAGCAGGTAAAACTCATGGAAAAAGGTGATGAGGAAGCCATGTTCATAGACAATGACTTTTTAAGAGCTCTGGAATACGGCATGCCCCCCACTGCTGGTATCGGTATAGGAATTGACAGGCTGACAATGCTTCTCACGAATCAGCCCTCAATTCAGGATGTATTACTTTTTCCGCAAATGCGAACAGAGGAAAGCTTGAAGCCCAAAGCCTAAAGCCCAAAACATTAAGTCGAATTGCTCTAAGGGTTAATGCTTATTTAGCTAATTCAAAGTTTTTTAGATGTTTTTTTACTGAATGAAATTTTGTGTAACTAGTTATCTTTCAACGAAAAGTTTTAAGCTTTAGGCTTTGGGCTTTAAGCTTATATAGTATTTTTACGAATTTTATCAGTATAAGCTGAAAATAGGAGATCGAGCGCAATCCCGCTTGTACCGGCATATGCGATTTGTATGTTTACATCGTCATAGTGATAGACGTCCGGTTAGATGGTTCAATATCCAATTCCTTAGAAAAGCTAACTATGAAACCAACCAAACCATTTATCAGGCCCGATCACCGACAGTTAAAATCCAAATTCCACGAGAAGACCAAATCCGATGAAGTGTTAAAATTTGTACCCTATTGATGACCAACTTGGTAACGGTTAGGTTAAGTACAAACACATTCGAGGCCCTGGAGTATTCCAGGGCTTTTTTTAATTCTTCGGCATTCCATTCTCCGGAAAAGCAAATGGGCCTGTTATCTGATAGATGGTATATCCGCTAAAATCCTGGGGTGCTTCGAGACCTGTGCCATATAAAATTGTCCCCCCTGCTTTATGGATCTGAACCGGCTTATCGGTGTAAAATTTTTCTGCTTTCTTATCCCACCAGAGTTCCTTACAATAAAGAGTATCCCTTTTCAGGATATTCATGACAACCACACTGTCCCGCAGATAAACCTTATCGTCCTGTTCTCTCCATTTGCCATAATTAGCGGTCACAACACTTTCAATAACAAGCGAATCATTATAAAAGTCAACATGCAGCTTATTTGGAAATTCAACATAGGGTGAATCTATTTCTTTCCTTCGCATATATGGCGCAGTTAGCTTGGCTTTTACTTTAGCGCCTTCACTCATAAAAGCTGTGATTTGCTTTCCTTCATCAACACTGATCTGCTTCTGGCGAAAATTGGGAAGTGTTTTCATATTATTTTCACAGGCAGAAAAAACCCAGCATGTAAATAAAAACGCCCAAACCCTGAATTTCCGTAGAGATTTCAAATTGATAAATTATATTCACTTATTACGTAAAGTCCTTTGAAAATAAGATCCGGTTCTTCCGTAATCTTTTTCCTCAGAAATGGTTTAAAATAATTTACATCGCCACCAGTCATCAACACATGCAGGTTTTCATATCTTTCTTCATATGCTTCAATAACACCGTCTATTTCTTTTGCCATTCCAAATTGCACACCCGACTGGATATTTGTTTTCGTATCATATCCCGCCAAAGGAAAATTCCAATGGGGTTTCACCAAAGGAAGTTTAGCTGTTAAAAGCTCAAGAGATTTAAAACGCATTTCCATGCCCGGCGAAATACTTCCACCTATGAATTGATGAAACCTGTTGATATAATTGTAAGTTATAGCGGAACCCAGCCCAATTACCAGATTATTCTTATCTGGGAAATAATGAGAAGCTGCAACCACAAGTGCCAGCCTGTCCGCTCCGATCGTTTCAGGTTTTCCGACTGGTGTCGTCACAGGCACCCTTGAATGATGGTCCAGCTTATGAAACTGTGTTTTATTTTTTAATAATTCTTCCACTGCCGCCGGGTGATTCACAACAGAAGAAAGTATGCTCCGGTCGGGTTTGTATAATTCCAGGTATTTATTAAGGTCTTCCAATCCAACACCTTGTAATACTCCGGAATGCCGGATTTTCCCATCGGAAAAAACCGCCCATTTCAACCTTGTATTCCCAAAATCTAAACAGAGGGTAGTCGGCATGATTTACAATCTATTCAGTTGTTTGAAAGGAGTCTTATTCAAACCGGAAGGAAGATAAATTTTTAAAATGGCCATTCAGAATAATCCTTTCTTTTAAGACTTCCATCTCAGCTACTACCGGCAATACTTTACCCAAATGTCTCTTCAGGTATTCCTGTCTCTGTTCTTCCCTGAATAATCCAAGCAACTCATATTCTTCTTCGATCGATAATCCGGCGTGATGCGCCAGATCATAGGCACTTAGTTCTTCATCGGGTTTATGGAAATCCTTACTGATATTCAATATGCGATGAAGCTCACGAATCGCTTTAACGACTGCCTGCATCAGATCTTTTCTTGGATAAACTTCAGAATTTTCAGGATAGTTTACAATAGCGCCGCTATAAAGTTTGTCCGGAATTTTTTTGATGATCTCAAGGATACGAAAAACTATGGTTCCTTTCGTGATAATATCCATTTCTCCATTCTCGTACTCCTTTACAATTTCCGCAATCGTGACAAGCGTTCCAAATTCAGCTACATGGCCATTGATCACTGCAGGAACTCCAAAAGGTTTTTTACTGCTATAACACTCTTTAACTAATTCTTTATACCGGGGTTCAAAAATATGCAGGTTAAGAGTCTCTCCCGGATAAAGAACCACATTTAACGGAAATATAGGAATGAAATTTGTCATTGGTACAAAAGGAACCTGCAATTTAAATATATAATGCTAATAATGTCCGGACTGCAACCAACCATTTTTAATCAATACCCGTTCTCACTCTTGATGGAATCATATTATTTATCTTTTCTTTGTGAATAGCAATCTATCATTCAGGATAGAAATACAATTTTAAGCATTATGAAAATATCCGGTTTTACAATTGTTAGGAACGCTGTATTATATGATTATCCTATTGTAGAAGCGATCACATCTATATTACCTGTAGTGGACGAGATGATAGTATTGGTGGGTAATAGCGATGACAATACGGAAGAATTAATTCGTTCTATCCATTCAGACAAAATCAAAATCCATCATTCAATCTGGGATGAAAATCTCAAAAAAGGCGGAGTGGTGCTGGCTATCGAAACTGATAAAGCGTTTCAGCTTATTTCTCCGGAAAGCGACTGGGCTTTTTATATTCAGGCAGATGAAGTAATTCATGAAAAATATCATGATACCATTCGCCGTACTTCTTTGTTATATAAAGATGACAAGCGGGTGGAAGGTTTACTTTTTAGTTATCTGCATTTTTACGGAACGTATGATTACGTGGCAGATAGCAGGAAATGGTATCATAAAGAAGTACGGATTATCCGAAATGACAAAGGTATTCATGCCTATCGCGATGCGCAGGGATTCAGACGGGGAGCAAAAAAAATTAATGTTAAGCCGGTGGATGCCATGGTTTATCATTACGGCTGGGTAAAAAATCCAAGGAAAATGAAAGAGAAACTGAAAAAAATTCAGGAGTTATGGATTGACACAATTGATGATCCCACAAATATTGAAAGGAGATCAGGCGAAATTTTTGACTTTAATGCATTCGATTCGCTAAAGCATTTTGACGGTGAACACCCGTCTGTAATGGAAAAAAGGATCGAAGATAAAAATTGGGATATTGACCTGGATATTTCGAAAAAAAAATTTTCATTTAAAGAGAAGCTATTGTATTGGTACGAAAAGAAAACAGGCAAAAGGTTATTTGATTTCCGGAATTATAAAATCATTTGAATTCAATCACTTGCTGTCACATAACTGACTTCTATTACAATACTTATTTCACCGGCCTGACGATAAAGGAGAGATTGCTTCCCTTGTGTAAAAAGCGATTGAAAAGTTTTGTAAATATGGAATGTTTGGATACCGGATCTCTTCGGCTGTAGCTGAAATAATCAAGCACTTCAAAATGATTCCTGTTTAGCAACCCTAACATGCTTTTTACATTCGGTTCATACAGATGATCCGGAACCCTGGTAGGATCATTCCAGGTGGAAGAAAATTGTTTTTTTAGTCCGGCCTTATAAAACAAGTGTTGAAGTCTGAAACTCAATGAAAATTTATTAGGAACATTGATGACCAGCACGCCTCCTTCCTCGAGCATAGATCCCGCTTTTTGCAGCCATTCAACCGGATTGGGAATGTGCTCTATTACATGACTCATATGGATCAATGAAAACTTTTCTTCGTAAGTAAACTCATTGAATTGCTTAAGGTAAACGGTAGCTCCCACATTTTTAGTTGCGAAACTGGCCATTTCTGCTGAAACATCCAATCCAACCGCTTTTTTATAATAGGGCTTTGCCGCGAATAAGAAAGTACCCATTGCACTTCCGATATCCAGCACATTACTTCTTACTTGATCGTATTTCAATAGATTTTCGACTTCTTCCTTAAACATATTTACCGAAGAGTGTAGTATCTGTGTATTATCTTCCAGTTTGATGTTTTCGCTGAACTGGTAATAAGAAGCATACGCAGAATCGATAAAATCCTGATCATATTTAGGGCGGGGTGACTGATATACCAGTGTACAATTGCGGCATAATACATAAGTGAACTGCAATTCACTTCCAAATCTTTCGTAAATTGAATATTCAGAGGACCCGCAAAAAGGACATGGAATTTTTTCCCATTCTTTGGGACTGTATCTATTTTGTGAAGGCATGAATGGTTCAAAAATACGCCGCAGAATGCTCCGAAAAAATTAAAAATGATCATTTAAAACTTACCCGTCATTTCATTGTATGCTTCTAAACTTTCTTCCCGAAATACAGGAGGGTAATATTAAATCATTGGCTCGTGGTATTTCATTAATAGAAAACCAGGCACAAGGATCTGCTGAGCTGTTAAAGTCTTTGCCCATATCCAAAACTCCTGTAATAGGCATCACCGGACCTCCCGGTGTGGGCAAAAGCACTATTGTAAATGTATTAATAGGATCATTTCTAAAACAACAAAAAAAAATAGCTATCCTCTGTATAGATCCCTCCTCACCTTTTCATCATGGAGCATTTCTGGGAGACAGGATCAGGATGAATGATTGGGCTGATGACCCCGCTGTATATATCCGTTCTTTATCATCAAGGGGTTCTCTTGGGGGACTTCATCCAAGAATTTTTGAAATTACTGATCTGCTAAAGGCTGCGCCCTACGATTATATCCTGATAGAAACGGTTGGCGTAGGTCAAAGCGAACTTGAAATTTCCAGCATAGCGGATTTTACAGTCATGATCCTGATGGCTGGATTCGGAGACGAGATCCAGGCCCTGAAGTCAGGCGTGCTGGAAGTCGCAGACCTGTTTGTGGTAAATAAGGCAGATAATCCCGACACGAAACTGTTCATAAATAATCTGCAGTCAGCCCTTCACCTTGGATCAAAAGAAATTGATATTATTGAAACCATAGCTACAGAAGGTATGGGCATTGACCGCCTTGTACAAGCCATTGAAAACCGGAAAATATCTGCAGATCAGAAACAGTACCTTAACCTTGCAGAAAAAGCTTATCGATTAATATTAGCTGAGAAGATGATGGGGATTGAGAAAATCGATCTCTTGGATAAAATAAAAGAAGAATCAGGAACGGAAAATTTTAATATTTACAGATTCGTTGATGACTATCTCTCTGAAAGAAAATAAATCATTCAAAATTGCGATTCTGTTTCCACCAGCGGTATCCTAAAAATCCTCCAATCGCAAGCGGTGTGAATGCCAGATAAACGATACCTGCATTAAATGCTTTACCTGGTCTTTCGCCCATCTGTTGAACCGTACGAGTACAAATGGAGCATTGGGCATGACTTTTTAATGAACCCACGAAGAAAAATAAAACCATGAATACTCCAAAAAAACCGAGTTTCCTTTTCATAAAGCCTCTTATTCTGCAAAGCTACAAATAAAGCCTAAAGCCCAACGCTGAACGCTCAACGCTTTAGAAAATTAAATGACTTTAGGATAAAAAAGCACAATGAAATGCTTATAATCTAACTTACAAACCCGATTCACGCGTTAAGCGTTAAGCGTTAAGCGTTAAGCGTTAAGCGTTAAGCGTTAAGCGTTAAGCGTTAGGCATTGTTAACTTACTTCCTCCGTCTTCAACATCTTCTGGTACTTCTTACGTGTATCTTCATCCAGAATAGTCTTACGAAGACGGATTTTCTTAGGTGTTACTTCAATACATTCGTCCTGCTGGATATATTCCATACATTCTTCCAGCGTCATCTGGATCTTCGGAATGATACGAACAGAATCATCGCTGCCGCTGGCGCGCATATTTGTCAACTGCTTTCCTTCTGTTGCATTTACAATCAGATCTCCCGGTTTGATATGTTCCGCAATAATCTGACCCACATAAACTTCTTCTCCCGGATCCACGAAAAATGATCCCCGATCCTGCAATTTATCGATTGAATATCCGGTAGTAGCCGCCTGATTTTTTGCAATCAGTACACCATTGCTTCTTCCGGGTATGGGCCCCTTCCAGGGCTTATATTCAAGGAACCGGTGAGCCATAACAGCTTCTCCTGCGGTATTGGTCAGCATACTGGAACGCAGACCTATCAGACCCCGGGAAGGAATTTCAAACTCCAGGTGTTGCATATCCCCCTTGGTTTCCATAACATGCAATTCGCCTTTCCGCCTGGTCACCATATCGATCACCCTTCCACTGTATTCATCCGGCACATCTACCACAAGTACTTCAAAAGGTTCAGATTTTTTCCCATTGATTTCCTTTACAATAACCTGGGGCTGACCTACTGTCATTTCATATCCTTCTCTTCTCATGGTCTCAATCAGAATTCCCAGGTGCAGAATACCACGGCCAAATACGAGAAAACTATCTGCGCTTCCAGTATCTTCTACACGCAGGGCCAGGTTTTTTTCGGTCTCCTTCATGAGTCTGTCACGCAAATGGCGGGATGTTACATACTTTCCATCTTTTCCAAAGAAAGGAGAATTGTTAATGGAAAACATCATGCTCATCGTTGGTTCATCCACACTGATAACAGCCAAGGCTTCCGGATTGTCGATATCACAAATCGTATCACCGATATTAAAATCATCCAGTCCTACAACTGCACATATATCACCGCAAAGAACTTCTGTTGCTTTCTTTTTACCCAGAGATTCAAAAACATAGAGTTCTTTTACCTTCGATTTTTTAACAGTCCCATCTGCCTGCATCAATACAATATTCTGACCTTCTTTGATGGATCCGCGCGCTACTTTACCGACCGCAATTCTCCCCAGAAATGAAGAATAATCCAGTGAAGTGATTTGCATTTGCAGCGGCCCTTCATTTTTAACAGGCGCAGGAACATATTTAATTATACCATCCAACAAAGGAATGATATCGGTTGTGGGTGTCAGTGAGTCGTTGAACCAGCCATTTTTACCTGAACCATAGAAGGTAGGGAAGTCAAGCTGGGCTTCGGTTGCATCAAGATTGAAAAATAATTCGAATATGGCTTCATGTACTTCTTCCGGGCGGCAATTGGGTTTGTCCACCTTATTTATAATCACAATCGGGCGAAGGTTCAGGTGTAATGCTTTCTGTAAAACGAAACGGGTCTGAGGCATGGGACCCTCAAATGCGTCAACGAGCAATAATACACCATCGGCCATTTTGAGCACCCTTTCTACCTCACCACCGAAGTCAGCGTGACCCGGAGTATCGATAACATTTATTTTTACTCCGTTATACACCACGGCAGCATTCTTACTAAAAATGGTAATGCCCCTTTCTTTTTCAAGATCATTACTATCCATGATCAGTTCGCCGGTTTCCTGATTATCACGAAAAACTTTAGTGGCGTGTAATATCTTATCGACCAGCGTTGTTTTTCCATGGTCTACGTGTGCAATGATCGCGATGTTCCTGATCTCCATAATAATCTTTACTTTAAGCCTGCCTGCGCCCTGTTTTTGGACGCGCAAAGGTATGCTATTTACTCCGTATAACGAAGTGATGCGTTCCAGAGTATAGAACAGTAAGGAGAATTTCTATCAGTTGGTTATAAGATCATTTTCAAAATCCTATCAGACTCTGACATAAATCTTCCTTTTATCGAGGAAAAGACCGATCAGCCAGCAGAATAGCATCCAGGAAATGGCAAAAAGTAAAGATCCCAGATAGAGGCCCGTATGCCTGTAAATATTCTGATAAAGCCATGAATAGAGGCTCACGCCGCCAACCTGAATAATGTATAATACAGTTGCTCCAACTTCTGATAGTAAGTATATGAAAAGTGGGTTTTTACCAAAAACAGTAAAAAATTTAGTCCAATTGGTTCTTCCAAGAAAGTCCACCACATAAATAATAGCCGCAATGATCACACAGTCGAGACCAACGGTATAAACAACGAAAGAGCTGGTCCATAATTTTTTGTTAATAGGGAAAGAAAGGTCCCAGAAATATCCAATCACGATCAGTGCAAATCCTGCCAGCAGTAATTTGGCAAGTCCCTCATAGCTTTTACCTTTCTCCTGAATAAATTTTCCTGCCATAAAACCAAAAGTCACGTTTACAACCGAAGGCAGGGTAGAAAACCAACCTTCGGGGTCAAATGCAACTCCTTCTCCATGATACATATGATCGGGCCCCATCAGCCACATATCAATTTTATAACCCAGGTTTCCTGTCATGGAAAGAGGATCTGGTGCGTCTCCGCCAATCAGCATAAATGCCCAATACAAAAGGAGGATTGAAATAGAAATAGCGATTACTGTGCCCGGCTTGAAATAATAAATCAGGAGTGATGCGATACAATAAGCCAGGGCAATCCTCTGCAGCACTCCAAGTATGCGTGTTTGGGAAATCGGCGCAAATATTACATGATTTGCTTTATCCATGGTAACAAAAGGAAACCAATACAGTAAAAATCCACACAGGAAAATGATCAGGGTCCTTTTGAATATTTTTCCAAGAACTTCAGCCTGGCTTAAAGTATTCCATTTCTTCGTTACAAAACTCATTGCATTTCCTACAGCGAACAGAAAAGAAGGAAATACAAGGTCGGTTGGTGTAAATCCATTCCAGCTTGCATGCTCAAGCGGAGAATAAGTAAACCTGCTTCCTGATGTATTTACGATGATCATAAAACAGATTGTCATACCTCTGAAGACATCAAGGGCCAGAAATCTTTCTTTTGGGGCAATCGTCATGGTTTAATTTTTTAGTATCGCTTGTGGGAGTCCAAGTTCGGAAACTAAAACCAATGGATAAAGAAAGAATGCGAATTCTTTTTTGAAATTCTTCTTTTAACTGAACTTGCGTCTATGCCCCGCAAAATTATTTACCTGATCAATCCAATCTCCGGCACTAAAAAAAAGGCGCAGTTGAAGGATCTGATCATACGCAAAACACGGGCTGAAGGAATTGATTTTGAAATTCTTCCTTCAAAGGCGGATGGTAATTATACTCATCTTCAAAAGCTTATTGAGAAAGATAAAATCACGGATGTGGTAATTTGCGGAGGGGATGGTACAGTCAACGCAGTTGCCAATGCCTTACAGGGTATTCCGGTCAACGTAGGAATTCTTCCCATCGGATCGGGAAACAGCGTAGCACTGGCCTGCAAAATCCCGAGGCAGCCCAGCCTTGCACTTGATCTGATTTTTAAGGGAAAATCTTATCCGGTTGATGCATTTTATGTGAATGAAAAATTCTCTTGTGCTCTTTGTGGGATCGGATTTGATGCCACAGTTGCTCATGAATTTGCAAACCAGAAAACACGGGGACTTCAAACCTATATCAGAATTTCAACCATGAAGTTTTTCAATTCAAAACCCTATCCTTTTGAAATCAAACTGAATGGCAGAACACTTAAAACAGAGGCATATTTTATCAATATCGCGAACAGCAATCAATTTGGAAATAATGTAACCATCGCACCGAGAGCAAGCATGTCAGATGGTTTACTTGATATCGTGATCGTAAAAAAAATGAATAAGATCATACTTCCTTTTTCCGTATTGTTACAGGTTGCAGGGAATAACCGGCTGATTGAGGGAGTAGAATATTTAGAAAAAAAGAATATTATCTATATACAGACTGATAAGATCAGTATCAAAAATCCTTCTAATGCCCCCATGCATATTGATGGAGAACCCGCTGCTACCAGTTCAGAATTCAAAATTCATATTATCAAGAATTGTTTCAAGCTTATACAACCTTTTAAAGCCTAAAGCTTAAAGCCCAAAGCCTAAAACCTCTTTTTGGAACGTTGAATTTCATTTCAAGTATTGACCTGAAAAGTTTTCAGCTTTAAGCTTTAGGCTTTTAGCTTATTAAGGATTCATCAGGTCGTCGACGCTTTTAAAAATTTGCTGGTTTAATGAGCTATTTACTGCATTGGCAATGTCTAGTTTTTCTTCCCGGCTCAAATGAAAATTGAGTGCTGCGCCTTCATTGGCTAATTTAGGTTCATACTGAAAAGTCATTTTGTAAAAGTTGTTTCCCATATACCCCTCCATCACACTCAGAAGATCATTCTGGTTATATTCCTGCATTTTATACCAGTTATATTGAAGTAGTAAAAGCGGCTTTGTAATAATTTCCGTGATGTCTGTTGACTCAAATGGATTTTCCCAGCCTCCTGTTTTCCTGTCGCGGATTTGAATGAGCAGAACACCCCTTGTGTTTTTAAGAATCCAATCGCGGAATACGTCTACGAAACGAATGCCAACCTGTTCGCCAAAATTATCACGGAATCCTGCATCCATCACGTCGATCACGGGTTCAGATGGAAGCCATACGTTAGGCAATACATATGGAAAAGTTGCATTCATTCGAAGTGCAGTCAGCATGCGGACATTCATAGGATCCTGTTTATAAAAAAAACTCCTGAAATCTACTGCATCAGGATCGATGTTTTTGATCCGGTTGCTATCGAATACAGGCCGCATTAAAAAACTGATTGGCTGGGTGCTGATCAGCATGGTACGGCTATCCCTTGTAATAACAGAACTAAATAACATAAGCGGGATCCTTGCTGCAGCCTCATCAGGTGCGAGATCCCGAAGCTGCCTGTCCAGAACACCATTCGTGTTTTTATTCAGTTTCTGTTCAAATGCGTATCCCCGGTCTTTGATGTATTCGTAATTGCCTACATAAAATTTCTGTGCAGGAGAAAATAAATCACGGGCTACAAATGATGAAAAAAGCGGATTTAGCAGGTCGCCCGAAATGGCGTCGGTATATTTTCTGTCATCCGGATTGATAGTTGAATCTTTATATTCCCTTAATCTTGAAAGTTCACGGAAATAAGCTGCACCAAACATACCACCTGATGCACCGGTAATCATAAAAGTTTTATCCATCAGCCTGCCGCCATTAAGTTTATCCAGTTTTTGAAGTATGTTCATGGTAAACGCTGCACTGCGGCTTCCGCCCCCACTGGTATTGATGATCAGCATCAGGGGCTTTTCTTCTTTTTGCTTCTTCTTCCAGTTTTCCAGAATTTTCAACATCCGTGCCTCGTCTGCCTCTACATTTTTCTTTGAAACCATGTCCAGTAAATGTTCTCTGTTGTAAAGTGGTCTTTCGGAACGGTTCGTATAATTCAATCCGTAGGCTTTATTTGTCGGATCAATCACTTCATAGCGGTATAGAATATTCAGTACTATAAATAATAAGACCAGGAATGGAATGCTCCAGCTTTCCATGAAGTATGAAAATGCGCCGGAGACAGCCAGCAGGATAGAAAAAAACAGAAATATGCTCGCTGCTGCCGGCAACTGGAAAGCCGGTTCATCCATGAAAAAGCCAACGACGACAAGGAAAAGAAATGCAATGAAGATGGAAAGAATAGCAGCGAAATGGTGGCGACTGAAAATCCTTTCAATAAATTCCTTACTATAATGGGATACGTCCCGCACCTGTTTGATTGAAAATGGTCCGTTCATATACCAGTTCACATGAATCAGCCGGCTATTGTTCACTTGTATATCTTTAGATTTAAACTGCGATTTGAAAAGTTTCGGATTCGCAATCAGAGGTGTCATTTGTCGTTTGATGGTACGGTCTGCTTCAAAAAAATATAAAAGGGAAAGTCCGATCACTAAAAAAAAGCCGGTAAGAAATCCCGCAATAAGCCAAGCAATTTCACCGTTGGTCATCAGTTCCTTAGTGCTGTCGAAGTCGATCGCTTCAAAAAAATAAAAGACTAGAAGAGTACCAGGAAGAATAAAATTATTTGTGCAGTATTTCAGAAAAGGGCGTGTGGTTGTTGCCAGGAAACGGAAATGCCGGCTATAAAGAATAAAAGTGGTAATATTCCAGCACATAATAAAAGCACCAGCAGCCGCACCGACGATTGCTCCACTCAGGGCGTTTACATTATCAAGGTATTCCGGCGCCAGAAATAAAGCGTCAGCTCCAAAAGAATGCATGAAACCTCCGTGAATGGTTGAAAAAAGAATTCCCCAAAAGAGAAGGAGCAATTGATATTTTTTAAGATAAAGTAATATCAGCTGAACTGGAAAAGAATAATAAACTGCTTTCAGGTATCGCATCGTTCCGCAGAATCTTAATGAAAGTTAATTGAAAATTTAACCGGTAGCCATTCCGTATCCATATCCTAACGGAAAGACAAGACTAAAATTACTTCATAGAAGGTCTTAATACATAGATCGCATAAATCAGGCTGAAAAGCAGCAGCATACTGTTCAGTTGATGCAGTAGAGCCAGCCAGTCGAATGCCATCCAATGATTGGCAACAATTCCTTTACTTGAATACAAGGCCAGGATGCCAAGCAGGATTTGAAAAACTACAAGTACAAATGGCATGAGTAAACGCATACGCTGACTTCGGATAATACCAGATCTGAAAAGGCGGAGAGTCCAGATGCTGACACCCACCAGGATGAGATATGCCAGATTTCTATGAATAAATTGAATGGTAATCTTATTCCCAATGAAATTTAAAAAGAATGGCTTTTCTTTAAAAAGGTTGCCTGGAATCCAATCCCCGTTAATGCCAGGCCAGTTAGGTGCAACGGCTGCCGCTTTGTTGCCGGCCATCAGAGCCCCAAACAATAACTGCAAAAAAACCAAAACCAGCAACACGATGGAAAAAGCCCAGATCCTGCGGGAATTCCGGAAGCGTGTAACAGGAAATAACAGATTGAGAGAATACCAGAATGCATAAGAAATAAGGCCTATCGCAAATATAAAATGCAGGGCGAGTTTGGTAGGCTGCACATAAATAGCATCCCCGTTTAAACCACTGACCACCATGATCCATCCAATCACTGCCTGGAGCATTCCAAGAAAAAACAAAATGAGCAGGGGCATGATCATTTCGCTTTTTAACTTTCTTCTGTACATCAATAAAACAAAACCTATAATAAATACCACGCCGACAAGCCTAGCCCATAATCTGTGAATCCATTCCCAGAAATAAATAAATTTGAAATCTGAAAGAGTAAAATCTGCATTGAGAAGATGAAACTGGGGTGTTTGTTTATATTTATCGAATTCTGTTACCCACTGCCTTGTATTGAGCGGTGGTAATGCTCCTGTAAAAACATTCCATTCTGTAATGGAAAGTCCGGAGCCTGTTAAACGGGTAATACCTCCCAGCATGACCTGGATAAACAACATGCCGGTACCGGCAAGCACCCAATATGCAACTGCGCTGTTGACAGATTTCGTTTTCCAGATAACCATTCAACAAAAATAATTCATCCCAACCCTTCACATACAACTATTTCCTGAAGTATAAAAGAAAATATTGCATTCTTTCACAATGGTAATAACTATTTACTTTTAACCGCCTGTACAATCATCCATTGTTTTATTTTTGATGAAAGAAACAGAATGCTGAAAGCCTTTCACCATTCCAATTTATTAGAAGCAGGCTGTGATGAAGCCGGCCGGGGATCTTTTGCAGGACCGGTTTTTGCGGCTGCGGTTGTTTTACCAACGGATTTCTACCATCCTCTGCTCAATGACTCCAAACAGGTAGAGCCTGAAATCAGAACTGAACTGAGAGCATATATTGAAACAAATGCTTTGGATTATGCCGTTGAACAGGTGAACAATGAAGAAATTGACGAAATCAACATTCTGAAAGCTTCTTTCAAAGCCATGCACCTGGCTATAAAAAAATTGAAAAAACAACCTGAATTCCTGCTGATCGACGGCCATCTTTTTTATAAGTATAAAAAAATTCCTCATCTCTGTGTAATCAAAGGGGATGGTATCTACGCTTCCATTGCTGCCGCAAGTATTCTCGCAAAAACTTACAGGGATGAATTCATGCAGCAATTGCATAATGAATATCCCCATTATGGATGGTTCAGCAATAAAGGTTATGGGACCCCCGCCCACCGAAGAGTAATTGCATCCCATGGTTTATGCATTTACCATCGGAAAAGTTTCAATATTGCTCCGAACCAGTTATCAATTTTTGAAAATAATCCAACCGAAAATCAATGATCCAATTTCCCGGGGATCTGGAGCTGGAAGACGAACGGGTTTTGCTCAGACCTTTGCAGAAGAACGACCTGAAATTTCTTTTGCCTTTTGCTTTGAACGAACCGGAAATATGGACCTATTCTTCAGTCAGTGTTGCAGGAGAAAATGGAATCTCAGCCTACATTGAAAATGCTATTCAGGGCAGGCAGTCTCAAAAAGAATATCCGTTCATTATTTTCGACAAAAGTTATAATGAATACGCAGGGAGTTCACGTTTTTATGATATTCAGCTGACTTTGTCAACTACACAGCTTGGTTATACCTGGTATGGAAAAAAATTCCAGCGCACAGGATTGAACCGTCATTGTAAACTCCTGATGTTAAGCTATGCATTTGAGCAATGGGGAATGGAAAGAGTAGAATTCAGAGCGGATTTCCGGAACAATAAATCTATCCAGGCTATGAAAGATATTGGTTGCACCGTTGAAGGTGTGCTTAGAAAAAGCATGCCGCTTGAGAACGGAAGAAGAGACTCCATCGTTCTCTCTATTCTAAGGGATGAATGGTTTGATAAGGTAAAAAAGAATCTCCAGAAAAAAATCCATTGATTTCGCTCTCACACTCTCACACTTGTATCAATTTTCCTCCCAAATACCAGCCCCTTTTCGTATAACTTCTGCTTCCCCCGATGTAAAATCGATAATCGTAGATGGAATCATATTTCCTAATCCCCCATCAACCACTATATCCACCTGATTTTTGAAATGTTCATAAATAATTTCAGGATCAGTATATTCTTCAACAAAATCTCCTGGCAGGGAAGTGCTTAAAACCGGATGGCCCAGGCTGTGCACAATAGTTCTTGCAATTAGGTTATCCGGAACACGAAGGCCAATACTATTTTTCCTGCTCTTCAGAATTTTAGGAACCTCTTTACTTGCCGGAAGAATAAATGTGTAGGGGCCGGGCATATGATTTTTTAATATGCGATACAATGGTGTGGAAATGCTTTTTGTATACATACTTAAATCACTAAGATCATAGCATACAAATGAGAGCCGTGCTTTAGCAGGATCAATCTGTTTGATCCTGCATATCCGTTCAATTGCTTTGTGTTGAAATATATCACAACCCAGTCCATAAATCGTATCTGTGGGATATATAATAATTCCTCCGGATAAAAGGCATTCTTTTATTATTTGAATATACCGGTCCTGTGGATTTTCTGGATAAACTTTTAGGAACATTCCACAATGTAACGAAAGCATTTCCGCAACAATAACCCCTTTAATATGTTTGAAGTAATTTTACAAAAACTCCGCTTATGCAGTTAGAGTTGGTTGATCGTGTGGAAGATATTTCTCAGGAGGATTTTAAAAAGAATTATTACCATACGCTTAAACCGCTTGTCATTAGTGGCATGGCAAAAAAATGGCCGGCTTATTCCAAATGGAATTGGGAATACTTCAAAATGGTTCTGGGTAACCAGGAAGTAGGCATTTACAATAATGTAAAAAGTGATGCCTATACACCCATTAATACAGCTGATGGCTATATGAAATTTGGTGACTATATCGATATGATTCGAAATGGCCCTTCCCAATGGCGGATATTTCTATTCAATTTATTTGATCACGCACCATCAATTATTCAGGATATTCGCTGGCCGGATAAATTCAGCCGGGGATTTGTAAAAAAATTCCCGATGTTGTTTACGGGAGGCCAGGGTTCGGTAACACATCTCCATTTCGATATAGACCTCTCACATATATTTCATACCCAGTTTATTGGCAAAAAACGAATCCTTTTATTTCCGCACGAAGAACAACATAAGCTATACAGAAAACCATGGGAGGTTTTAAGTATGGTGAATTTTGAAAAATATTACGATAGCGAAAATAACAAACTGGATTATGAAATTTTTCCCGCACTCAGGCTGGCAAAGGGTTATGAACTTATACTCGATCACGGAGAAACACTTTTTATGCCGGCAGGTTACTGGCATCATATGGAATATATTGATAGCGGATTCGCCGTCAGCCTAAGGGCTCTTCAACCCGGGATCAGCGGAAAAATAAAAGGCGCGTGGAATCTTTTTGGTATGCGCCATCTGGATACACTGATGAAAAAAACTGCACCTGGATGGTGGTATAATTATAAGAAAGAGAAAACTTTTAATGACGCAGGCAGAGAGATGGAATCGTTTACCCTTGACCGCTAGCCGTTGTCAGTGACACTACCACACTACCACACTACCACACTTCCACACTTTAAGAATTGATAGTCCAGGTTTCCCTTCCACTCAACAACTTATTTAGATTGCCTTTACCTTTTGTCTTTATTACTTCTTCAACCTGCATGTTGAGCATATCTTCATAGCAGGTACGCTGGTTTGCGTAGAATACTCCAAAAGGACGGGGGAAATGCGATTCCAGCCCGGGATCATCGAACATTCGTACTAGTGACTGCGCTTTATACAAGTCTGCTTCATCATGAATCCATAAATCTTCTGCAGAAAATCCATTTCCGAGTTCAACAACAACGGGTTTCAGGCCATCGAGGCGTATACCTTTATTTTGCTGTGCACCGAAAATCAGGGGTTTTCCCTGTTCAACGAAAATAGTTTCTGCTTGTCTGGACCCTTTCTCTGTAAATATTTCAAACGCACCATCATTAAAAATGTTGCAGTTCTGATAGATTTCAAGGAAAGAAGAACCGCGATGCTGATGACTTCTCATCAGCATTTGTTGAAGGTGTTTGGGATCCCTGTCCATACTCCTTGCAATAAAACTCGCATCTGCACCCAAGGCCAGGGCCAGGGGATTAAAAGGATGGTCAATACTTCCCAGAGGAGTTGACTTAGTTACTTTATCCTGCTCGGAAGTAGGGGAATATTGTCCCTTTGTCAATCCATAAATCTGGTTATTGAATAAAAGTATATTCACATCAAAATTCCGGCGAAGTAAATGAATGGTATGGTTACCTCCGATACTTAGAGAATCGCCGTCTCCTGTTACTATCCATACACTTAATTCAGGTCTGGTTGCTTTTAATCCTGAAGCAATGGCCGTCGCCCTCCCGTGAATGGAATGCATGCCATAGGTGTTCATATAATATGGGAACCTGCTGCTACAGCCAATACCTGAAATGATAACAATATTTTCACGGGGAATCCCTATCTGGGGCATCACCTTTTGAACCTGGGCAAGAATGGAATAATCGCCACATCCTGGGCACCAGCGGACTTCCTGATCTGTTACAAAATCCTTTGCTGTGAGGGGTGCGGCTATAGGGGTTTCACTTATCATTTAGAATCAAATTACTGCAAATTACAACTTATGGTCCGTTCGGTGGAACAGCTTTTGCCTTCTTTTAATATAAACAGTTAAAAAATGAAAAATTATCTATTATCATTCACTATTCTTAGCTGTATTATTCTAATGGGTTGTACAGCCGGATATGTGGCAACTCGTCCTGCGGATGTTGTCTATGCAAGGCCTGCTGCTCCAGGGCCTGATTATGTGTGGATTGGCGGCGAATGGGAATGGGGCGGAGGAAATTATCACTGGCGCGAAGGGTCATGGCAACATGCCAAAGAGGGACGTAAATGGAATCCCGGGTACTGGGAAAACGGTAGCAAAGGTTATAGATGGCACAAGGGCAATTGGAAGTAGCGGGATTATTAAAATCCTGTTAAAAAGAATAGTCCCGCATGATGCGGGACTATTCCAATTAAAAGCGATTAATATCTGCTATTACTGTAGTTATTTCTTTTCTGGAAATTACCACCACCACCGCTTCTGTTTCCGCCACCAGCTCCGCCGGTACGTTCTTCACGGGGTTTAGCTATTGAAACGTTAATGGTCCTGCCATCAACTGAAGCGCCATCCAATTCGGAGATTGCTTTCTTAGCAGCTTCATCGTCTGCCATTTCAACAAATGCAAATCCACGTGATTTCTGAGTGAATTTGTCAAGAATTACTTTAGCAGATGAAACTTCTCCGTACTCTGCAAAATACTCGTTTAAGTCTTCATCTGTAACGTTGAAGCTTAAATTTGAAACATAAATGTTCATACTTAAATAAAAAATTAAATGATAAAAATACAAGCTGACTGTAAGCAGGTGTAAAGGCGACT
Source organism: uncultured Bacteroidota bacterium (assembly GCA_963711345.1). Lineage (GTDB taxonomy): Bacteria > Bacteroidota > Bacteroidia > Chitinophagales > Chitinophagaceae > Puia. The sequence goes on along the minus strand of CAVQDS010000001.1, from coordinate 162,826 downwards.
AACTAACCGTACTGAAGATTGCGTAGCAGAATGTTTGTTCACTTACTAAATGCTGATCAACTTAAGACGGTGCAAATATACATCATAATAATCAAATATCAACTTTGCTTTAAAGATTTATATGCTACAATACTGCTTGAAAGCATCAGAACCCCTCCTAAAATAAAGGGTGCACCGGGAACTATAGCGGGTGACTGTACGGAAGTGAAATAAGCAAAGAGATTGGTCATAACCAGCGGACCAATAATGGATGTTAAACTCATCAGACTTGTTAGGGATCCCTGCAATTCACCCTGAGAATTCGGGGGAACATGCCCGGAAATAGTTGCCTGTAAGGCGGGACCCGAGATTCCACCAAGACAATAAGGAATTAAAAATACAAACATCATCCAGCTCTGGCTTGCAAGAGCAAAAAGAAACATACCAATGGAATATAAGAGCAATCCATAATAAATACTTCGTTCATTACCTATCCTGGGTGTGATTATACGAATAAGACCAGCTTGCACGGATGCAACGAGTATCCCGACTACCGCAAGTGAAATCCCGATTGTCTTAGGTGTCCATTTGAAACGGTATGCTGTGTAATAACTCCAGTTACTCTGAACAGCGTGCGATCCAAGATATACAAGTGATAATGCCAGTACAAGCCCTGCTACAGAAGGGTATTTTTTAAGATGCATCAGCGATCCCAACGGATTAGCCCTTTTCCATTCAAACTTGCGGCGATTTTCCATAGATAATGATTCAGGTAGCACGAAATACCCATAGAGCCAATTAAGTAATGTCAGAATAGCAGCCGCATAAAAAGGAGCGCGTATACCCAAGCCTGAAAGTAACCCTCCTATGGCGGGGCCGATAATAAATCCAAGACCAAATGCCGCACCCACCAAACCGAAATTTTTCGCGCGGGTTTCTGCATTACTGATATCAGCAATATAGGCAGAAGCAGTTGTAAAACTGGCACCTGTAATTCCGGAAATGGTCCGGCCAAGGAACAACCATCCAAAAGTTGGGGCGAATCCCATAAAGATATAATCCACTCCGAATCCGAATAAAGAAAAAAGAAGCACAGGCCTCCTTCCATACTGATCACTCAGATTTCCCAGGATGGGTGCACAAACAAATTGCATCAACGCATATACAAATAATAACCATCCGCCATCCCTGCTCGCCTCATTAACCGGAATATGTTTCAATCCGGCAATAAGTTGTGGCATGACAGGAATAATAAGTCCCCAGCCTATGACATCAATAAGTAACGTGATAAAAATAAATCCTATGGCTGGTTGTTTTTTCATTTACGAGCATCGAAAATAGTTGAAAAATGTAGCTGTTTCGGGGATTTTTATTAGCTTGGTATCAAAATCAGGTATATGATCTTTAACAGGAAGTCAATCGTAATATTATTGATTGGTCTTTTTATCGTATTTGGTATCGCTGCAACCAAGCCAGCCGAAGATCATAAATTCAAAAATTTAAAAGTTCTGCCTAAAAATATCAGTCCGGAAGAACTGGATAAGGTAATGGATAATTTTAAAGATGCACTGGGCGTCCATTGCAGTTTTTGCCATGCTCCTTCAAAGGATTCAACCAACCATCACCCTGATTTTGCCAGCGATGATAAGCCGGAAAAAAATATAGCCAGGAAAATGTACAAAATGACTAAAAAAATCAACAGTAAATTTTTCAGCTATAATAAAAACGAACAGGGTCAGTTTGTTCCAACAGTTGAATGCATGACCTGTCATCACGGCAAAGAACATCCGGCTGGTTAAGCCAGTTTAATTTCTAACAAACATGTTTCTTCCCAATAAAAAAATCAAAGTCCTTTCGGGACTTACCGGATTTGTTTTGTTCGGCATATTAGCAGGAAAACCTCCCCAGGAAGAAAAACCCATTTATAAAAACCTTCATGTTCTTTCAAAAAATATCAGTGATGATGATATGGATTATGTAATGGAAACATTCAGTGTTAATCTGGGCACGAATTGTTTGTTTTGCCATCCCGGGATAAAAAACGGAACTGAATATAAATTTGACTATGTAACTGATGAATTACGAAATAAACGCATTGCGCGGGACATGCTCAGAATGACAATGAAACTGAATAAAAAGTATTTCAATATTAAACTTACGGGCCTGATGAATACAAGGGGAAGAGTATGGTGTAAAACCTGCCACCAGGGAAATCCTGTTCCCTTATTACCACCGCATAAGTAACCTTTATTCTCTGACAATTTTATACTGGTATATCTGGGAATCCGTTTTGACTTTAAGAAAATATACTCCTTTCGGTAGAAGGGAAATATTCACTTTCATCTCTTCCTCTGTAGAATTACCAATGGCAAATTGAACAGCCCTGCCTTCTACATTGTAAATCACTATTTCTCTGATTAGTTCAGAGCCGGGTACTGCCGTAAAAACAGAGCTCACTGGATTCGGATATATAAGAGGCGCAATGCCTGTACCGAATTTAACGGTTACCACCTGTGAATAAGTGAACCGGCCATCTGAATCAACCTGTTTCAAACGGTAAAAATTAATACCCCTTACTGGTTTAGAATCGGTAGCCGAATAAGATTCTGTGATATTACTATTACCAACTGCCTTCACACTCAGAATTGTTTCGAAATTAGATGCATCAGTACTTCGTTGTACTTCAAAATGATCAATATTTTCTTCCATACCCGTTTGCCAGGCAAGCGCTATATACAAATTTCGTTCATTGGTTGCTGTGAAGTTTAATAATTGATCCGGCAGGGTTGAAGAATTTTCTGTAACATTTGTAAATACGGCGGTAGAAGCGGAAGTTGGATTTGTACTGGATACACCCATGCCCAGATAAACTGGTAAACTGCCAAATCCCAAATCGACAGAACTTCCTATTTGTGTCCAGGGTCCTGTTACACTGTTACCAAAAAAAGTAGAATAGATAGTGCCTGTTTTTACTATTCTGAAAAAATTTGCATTGGTTGCATTCGGCGCAAAATAACTAACTGCCAGTCCTCCGGGAGTGGGCCGGTATATTAAGGCAAGCTGATTATTTCCTGTTTTACCCACGAAAACGAACCTCGAGATATCCGTCAGGCTGTCGCGAATCATTATTCCTGCCTGATTGGTTGCCGGCAAAGCATCCTGGCTCGCAATGCTTGCGATATATTCTTCATCCACATATAAATTGGTATAATTAAACTGAAACTGATCTCCGCTTCCTGTAAGACCGTTACCAGCGCCGCTCATTGTAAAAGTCCCCTGGCCCGGAACAGGTTCAGAATAACAGGTCTTTCCGGCTACCTGCACATCCCCCAGGTCTGCATTATACCATCTTGTCAGATTTAAGCAGGGTGAACTGCATGCAGAAGTAGTAAATAATTTTATATTCGGTATACCCAGGATACCATTACCACAATCTGATTGTATATCATATTCGTAACCAAAACCGCAGGATAGTCCGATAATATTTACACTTAACGGATTACCAGAACCCGAAAGATCCTGCACGTTTCTTGTAACATAACTGGAAATGGTATTCGGTTTATACTTTATAATATAATTTGTAACTCCCGAAACCGGCGTCCATCCAAGCGTTGCCGAGTTTTCTGTAATATTCGTTACCGTCATATTGGTAAGTGAGGGAGAAATACAATTATTGGCAGGAGAACCAAAAACCTGAAATTCAGAAATGGATACACCATAAGTTCCTGGTGTCGTTACACTCATCCGTACATACCTGGCTGTAACATGTTCGTTGAAAGTATTGATCGTCGGACTACCATTTACAAAAACATTTCCGGTATCTGTATTGATAGTAGTCCATCCCGCCAGTGTATCATCCGTTATGTCAATTGTAAATCCTTGGGCATTGTCTCCGATATTATTCCATTGGATTGAAATCTTGCAGATATCATAAAGGGAATCGAGATCTACATATAAATATGTCCCTGTTCCTCCCTGGATAGCCCAGCGTGTGGCAGTATTACCGTCGAAAGCATTACTTCCAGGGAAACCGTCCGCGACGTCTGTATTTGGAGAAGCGTGGGCAGTTTTATTTAATGCCACATTGTTAATGCAGCGGCTGTTACTTGCCAATAAACCATATACATTCAGGGTATTTGAAAAAGTAGGTACATAAACTTTACCATTTGCAATTGTAGGCGGAGACATTTTCGCATAATTTCCCAGCACATCATTTGGATTACCATCGGAATTCCATAACTCCTGGGTTATATCATCTGCTTTTAATGCATGAATGGTTCCACCGCCTGTTCCTGTTAATTGTGTCACCCAGAGAATACCAGTGGTTGGATCCGTTCCGTTCGAACTCACGGATGAATATCCTCCTTCCATAGTAGTGTTTACAATAACAGAAGTATTTTGAATAGGCGTGCCAAGGGTTTGTGAAACAGTATTCACAGGAAATGCCATTACATGGGTATTTTCTGAAAACTGATAAACATATTGTGTTGTTGCGCCTCCAAAATAAGTAAGAGATGAATGACTCTGTGCACCACTTACCGCTCCCAGATTATATGTGCCGAGAAAATTAGGAGACGATTCATTATACTCTCCACCGGGAGCGGGAATATTTTGCGAGAGCAGCATGATTACTCCGCTTTTATGTGCTGTCACCATCATATTAGTTCCCGGGATCAAGATGACGCCAGTTCCAAAATCAAGGTCACTGATATTCCATGCATTATAAGTAGATGAAACAGGTTTATACCAAGAAATATTTGTAAGTGTATGATTGATTAAATCTGGTGTCGTCTTCACCACACTAAGGGCTTCATTTTGCGGATCGCTTGAAAGGCTGGTATTATTTCCATTACCCGCTGCAAAAAAAATATTGCCGTTTGCATCTATTGCCGGACCTGCTCCACTCATCCATATACCACCGCGTTCGTCATTTGGAGTTGTTACATACCTGATAAGCTGCTGGGTCAGATCACTTGCTTTATATCCCAGAACCCAACCATAATAATTATCCATATCGCAATGACCGGAGAACGTCATATATACAATACCGTTAGACAATGCAAGTCCGGTTCTCTGGTTTTGCCTGCGCGGGTCAAAATAAATAATGTTGCCTACGTTGCCGGGACCTGTTCCTGTAACAAAAGTAGTTGCGGGATTTATTAATACCGGGCTCCCGAATTTATCAGCACCGGTACTAAGATCCAGAGCATGCACCTGTTGATAGAATCCGGCGGATGACCAGTCAGGGTCGTTCACATGGTCCGTGTTATTTTTAGGTGTATTATCAACTGTCAGATCCCTGTAACGGCTGACAAAATAAATGGTATTGGTTGACTTATCTATGACCGGCGTACCGACTGTTCCAAAAGATCCTATCTGCCCCAGATTGTTACCTGACGCTTTAAAATCAGTATAAGTAAAATTGCATAGATGTGCATGAATATCACCTGCGTTAGGAGGGATCTCACCTGCAGGCGTAAAATTAATCTGCCAGTAAGGATCGAGTGTTCCATCATCCGCATCAAAGGCGTACATTGTATTTTTTACCGTAACTACGATCAGCAGGTTTCTGGATACCTGAGTATGGGTAATGGGATCCGTTACCGTTATTCCGGTAGCAATGAGTGGTTGTGCAAAAATCTGGTCATCTACTGTATGCTTATACAGAATACCAAAATTGGTAGGCGTTACATTGGAGGTATTCAGAATGGATTCATTCGGATTCCATCCTGTGCGATTCAGATCGTTGTGCTGCGTAAGAACATCAGTCTGAGCCTGACTGGTAATCACCGCACACAATAACCAAACGATCAAATAAAGTTTCAGGGCCATCTTCTTCATATTCATATACTATTGCCTATAAATTTCGCCGTTACCACATTTAACATGTAAAAGCAATCATGAATGGCATCAATCGATCATTTGTACGCAGAAATGTATTGAGATTTTATGAAGGATAACAGGGAATTCCGGAGCTCTTGATAGGTTTGGACCGGTTGGATGAGAATGCTTAAAAGTAAAATGATTTTCCCGGATAACCAAGTGTTTTAGTAATGGGAATCAGCCACTATATTTCAAAATGCCTAATTTTACGCTCATTTTTATTACATGGAAAACAAACTATTTGATTTTGGAATGATCGGGCTGGGCACAATGGGCAGAAATCTTCTGCTCAATATGGCTGATCATGGTTTTAAAGCTATTGGATTTGATACGGATACCGGGAAGGCGAAGTTGCTGGAGGCTTCAGCGACACCAGGAACCACAGTAAAGGGAGTAAACACCCTGGCTGAAATGATCCAGCAACTACAACAACCACGTAAAATCATGATGCTTGTACCGGCTGGAAAACCGGTAGATGATGTAATAAATTCCCTTCTTCCACTGGTTTCTCCCGGAGATATTATTATTGATGGTGGCAATTCCCACTATACAGATACACTTCGCCGGGTAAACTTCGTCCGCGATAAAGGATTTCATTTTATGGGCATTGGTATTTCCGGAGGAGAACATGGTGCCCGTTTTGGTCCCAGTATCATGCCGGGTGGCGATACTAATGCATACGAAAAGGTTAAATCCATCCTGGAAGCTGTTTCAGCAAAAGTAAATGGAAGTGCCTGCGTAGCTTACCTGGGTAGCGGTGCCGCAGGTCATTATGTAAAAATGGTTCATAACGGTATTGAATATGCCATTATGCAGCTGATCAGCGAAACCTATCAGCTTCTGCATGTGGGGAAAAAACTAAACAATGATGAATTGCATAAGGTTTATAAAACATGGAATGAAGGCGATTTACAATCCTTTCTTGTAGAAATTACCCGGGATATTTTTCTGCAGCCGGACGATAAAACTTCCAACCGCCTGGTGGATATGATCCTGGATAAAGCAGGTGCAAAAGGTACCGGAAAATGGACATCCCAGGATTCCATGGATCTCGGCATCCCTGTTCCTGTGATTGATATCGCCGTATCCATGCGTGATCTTTCGGCAGCTAAGGAAGAACGCAAGCAGGCTTCAACTTTATATAAATCCGGTTCCCAGGAAATAGCCGTTCCGGATGAAGTCTTTATCAGCCAGCTTTCTGATGCCCTTTATTTTTCAATGATCATTTGTTATGCGCAGGGACTGGCCCTTTTATTTAAAGCTTCTTCCGAACTTAAAATGGATATCCCGCTGCCTGAAGTCGTTCGCATCTGGCGTGGTGGCTGCATCATCCGTTCAGCTATGCTGGAAATATTTTACAAGGCATTTACAGAAAATCCAAATCTTCCAAATCTCTTATTAAATCAGGACGTAGCAGTTTTGTTACAGGCTAAAAAACATAATCTGATCTCAGTAATCATGCACGCCACACAAACCGGTTTTCCTGTATCCGGACTCATGACTTCTCTCTGCTATTTCGAAGCCTATCGAAGTGAATTCCTTCCAACCAACCTTATTCAGGCACAAAGAGATTATTTTGGAGCACACACTTATCAAAGAGTGGATATGCCCGGAATTTTTCATACGGAATGGGGAACATTTGACAATTAAAATAATATATGGAAAATCATAAAAGACCCTCCGCAACTGTTCTTTTTATTTTTGGAGGAAGTGGAGACCTTAATTTCAGAAAACTCTCTCCTGCGCTTTACAATCTTTTTATTGATAACTGGATGCCTGAAAAATTCAGCATCATTGGAATTGGCAGAACCGACTTTTCTGATTCGGATTACAGAGGTCGCCTGCTGGAGGGGATCAAACAATTCAGCAGAAGAAAAGATGTTGCCGATGCTCAGTGGCAGGCATTCTCCCAGCATGTTTCATACCTGAGAATGGATGCTGAAAAAGATGAGAAATACAATGCGATATCTGAACTGGTTCAAAAAAAAGAAGCAGAATTCGGTGAACATCCCAATATCATTTTCTATATGGCAGTTGCCCCGCAGCTGGTGCCTGACATTGCAAAAAAACTGGGCAAAGAAAATATCAGCAACGATAAAGCTTATACCAGAATTGTAATTGAAAAACCTTTTGGTCATGACCTGGATAGTGCGCGGGAACTGAATAATCTGCTGATTAGTTTATTTGATGAAAAACAAATTTACCGCATCGACCATTATCTTGGCAAAGAGACCGTACAGAATATCCTTGCCCTTCGATTTGCCAATGCTCTCTTCGAACCATTATGGAATCGCAACTACATAGATCATGTACAAATTACTGCTGCAGAAACAGTAGGATCTGAAGGAAGGGGCGCTTATTTCGAAGGATCAGGTACGCTACGGGATATGGTACAGAATCATATTCTTCAGCTTGTCTGCATGATCGCAATGGAGGCACCGGTTTCTTTTGATGCCGACGAAATACGAAACAAAAAAGTAGATGTGCTCAATGCCATACGGAGGATTCCCAAAGATGAAGTTGGGAAATATGCCGTCCGCGGACAATACAGTGCAGGATGGATGGAAGGAGAAAAAGTACCTGCTTACCGGGAAGAAAAAAATGTGGATCCAAAATCAACTGTAGATACTTTTGCCGCTGTTAAATTTTACATCGATAACTGGCGCTGGCAGGATGTTCCTTTTTATATCCGTACTGGAAAAAGGCTGCACGAAAAAACAACGGTTATCAATATTCAGTTTCGTCCTGCACCCAATTATGCATTTCCGCCTGAAGCTGCAGAAACATGGCGGGCCAACAGGCTCACTATAAGTATCCAGCCTGAGATGGATATTCGCCTCCGCTTTCAATCCAAACGACCGGGACAATCCATGACGCTGAATCCTGTAGATATGATATTTCGTTATGCGGATGTTTATGATGGTAATGAACCTGAAGCCTATGAAACACTTTTACTCGATGTAATGGAAGGAAACGCTACCAATTTTATGAGAAAAGATCAGGTAGAGGCAGCCTGGAAAATTATTATGCCTATTCAGGAAGCATGGCAAAACAGACCACCTGCCAATTTTCCAAACTATTCACCCGGGTCCTGGGGACCTGAAGATGCCGAAGCTCTTATTGCAAGAGATGGACATCAATGGATCGTAATGTAGAACGCTTAAAGCTTAAAGCGTAACGCCTAACGCAAACCGAAAACCGTTCCCGCACATGCGGGATCAACCGTCAACAAAATGAATCTCGAAGTTTTTAAAGATATCGACCAATTGAGCCTGGCGCTTGCAGAATGGATCACCAGTCTTATCGAAGAAACACTTACCCGCAAAAACAGTTTCAGTTTTGTGCTTTCCGGAGGAAATACGCCAAAAAAATTAAACCTGTTACTTGCTTCATCACCCTATAAGGAAAGGATAGACTGGGGAAAAATCCATATATTCTGGGGAGATGAACGCGCCGTTCCTTTTGAGGACGAAAGAAATAATGCCCATATGGCATTTGAAACATTACTGAATAAATTGGACATCCCCCCAAGCCAGATACATATCATGGATACTAGCTTGCAACCGGAAGATGCCGCTTCAGAGTATGCAGAATCACTGTATGAATTTTTTGGAACTGATGATTTACCTGACCAGACTTTTGATCTTGTTTTACTCGGAATGGGTGACGACGGACATACACTTTCCCTTTTCCCAGGCACTCCTGTAATTCACGAAGAAAAATTATGGACATCCAGTTTTTTTCTGAAGGCGCAGAATATGTACCGGATAACACTTACAAAAAATATTGTCAATCATTCCAGCCATATCGTTTTTATAATCAGTGGAAGCGAAAAAGCAAACGCTCTCTATCAGGTGCTGGAAGGTGAAAGGAACCCGGATTTGTATCCTTCACAGGTAATCATTCCTACACAGGGGGAATTGCATTTCTTCACGGATAAAGAAGCAGCTTCAAAGCTTAACGCTTAACGTTGAACGCGTAACGCGTAACGCGTAACGCTTAACGTGTAACGCCTGACACATAGCTTACAAATTAATTGATTAATTTCCTTTTTATAAAAACGTATCCCGTTAAGCGTTTGGCGTTAAGCGTTACGCGTTCAGCGTTAAGAAGCATCCACTGAATCATATACTACCACACGATTCCACAAATGTTTACACTCTTCTACAAAACGCAGGTGGATGGGATCAACCTGATAACTGTCCTGGTCTGTCGCATTTTTAAAAATTATGATCCACGAAACAGAATAAGAGGAATCAATAACATCTCTGGATGTTTTTGCCGGCTGACCAATATGGAATCGTTGAATCGCAGTCACACTGGAAAGTTTTTTCAAGCCTTCGATCAATAGCTTTTTATGACTGGCATTACCAGGTTCTTTAAGCCAGAAATATACATGATGAATGAAAATGTTTTTAATTTCCTCAGCCATTTTTTTTATTTTAAGTCTCCAATTTAAATCGTTTACTCTTGGTCGTTTATCGATTATCGTAAATCGATTTACATTCCCACACTCTTATGCTCTTATACTAGCTTTACGCTTTGAGCTTTAGGCTTTAGGCTTATAATGGGTATTTCCCTAACGCAATCAATCTATCGGCAATCCTTCTTTTCGCTTCCTTACTATTGAACGGACTAGCTTTACTAAACCGCTTCAATCCCATCAAAAGCATTCTTTGTTCATCCCCGTCGGCGAAAGCGTTAATGGCATCTTTTCCGTGTTTATCAATTTTATCGGCTGAATCATATAAGAAAGTTCGCAGAATGTCCAATTCGAATGCTAATTCATTTTCATTTTTAGCAGCACTGAGTTTCATTACACGTAACAACGCAGATTCCGCATGAAAGGTAATCATAGCCATATCAGCGATATGCATGAGCACTTCCTGTTCAGATTCCAGTTTCATCATGAGTTTTTGAACCGCAGCACCTGCAGTAAGCAAAATAGCTTTTTTAAACTGACTTATTAGTTTCCTTTCTGCAGCAAACGGAGCATCATCCGAAGAACCAAAATCAGGAATACTTAAAAGTTCTTTAGCAACATTTTTTGCAGGCGTCAAAATATCCAGTCTTCCTTTCATCGCTCTCTTCAAAACCATATCAACACTCAGGAGGCGGTTGATCTCATTTGTGCCTTCAAAAATCCGGTTAATACGGCTGTCGCGGTAGGATCTCGAAACGGCATATTCGTCACTGAATCCATTACCACCATGAATCTGAACTGCCTCATCCACTATATAATCCAGCATTTCACTTCCGAATACTTTTAAAAGGGCACACTCAATTGCGTATTCTTCTGCTGCACCCAATACTGCTTCATTAAAAGGTTTTCCATCTGCAAGTAATTCCTCTTCTTTGTTTTCAATCCATTTCGAAACCCTGTACAAGGCAGATTCAGTAACCCAGATTTCGATACCCATCTCGGCAATTTTATTTTTGATGGCGCCAAAATTGGAAATCATAGTTTTGAATTGTTCGCGGGTATTTGCATATTCAATGGCAATTCCTGTAACGCGTTTACCCGCACCCAGTGCGGCAGCGCAAAGTTTCAATCTGCCAATATTCAGAATATTGAAAGCAATGATATGTCCCTTACCCATTTCTCCCAATAAATTTTCCACGGGCACCTTGCAGTCCTGAAAATATAATTGTACAGTTGAAGAACCTTTGATTCCCATTTTATGTTCCTCCGGACCACGTGTGAATCCTTCAAAATTTCTTTCTACTATAAAAGCGGTGAATTTTTCACCATCCACTTTTGCAAAAACAATATATACATCCGCAAAACCACCGTTGGTTATCCAGCATTTCTGTCCGTTAAGCAAATAATATTTACCATCTTTAGAGAGCGTCGCCGTCGTTTTCGCGCCAAGGGCATCACTTCCACTATTTGGTTCTGTCAAACCATAAGAGCCCTTCCACTCTCCACTGGCGAGATTTGGAATATATTTTGTTTTCTGTTCTTCCGTTCCAAAATATAAAATGGGTAATGTTCCAATACCGGTGTGTGCTGCAAGTGCAACCGAAAAAGAATATCCTCCACCCAAACCTTCATTTACCAGCGTGGCTGTAATGAAATCCTTTCCCAATCCCCCCAGACTCTCGGGAATGGAAGTGCCCAGCAGTCCCTGCTCACCCGCTTTTACAAGCAGGGAAGGCATAAGACCTGGTTCCAGTTTATCGATTCTGTCAATGATAGGAAGTACTTCTGTATCAAGAAACGAAGCACACATATCCTTCACCATCTGTTGTTCCTCTGAGAAATTTTCGGGTATAAAGCTATCTGCTGCTTCAGATTCACGTATTAGCCATTCACCACCCTTGATTTCCGTTTGTTTACTGGTTAATGTATTCATCGCCGAAATTTTATATTGTTATTTTAAATTGTCATAAACCAACTGCAATACATCTTTGCAAATATCTATCTCTTCAGGTGCAACTCCTTCCAATGCTTCGTTTAAAGTATGCTCCGCCAGCATCATGGATTGTTCCTGGAGTTTGATACCCGTCTTCGTCAGACAGATGCGATTAATTCTCCTGTCATGTTCAGATGCCACTCTTTTTACAAGCTGCAATTTCTCCAGATTGTCCACGAGTCGGGTAATGCTTGGTTTGTCCCTGAAAGTTGCGTTACAAAGTTCCTGCTGACTCTGCCCGTCCTGTTTCCACAAATGATAAAGAACACTCCATTGCTCAATCGTGATCCTCAAACTGGCGCTATTAAACTTTTTCTGTAATCTCCGGGCAATGGCTATCGATGCCTTACCCGTTACAAAGCTATACAGTTCACCTTTCTTAAATTGGTTGTTTGGCATATAGTTAGTTAAACAACTATATAAAAGTAATTATTTATATGGAAACCTCAAATTTCAGGGCCCTTTTTGATTCCTCATTTATGATGAACTTCATCAACGTATATTTCCGGTTGAATGGACTTTAAGTGATTCATCCACTCATCGTTATTACAGGCATCCTGCTGCTGTTCTATGCCCTGCTGATATTTTACTATCACCGGATCTGGGACCAGATTCCTTTTCAATCAGATCCGGAGAATTCGCCAATTCCTGCGATGGCCGTAATGGTTTCTGTGATAATTCCTGCAAGAAATGAGTTCTCACGGATCGGGCACTGCCTGGATTCTATTTTCAATCAGTCCTATCCTAAAGATTATATCGAAGTAATTGTGGTGAACGATTACTCAACGGATGGTACCGCAACGCTTGTACGGGGGCATAAATTGAAATGCAAACTATTGAACCTTTCAGATTATGTTACCGAAAACCTGAATTCATATAAAAAGAAAGCCATAGAAACCGCCATCAATTTTTCCATCGGTGAACTGATTATTTGCACTGATGCAGATTGTACTATGGGTGTAGACTGGATAAAAACGCTGGTCTCCGTTTATGAAAAAGAAAAACTTCAGTTCATTGCTGCACCTGTCAAAATTATTTCCGATGGATCCTGGCTTTCTGTTTTTCAAATCCTCGACTTCATTTCTTTGCAGGGAATAACCGGAGCTTCCGTATACAAAAACCTTTATCCTATGTGTAACGGAGCCAACCTTGCATATACCAGAAAGGCTTATGATATGGTTGGAGGTTTTTCAGATATAGACCATATCGCATCCGGCGACGATATGTTACTGATGAAAAAAATACAGGCAGGTTTTCGGGGAAAAACCGGATATATTAAGGATCAGCGCGCAATTGTAAGCACAGGATCTGCTGAAAATATCAGAGCATTTTTTAGTCAGCGTATACGATGGGCAAGTAAAATATCGCATTACAAACATGGTGCTACCTTCCTCACCCTTGCACTTGTATTCCTTGTAAATACCTCTCTCCTGCTCCTTTTCATAAGTTGCTTTTTTTACGGACACTGGCGTTGGTTCCTGATCCTTATTGTATTCAAAACTATTTCTGAATACTTTTTTGTTTCTAAAGTTGCCCTTTTTTTTCAACAGCAATCACTGATGAAATATTTTCCATTGTGCCAGCCATTCCATATTCTCTATACTGTGATTGCAGGTAGTTTCGGTAGTTTTGGCAAATACGAATGGAAAAACCGTAAAGTAAAATGACGATTGAAAAAAATGATTCCATATTGTCTGATACCTGGCATCGACTGAAGAAAAATAAGGGCGCCATATTTGGAATGGTTATCATTATAATCGCGTTATTTATGGCGGTTTTTGCTTATCTGCTGGCACCCGATCACAGTCCTTATGCCAACAGGATGGTTCTGGAAATCGGGGGACAAAAACCTGGTTACAGGCAAAGTTTTTTACTCATCAAAAAACAACAGACCATTCCGGTAAGTACATTTATTGACAGACTCATTTCAGGTGTCGATGACCGTTATGATTTTATACCTATCCAGTCCTGGTCACAGCAGGGTGACAGTTTAATCGTTCAGAAATATATTGATGAAGGCATTACAGAGAGGGCTGCTTTTTTTCATCCGCCTCAGGATACAGATCTCCGGATCCAAAATAAAATTTTCCTGTTGGGTACTGATCGATATGGACGCGATATACTCAGCAGACTCATCATTGGTATGAGAGTAAGTCTCGCAGTCGGACTCATAACAGTTATTCTTTCACTGAGTATCGGTATTTTCCTTGGCGCCATTGCGGGATACTATGGAGGAAGAACAGATCAGCTTGTTATGTGGCTTCTCAACGTTATCTGGAGCATTCCCACTTTGCTTTTAGTATTTGCCCTGACTCTTCTTCTTGGAAAAGGTTTCTGGCAGGTATTTATAGCGATCGGTTTAACTATGTGGGTAAATGTCGCACGTATAGTTCGGGGCCAGGTGCTTGCTGTAAAAGAATTGGAATATATCGAAGCCGCAACTGCATTGGGTTATAAAGACAGCCGGATTATCATCAGACATATCCTTCCAAATATCCTCGGCCCGGTGATGGTAGTGGCTGCGTCAAATTTCGCTTCAGCAATCGTAATTGAAGCAGGGTTGAGTTTTTTAGGAATAGGAGTCCAGCCACCCCAACCCAGCTGGGGACTTATGATCAAAGAGAATTATAATTTTATCATTACACATAATCCCATGCTGGCCCTTGCGCCCGGATTTGCGATCATGTTACTTGTGCTTGCCTTTAATCTATTGGGAAATGGATTAAGAGACGCATTGAATGTAAAAGTATAATGGTAGAGGCAGATTTTTCGTTACGCGATTAGCGTTGCGCGTTACGCGTTAAGCGTTAAGCGTTAAGCGTTACGCTTACAAAGGTTCTTTATAAACCGGTACATTCCTGTTGAAACTTTCATCAAGCGAAATAAAAGTTTCTGTCCTTTCAATACCCTTTATCTTTTGCAACTCATCATGAAGTACGAAACGAAGCTGGTTTATATCCTTACAAACAATTTCAGCAAACATGCTATAATTACCCGTAGTATAATTTAATCGAACGATTTCAGGAATCTTGCGAAGATCCTTTGCAACAGAATCATACAATGAACTTTTCTCCAGATAAATTCCTATGAAGGCAATTACATCGAATCCAAGGTGTTTCAGATTTACATTTAGTTTTGTGCCTTTAACGATTCCGAACTCCTGCAGTTTTTTTATGCGGACATGTATCGTTCCACCAGAGACAAATAATTTTTTACCGAGATCAGCATAAGAGATCTCGGCATTTTCCATCATTTCATGAATTATTTGCAGATCCAGCTTATCTAAGTTAAATTTACCGCTCATTTTGAATGATAGTTTTAATAATATTTAATAAATATAGGCAATATTTAAATATTATCAAATATTTCAAAATATATATTAGTATTTATGCAACAGATCGGCATATTTACCTTAATATTGCATAGTCAACGGCTTAAAAGCCTCGACAATACTGTGGAGTGATGAAATTTGGCAGACATGCCCTCTTGTCTCGGGGGTGGGGATCACAGGATAAACATCGCATAATGCCGGTCTCGCTGCAAAGCGTGGCCGACTGGGGTTGACCACCACTAACATTGTGCCTTGGCTAACTGCCTCGTGGAGGTTCGAATCCTCCCTCTACAGCAATGAAATCAATGCCCCGCCCAGGCGGGGCATTTTTAATTCCTGGAAGCGTGGAAAGCTTGCTTTCCAAAGCCGACGGGAATTAAAAATGGAAGGCGCGAAGCGCCGGCATTGAATGAATTGCTAGCTCCCCTCCAAGGATCACCGTAGGTAATCCTTATGTAAACCATTCTTAAATAATTACGTATTAATCATGTTTAAGCTTTTATTTAAATTTTCTAAAACGCTATAAGTTTAAGTTTGATTAAATCATTGACTTTACCCTTTTGCCAGTGCTTATTTTTCTTACATTGGG
Organism: uncultured Bacteroidota bacterium; assembly: GCA_963711345.1. Taxonomy (GTDB): domain Bacteria; phylum Bacteroidota; class Bacteroidia; order Chitinophagales; family Chitinophagaceae; genus Puia. The sequence goes on along the minus strand of CAVQDS010000001.1, from coordinate 146,628 downwards.
AGAATAAAGATTCCCTGGAAGAGAGATCATTTTAACAGATACAATCCAAATGTCTTCCAGGCATTTCTTCGATTTAATTTACTAATCCCGGGCAGCTTCTGCAGTAGAAATCCAACACGAACCAGTTAAACGGAATCCTGTCCCGAACGATGAATTCAGCATTAGAATAAGTATCTTTTAAAGGCAAATAACGCGATGAAAAAAAGTCTGTCGTTAATATGGATGCTTTGGTTAATGTTTGATGCTTATAGCCAGGATACCTGCTTTCAGGTGCCTGGCAGACAGATTAGTGCCATCAGCAACCCAACTTTCGAAAATGATGTGGTACCATGCTCATCAGGGTATAGTTTAGTGCCAGGCTGGTCCAGTCCGACAAACGAAGTGCCCATTGCATTCCTGAATGCCTGTTCAAATTTTACAATTCCGGACAGCTCCATTCTCAATGAATTTCTAATAATTCCCAATACCTGCCTATACCCGATAGTTCCTCAACCCATACCCGTCGGAAATGGCGTTGCAGCCGTAAGTGATTTTGGTTTTGGAGGCCATCAATATCTTTACCCATTCCATAAATCATATATAGCTACCTGCTCGAACAAAATTTTACTCAAAGACTCCTTATACAGGTTAACCTTTAATGTGGGATTTGGGAAACAGCGCGATACGGTCATTCAGACGTCCCAGGGAATTTATCTTGGGCCGCAATTTTCTTTACCAAAAGAAAAATTCAGCTTGTTCGGTGAAACTGATTGTGCGATTTTAAATTCTACTGTACCCATCATTGGTTGCCCATCACGCTCGGGATGGATTTTACTGGGAACAGTCGCGGTCGAAGGAGGAGCTGGATCCTGGGTTAATACATCCATTTTGTTTACTCCGGGTCAGAATATTCAGGCCATTGCGTTGGGCCCGAGTTGTGATACTATCTATCCCGTCTTGGATTCATTTGTATATAAAGGAACAACGCTTTCTACCATTGATTATTCCTATTTCCTGAACGATGTACAAATATTTGAATCCAGTGTTCCAGCCCCGGTGTTGAGTATCTCTTCAGGCACTCCCTGCACAAGTTCATACAACCTTCAAATGCAACCTTCTTCATTTTATTCGGGATCTTCTATCCAATGGTTTAGAAATGATACATTAATATCTTCGGGAGGGACTTCTACACTTAATGTAAACTCGGGGCCAGGAGGCTATGGATCTGGTTGGTACTTCTGCAAAGTACAAAACGATAGTGTTTGCCTAAACACAGATTCTATATATCTGCATTGGACTCCTGATCCTGCATCATCCCTTCTCGGAGAGGCAGATACTACTGTCTGCAACGACGGGAACATTGTATTAAAACCAGAAGCCGATTCATCCTTTCAATTCCTGTGGCAGGATGGCTCGACCCAGCCTTTTTATGTAGTAACTCATTCCGGAAATTATTACGTAAAAGTTTCGAACGCCTGCGGCAGTGTGCAGGTTAAAAAGACTGTGAATTATGCGAAATGTAATTTTAACTTGTCTGTCCCCAATGCATTTACGCCAAACGGAGATGGAAACAATGATATTTTTAGAGTACTATACGATTATCCTCCGGTCCAATTCTCCTTATCCATTTATGATCGACATGGAATGAAAATATTTGCAAGTTCCGATCCGTCTCAGGGATGGGATGGCACGTTCAGGGGACTTGCTCAACCTATTGACGCTTACGTATGGACTATTCATTATTCTGATCAACGCGGAGTCAGTCACTCCCTGAAGGGCACAGTGATGTTGATCAGATGAATATTGTTTCATTTCTTCTCCAATCATCCTTGTACTAAGTTAATGTTCTTTAAAACAATGTTGTTTGGCACGGATTTCGTTTTTTCAGATTGAATAACATAACTCTATGAAAAATCAATATAGTGTTAAAGACAAACTAATTCTTTTGTTGCTTGCGCTGGGTGTGGGGTGTTTTGGATTTATCCTTCCTGATTCGCTTTCCGACCATGATAAGCTTGTGCATTTTTCCGCTCATTTTGGAATGAGTTTTTTACTTGCATTTTGCTTCTATATGGTCTGTACAGTAAATATGCGCATTTCGAAATCATTTACTTATATGATACTTATAACAGCAACACTTTTTATTGGAGTCGTTTACAAGTTTTGGGAAATTGCTACCAGCGGAATGATCGGAAATTATTCTTTCCATACTATTTTAGATACAAAGGGGGTAGCTACTTCTATGTCCCAGAATATATCAGGTTTATTGGGAGCGATCTTTTTGATTGAGGGATTGGTAGAAAGAAACCTTGTCATGCCGGTTCTCAGGCATACCAACATGCAAAATGAAAAAAGCTTTTCTTCGTCACCGGAGAACTAATTACCCCTAAGCCTTATTTTTGCCCCGATATGGGCAATAAAAAACTTCAACGATTCGAAGCCATCCGGTCATTTCCAAACGTGCTTCAATACCCTGAAGCAATGCAAGGCAAGTGGAAGGATTTTTTCGGGAATGAAAATCAGATAACATTAGAACTTGCATGCGGGAAAGGAGAATATACTGTCGGATTATCTGCCATTCATCCTGAAAAAAATTTTATAGGTGTTGACTTAAAAGGAAATCGTATTTATTCCGGAGCACTGGAATGTCTCAAGAATAATCTCAGCAATGCTGCATTCCTTCGAACTCAAATTGACAAAATCGATCATTATTTTTTACCGGATGAAGTAAGCGAAATATGGATAACATTTCCCGACCCGCATCTTCGAACATCCAGGGCTAAAAAAAGACTAACACATCCTCGTTTCCTCAGACTTTATCAATCCATACTTCAACCGAAAGGTTCAATTCACTTAAAAACAGACTCACCTGAGTTGTTCTATTTCACCAAATTCATGGCGGAGTTACTTGATCTGGATATTCTGGACTATTCAGAAAATGTGCATGCACGCCTGGATAATCCCATAGAATTAAAAATTACAACACACTACGAAAAACTCGATATCGCTGAAAGCAAACAGGTTTACTATTTGAATTTTAGTTTGCCCGAAAAACAGATTCCACTTCCGGATCCGAAACTGCAGGAACTACTGAAACAAATTGAAAATACCGAACTTCATGAATATGCCTTTAAAAAAAAGTAAAAAGAGCTCACCAATTAAACCGGTATCAAAACTTAACAAAATAAATCCTTCCGGTAAAAGAGAAGAATCATTTTTTGAACTGGTATATGAAGTAGCCCGGCAAATACCTTACGGACGCGTAACTTCTTATGGTGCAATTGCAGCCTGCCTCGGTACAAAACTTTCAGCCCGTATGGTTGGCTGGGCCATGAATGGCGCCGACAAAATAAATCCTACTGTGCCCGCGCATCGTGTTGTAAACAGGGTCGGACTTCTTTCAGGTAAACATCATTTTAATCCGCCGGGAAAAATGGAAAAACTTCTTAAGAAAGAAGGCATCCTGGTGAAGGATGATGTGATCGTTAACTTCAAAGAGAAATTCTGGGATCCTTCCAGGGATTTTTTGTGAGTCACCACTATCGATGACCGTTGACTGTTGACCGCATTAGGCGTTAAGCGTTAGGCATTAGGCGTTAAGCGTTAGGCATTAGGCGTTAAGCGTTAGGCATTAGGCGTTAAGCGTTAGGCATTAGGCGTTAAGCGTTAGGCATTAGGCGTTAAGCGTTAGGCATTAGGCGTTAAGCGTTAGGCATTAGGCGTTAAGCATTAGGCGTTAAGCGTAATAAGGACTTATCATAATGTAAACAACAACACCCGTTACAGCTACATAAAACCACAAGGGCCAGGTAATACGTGCCAGCTTCTTATGAGCGATGAATCTATCCTGGAAAGCACGTTGCAGTGTAAATAATACTAAGGGTACAATAATACCGGATAAAATAATATGGCTGCTCAAAATAAAATAATAGACATATCTGAGATTTCCCGCCTGCAGTTTTTCATCCGCGCTTAGGATACCATCGTGATTCAGGTCTCCATACTTCACAGATGGATTTGAACTATGATATATCACATAAGAGATTAAAAAAATAGAACTCAGCACCACTGCAGTCAGGTTCGCTCTTCTATGCGCTGTTATCCTTCCATTTTTTATGAAATATAAACTGGCCAGCAATAAAATCGCAGTCGTTGAATTGAGAATTGCATGAAATAGCGGAAGGTTACTTGTATTAAATCCGAAATTGACTTTTGTTTTTAATCCGAGTATCAGGAAAGCAACAACCATCGGAATGGCTATCGAAATGGTAATAATCGGAAGTGTAAAACTTTTTTCTTTCATTGCTATTTATAATTGATCCAAAAGAAGGGGGTATTATTTTTTTGAATTGCAATTTTCATTTTACCATTTGATTCATAATTTCGCATTTGCAATTTTGTTTAGGCTTTAGGCTTTAGGCTTTAGGCTTTAGGCTTTAGGCTTTAGGCTTTAGGCTTTAGGCTTTAGGCTTTAGGATTTAGGATTTAGGCTTTAGGCTTTAGGCTTTAGGCTTTAGGCTTTAGGCTTTAGGCTTTAGGCTTTAGGATTTAGGCTTTAGGCTTTAGGATTTAGGCTTTAGGCTTTGAGGCTTTCTGGACAGATAAATTACCATTCCAACTGTAGCCACCAGCATGAAAATAATGATAGGTAAAATCGTTTTTATTTCATTCAATGGGGATACATAGTTTTTATCTTTTTCCAGCATAATAAATACCATGTCATTTGCCATCTTACTCATGTCCACACTATCCAATCCATTATAATATCCTCTTACCACATGTTCTTTGTCGAGCAGAACAAGTTTTTGAGTATGAATAAAGTTTGAATCAACACCCTCTCCGTCTGCAAGACCTAATTTCAATTCCTTTATGGAAAAATCATAAATCTGTTTCCTGGGACCGGTTAGCAGCCACCACAAATCAGGATTAATGCCGAATTTATTGCCATAGGCTTTTAATACCGGAACTGAATCCCGGTCGGGGTCCACACTGAATGAAAGAAATTGGATAAAGGCTGGATTCAATTGTTTAAATTGATCTTTCGACGATAATGCATCCTGAAGTTTTCTGATATTGGCAGTCAGCTTTGGACAAATGGAAGGACACCTAGTAAAGAAAAAATCAGCGACGATTACTTTACCAGGCAAGTCGGCAAGTGAAACAGTTCTTCCAAGCTGATTTTGAAATTTAAAATCCTCAACAGAATGCCAGATCGTGTCGTCGATCGTTTTCCCGTCCCTGATTACAGAAACAACACTGTCATAATAATATCTTCCAGGCATACCGATGGAGTGATCGCTTGCTCTTTTTACAATCAGGTAACTAATTAACGGTACCATAATCGCCAACAAAACTGCTGTCAGTGCTTTCTTACTCACATCATTCCTTTTAGATAAAAAAACCATCGCAGAGCAATGGTCAATTGTTCCCGCAAATGCGGGATTAATTTTTGATATATGGCTTTAAGCTTTGGGCCTTAAGCTTTAAGCGTTAAGCGTTATTCCACTCCCGGTTTCTTCCCTTCTTCTTTATGTTCAACCGGTTTAACTTTTGTCTTACTTTGTTCGTATTGATATTTATCGTACCGCATGCGAAGATCGTGAAAAGAGCTGCCGTCCCACATGAATGCAATGAGAAACCAAATAAAGAGGCAGGCAGGAATAGCAATTGTCATAATGAGATTTTTGATCTCATGACCCAGATGCATAAATTCTGCTACAATAAAAAATGCCTTTGCAAGAGTCATAATAAGAAAGACACCGTTCAGAATATGTTTAGGGAAAAAATGCGTTTCATAATAAATGATGGCAATGACAAGCTCAAACACGGTAATGCAAAGCAGGATCCAGAATGTTCTCCAGACCGCCTTCGAATCAAATGAACTCTTATCTTTTCCGAAATCTGCTGATGTTGGGCTTGCAGAACTCATATGCTCATTCATTTTAAATTATAACAGATAAAAACAGGTAAAAACAAATACCCATACCAGGTCCACAAAATGCCAGTAAAGTCCGGCCTTTTCAATCATCAGGTAATGGCCTGTCCTTTGAAAATCGCCTCGCCAGGTTTTAATCAGCATAATAATATTAATGATCACTCCTGAGAATACATGGAATCCATGAAATCCGGTAATTGTAAAAAAGAAATTCGTAAAATTAGTTGATGACTGTGTGCCATCGATATTCAAAAACGGATTCCTTCCCCACCAAGCACCTTCTGCATGCAAATGTGTCCATTCCCATGCCTGGCAACCCAGGAAAGCCAGTCCTCCAAGAATCGTTAAGAACATCCACTTCATCACAGCCTTACGATCCTGCGCCTGTCCTGCGCCCACAGCCATTACCATGGTGACAGAGCTCATGATCAGTATAAATGTCATCAGACTCACAAACGCGAGAGGCACAGACATTTCACCAATAAGAGGAAAAGTCCGGAAGACCTCATTCGGATTGGGCCATGAGCTCGAAGAGAATCGGATAGTTCCATAAGAAATCAGGAATGCACCGAAGGTAAAAGAATCGCTCATGAGGAAATACCACATCATAAGTTTTCCATATTCCACATTGAAGGGACTCCTGCCTCCGCTCCACCATTTTTGACCTACTGGAACTGTATGTGCCATGAGATTGTTTTGAACAGGTTCACAAATTTATCTAACAATAAGCATACTTTATTGCACCATTAAAAAGAAAATGAACAGATAGATCCATAATATATCTACAAAATGCCAGTAGGTCGATACCACGTCCACCGGAACAGTATTATAACTCCTGATCTTTGTATTTCTTGCCCTGAAATACACCACAAACAGAGCAATGACTCCCCCGAATACATGCAGTGCATGCAAACCCGCAATGATATATAAAAACTGACCCGCTCCTGATCCATGAAATGTAATACCACTTTCCCATAAATGCCGGAACCCAAGCCATTGCAAAAACATAAAAGCCAACCCCATAAAGGCAGTTGCCAACACCAGTTTTCTGTAACGGATCATTCGCCTTTCACGGAAAGATTTCCCTGCCAGGAATATCGTGAGGCTACTGATCAGAATAATGCAGGTAGAATAATAAAAAGCAACCGGTGTAACATAAGATGTCCATCCGGGTTGTTCTCTTTTTACAACATACGCACTGGTGAGCCCGGCAAACATCATAATGATACTGCCTATGCCAACCCATAAAATGAATTTATGGGGATGTATTTTTTTATTTTGATCAGCCACGCGATTTAGTTCCAGACTCGGAGTCATTTTAAAAATTTCAATTTGCGACTTTATCAATCAGCAAAGCCAGCAGCACCACCGGCAGATAAATATAACTGCTAAACATCACTCTTCGTGCTGCCTGAATAGTCATTTCCTTATACAAGCGAAAACATTGTCCGATCATAAAAATATTTGCTATCAATACAATCACCAGGCTAACAACACCGCTCATTCCATTAAAATATGGCATGAATCCAACGGGCAGGAGAAGTAGTGAATAAATAACTGCCTGTAGCGCAGAATATTTTGTCTGTCCGTCTCCTGAAGGCAATAACTTAAATCCGGCAGCACTATAATCCTTATGAGCAATCCATGCTATTGCCCAGAAATGAGGAAACTGCCAGAAAAACTGCAAAGCAAAAAGTATCCATCCACCTGCACTCAAACTATCATTTCCTGCTGCCCATCCGATAAGACATGGCATAGCGCCGGGAATTGCTCCGGCTAAAACTGCTGCCGAACTTACTTTTTTTAACGGAGTATAAATAAAAGCATAAAAAAATAAACTGAAAACTGACAGAAGAGCTGTTAAAAAATTAAAATGCCATAACAACAACGTACCGGCCAATCCGCAAATCACGGCGAAAGACATGGCTTCAGTCACGGTCATTCTTCCTGAAGCAACCGGCCGGCCGGCAGTACGTTTCATCATCGCATCCGTCTGCTTTTCCATGGCCTGGTTAATGGCATTTGCACTTCCGGTAACTAACATTCCACCGACAAATAAAAGTATGATGGCTCTCCAGTCGTATGCTTTTACTTTCGGTGCCAGCAGATAACTTATGACTGCAGAAAATACAACCATAAAGCTGAGGTTAAATTTAACCAGCAGCATATAGTCTTTCAGCTTTTCCGCAATCTTAAAAGAACCGGATTGTTTTATGGAATCGGCCGACTTCAATATTAAAGGCTTACGCCCGGAACTAATGGTGCTGTTCATCGGCTCCAAGTGGTTCTGTTTGCAGGATGAATTCCTTTCCGTCTTTACCATAGTCATAGGCCCAGCGATGAACTTCAGGAATTTCTCCAGGCCAGTTGCCATGACCCGGACGAATAGGCGTTGTCCATTCAAGTGTATTTGCCTGCCACGGGTTTTTAGAAATTACTTTTCTTCCTTTAAATATGGAATAGAAAAAGTTGAACACAAACATCAGTTGCACGGCGAATACTACCATCGAAACTGTAGATATAAATCTGTTCAGACCCCCAAATTGATTGAATGATGACCAGCCGGAATAATCCATATATCGCCTTGGTAGTCCAGCCAGACCTTCATAATGCATGGGCCAGAAAATAAGATAGGCACCGGCAAACGTAACCCAGAAATGGATATAGGCCATGGTGTTGTTCATATATCTTCCATACATTTTCGGGAACCAGTGATATACACCACAGAACATTCCCAGGAAAGCAGAAACTCCCATTACAATATGAAAATGCGCAACTATAAACATCGTATCATGCAAATGTATATCCAGTGTTGAATTGCCAAGGAAGACCCCCGTCAAACCACCTGAAATAAACATACTCACAAATCCAATGGCAAATAACATGGCAGGGGTGAATCGTATATTGCCACGCCATAATGTGGTAAGCCAGTTAAATACTTTTATGGCTGAGGGTACCGCGATCAGCAGGGTCAGCAATACGAATACCGATCCGAGAAATGGATTCAGACCGGTGACAAACATATGATGTGCCCATACCAGGAAAGCAAGGATTGTAATCGCCATAAGTGATCCAACCATCGCCATATATCCGAAAATCGGCTTGCGCGAATTGATGGCCATCACCTCAGAAACCAGCCCCATGGCCGGGAGTATGATTATATAAACCTCCGGGTGACCCAGGAACCAAAACAAATGCTGATACAGGATGGGACTTCCGCCTTCGTTGGGAAGTGCTTTCTGCGTAGCAGTAACAAAAATATCAGAGAGATAAAAACTGGTGCCTACGTGCCGGTCGAATAGTAATAAAATAAGTCCGGAAAGAAGTACGGGAAAAGAAAGTACACCAAGTATTGCTGTGAATAAAATAGCCCAGATGGTCAGGGGGAGCCTTGTCATGCTCATTCCCTTCGTTCGCATATTGAGGATGGTAGTGATATAATTCAATCCTCCCAGTAAAGACGAAACAACAAACAATGACATCGCTGTAATCCAGTAATCCATTCCCGCCTTCGACCCAAGGTTGGCATCTCCCAATGCACTTAGAGGAGGATATACAGTCCATCCGCCACTTGCCGGACCTGTTTCAATAAATAATGAAGTCAGCATAACCACACTTGCCATCCAGAAAAACCAGTAAGAAAGCATATTGAGAAATGGCGATGCCATATCACGTGCACCAATCTGTAATGGAATCAGGAAGTTTGCAAAAGTTCCGCTGAGGCCTCCCGTCAGTACAAAGAATACGAGTACAGTTCCATGCATGGTGATCAGGGCATAATAAGCTTCGGGTTGAATTTTTCCGCCCTTTGCCCATTTACCCAGAACGTCTTCCAGCCATGGAAAAGTTGAATCAGGATAACCTAACTGAAGTCTGAAAAGAACCGACATTAAACCTCCGAGAATTGCCCAGATCATTCCAGTGATCAGGAATTGCTTACAGATCATTTTATGATCCTGACTGAAAACATATTTTGTGATGAAAGTCTCCTTATGATGATGGACTTCATGACCCTCGTCATGCGTGTCGTGAGAAACGATCACCTCACCAGTTCCATGTATCGTCGAATCAGTACTCATCAGTAAAAATTTAATACTTTATTTTAATCCTTTTTTACGCTCAACGCTTAACGCCTAATTAGCCGCGACCAGCTTAGCAGGCATATTCACTGCAGTTGTTTTAACTGAATCAGCTGCCGGTGGTGGAGGCATTTTATCCTTTATCACCTGTGCATAGTTGGAAACCTGTTTTGCGCGCCATAAAATAAATTCTTCCGGAGTCACAACCTGCACAGTTCCTTTCATGGAAAAATGACTCTTCCCACACATCTGATCGCAGGAAATTTCATACTCAAAATCCGGATTGTTCGTCATTTTCTTCATCTCCTGTGTTGTATACTTCGGAGTAAACCACATGGTGGTGGGTGTTCCCGGAACTGCATCCATTTTCATTCTGAAAGCTACAAGGCCTACATCATGAATCACATCACGTGAATTAATGATAAGTTTCACCGGCTGGTTTACCACCAGATACATTGTATTTGTTACTACGATATCATCGTGCGTTGCCGGATCATCCCATAATAATCCCAGCGAATTGTTTTCGGCATCACTGATATTTTTATAATATTTATTTCCAAAAACATTATCCTTCCCGGGATACCTGAATATCCAGTTAAATTGTTTTCCGGTAACTTCTACTTCCATGGCATTTTTAGGCGCTTCCCCGGTTATCTGAAACCAGTACATGAGTCCGAAACCAACCAGCACGGTCAGTGCAATGGCAGGGACCACTGTCCATATAACTTCCAGCTTATTATTATGAGGGAAATAATATCCTTTTCTTTTTTCTGAATGCTGGTATTTGAAAGAAAACCAGAATAAGAGGATTTGTGTGATAAAAAACACAACGCCTGTAATGGCAATTGTTATATAAAGCATCGAATCAATCTTCTCCCCATGATCAGATGCAGCTTTCCCCAGAATTTTTCCTTTGAATAATTCATTGCACCAGTACACACCGATCAGGCCCAAAACCAAAAATACGATCATCAGAAATCCGTTGATGCGGTTGTTCTGTTCGTTATTTTTCTTTTCGCCTTTCAGGATGCCTACATATTCACTGGCTTTCGCAATCTGAAATGTGATCACAAAACCCATCAATAAAATTGCAAACAGAAAAAAGGTAGACATATCAAACTAAGTATAGTGAATAATACTTTCTTTAAAAAACGGATGATTTTTTGCATATAACGGAAAACGCGCCAACACGTTTCCTGTCTGGTAGATGATCAGTCCCACGAATCCTGCTGCAATACCAACATCAAAGAGGTTCAAGGACACATGATCCGGAAACAGACTTGCAAAAACCATCTGGTAAAAATCCAGCCAGTGACCAAACAGCAAAGCTACAGACATAATGGTTAATACAGCATAGTTACGTTTGGAACTTCTGCGCATATAAATAAGCAGGGGAGCCAGAAAATTTATAACGAGATTCAGATAGAAAATACCCGTATAAGCACCTTCAAATCTTGGCCTGAAATAAGTAGTTTCTTCAGGAATATTCGCATACCAGATTAACATAAACTGGGAAAACCACAGGTAAGTCCAGAAAATAGAAAAAGCAAACTGAAATAAACCCAGGTCGTGCAGGTGTTCCTTGTTTACATATTCCAGGTATCCCTTGTTTTTCAGGTAGATAACAAACAGAGTAATAAGTGCAACACCTGCTACAAATGTGCTCGCAAAAGTGTACCAGCTGTACATGGTACTGTACCAATGTGCGTTGATACTCATCAGCCATAACCAGGGAATAGTAGAAGCAACTGTCAGAGCGAACCAAACAATAAAAAGACCCGCCCAGACTGTGTTCTTGTAAATATATCTTTTACCTTCCTCAACAGTCGGAACATGGTTATCCAGTTCACGGCTGATTTTACGCATTTTATACCCGATTACTGTCCACAGACCAATCGTCAGGATAGTCCAAATAGTAAAAAAAGCCGGATTAAGAAATCCCTTCTTACCATTCAGGATGGAATCGTTCGTAACTGCAGTCTTATCAACCCATTCATAAATGACACTTTTGTGACCCATTACGAGGCACATCAGGATCACAAATGTTATTGCACCAATTACGGGTACACAAGCCGAAATGGCTTCCGTTACACGACGAAAGGTTAATGCAAATCCTCCCATACCCAGGGTAACTGCACAAAAAAAGAACATGGCAGCATTCACGACCAGCAAAAAATAAACACTGTTCTGTAAAAGTGTTGCCCAGAAGCGGGTCTGATGTGCTTCGTCACCATTGCCATATACAAAGTATCCGACAATCAGGGAAAGAACCCCGACTGCCATCAGTCCCATTGACCACATCCTGAAACCAGAAGGAATTTCAAAACGTTCTTTAATAGACATTCGTTATAATTTTTTAAACTGCTCTTCTTATTTTTTCTTTCCTGTTGAATCTGAAACTGCAGCAACCTGTTTTGATCCTGCCTGTTTCGATTTAATATATTCAATCACCATCCACCTTTGACGCGTATCCAGCTGGGAAGCATAACTACCCATTTTGTTTTTACCATAGGTAACTGAATAATACATCTGTCCTTCAGGCATTGCTTCATATTTGGCATCCCCTACCAGGGTGGCCGGCTTCGCCGGAAAAGGACCATCACCACCCTTATACAAAGGACCGTTTCCGTCCAGTTTGGGGCCGTGACAAATACCACAGTTCACCAGGTATAATCTCTTTGCTTCCGTCATGGTAGTTTCATCCAAACCCGTCAGCGGATTCTTAACCTGTTTGGAAGCCACATAGTTTGTCGTATCGCCTGCAATTGAATCCATTGGAATGTCAAATGGAATCAGCGCTCCTCTTTTCAAAGTTCCCTTCACCGGAATATTGCTGAAGTGAATACCCTTCTTCAACAAAATTTCTTTTTCTTCAGGCGTCAGCGCGTAAGTTTCATAAGCCCGGCTGTATGTCATATCCGGCATATAGATTCTTCCCGTATCCCTTCGCACATCGCTACTGCAGGACGCCAGTATGACCAGGGATAAACAGAAAGGAATCAATTTTTTTTGAATCTGCATGTCAACTTTCATTTGTTATGCCAGAATAGTTTTTGGATTATCAACCGACGGAATACTCTTGCTATAGGTTCCAAGCCACCAGCCCGTTTCAGCACTCTGCGTATGAACATCCAGCGCACCCACCGATTTTAAAAATGCCTGCAAATCTGCTTCGTTGGTTTTTGGCATGCATTCAATCACCATCACAAATAAATCGTCAGTTGCACGAAGACTGAAATGATGTTTCCTTACAAAAGGTGCCATCTGACAGAGATAGCAAAAGGTCATTACCATGCCCACAGCTGAGAACAGTACTGTTAGTTCAAAAGTAATCGGGATCCAGGCCGGTAAGGCAAAATGTGGCTTGCCACCAAAATTCAGTGGCCAGTCAAAAACCAATGCATAGCTGATCCCACACAATGCAGTTGTCGTTCCAGTAATACCATAAATAAATCCGGCAGTATGAAGACTGGTTTCCCTTAACCCCATCGCATGATCCAAACCATGAATAGGCATAGGAGTATAAACATCATGTATCTGGTATCCGGCCATACGAACTTTTTTCACGGCAGAAAACAAAACTGCTTCATCATCAAAACTTCCAACAACAAATCTTTTAATAGCCATATAATCGCTTTAGAAGATATTTAATGGGCGTGTTCATATTCGTGTGCAAATTCTTCCGGTGTTTCTTTTTCTTCAGGACCCATCTTCGCTTTATAATTATCGCCGGCTTTCTTCAGAATATGTTTGATTTCTGACAAAGCAATAACCGGGAAGAATTTCGAGAACAGGAAATAACAGGTGAAAAACAAGCCGAAGGTTCCAAGATAAAATCCAATCTCGTAAATGGTGGGAGTATAATAAGTACTCCAACCACTGGGAAGATATTCACGGTAAATGGACGTAACGATTATTACAAATCGTTCGAACCACATTCCTATATTCACTATGACCGACATGAAAAATGTTACTACCAGATTTCTGCGGAGTTTCCGGAACCAGAATATCTGTGGCGAAAGAACATTGCAACCCATCATGATATAATAAGCCCAGCCATATGGTGATAATAAATTAACGCGATTTTGCAGGAAAGCAAAACTTTCATAAGGACTTCCGCTATACCATGCAACAAAAAGTTCTGTCAGGTAGGCTATTCCCACAATGGAACCCGTGAGTACTATGATCTTGTTCATCACATCGATATGCTCGATCGTAATGTATTCTTCCAGCTTTAATACTTTTCTTGTTACGATCAATAATGATTGTACCATGGCGAATCCTGAGAATACCGCCCCTGCTACGAAATAAGGAGGGAAGATAGTCGTGTGCCAACCGGGAACAACAGAAGTGGCAAAGTCGAAAGATACAATGGTATGTACAGAAAGCACCAGCGGTGTAGCCAGTCCTGCAAGTACCAGCGACAGTGCTTCATGCCTTTGCCAGTGTTTCGTTGAACCGCTCCATCCGAAAGATGCTACACCATAAAAAAACTTTCTCCATTTCAACTTAGCCCGATCCCTTACGGCTGCGAGATCCGGTAATAATCCACAATACCAGAATAATAAAGAAACCGTAAAATAAGTGGATACCGCGAATACATCCCAGAGCAATGCCGAATTAAAATTCGGCCATAGTGCACCGCGGGTATTTGGATAAGGAAGACAAAAGAAAGCTACCCACACACGACCCATATGCCATATCGGAAATTGTCCGGCGCACATTACGGCAAAAATAGTCATCGCTTCTGCTGCACGGTTCACACCTGTTCTCCATTGTTGCCTGAATAATAAAAGAATGGCTGAGATCAGCGTTCCGGCATGTCCGATTCCGATCCACCAAACAAAGTTGGTAATATCCCAGGCCCAGCCGATCGTTTTGTTCAAATTCCATTGGCCGACTCCATAAATCACTTCCCGGGTGACAGAAAAAATTCCAAAACAAAGCAGGAGTATTGAGATCAGGAATCCGGTCCACCAGAGTTTGGACGGACGGTTTTCTATCGGACGGATAATGTCTTCCGATATCTGGTGATAGGATTTACCACCATCTACTAATGGCGGCCTTACCTGTGATTCGTATTTTAATGAAGCCATACCTGAGTTATAACTTTTTTTATTATACTTTCTCCTTCGCTTCTGCATCCTGGTTACGGACCTTGGCGAGGTAAGTGATATTTGGCAGAACGTGCAACTCTTCAAGTACATGATATAAACGTTGTTCATTATCCTGTCTTGATTTCACCACCGCGCTCTTGCTGTTATTTATATTTCCGAAAACAAAGGCTTCGGTCGGACAGGCCTGCTGACAAGCTGTTTTCACATCGCCATCGTTCAATATCCTGTTTTCTTTTTTTGCTTTCAGCTTTCCATCCTGCAATCGTTGTACACAGAAACTGCATTTTTCCATCACACCTCTGGAACGAACCACCACATCAGGATTCAAAACCATGCGTGTAAGGTCATCATTCATCATCAACACCGCATCGTTCAGTTTACCCACGCCATTCTGATCCTGGTTATTCGGGAAACTGTCTGCGCCTGTATAATCTTCCCAGTTAAAACGCCTTACTTTGAAAGGACAGTTATTTGCACAATACCTTGTACCAATACAACGATTATAAATCATCTGATTCAGGCCTTCACTGCTGTGGTTCGTGGCCGCCACCGGACAAACATTTTCGCAGGGGGCATTATCACAATGCTGACAAAGCATCGGTTGGAAAACAGTCTCAATACTATTTGGATCTTCAAGGTTTCCTGTAAAGTAACGGTCGATGCGCAACCAGTGCATATCATGATATCGGAGAACTTCATTCTTACCGACCATCGCAACATTGTTTTCAGCATGGCAGGCCACTACACAGGCGCCGCAACCTATACATGAGTTCAGGTCGATGGACATGCCCCAGTGTATGCCGGGCTTATCGTAATATGGATATAAGGTGCCTTCTTTGGTAAAGTCGTCCAATCCACCAAATTTCGAAAGTTCCTTTTTCCTGTCATCCAGGATCTCATCCGGTTCTTTTATAAATTCAGCCAGTGTCTTTTCCTTGATCACTGATGTACGGCCTTCATAAGAACCATGAATCTGTACCTGCGCCACTTTATATGTATCACTCGTTTTATCGAAACTTATATCGGGTATGAACCAGTCGTTCGTTGCGCCATTGTTCGTTAAAAATTGAAAAACATTTTTCCCCGCATCCACTGCAGCTCGTCCGATAAAAGCGCCGGTATTTTTAGGATCTGCACTCTGGCGGCCATAACCCACAGGAATTGCAAATACACCATCGGGCATTCCGGGAACTGCTATCACCGGAATCGATAATTCCATTCCGTTGGCCTTGATAAGAACAACCTGACGGTCAGGATGAGATTCAAATTTATCTGACTGGTTGTGATCAGTCAGGTCAACACCATATTGTTCCTTGATGAAATTCGGAGAGACCATTGCGAAATTGTCCCAGGTTGCTCTGGTAATCGGATCGGGTAATTCAAGGAGCCAGGGATTGTTGGACTGATCACCTGTACCCATGCTTATCTGTTGGTACAATACCAGTTCATGCGCTCCTCCGTTTTTCATAGAAGAAATAGCAGCTGCCGCTGCTGCTACACCACCTGCATTATAAGATACGGTAAGTGAATTCGAAGCCGGCGTCATTTTACCTCCCTTCGCGCTCAAAGGCGGATAAGCTGTCCCCCCACTATTTGAATACTCAACAACACCATCCTGTAATGCTTTTTCATAACCTTCGTATCCGCCTAGTTTGGAAGTCCAGTATTGCTTAAAATAATTATCGTAAGAAGTTTTACTGCCAGTCCATATAAGCAGCGAATCTTCGAATGGGCGCGTCAGGAACAGCGGCGAAATCACCGGCTGCATCATGGAAATATTTCCTGTTTTTGCCTCTGCATCTCCCCAGCGTTCGAGGAAATGGGGCGAAGGAAGAATGTATTTGCACAATTCGGTGGTTTCATCCAGACGACCGCTGAAAGAAACAGTGGTCTTTACTTTTTCAAGACCTGTTTTGAAATTTTTAGAAGCCGGATTATCATAAACAGGATTTACTTCATACACAAGCAAGGTGCTGATTTTTCCTGCATTCATGTCAGAAACAAGATTTGCAAATTCGCTGTCAATACCCTGGCGGGTAAGGTTGAGACCATCCCAGCTTATTGTTGTTCCATTAGCACCGATGGCTTCATTGATAGCATTAACAATTGTCTGTACCTGTATATCATTTGAACCGGAAACCACGAGCGCTTTGCCTTTATTTGCGAGCAGATCTTTTGCAGCTTTATTAATACCGGCTTTTACTTTTTCAGATAGAGCGGGAGCTGTAACATTTCCGCCAAGAGCAGTAAGCAGGGCCAGCGCAACGGCTGCACTTTCAGAAGGTTTGTGTGCAAAGCGTTCATCGGCATTCGCACCCGTCATACTGAGCAGGGATTCGAACTGATAATGTTTACTCATGACAGGGGCCTTCTCATCTATCTTTCGTCCCTTTGCATATTGTCTGGCGAATTCAATCGGTGAAAGCCAGGTTCCAAGGAAATCTGCACCCAGGCTCACGATAACTTTTGCTTCGTCGAAATGATATGAAGGAATGGCTCTTTTACCGTAAGAAGTTTCATTGGCCTGTAGCATACCGCTGAATGAATCAGCATCATATTGAACGTGACGGCTTCCCTGATATTTGGAAAGAGCATCCGCGATAACCTGTTTAGTTGTGACAGAAGTAATGGTAGGTGTGAGCAGAACAGTAATTCCATTTTGTTCTGCCATAGAATCCAACACCAGTTTATCAAAAGCTTCAAAGCTGGTTACTTCCTGTGGCACACCCTGTACCATTTGTACCGGATAACGAAGACGGGCAGTATCATACAGATCTAAGATGGAAGCCTGTACGCGGGCAGAAGTTCCTCCTTTAGTGATACCGGATAATTCATTCCCTTCGAGTTTTACAGGCCTTCCATCTCTTACCTTGGCAACGATTGAAACTGCATCACCGCCGGAAATAAAAGTAGTTGCATAATAATCTGCTACACCCGGAACCATGTTCTCGGGTTTATTGATGTATGGAATAATATGTCTTACCGGCATTTCGCAACTCGCAGCGAGGGTAGCAGCGGCGGTACTGAAACCAAGAAATTTAAGGAAATCGCGGCGGGGATGTTTTGAATCCATCATTCCCTTTCCGTCGTCCAATGAACCCGGAAGATCTTCCCTGAATTCATTCTCCTGATCCTTTAAATACGATTCAGTCAGATTGAGTTCCCCAAAACTTTTCCAGTACTTTTTTTCGCTCATCGAGATTCAAATTTGAAAATCCTAATACTTAGCGCTATCGTTATAAGTTGAGTGTAAATTTCAAAATACACCACACCCTCACACTCTCACACTCTCACACTTTTTGTTAATAGTGACATTTCTGACACTCCGTTCCCCCAATATTTTCAACAGTCACACTGTCCATTTGCCCCGTTTGCAGATTATGGTTGAACCTTTCGTAAATGCTATAGAATTTATTTCCATTACCGGCTGAGTCAGGAAAATTGACTTTAGTTGTGCGGTGACAGTTTATACACCAACCCATGCTGAGTTCTGAAAACTGTTTCACTTCATTCATTTCTGTGATATTTCCGTGACAGGTCTGGCATTGCACTTTACCTGCACGGATATGCTGTGAGTGATTGAAATAAACATGGTCGGGCAGGTTATGTATCTTAACCCATTCGATCTGTTTGCCTGGTTCTGTGTATTTACCAGATTTAGGATCGTAACCTGTGTAAGAGTAGAGTTTTAGAATTTCACCATTGGCATCCACTTCCTTTCCGTCAGCACGATAAAGAGGTTCACCTTTATAATCATTGATCGCTGCATGGCAATTCATACAAACATTAAGTGAAGGCACACCAGCCATTTTGGAATCCCAGGCGCCGCCATGACAATACAAACAACTGATCTGGTTCGTGCCGGGATGAACTTTATGCGAGAAGAATATGGGTTGTTCGGGCTGGTAGTTTTGTTGCCTGCCCAGGCCGATGGCTGCCTGCACAACATAATAACCACCTACAACAAAAAGCACCAGAACAAGAAATGTGATATATACTTTATTGCGGTAGAAAGGAATGGGCTCGTGCGAAGGAACGCCCGATTTATCATCAGAAAGTTTTTTCAGATTGCTGTTTACCTGAAGCAGTACCAGCATGATCACA
Source organism: uncultured Bacteroidota bacterium (assembly GCA_963711345.1). Classification (GTDB taxonomy): domain Bacteria; phylum Bacteroidota; class Bacteroidia; order Chitinophagales; family Chitinophagaceae; genus Puia. The sequence goes on along the minus strand of CAVQDS010000001.1, from coordinate 127,414 downwards.
GCCAGGATCAGAGTAAGAATTCCGTAAAGAAGGCTGTTATCTGACTCCTGTTCCTGTGCAGGGGGACCATTATTGGTACCCTTACCTGTTCCAGGTTCAGGATAAGTTTCAATATATTTCAGGATCGCATCAATTTCTGCATCCGTTAGTGATGGAAAAGTATTCATCGGTGTCTTGCCGAATTGAACATATAAGTCATTAAAATATTGATTGCCCGAAGCGAGCACTGCTGCGTTATTGCGAATCCAGGCATGAAGTAATTTCTGATCAGGGACACGGGTGGTAACTCCTTTTAGTGCCGGGCCGGTTACCTGTTTAATTGGATTATGGCAGGACGCACAATCGCTTTGAAAGAGCGCCTTTCCATCCTGAGCCATCGAAAGATTTCCGGAAAAAAGGAATGAAACAGTGAGAAGAAAAATGAAGGATATCCGGAAAGCACTTAGTCTGTAATGATGCATATATACATTCAGTGTATAAATGTGAAAAATCATCTCGGTTGGCTGCAAAAGTAAGCCATGAAATTAACAATATACCAACATGCTTGAAATTTTTTTTCCCTTATCTGGCCTGCATTTCAGCCGATTATGTATTTTTTTAAAAAATGAATGTCATCGCTTTGTCATCATATTTCAGCGCAATTTCTGCGTAGAAAAGAGCCTGTTTTCAAACCAGTTTTTTACCACATCTTTACAATCGTTTTCATCCAGCGTTTAAGTTTTTTGTATGAGTGAAGAACCGTCAACTATCCGAATAGCCATTTTTGCATCCGGTCAGGGCACAAATGCAAAAGAGATCATCCGCTATTTTCATGAAACACGACATTTAGTCATGGGGCGTCGGATTGAAATTTCACTGATCGTTTGTAATAAACCTGGAGCCGGCGTTTTGGATATTGCCAAAGAATCAGGGATTTCCCAACTCATTATTGACAAAGAAAAGTTTTTTCGTGGATTCCACTATATTGATGAACTTAAAAAAAATAATATTTCTTTCATTGTGCTGGCAGGATTTTTATGGAAGATCCCTTCAGAACTCATCCGTGCATTCCCCGACCGGATTCTGAATATCCATCCTGCCCTGCTGCCTTCCTACGGAGGAAAAGGCATGTATGGTTCGGCAGTACATGAAGCTGTTGTAACCGCCCATGAACGTGAAAGCGGTATCAGTATTCATTATGTGGATGAAATATATGATCATGGAAGGATTTTTTTTCAGGCCAGGATTCATCTCACAAAGGACGAAACACCTGAAAGCCTGGCAAAAAAAATACATGCCCTTGAATACAAACATTATCCGGAACAGATTGAGAGGTGGATAGAATCAGGCTTAAGGCGTAAGGCTTAAAGCGTAAGGCGTAAAGCGTTAGGCGTAAGGCGTAAGGCGTAAAGCTTAAAGCATGAGACCAAAATAATTGTTAGTTGTTAGTTGTAAATGCCTATTTAATTACTTTCAGGAATTTCTCATCGACTTACATTCAATCCCGCACGTGCGGGAACAATTAAGAACTAACAACTTGTACTTTATAGTTTAAGGATACATTTGAAGGTGAATCCAAATTATCCGTTAAAATCCTAATTGTTTGATTCCTAAATCCTATTTTGCCTTTCGAAGCCTAAAGCCGAACGCTTAAAGCCCAACCCATAACTCATAATCCATAACCCATAACAACAAACCATTTTCCTAAGAAACGCAAGCTGATAAAACCCAAAACTTAAAGCAAAGCATGTTAATGATAATCGTGCCTGTACATTATTAAACTAATTTTTTTGGTTCGATCTTACGCATATCTGAGAAAGACGATTTTCTTTGCGCTGCTTGTTTTTTGCTCGGCAAAATCCTTTGCCCAGCAGGTTACAATCCATGGAACCGTATTTAATATGTATAAAACCCGTCCGCTCGACGGAGTTAGTGTACTCTGTAGTTGTGGATCAGGAACGACGACGGATTCTAATGGGAATTATATGATACGCGTGGACCTGTCAGACTCCCTTCGTTTTTCTTACCTCGGCCGTGCCACACAAATGTTCCCTGTTTTAATGATGAACTCCACAGCGGGATTCGATATTGCTCTGCATGTAAATCCGACCGAACTGAATGAAGTGCGCGTAGCTCCAAGGAATTACTATATGGATTCACTGCAGAACCGTAAAGACTATGAAAAGATATTTAATTACAAAAAGCCCGGTCTTGAACTGACCGATGGTACCCAGGGCGGTGGCGTGGGATTTGATCTTGATGAAATAATCAATGTGTTCCGGTTTCAAAGGAACCGGCGATTACTTGCATTCCAGCAAAGATTGATTGCTGATGAACAGGATAAATTCATTGACCATCGGTTCACCCGGTATATCGTAAAACAAATTACTCATCTGGATGGTGATGCTGAAGATTCATTTATGCGCCGTTACCGGCCTTCTTATCAATTTACCCAGGTAGCTACCGATTATGAATATGCTGAATACATAAAGCTTGCTTACCTGGATTATGAAAGAAATTTGAATTACCATTATGTGCCAGGCAGGAAAGAAAATGATACGATACCAACGACACCTTTCTAAGCTTAAAGCCCAAAGCCTAAAGCTTAAAACCTTGATAAGCCTAAAGCCGAAAGCTTAAAGCCTAAAGCAAATAGAGAATTTGAAAATTAAAATGATTAGTCCAAATATGTATTGAAAAGTTTTAGGCTTTGGGCTTTAAGCTTTCGGCTTTAATTGGCTTTAGGCTAAATTGTAGCTAAATGCAATTACTCCGGCACATTCCTTTTTTAAAAGCAGTTTTCCTCCATAGCATTTCTGCATTCGGAGGTCCTCAGGGTCACCTGGGTATGATGATGAAAACATTTGTAAACAGACGTCACGATGTTACGGAAGAAGAACTGATCGACTATAACGCTTTCTGCCAACTGCTTCCCGGAGCTTCCTCCACACAAACCCTCATACTGATTGGATATAAACGCGGAGGCATTCCGCTGGCAGTGATCACACTCATTATATGGATGTTGCCTGCATGCATCCTTATGGGTATTTTTTCTTTCTTCATAGAATACATAAACGATAAAAACGGCAGCCTGCAACTTTTTCGTTTTGTAGAACCCATGACAGTAGGATTCATTGCTTTTGCCGCCTGGAAAGCTTTCCGCATTTCTGTTCATAATACCATCACACATATAATAATGGCGATATCTGCCATCTCGACATTTCTTCTATTTAAAACGCCCTGGATTTTTCCGATCGTGATTGTGCTCGGCGGACTCATAACAAATATCAGCAGCCGGCGCATACCTCAAACAGAAGTGATCACGCAGAAAATTAAATGGGCGAATATCTGGCTCTTTGCATTTATTTTTATTCTCGCCGGCGCTTCCAGCGAGCTGGCCAGAAAAAATAACTGGCCACACAGAAGACCTATTAACCTGTTTGAAAATACATATCGTTTCGGCAGCCTGGTATTTGGAGGTGGGCAGGTCCTGATCCCTTTTATGTATGAGCAATTCGTTGCAAGGCCCGAATCACAAAAACTAATTCAGCGAAATCCCAATATTGTTAAAATCAATAAAGAAGATTTTTATACCGGCGCCGGATTTGTAAGGGCAATCCCCGGACCTGTCTTCTCCGTTTCTTCCTATATGGGAGGAATTGCCATGAAAGACATGGGGTTTTCTGCCCAGGTCATGGGATGTGTTATTGGCTCTGTTGCCATTTTTCTGCCCAGTGCACTATTGGTCCTTTTCTTTTTTCCCATCTGGTCGAACATGAAAAAATATGCAACTGTTTACCGGGCTCTTGAAGGCATTAATGCTGTTGTCGTGGGCATCATGGTTGCCAGTAGTCTTTATATGATGAAAGATTTTAGTTCCGGCACCACCCTCATGTTCTGGCTCAATATAGCAGTGGGCATACTCACCTTTATTCTCCTGCAATACAGCAAGTTACCTTCGCCCGTAATTGTGATGATCTGCTTGCTGCTGGGATGGATCATTTAACCGGTGACCGTTAACCATTGACCGGAGTTAAGTTAAAAGTTGCTCCACACTACCACACTACCACACTTCCACACTTCCACACTTTAGTTAATCTCCTTCCGCAAATCGTAAACGTATTAAAATCATTACCTCTAAATTTGCTTCCCCTACATCATGAGCTTATTGAATAAACGTCAAATAAATATTGGTCTCGTTGGTAATCCGAATAGTGGAAAAAGCTCTCTTTTTAATGCCCTCACCGGCCTTCACCAGAAAGTGGGAAATTTTCCTGGTGTAACCATTGACAAAAAAACCGGCTTCAGCAATCTGGGTGTGGGTAATCAGGCCCTGATCGTTGATCTTCCCGGAACATACAGCCTTTATCCCAAACGTTCCGATGAATGGGTGACTTACAAAATATTGCTCGACCAGGATGAAGAAATAAAAGTAGATATGGTGATCCTGCTTGTCGATGCAAGCAATCTCCGCAGGAACCTGCTTTTTTGTTCTCAGATAATAGATCTGAAAATTCCGGTTGTCGTTGCATTAACGATGATGGACCTCGCTGCGAAAAAAGGAATCGAGATAGATGTGCCCGGCCTTGAACGAGAATTGGGTGTACCAGTGGTTCCCGTTAATCCCCGCAAGAATAAAGGCATGCCGCAATTGAAAAGAATTCTTGCGCAGCGCGCACAACATCTGCAACAGGCACCCATCCGGGATTTTATTCCTAATCACGCACTCGCTAATGATGCCGTTTCACAAATGCGACAGGTAATGCCTGAAATAAGTGATTATAAAGCACTCCATTATCTTATCAACCACGAATCCTTCCATTTCAGCAGGGATATGAATCACCGGATTGAAAGCATTGAAGAAATAAACCAGTTCAACCACACCCGTGTACAGGCAGAAGAAATTCTGCAACGTTATACCCGCATACGCCAAGTGATGCAGCTGACGATTTCCGAACCGGATCCTCTTCAAAGAACTTTGTTTACCGAGCGCCTGGATAATATCCTCATGCATCGCGTTTGGGGCTACATGATTTTACTCGCTGTGCTATTCCTGCTCTTTCAATCTGTATTCTGGCTTGCGCAATTTCCAATGGACGGTCTTGACTGGGCATTTACAAAAATGAGTTACTGGGTTTCTTCCCATTTGCCGGATGGATGGTTTCGCGACCTGATGGTAAACGGTTTACTCGCGGGCCTGAGTGGTATACTTGTATTTATACCTCAGATCATGATCCTGTTCGGACTCATTACTGTAATTGAAGACACAGGTTATATGGCACGTATCAGCTTTCTAACGGATAAGCTCATGCGTAAAGTGGGATTGAATGGTAAATCAGTGATGCCGATGATCAGTGGTTTCGCCTGCGCAGTTCCCGCCATCATGAGCAGCCGGAATATCGAAAACAAAAAAGAAAGACTGCTCACTATTCTCGTGACGCCTTTGATGAGTTGTAGTGCCAGGCTGCCTGTGTATACTATGCTCATTGCACTCACTGTTCCTAACAAAGATGTCTGGGGTTTTTTTAATATGCAGGGCTTGGTGATGATGGGTTTATATCTGATGGGTGTAATCGCCGCACTCATTGTTTCTTATGTGGCCAAAAGATTTATTCACTCAACAGAAAAAAGTTTTTTTATACTTGAGCTGCCCACCTACCGGGCACCACGATGGAAAAATGTGGCCATCACTATGGTTAGCAAAGCAAAAATATTTGTACGTGATGCGGGCAAAGTCATTATCGTGATCAGCATGATACTGTGGGGACTGAGCAGTTATGGTCCGAAGGGTCGCATGCATGCAGTGGCTGAAAAATATGCCAATGCTCCGGCCTCAGAAATGAAAGCAAGAAATGCCGAGCATCTTGAAAATTCATTTGCCGGTATTCTGGGAAGAGGAATCGAACCTGTTATTAAACCTCTTGGATATGACTGGAAAATCGGCATTGCTCTGATCACATCCTTCGCTGCAAGAGAAGTTTTTATCGGCACCATGGCTACATTATATAGTGTGGAGGGTGGTAAGAATGCGAATCCCCAAACCCTCCGCGAAAGAATGGCTTCTGCAAAAAGAGAGGATGGAACCAAAGTATATACGCTGGCGACAGCCGTTTCTCTGATGATTTTTTATGCCTTCGCCATGCAATGCATGAGCACACTCGCTGTTGTAAAACGTGAAACGCGCGGGTGGAAATGGCCGATCATTCAAGTGTTGTATATGACAGGATTGGCATACGTAGCGAGTTTGATTGCGTATCAACTTTTAAAGTAGGCCGAAGGCGTAAAGCATAAGGCGTAAGGCTGAAGGCGCAAAGCTCAAGGCATAAAGCTCAAAGCTTAAAGCAAACATTTAATATAAATTTTCATACTAGCATTCTTTCACACTTGCTTTAAGCATTACGCCTTACGCCTTGAGCTTTGCGCCTTCAGCCTTACGCTTTACGCCTTACGCCTATTCAGAGCGAAGACTAGTGACCGGATTCGCCATCGCAGCCCTGATAGTCTGAACACTTAAAGTGATCAGTGCGATCGCGATCATCCCAAGTCCGCTAACTAAGAACACCCACCAGCTTATCTCTGTTTTGAATGCAAAATCATCAAGCCATTTATGTAATGCCCACCAGGCTAAAGGTGTTGCCACAACAAAAGCAATGGCAACCAGCTTGATAAAATCCTTCGACAATATGGAAACAATCTGGGTAACAGAAGCACCCAGCACTTTGCGAACGCCGATTTCTTTTACACGATGGTTGGTTGTATAAATGACCAACCCCAGTAATCCCATGCAGCTTATGAAAACAGTCAGCCCGGTTGCCCATTTCAAAAGGCTGGAAATATTTTGCTGAGCACCATAAGCCCTGGCAATACTTTCGTCAAAAAATGCATAATCAAAATTTTCCTGTGGATATGTTTTATTAAAAGCAATCTTCATTTTTGCAATCACTTCTTTCCAGTTATTTTCTTTACCGGTTCCTGTTGCACCTGCAAAAGTAAAATCTTTAGGATTTTCCGGTTTCAAAGCGACAATTATTTCGCGGGAATTGTCAATATTCTGGCAAAAAACCAGCGGCGCAATTTTGTAACTTAAAGGATGTGCATTAAAATCTTTCATAACGCCGACAACGGGAACCATCTTGTCGTCAAGCTTAACCATTTTGCCAATTACATCCCGTGGATTTTGAAAACCTAAAAAATGCAAACAATTTTCGTTTATCAGGATTTCTTTAGTAGTGTCAGAAGGTTGCAAATATCTGCCCGCAAGTAGTTGGATTTGAAAAAGCTTTAAATAGTTTGTATCACCGGCTTTTAACTCGACCACCGTTTGAATATCTTTTTTCCCGTTTTGATATTTCAATATGGTTTGCCACCATCCAAATGAAGAAGGCACATCATTGCCCAAACTGCTAAGATTAATTCCGGGAATTTTATTTAGTTCATTCAGCAAAAAATATCTCTTTGAAACAGATGTATCAGCATAAGGCGTATTAAAACTTATGATTGCCTCTTTGCTGAATCCCAAATCTTTATTCAGCATAAACCTGATCTGTTTACTAACCAGGAATGTTCCCATAATGAAGGCCTGGGCAACAATGAACTGGGCCACCGTGAGCGTTTGTCGTATCCACGCACCTCTTGTTCTGGAACTGCCCTGAGACGCCTGGTTTTTAAGAACCTGTATAGGCTTCAAAGAGGATAGAACTGCTGCGGGATAAAATCCGGCTAACAAACTGACGGTTATTACAAGTAATATCAAAAACAGAATAAGAAAAGGGTCATTTAAAGAAAACTGAAGCCCTTCAGGTATAAAATCTGAAAATAATTTCAGCAAAACAGGTATAAGAGCGAATGATAATATCGAAGCAGATAATGTGATGATAAAAGTTTCACTTAAAAATTGCAATATCAACTGATATTTCGAGCTTCCCATCGTTTTACGAATACCAATTTCTTTAGCCCTTTGTGATGCCTGCGCCGTACTAAGGTTAATAAAATTAATACTGCCCAGTGTCAGGAGGAAAACGGCTACTAAAATCAGACTTACTAATGTTGTTTTGTTTGCGAGAGGTATTCCGAAGTCTCCGTATCGGTTGTTAAAATGAATATCATCGAGGGGTTGTAAATGATAGTACCCGGTATAATTATTTTTCTTCGCATCCGCACCCAGATTATCGTCAAATACTTTTCTTAATCCTGCTTCTACGAATTCTGGTTTTGCCCCGCTGCTGAGTACAATATATAACTGCTGATCGCTGGTTATTGATCCCCATTGATCCCAATAGAACTTTGTCCTGATCCCATAATTGTTAAGAATCGTAGGCAGTGAAATAAATTCTTCAAAATTAAAATCCGTATTCCCCTGATGTTTAAGGTCGGCGACAACTCCGGAGACCTGCGTAACAATAGTATCGTCATAAACAATTTTTTGCCCGATCACTTCAGAGTAGGATAATGATGGAAAATAAAGTCTGGCTCTCGTTTCGCTGATTACCACTTTACCTGCACCCTGCAAGGCAGTTTGGGGAGAACCGGCAAGCCACTTGTAAGGCAGCATTTTAAAATAACTCTCTTCAGCAAAAATGACATGTTCCTGCCCTTTGAATACATTTGGCTTCGCCTGCCCTATTGCAGCCACTTCAAGTTTGTTGTTATTATAATATCTGAAAGTCACAACCTGATCCAGTCCGCTGATATTTTTTTTAAGAGCTTCTGCTAACGGAGCTGGCACACCACGGGTGTACCCAGGACTTCCTCCCTGAAAAGTATAACCGCTCACCACCCTATAAATTCTGCTTCCATTTTTTTCAAACCTGTCAAAACTATAGTCGTATTTAACAATCAGAAAAATTACTAATGCAGCACTAAGGCCAATAGAAAGACCCAAAATGTTTATGACGGTAAAAATTTTATTTCGCCTGAAATTTCTCAGTGCAACGAGCATGTAATTTTTAAACATGGACACTATTTATTAATTATTAATTATTAACTATTGATTATTGGAAGCAACGCTAAACTAATCTCACACTCCCATACTCCCATACTTGCCTTACGCCTTACGCTTTACGCCTTACGCTTTACGCCTTACGCTTTACGCCTTAAGCTTATTCGGAACGCAAGCTATTCACCGGATTCGCCACCGCAACCTTCACCGCCTGGAAACTGATCGTTATGAATGCAATAAACACTGTAACGATTCCGGTAATTGCAAACACCCACCACGAAATATCAATTCTGTAAGCATAATCCAGCAGCCATTTATTCATGAAATACCAGGCGATGGGAGATGCAATCAGCATTGCAATAATAACCAATATCAAAAAATCTCTTGATAACAAACGTACAATGACCGGCACGGATGCTCCCAGCACTTTTCGGATGCCAATTTCCTTTGTTCGATTAACGGCTGCAAGCGCGGCCAATCCAAATAAACCAAGGCAGGCGAGAAAAATGGAAATGCCGCCAGCCCATCCCACAATGTTACTCCATTTTTCTTCTGATTTATAAAACCGGTCGAGATCCTCATCAAGAAAACTATATTTAAATGGAAAGTCCGGTACGAATTTTTTCCAGGTTGATTCCAATAACGCAATGGCATCCACGGGATCACCTGCCTGAAAGCGAACAAATATTTCGCTGGGTGCAAAATCCCCGGGCATTGTAAACAACTGGGCCCTGACCGCCCGATTCAAAGCTTCAAAATTGAAATCCTTAATTACGCCGATAACGCTTTTCACCTGATCCCCTCTTGCATTAAATTGTTTCCCAATGGCATCTTCCGGGGTCGTGCCCAATATATTTCTTGCAAGTGTTTCATTAATGATAACTGAACTCGTGGAATCACTCGCGATGGACAAATTAAAATTCCTTCCTGCTATCAATCGCATTCCCATTAATTTAAGGTAATACTGATCAACAGGATATTCAATGGAACCAAATTCTTTATCACCATATTTATAGCCGCCACCCATCTGCCCCTGCCCTTCACCCAAACCTATTTGAGAACCCGCTATTCCGATAATCTGCCTGTGAGTTTGAAGCAATTGCCTGAACAAAGGATATATTTTTTTCGTATCGAGGCCTCCTGCATTAATGACGAGTACATTTTCCTTTGTAAGCCCGATATTTTTAGTCCGCAGGTAGTGCAGCTGACCGAAAATGATCAGTGTTGAAATGATCAGCCCTATAGACAGAACGAATTGAAAAGTCACCAGTGATTTCGTAAAAAAGTTGGAGCCGCCTAATTTGATCTTGCTCTTTAATACATCAACCGGCCTGAATCCGGAAAGTATCAATGCAGGATAACTGCCCGCTACGATTCCCACCACCAGAATAAGAACTGCCAGCATCCAGAACAGTTGTGGGAACTGGCCAAGTGAAAAACTCAATTCCCTTCCACACAACTTATTAAAGAAAGGTAATAATACATTCGCTAACAATAAACCGATCGCTCCTGAAAAAATGCTTAACAACATGGACTCAGTAAGAAACTGATAAATCAGTTTTTTCCTTCCGCCTCCAATAACTTTTCTCACTCCTACTTCTTTTGCCCTGCCGGCAGAACGCCCGATTGCCAGGGTCGTGAAATTGATACAGGCAATTAATAAAATCCCTGCAGATATACCAATGAGTATCCAAAGATTTTTTGGATTGGTTGTACTTCCGGGAGCACCTGCATCCACGTTGACACTTGTATGCATATCCCTTAGCGGTTGCAATTTGAAACTGAATGGATAAGGAGCCTTACCATCCCACCTGCCCGATTTTCTCATCAATGCTTCTTCATCGGAATAATATTTATGTCTGAATGCAGCCATTTGTTTTTGATCATTCATTAACTGGCTTCCTTTGCTAAGTTGAACATAAGTTTCAATACCAATTGTCATGTGCCAGTTATTCGCACTTTCTTTTCCATCTTCTGTTGCAAGCACGTAATCAAAATTCCCGAGTATATCAAACTGTATGGTGGAATTCTTTGGTATATTTTCAACCACACCTCCCACTTTAAATCCTTCAAATTGTTCCTGCTGATCACTCATTTTGATATCTATCCTTCTCCCGACAATATTTGTTGTGCCAAACAATTGCATTGCTTTTTCACGCGTCAGAACAATACTATGCGGATCTTTTAGCGCCTCACCGGCACTACCTTCAATCAGTTTGAATGAAAATACAGTAAGCATTTGCGGATCGGCAAAGGATACCGGCTGGCGGGTGACTTTATTATCCACCTTCACAAAATGTTCTCCCCAGCCTTCCTGGAAACGAACAAAATTCTCTACTCCTGGCAGATCCTGTTTCATGGCCGGACCGGCGGGCGTGTAAGAGGAAGCATCACCACCGGGTTCATGGTCCTTATCTCCGGCATTCCAATCAACAACCCGGTATATATCCTTCCCGTTTTTATGAAACTGATCGTAACTGAATTCGTTCACTGCGTACAATAAAAAAAGACTGAAACAGGCGATCCCGACAGATAATCCAAAAACATTAATAAACGTCAGAATTTTTTGCTTTGTAAGATTCCGCAAAGCGATTTTAATATAGTGGAGAAGCATGACTGATGGTTTTATTTTCCCTGGAAAGAAGTCACTTTGAAAGAAAGTTCTTTAAAACACCCAAATACATGCCGGAAAAGAATAGAAATGATTTCCAGCTATTTCACCTTTTTACTTTATAATTTTTACTTTTAAACCTGTATCAAAACCGTACAGTTTCTGTATCAAAACCAAACTGGTTAACCCTTTTTTTTTCTTTATTTTCATTGATAATCATGTGATTCAATCCGGCATGTGATTGGCGCAGCAACTTATAGGCTTAAGGCGTAAAGCATAAAGCCTAAAGCCCAAAGCTTAAAGCCTAAAGCAAGTGTGGTAGTGGAGTGATGTAAGCTTTTTCAATCAATAATTAATAATTGATAATTAATAATTAGTTTATATGTTTAAAAACTACTGCACCATCATCTTCAGGAATCTCTGGAAAAATAAATTATACGCGATAGTCAATATTGTTAGTCTGGCTGTAGGAATAGCTTCCATAGTCTGGGGTATTCAGACTTACCGCTTCTCATTTAGTTATAATAATTTCAACAAAAACACGGAGAATATTTTCCGCGTTCTTACAAAAGTCGAAGGAAATGATAATCTGAAAGGTTATTGTCCCGAATACCTGGCCAGGATGGCAAAAAACGATTTTACTTCCGTAAAGGAGGCGGTGAGATGGGATAGTCGCGGTCTGAATGTGAAGGCAGAGGGGAATGATCCTTATGAAGCCCAGGCGCATTTTACAGATCCACAATTTTTCAACTTTTTCAATTTCCCACTGATTCGTGGTACGAATGATTTAAGCAATCGCTCCACCGTGCTGATTACACAAACAGCCGCAAAGAAATATTTCGGGGATTCAGATCCCATCGGTAAAACACTTACTTTTTATTCCGATGACTCTTTTAAAATGCCACTCAGGGTAACAGGCATATTAAAGGACCCGCCGATCAATTCTTCTTTTCAATTTGAACTGATAACAAATACTGACAATCAGCTAAAGCCTGATGGTTCCCGTATTGAGAATGATGACTGGGAGTGGTTTTCAGATGCAGTATTTGTAAGATTATCAAATCCTGCGGATGCACCTAAGGTCGCCCATGATTTTGCAAAATATGTTCCTTTACAGCATTCCGCAAGGCAGGATATACAATTGAAGTCATTCGTGCTGGATCCATTTTCGAAAGTGCTCAATGAGTTGGATATCGATAACAACTCCTTATACAGACGCCCCGGCGATTCTGCAACGTTTGGTCCCCTGGTGTTGGCAATACTGATCCTTCTTTCCGCCTGTCTGAATTTTGCAAATACATCAGTAGCACAGAGCAGCAACCGCCTCAAGGAAATGGGCGTTCGAAAAGTAATGGGCAGCTCTTTGCGCCAGATTGTTTTGCAGCAATTGATGGAATGTGCCTTCATCGTTTTGCTTGCGGTTATGTTATCAGTTGTAATTAACAATTTCTGGATACCCACTTTCAACAGCATGTTCGATAATTTAAAGGTGGAAGCCAATTACACGACTGATTATACTTTGCTTATAAGTCTCGGAGTTATACTTGTAATCGTTTCGCTGCTTGCCGGCGCTTATCCCGCTTTTTATATCGGGAGGTTCAATGCGGCAAATATTTTCAGGGGATCGATCAAGTTCGGTGGTAGTAATCTTTTCTCACGTCTGTTACTGGGATTGCAGGTTGCTATTTCATTCATTACCGTAATAGCCGGTGTAGCTTTTTCGCGCAATTCCACATTTCAAAGCACGTATGATTACGGTTATCAAAAGGCAAATGTAATCGGGGTGGATTTGCAAAATGAATCTGCGTATATTCCTGCCCGTGATGCATTCAGTAAAATTCCCGGTATTGATAAATTAGCTGGTACCGTCAATAATATTGGATTCTCATATTCCAGGATTCCGCTTCAGGCAAATGGAATAAAAAATGAAAGCATTTACTTAAAAACCGGTGAAAACTATATTGACCTGATGAAATTAAAACTGGTTGCAGGAAGAAATTTCAACCCGAACGGTGAGGGGGATTTTGAGAGATCGATCATTGTAAATGAGAATCTTGCCTTTCAATTTGGATGGAAGCCTCAGGAAGCAATCGGCAAGCAAATAAGAAGCAATGATACAACCGTATTCGAAGTCGTTGGAGTACTAAAGGATTTTATGCAAAATTCACTCTTTGATCCCGTGCGGCCTGTAGCCATGACGCTGGCAAAACCGGCAAAATATTCTCAGATCATCATAAGAGCAAAACCAGGTTCACTCAATAAAGTATTTACTGAAACCAAGGAAGCCTGGACCAAACTCTATCCTTTGAAGCCTTTCAGGGCATACTATCAGGATCAAATAGCTGCCCAGGCTGCCAATGTAAATGAAAGTGTCGCCACCATTTTCCGCTGGTTCGCACTTATCTCTGTACTCATGGCTGCCACCAGTATGTTTGCACTGGTCTCTCTGAATGTGCTCAAAAAATCAAAAGAAATTGCTATCAGAAAAGTTGTGGGCGCTGAAGACAGACATATTTTCCAACTCGTCATGAAAGGTTATATCTGGATTCTTCTTTTATCGGCTGTCGTTGGCTGTTATGGTGGCTATGCACTCTCAAAACTGTTGATGGATCTGATATTCCGTATAAATGCTGGTGTAAGTATATCCTCACTTACGATGTCATTTATTGGCGTACTATTGATTTGTGGAGCAACCATCGGTGCAAGGGTCTGGCTGGTACTACGCACGAAAGCGACGGAAGCATTGAAAGCGAATTGATGGGTTATGGGTTATGAGATATGGGTTATGAGATATGGGTTATGAGATATGGGTTATGAGTTATTGCACAATGAATATCCCATAACTTATATCCCATAACCCATAACCCGAGCATAACCCATAACCATCACGGTCATCCTTCCACCACAAAAGCTGTTTGATAAAAATTATTCACCGCCCCAATCGGTCTCATCTTCACATAAAAAGATTCGGTGAAAATTTTATAAGCGAGGAATTCGTGATTGGCCACATTGAATTCATCAAAGAAAATAATGTCGCCCTTCCTTAAATAAGGATATAACTGTGAGAGCACAAATATGGTAGATGAAAATAGATCAGCATCCAGATGGATGATCTTGGGTTTTGTCTGAAGAAGGTTTTTATTCGATTCAATAAAAGGATGAAGGCTTTCCTGGAAGATGCCACGGATGAATTCTGCCCGGTCATCATTCAATTCTTTTTGATCAAAAGCCATAGCACCTTTTTTAAACCCACCCCATTCCTCCGGTAACCCTTCAAAAGTGTCAAAACCCCTGAATGCGGAGTCAGGGTGGTTGTTTTTCTTCATCCACCAGAAAAACGAACTACCGGAAGCCACGCCAAATTCCATATAGAGCAGGTTCTTCTTATCCAGTTCATAGGTCTCCGCTACCACGTCAAAAAGCCTGTAACGCTTTGGATAATCCCGTTTCCAGGAATAAAAGTCGTTGATTAACAACTCCGTATGATTTGTCTTGCGGATCCAGGATCTGAGCACATTGAAATTTCGCAGGAAGAAGAAGAGGTTGTTGAAAACTGCAAACATCCGTAAAATGCCGCTCCATAGTAGAAAGTCCTTCAGGAATTTGATGATTTTCAGCTTCATTGGGGCCAAAAGTACGCGTAACGCGTAAAGCGTAACGCTTAATGCTTCAGAATTCTTGTCAAATCAGAAAATGGAGTCTTCAACAAACAGCTTAAAGCTTTTAGCGGGTCTTTTATTAAAAAAAAGCCTTAAGCGTTTCGCGTTAAGCGTTAGGCGTTAAGCGTTACGCGTTACACCTTAAGCATTAAGCCTTAAGCCTTTAGCCTTAAGCTTTGCACATTAAATGTTTGGAAATTAGGGGATTTTCTATAGCTTTGCACCAGCCGAAAAAAAATAAGGTCGGCTGTAGAAACAGCTGACCTCTAACGATTGCTTGCCATATGAAAAAAGGTAGTATTCTAACTTATTGGAACACTGCAGTTTAACTTCTCAGACCTCTAACGATTCAAACTCTAACGATTGCCTGCTGTATTCTTTATTCTCTCTTAGTATCACAAAATTAAGGGGGTAACTGAATCATTTCAAACCATCTTATTCTTGTTTTAATCATGTCAAAACTGCTTATCTTTTCGTGGAAGTGTTGCCTGGACGCAGTTTCAGCAAAATTTATCAATGATGGCCAACCGCTCAACAGATATATTATTTCAACTCATACATTCACTGGAAAAGTCGGAAAAACGGCATTTCAAACTTTATATCAAAAGAAGTTCGGGTAATGAAGACCTGAAAATCGTTCAACTCTTCGATGCGCTGGATAAAATGCAGGATTATGATGAAAAAATTCTCCTGAAGAAACTCCCTTTCACCAAATCCCAGCTCTCTAATCTAAAAACGCATCTCTACAAGCAATTGCTCGCGAGTCTGCGTTTGCTCAAAACAACAGAGAATACAGACCTGCAATTGAGTGAACATATGGACAATGCGCGTCTTTTGTATAATAAAGGTCTGAAACATCAGAGTCTGAAGATCCTTGAAAGAGCGAAAGAAATTGCAAAAGCTAATAACAAACTGAATTTTCTTGCGCAATTGATTTCACTCGAAAAGAAAATCGAAACGCTGCATATTACGCGTTCTACACTCGAAAAAACAGAACAGCTCACCATTGAAGCCCGTGAGATCAGCGATCATATCGACCGCGTTACCAGGCTTTCCAACCTTGCACTTCTGCTGTATCGCTGGTATGTACAGAATGGTCATGCACGCAACGAAGCTGATGTAAAAAAACTTAGAGAATTTTTCAAACAGAATACGCTCCCTGATACTTCGAACCTGGATGATTTCTATGAAAAACTATATCTCTATCAGAGTTATAGCTGGTTTGCGTTCATTCGCCAGGATTTCATCATGTATTATCGTTATGGACAGAAATGGGTCGACCTTTTTGAGAATGAGCCTTTGATGATTTCAGTAGAAACGGGTCACTATGTAAAGGGTATGCACAATTTGCTGAATGCACTGTTCGATCTGCGTCACTTCAGCAAATTCGAGGTGATACTGAAGAAATTTGAAGATTATTATAATTCACCCTTGGGGCAGCATCACGATAATTTCAGGATCCATACCTGGGTATATATAAACCTGGCGAAAATTAACTGGCACCTGATGACGGGTACTTTCAAACAAGGCCTGACCCTGGTTCCTGAAATCAGCGGACAACTTAAAGAATACGGGAATTATATTGACCATCACCGGATCCTGGTATTCAACTATAAAATCGCCACGCTTTATTTCGGAAGCGGCGACTACAATACTTCGATCGACTGGCTGCACCTGATCATCAATGATCATGTGGATCTGCGCTATGATCTTCAGTGTTATGCGCGCCTTGTTCATTTGCTCGCTCATTATGAGCTCGGTAATTATGAACTCATGGAATCACTCACAAAATCAGTTTATCGTTTCATGGCGAAAATGAAGAATCTTACGGTAGTTGAAGAAGAGATGTTTAAATTTCTTCGGAAGAGTTTCCAGATTTCGCGAAGAGAAATCAAACCTGAACTGGAGAAATTACTCAGCAAGATCAAACACCTGGAATATAATCATATCGAAACCCGCTCCTTCGCCTACCTCGATATCATCTCCTGGCTTGAAAGTAAACTGCAGGATAAAACCATGAGTGAGATTATTTATGCCAAATATCTTCGGCGAAAGGACAGGAAAGTCAAAGCTGAAAGCGTAATGCTTAAGGCTTAAGGCAAGTATGAGATATGGGTTATGGGTTATGGGTTATGGGTTATGGGTTATGGCTTATGAATTCTAGTTACCTTAACTCATATCTCATAACTCATAACTCATAACCCAATAAACCGTTCAGTTCTTGTATCAAAACCGTGCATATCTCCCGGGCAGCACAAGCGTAATCCGCTAGTTTTCAAAAAATTACCTTATGGCAATGTTTTTGGATTTGGACGTGTTTATCAACTCATAATCCATAACCAATAGCCCATATCCTATAACAAAATAAAGAGTATGTTAAAAAATTATCTAGCCGTCGCTTATCGCAATTTCATCAGGAACAAAGTATTCTCGCTGATCAATGTGCTGGGACTTTCTATCGGAATCAGCGCTTCCCTGGTAATATTTTTAATCGTTCACTACGATTTCAGTTTCGACAAATTCCAAAATGACAGGGACCGGTTATACCGGGTTGTGACGGAAATAAAAGTTCCGGGGAATGTCTTTCATATTCCGGGCGCTCCTTCTCCCATGCCCGCAGCAATAAATAAAGAAGTATCCGGGGTAGTGGATGTGATCGGCTTTCAATTGTACAATGGTGACGGTCAAGTGACTGTTGCAAAGAAAAATAATGAAAAGCCATCGATCATTAAAAGTCAGTCAGGCATTATCATGGCAGATCAATCGTATTTCAAACTTATCCCATATCAATGGTTGGCTGGTTCCATGCAAACTGCACTCAACGATCCGAACAAAGTTGTATTGACCGCCGATAGAGCGAAAATCTATTTCCCTGCTACTTCATTTACTGATATGATCGGAAGACAGATAACTTATGATAATTCGATTGTTGCAACTGTCTCAGGAATAGTGCAGGATCTCTCGCAGAATACAGATTTCATATTTAAAGAATTTATTTCGCAGTCAACAATATCCGAAACAGCAAAATTGAAAGGCAATTACAGCTGGACCACCTGGTCAAGTACCAATGGCGGTTCACAGTTATTCTTAAGACTCGCTCCTAATACTTCATCAAAAAATATTGAGCTACAGATTCAATCACTGGAAAACAAATACAATAAAGTTGACAAGAACAATTTAAGGATTTTTCACCTGCAACCCTTTGCCGACATACATTTCAATCCGGTTTATTCAACATTTGGAGGTCGCACCGCACATAAACCCACCCTCTATGGTTTGCTTATCGTCGCTACCTTTCTATTAATTCTTGCCTGTATCAATTTTATAAATCTTACTACTGCACAATCTTCACAACGGGCCAAAGAAATCGGTATTCGTAAAACACTGGGCAGTTCAGTGAAACAACTGATCTCCCAGTTTCTAACGGAAACTTTTTTACTGACATTCATTTCATTAATTATTTCCATTCTCATCACACCCTTGCTGCTTAAAGTATTTGTAGATTTTATTCCGGCTGATCTACATTTCGATTTTATTCACCAGCGTTACATGGTAGTATTTGCCATACTCTTAACTTTAACGGTCTCAATACTCGCGGGTCTTTATCCTGCCTTTGTATTATCCCGATTCCAACCAGTACTTGTTTTAAAAAATCAGGTATATACAAGAACAGGCAACAGTCGCAAAGCCCTGCTGAGAAAGGGTCTCACGCTCACCCAGTTCCTGATAGCCCAGGTGTTCACAATGGCCACCCTGATCGCTGTAAAGCAAATTCATTTCATGATGAATAAGGATATGGGTTTTAAAAAGGATGCGATTGTAAATATCCAAACACCGTACTCATGGAACCTCACGGGCAAGCCGGACATGAAACGATTGGTTTTATTGAATTTGATCAAACAAATTCCTGGTGTTCAGATAGCCAGCCTCGGTGGTGGCCCTCCTGCTGAAAAAGGTTGGTCCTCCGATGAATTCAAATACATGGACGGGAGAAAAGAAATTGTTACGGAAGTCAATAAAAAATACGGCGATACAAATTATCTGAAACTCTATCATATCAAATTACTGGCTGGAAGAAATATTACAGCGAGTGATACAACCAATGAATATGTCATCAATGAAACCTATATGCATATTCTGGGATTTCAAAATCCCCGCGATGTTCTGTACAAACAAGTTAACAGTTTGCCTATCGTAGGTGTCATGGGCGACTTCAACCAGGAGTCGCTGCATGCTCCGATAAAACCGATGGCATTTTCTTCAGAAATAGGAAACAGCTGGGAACTGCATATTGCATTAAAGCAGATTGACACTGATGGAAGTTCATGGAAGACAACCATTGCAGCAATCGGAAAAGCCTATAAAGAAATATTTCCCGAAAGTGATTTCTCTTATGAATTCCTGGATGAAAGCATCGCCAAATTTTATAAATCTGAACAGGATGTTTCCGGATTATTAAAATGGGCAACGGGCCTGGCCATTTTCATTAGCTGTATGGGATTACTCGGGCTGGTTATGTTCACAACCAATCAGAGAACAAAAGAAATAGGCGTTCGCAAAGTACTGGGCGCATCGGTCGCACAGATTATTTCCATTCTTTCAACAGATTTTCTAAAACTGGTTCTCATCGCTTCTATAATAGCAGTGCCTTTGACCTGGTGGGCTATGAATAAATGGCTGGAGAATTTTGCATTCAAAACATCCGTCAGTTGGTGGGTATTTGCACTGAGTGCTCTATTCATGATATTTGTAGCACTGCTTACATTGGCCTTTCAAACAATTCGTGCGGCGAATGCGAATCCAGTCGAAAGTTTGAGAACTGAATAGCACATCGTGCATCGTGAATCGTGGATCGTCGATCGATCTACGATCCACCATAAACAATCAACGGTAAAATTTCGAACCTAAAAAAAAGTAAAGTGATTAAAAATTATCTCAAAACCTCTTTCCGATTTTTAGCGAAGAACAAAACTTATAGTTTCATCAACATCTTCGGACTGGCACTCGGAACGCTTTGCTGCGTGTACCTGATATTGTATGTAACGGATCAGTATAGTTATGATAAGCATCAGCCCGATGCAAAGAATATATATCGGATCACAACCAAAACGGATCTTTCGGGCGACAAACATTATGGAGGCGCTTCTTCTCCACCCATCGCGCCAGCCATGAAAAGAGATTTTGGTGAAGTGCTGCAGTACACACGGGTAGTATCGACGCTGGGCGTGAGCAAAAGCCTTCTGACTTACAAGGAAAAATCGTTTTACGAAAATGATGCGCTGTATGTAGACTCCACTTTTTTCCAGCTATTTAATTACCATTTCATTTATGGTCATCCGTCCATTGCATTGAATGCTCCTTACACAATCGTTCTTCAAAAATCCGTCACAGATAAACTTTTCGGTTCCGAAGATCCCGTCGGCAAAACCATTACAATCGAAAATAATTATGGAAAGGATAATTTCAAAGTAATGGGCGTCGTCGATCAGAGCCTGGGGAAAACACAGGTAAAGGGAAATATGTTTATCTCCATGAATAGTGGAGGCATGGGGTCTTACACCTATAATAACACAACTTGGGCGGGGAATAATTATGCTTACGCTTATGTGGAATTGCGGCCGGACGCAAATGTTTCAGCGCTTGAAAAAAAACTTCCTGCTTTTCTGAATAAATATGGTGGAGACCAGTTGCGTGCGGGGGGTATGAAAAAAGAACTGCAACTGCAACCGCTCCTCGACGTACAAACAACAGGAGGCCTGGAGCATAATATGATTCCGGCAGTCAGTACCTCGTTCCTGTATATTATGATATTGATCGCCGTGCTCATCCAGGTGATCGCCTGTATCAATTTTATGAATCTCTCAACAGCCCGCGCTTCTAAAAGAGCAAAAGAAGTGGGCGTACGTAAAGTAATCGGAGCAGGTAAAGGCTCGCTCATCAGGCAATTTCTGGCCGAATCATTGTTTCTCTCTTTTATTGGAATTCTGATCGCTCTTCCACTGTTAATTATTGCACTACCCTATTTAAATCAAATCACCCATGCTGATATTCATCTCAGTTTGTTCAGGGACTACAGACTCTGGATATTTCTGGTGATGCTTGTTCTGGTTACCGGATTCCTGGCTGGCAGCTATCCTGCTTTTTATCTTTCCGCATTCCAGGCCATCAAAGTGATCAAAGGAAATTTTTCTAACCAGGTTTCCGCAGCAGGTATCCGTCGTTCACTAGTGGTATTTCAATTCGTTTTATCAATCGTCCTGATCACCAGCATAATCATTATTTACAGCCAGCTCAATTATATAAAAAACAAGGACCTGGGATTCGATAAAAAACAAAAACTGATATTTAATTTCTATACGGACGCGACGCAAAAGAAAATGGCTTCACTCAGCAATGACTTTAAAGAGCTTGCTGAAGTGCAGAACATCGGTATGTCTAATTTCTACCTGGGACAATTTGTAGAGCATGATCATGGCGTTTTTCCACCCGGCGGCAATATGAAGACAGCCATTGACGCACAAAACATAGCGACGGACGACCATTTCCTCAAGGCAAATGGCATCCAACTCATTTCGGGACGTGATTTCCGTTTGGGTGATTCAGCAAGAGTGCTGATCAACGAAACACTTTGTCGCAGGCTTGGCCTGAAACCTGAAACAGCACCAGGAACAAAAATCTATAATGAAGATAAACCAGATCCAATAATTACAATGGAGATCGTTGGAGTAATGAAGGATTTCAATTACAGTTCTCTTCACAAGGAAATAATGCCTCTTGAATTGGATTACAAAGCTGGTACCGACTGGTTTGATAAAATGACCGTTTCCGTAAACAGCGATAATTACAAATCAGTGCTGGCGAAATTGGAATCTGTATGGCATAAAAACCTGCAGGGTGTTCCTTTCGAATTTCAATTTCTGGATGAAGTGGTACAAAAACAATACGAATCCGAAATGACACTGGGGAATATCATCAACTCTTTTACACTGATGGCGATTTTAATTTCCTCGCTCGGACTATTCGGACTCGCATCATTCAGTGCGGAACAAAGAAGCAAGGAGATCGGCATCCGCAAAGTGTTGGGGGCAAGTGTTTCAGGGATCGTTCAGCTTTTGTCGAAGGATTTTTTGAAGCTGGTATTAATCTCCTTCGTCATCGCAACACCTATTGCCTGGTGGGCGATGAATAAATGGCTGCAGGGATTCAATTATCGTGTTCTCATAAGCTGGTGGATGTTCGCCATGGCAGGCCTCATCGCAATTTTCATCGCTATGATAACGGTGAGCTTTCAGGCAATCAAAGCAGCGGTGGCGAATCCCACAAAGAGTTTGAAGACTGAATAAAAGAAAGTGTGAGAGTGTGAGGGTGTGAGAGTGTGAGAGTGTGAGGCGGTCAACGGTCAACCAAAATAAAAAGTATGTTCAAAAATTACGTAATCGTCGCCTGGAGAAACCTGCTCAGAAACAGGACTTCTTCCTTCATCAATATCAGCGGACTCGCAATAGGGATGGCCGTTGCCATGCTGATCGGTCTATGGATCTGGGATGAATTGTCGTACAATAAAAGTTTTGACAATTACGATCGCATTGCACAGGTCATGCAACACCAGACTGCCAACGGATTAAAATCCACTTTCCAGGGAGTGCCTCGTCCATTGGGACAGGAGCTGAGAAATAGCTATGGGAATAATTTTAAGTATGTGGTCATGGCTTCCTTTCCTAATAGTACCATCGTAACGGGTAATAACAAAAACCTTTCGCGTCGCGGTACATTTATGGAAGCAGACGCGCCCCGGATGCTTTCACTCGACATGATCAGGGGAACCCGCGATGATTTAAAAGACCCGCATTCCGTTCTGATATCTGAATCAATTGCTAAGGCATTTTTTGGAGATGAAGATCCATTGAATAAAGTTTTAAAAATCAGGAACATCCTGGATGTTAAAGTATCCGGTGTATATAAAGACTTCCCCTATAATTCAGAATTCAACGATATCGAATTTATTGGTACCTGGGACTTATACGTCACATCAGAAACATGGATAAAAAATGCAGTGGATCAGTGGGACAATAATTCCTTCCTCATGTATGTCCAGATAAACGATCACGCTGATTTCAAAACAGTGGAAAGGAATATTATACAGTCCAAATTCAAACATGATGCACCCGAGGATAGAGTGTACAAAGCAGAAGTTTTTCTTCATCCGATGGCGGACTGGCATCTGAGATCACACTGGGATAATGGTGTAAAAACCGGAGGACTGATAGAATATGTTCGATTGTTCATCATCATCGGTGTTTTTGTTTTGCTTCTCGCATGCATCAACTTTATGAATCTGAGTACGGCACGTTCAGAAAAACGCGCAAAGGAAGTAGGCGTGCGAAAAGCAATCGGCTCTTTGCGCAAACAATTGATCAGTCAGTTTTTTATTGAATCCCTGCTGGTCGTTGCCTTTGCATTCGGCCTTTCCCTTTTATTAAGTCAACTCTTTCTTCCCTGGTTCAATGAAATGGCAGATAAAAAAATGCATATCCCATGGACGGCTCCTGCATTTTGGATTGCATGTCTTGGTTTTTCAATTATCACCGCAGTCATTTCAGGAAGTTATCCTGCACTTTATTTATCTTCCTTCCAACCAGTGAAAGTATTGAAAGGCGCTTTCAAAACAGGACGTCTTGCATCCCTGCCGCGTAAGGTTTTGGTGGTTCTGCAGTTTACCATTTCTCTTGGGCTGATCATTGGAACCATCATTGTATATAACCAGATTCAATATTCAAAAAACAGACCTATTGGATATGACCGGAATGGGCTGATGATGATTCAAATGAAGTCGCCCGATTTCTATGGAAAATATGATTTGCTGAAGAATGAATTAATAAATTCAGGAGGTGTTACAGAATTTGCAGAATCTTCCAGTCCCGTAACAGAAGTCTATAACTCCAACGATGGCTTCAGCTGGGAAGGAAAAGATCCAAGTCTTAATGGTGAATTTGAAACGATCTCGGTATCGCAGGATTTTGGGAAAACTGTTGGCTGGCAGTTTATGAATGGAAGAGATTTTTCCAGAGATTTCAAAACGGATTCTTCCGCAATTGTGCTGAATGAAGCTGCTGTAAAATATATGAATCTTAAAGATCCTGTCGGAGCTACCGTTAAATGGGGTAACGATCATACTTTTAAAGTAATTGGAGTCATTAAAGACATGATCATGGAATCTCCCTACGATCCGGTCAGGCGGGCTGTTTATATGATGGATCAGAACAATGTGAACTGGATCGAATTAAAATTGAATCCAAATAAAAGCGCCGCAGAATCCATTGCAAAAGTTGAAGCAGTATTTAAAAAACTTATTCCTGCTGCACCATTCGAATATAAATTCGCCGATACAGAATTTGCTGCAAAATTTGCTGCTGAAACCCGCATCGGTCAGCTGTCAACATTCTTTGCTGTGCTGGCGATTTTCATCAGTTGCCTGGGACTCTTCGGCCTCGCATCTTTTGTAGCCGAGCAGCGCACAAAAGAAATTGGTGTTCGTAAAGTATTGGGTGCATCCGTATTTAATTTATGGAGAATGTTGTCGAAGGATTTTGTAGTGCTGGTTTTTATTTCACTGGCCATCGTCACGCCCACCGCTTATTATTTCATGCATCACTGGTTGCTGAATTATCAGTACCGCACAGAAATTTCCTGGTGGGTCTTTGCAGTATCAGGGCTCGGCGCCATACTAATAACATTATTAACGGTGAGTTATCAAAGTATAAAAGCAGCGATCACTAACCCCACTAAGAGCTTACGATCTGAATGAGATATGAACTATGAGATATGGGTTATGAGTTATGAGTTATGGGTAATGCGGGGTTATGGATTATGAGGTATGGATTATGGGTTATTACAAATTGATATCTCATAACCTATAACTATAACTCATATCTCATATCCAATACAAATAATTCATAATTTTAAATAAAAACCTTGCTAAAAAATTACATAAAAATCGCCTGGCGAAATTTAAGCAGACATTCCTTTTATACGATTTTAAATGTTTTCGGTCTCGCGCTCGGCATTTCATGTGGCATCATCCTGTTTCAGTTTATCAGTTATCATCTGAGCTTCGACCGTTATCATCAAAAATCAGGGAATCTTTACAGAGTGGTAACGGATCTGAATCTGGAAGATGGCTCCGTTCAATATGAAAGAGGTGCTCCGCTGGCTCTGGCTGTCGCAATACATAATGAAGTTCCTCAGATAAAAGATCAGGCCTTTTTATTTCAAAACTTCAGGGATCAATCCTTCACAGTGGCCATTCCACAATCTGGCGGTTCTCCGGAAAAGCTTTTTTCGGAGCATAGAAATATTGCCTTTGCAGATCGTAACTGGTTTACATTATTCGACTACGAATGGATAAGCGGCGACCCGAATAAAGCACTCGAAGAACCTAATACCGCTGTATTGACACAGAGACAGGCAGAGAAATATTTTGGTAGTGAAAACCCGATCGGTAAAACGATCCGATTGGATGGAAAAGTAGAAGTAAAGATCACCGGGCTGTTAAAAGATCACCCGGACAATACTGATTTCAAGTCAGAGGTTTTTCTCTCATTACTCTCCCTTCGAAGTTTTTATCCTGATGATTTTCAGCCAATGAGAACTGAATGGGGCTGGATCAATTCATCAAATTACCTCTTTCTGGATTTACCCAAAGGCTACACAGCAAAAGCCGCCCATGATGCCATCAGCGCCTTGAAAAACGCACATATGGGCAACATTGCCAAGTATTATGATTTTCATTTGCAGCCATTAAAAGAAATGCATTTTGACGCGAGGTATGGCGGAGTAATCTCAAAATCACTCATCACTACGCTCGCCTTTGTTGGCCTCATTATCCTGATCATAGCCTGTGTTAATTTTATCAACATGGCAACGGCACAGAATGCCAGACGCTCAAAAGAAATCAGCACGCGCAAAATATTGGGAAGCACAACCGCCGGAATTTTCTGGCAGTTCATAACCGAAACCGCCTGCATAACCATATTAGCGGTTGTATTTTCATTGGGATTGGTATTTTTAGCACTACCCGTTTTGAATCATTGGTTGCAGACGGACCTGGAACTGAATCCCTTCCGCGACAAGCAGCTGATACTGGCTCTTCTTTCGCTGATCATATTTGTGGTCGTTACAGCAGGAATATATCCTTCGTTTATGTTGAGCAGGTTCAATCCTGTGGAATCTTTAAAAAGCAGATCCGGAAGAACAAAACAACCCTGGTTGCGCAAAGGCCTGATTCTTTTTCAGAACCTGGTAGCACAGTCACTCATCATCTGCACGCTGATCATCATGCTGCAGTCTAACTATGTAAAAAATGCTGATCTCGGATTTAATAAAGAAGCCGTTGTAGTGATCACCATTCCCAAACCGGATAAAAATAATCTTACTTACCTGCGCAACGAGTTATTGAAACGTCCCGATATCAAAGACGCAAGTTTTTGTTTTCGTCCGCCGGCTTCTGAAATTTTTAAGGCAGGATCAGTCAGAATTGATAATCGCGATTGGGAAAAAGGTATAGCGCTTTGTGTTCTGGGCGATTCCCATTACCTCCATACTTTCGGATTGCAACTGATCGCCGGAAGGAATCTCATAGAAAGTGATACGGCCAGAGAGTATCTGGTTACTGAAGAAATGGTTAGAACGCTTGGATTCACAAACAACCATCAGATACTCGGTCACGTCCTGATCGCGGGTGCCCTGGAAGATCATCCCGGAATGATCGTTGGTGTGGTAAAGGATTTTCATTTGAAATCTTTGCGAAATGAAATTGAACCGATTTTAATCGCTACCGTCCGTGACGATTATACCAATGCAGGAATTAAAATCACGGGTGTGAACCCTTCGGGAACCATTGAAGAAATAAAAAAGATATGGCAATCCGTTTATCCCAATCATATTTTTGAATATCATTTTCTTGATGAGCAGATTGCAGAGTTTTACAAGAAAGAAGATTTGTTGAACAAACTCATCGGAAGCTTTGCAATACTTGCTATCGTAATCAGTTGCGTTGGTCTACTTGGACTGATATCTCTGATGACCATTCAGCGTACAAAAGAAATTGGTATTCGTAAAGTGATCGGGGCATCCGTCGCAAGCATTACCATCCTCTTATCGAAAGACTTTGCCAAATTGGTATTCCTCGCGCTCATCCTTGCCACCGTATTGGCCTGGTTCATCATGAACAAATGGCTGGAGGGATTTGCTTATCGGATTTCGATACCCTGGTGGATCTTTTTTCTTGCCGGCATATCCAACCTGGTGCTGGCCTTTATTACAATCAGCTTTCATGCTGTTAAAGCAGCGATGGCGAATCCCACGGAAAGTTTGAGAGCGGAATAGGGTTATGTTATGAGATATGGGTTATGGGTTATGAGATATGGGTTATGAACGTTTAATAATTCATAACCCATAACTCAAAACTCATCTCATATCTCATAACCCATAACACATAACCCATAACCAACAACGATTCCCACCCTGGGAACTAGTGCCAACATAACAGCTGCTTAACAGGTGCGGCGGCTCTTAGGAATAATATGCTGAAAGCCGCGCCGTTTAAGGAAAGTATCGATCATATCCTTATAAAAAAACCAACATCAAATGAATCCTAAAAACCAATGGCGCAACGCCATTTGCACGATTGCTCTTTTCGGCCTCGTAATGTCCTGTAATAAGAGTAACAACAGCAGTACTTCAAATGCTACGACAGTTCAAACCCAGGCTGATGATCAGGCGATGGTATCCAACGAATCGGATATTATGGCCAACGATGTCAATGCCGCTTTGAGCAGCTCTTCATCCATTAACGGAGAATCTACCAATGCAATCCGCTCAGGAATTGTAGCAGTGAACAGCGTTAATGAAACACTGGGAGTTGACAGTATCACTAATTCACTGATCTGTGATGCTAGCATTGTTATCGACACCACTGTAAATCCAAGAACACTTACTATTACTTATAATGGTACAAACTGCTGGGGCAACCGCACCCGCACTGGTACAGTCGTTGTCTCAATCGCGGCTGGCATCCATTGGATGGACGTAAATGCTGTGGTTACTGTCGCAGTTCAGAACCTGACTATTACCCGCATCAGCGATGGCAAAACAATTATCTTAAATGGTACACGCACGTTTACAAATGTAAGCGGTGGAAGTATGACGGATCTCGCCAACCTCGGCACCATCACGCATACAGTCAGCGACAATCTTTCTATCACATTTGCTGATAACCTCGTACGCACCTGGCAGGTTTCCAAACAACGCGTGTATACATATAATGATGGAATCGTTCTGACTACAACAGGTACTCATAGCGATGGTGTAAATACCAATGTAGCAGAATGGGGACTTAACCGTTTCGGAACTGCATTCGAATCACTGATCACTGTTCCAAAAGTATTCCGTCAGGATTGCGATTTCAGACTTGTTAGCGGCCAGAACCAGATTATACGCTCAGACAGCCTGAATTCAACCATCACATACGGACTCGATGCTTCGGGTAACGTTACAAGCTGCCCTGGCTCCGGAACTTATTATCTGGAAGTAACGTGGACTTTTCCTAATGGAAAGAGCACTACTCCAATTATATTACCGTACTAACATAGGTTATGGGTTATGAGATATGAGATGAGTTATGAGTTATGAGTTATCACTAGCGTTGCGTTATCAATATTTGTAGTTCTTTGAAATTCTTGTCTGTATTGCATTTGAGCCGATTTACATGTGGAAACGATTTGAAAAGGATTTGCTTTTGATTTTGTATAATGCTCTGATAACCAGTTATCATGAATCAGGGCAAGTACATCTTTTCGCAGATTTTTTCATTGATTTCACACAAGGTCTTTACAACAGTTGTCAATCGATATAATGGCGATTATAAAACCAGACAATTCACTTGTTGGAAGCAATTTCTTTGCATGGCCTTTGGTCAACTCACCCAGAGAGACAGCTTATCTGATGCGATTCTGTGTTTGTCAGCTAATACAAATAAGCTGTACCATCTGGGTATTGGTGAGATCATTTCTAAAACTACTTTGAGCAGGGCAAATGAGAATCGCGATTGGCGCATATACGCTGACTTTTGCATGACCCTCATTGAAGAAGCACGTCGTTTATACGCCAACGATAGTGAACTCGATTTTGATCTCGCCAACAATGTTTTTGCCATTGATGCAACAACCATTGATATGTGTTTGTCTGCATTTTTCTGGGCCAAATTCAGATCGACAAAAGGTGGCATCAAAATCCATACTCAACTGGACCTAAAAACATCTATTCCTTCGTTTATCCACATCACTGCGGCCAATATCCATGAACTCAATATTCTGGATATGATCAAATTTGAACCAGACAGTTTTTATGTCGTAGACCGTGGCTACATTGACTTTGATCGCTTTTACCATATTCATACAGTCGGCGCCTACTTTATCACCAGAGCCCGAAAAGACTTTAGTTTTTCCTTGATTAAATCATTAAAAACAACAGAACAAAATATCATTTGTGATCAGATAATTAAGCTCAGGAAAAAGAACTTTTATGTATCAAGGGATTATCCGGAGGCTTTTAGACGTATAAAATATTATGATGCTGAAACGACCCGTTACTTTGTTTTCATAACTAACAACACAGAGTTGAATGCCAGTCAGATTGCAACATTGTATCGCCATAGATGGAAAATTGAATTGTTTTTCAAATGGATAAAACAGCATCTGAAAATTCAATCATTTTGGGGCAAATCGGAAAATGCCGTTAAAACACAAATTTGGATTGCAATATCCGTCTATGCTTTAGTGGCAATCGCTAAAAAGAGATTTCGATTAAAGCAATCTCTGTATGAAATTTTGCAAGTGCTTAGCATCAGCATTTTTGAAAAACTACCAATCAATGAACTATTTATAAAAACAGTACAACAACAAGATTTCAAAGAGCTAAAAAATAATCAATTGGATATCTTTGATTTATAACGCAACGCTAGTGATGAGTTATGGGTTATGAATTATTAAACAATTACATCCCATATCTCATATCTCATATCCCATAGCTAAATCCATATCTCATAGTTCATAGTTCATATCTCATATCTTTTTAAGCTTCTCGACTGCAAGTTCTATAGTTGTACTTTTCTTTGCGAAACAAAACCTCAACACTTTATCATCCTTGGCTGATTGATAAAATGCAGAAACGGGAATCGCAGCAACACCACATCGGGCGACGAGTGCTTTGGCGAATTCATTATCCGGTTCATCCGAAATATCTTTATAAGAATAGATCTGA
This sequence comes from uncultured Bacteroidota bacterium, assembly GCA_963711345.1. Taxonomy (GTDB): domain Bacteria; phylum Bacteroidota; class Bacteroidia; order Chitinophagales; family Chitinophagaceae; genus Puia. The sequence continues at coordinate 96,909 of CAVQDS010000001.1, read as the reverse complement.
AAATAACTTCCATGCGTAGGCAGTGCTTTGAAACGTGTGGCAGACATGAGCTCCTGGAAAAAATCTCTTTTCTTCTGCATGAATTCCGGCATCGAAAGATAATGAGAAGGTTCTTTTAAGAAAGAAGCCAGCGCCACCTGTGTCGGTGTGAAACAACTGAAGGCATTGAACTGATGAAATTTCCTGAATTCTTTTGTAAGCGACTCAGGCGCTACGCAGTAACCCAGTTTCCAGCCTGTGCAATTAAAAACTTTCCCCAAAGAGAAACACACAAAACTTCTTTCGAATAAATCAGGATACCTGAGCATTGAACAATGAGGTATACCATCGAGAATGATGTGCTCATACACTTCATCCGAAACAATAAAAATATTCGTATCGTACAACAGCCTGCGAAGTTCTTCGATATCGTCTTCGGAGAGGACCGCACCCGTCGGATTATGGGGTGAATTCAGAACGATCGCTTTTGTTTTAGCTGTCTTCGCCTTGTGCGCTTTTTCCCAGTCGATTTTGTACGAAGGATAATCGAGAGGAACTGCAACCGGCACGGCACCATTCATCAGGATATTCGGAATATAACTATCATAGGCCGGTTCAAATACGATCACTTCATCGCCGGGTTGCAGAATGTTGCTGAGCGCTGTATAGATGGCATAAGTGCCGCCAGGTGTGATCGTGATTTCCGATAAAGGATCAACCGAATGTTTATATAGCAACTCAATTTTCTCAGACAGTGATTCGAGTAAAGGAGGATGACCGGGCATCGGTGCGTACTGATTGTATCCGTCCCTCATCGCCTTCGCCACCAGCTCAACAAGCTCCGGGTCCATCGGGAAATCAGGAAAACCCTGTCCCAGGTTAATCGCACCCGTCTTCGTCGCCAATCCGCTCATGATGGTGAAAATGGTTGTTCCAATATTCGGAAGCTTGCTGTGTAAGTTCATGTTTCGTTTATCGTAGATCGTGGATCGTAGATCGATAAACGATGAACGATACACGATGAACGGTTATAAATATTCGTCTCCGATCTCCCGCCTAACTTCCGCCACATAATCTTTTATCTCCTGCTCTTTCTCTCTTTTGCAAACGAGCAACACATCGTGCGTGTCGACGATGATAAAATCATCGAGACCCTGGAGGACGAGAAGTTTTTTATTTCCGGAATGAACAATACATTTCGTGGCGTCGATGATCATCACATTCTTGCCCGCAATAGCATTCGCGAGTTCATCTTTATCCAGATTTTCATATGCACTGTTCCAGGTGCCGAGATCACTCCATCCGAAAGAAGAAGGGATCACGTATACATTATTCGCTTTCTCCATGATGCCGAAGTCGATTGAGATGGTTGTGCACAGAGGGTAAATATGTTCCAGTGCTTTTTTCTCATCGGGTGTATTGAAAGCTTCTTTCTCCGCTACGAACACATCATACATTTCGGGAAGATAGGTTTCAAAAGCTTTGATGATATTCTTCACCTGCCACACGAATATGCCCGCGTTCCAAAGAAAATCTCCGCTCGCAAGAAATGTTTTCGCAAGCTCAAGGTTAGGCTTCTCGGTAAAAGTTTTTACTTTATAAGTATTGTCCGTTACTGTCTGCAGTTCTCTCTGAATATATCCATAACCCGTATTGGGTTTTAGCGGAGTGATTCCGAGCGTGATCAGCGCATTGTGTTTATTTACAAAACTCAATGCCTCGAGACAAACTTTCTTGAATGCGATTCTGTCGAGCACCATATGATCTGCAGGTGCGACGATCAACGATGCTTTCGGATCCTTCTGCATTAATTTAAAAGAAATATAAGCGATGCAGGGTGCTGTGTTTTTGCGTGAGGGCTCGCCGAGAATATTTTCTTTGGGGATATGCGGCAATTGTTTTTCGACAATGTGCATGTATTCGGTGGAGGTAACGACATAAATATTTTCAGGACGAAGGAAATCAGTTAATCTCTCATAAGTAGCCTGGATAAGGGTCTGACCGATATTTAATATATCAAGGAATTGCTTCGGATAATTCTGCCGGCTCATGGGCCAGAAACGACTTCCAATTCCCCCGGCCATGATCACTGCGTATTGATGTTCGTTCATAATATTTCGTTTATCGTGGATCGTGGATCGTCTATCGTGTTTCGATCCACGATAAACGATAAACGATACACGTCTCAAATAATCCCTTCCTTCACCAAATCATGCAAGTGAATAAACCCCTCATACTTCTTCCCATCCATCACCGGCAGCTGACTGATATCTTTCAACCTTAAAATTTCCAAAGCTTCTACTGCCAGTGCATCTTTCTGAATCGTGGTTGGTTTTGTACTCATGATATCACGTGCATGAACAGACGAAGTATGTATGTTTTTCTCCAGCATTCTTCTCAAATCTCCGTCCGTAATAATTCCCTGCAATAACTCACCCTTATCTACAACGGCCGTTGCACCCAGTCTCTTCGAAGTCATTTCCATGATCACTTCTTTAAGGGAAGCTCCGGAACTTACCTGTGGTTTGGCATTGTGAATATAAATATCACTCACGCGGAGGTAGAGTTTTTTTCCCAGCGTACCACCGGGATGAAAGCGCGCAAAATCCTTCGTGCCAAATCCTTTCAGTTCCATTAACGTGATGGCGAGTGCGTCGCCCATCACGAGCTGGGCAGTCGTGCTGCTCGTTGGCGCGAGGTTATGCAGACAGGCTTCTTCAGAAACCGTTGTATTCAAAAATATATCCGACTTTTTTGCCAGCAGCGAATCTTTATTTCCCACCATGCCGATGAGTTTGTTTTTATCGCGGGCCAATAAAGGAAGCAGCGCTTTAATTTCCGGACTCTCACCACTTTTGCTGATGATCATCAGGATGTCTTCTTCACTCACCATGCCCAGGTCGCCATGGATGGCATCGGCAGCATGCATGAAAGCGGCCGACGTGCCCGTAGAATTCAGGGTGGCCACAATTTTCTGCGCGATGATAGCGCTCTTACCGACGCCGCTGATGACCAGTCTGCCTTTGCAATTTGCGATCATTTGCACTGCATTAACAAACGCATCATCGATATAGGCTTCCAGCGCCGAGATGGCTGCTGCCTCTTTTTGAATGATGTTCAGGCCGGAAGCCCGGATTTTTCCTTTCGTCATGGATGGGTGCAAATTTAGAGCTTTCCAGAGGCCTTTAAAGCCCGCAACGGGGAATTTTTAACAATTTCACCCCAAATCAGACCCTTAAATTTTGTAGCTTCGCCAACCCCGGAAATGACCTGCCGGCCAAATAACGATTGCTTCCCATTCCCTATATTTTGATTAACTTAAGACTTTACACTGTGTGAAGGAAAATAATTGAGCATGGCAACAACCGCTAAGAAAAAACCCATATCAAAAAAGACAACCCTATTCGACGAAAGTGATGGCCCCGGACTCGTAGATCCTGCATTACTCACCCATCTCCAGGAACATTTTGGATTTGATGGTTTCAAACAGAACCAGGGCGCTATTATCAATTCAGTATTGAGCGGTAAAGACACTTTTGTGATCATGCCTACGGGCGGTGGCAAATCTTTGTGCTACCAGCTGCCCGCCATGATGAGCGAAGGCGTGGCGATTATCGTGAGTCCGCTGATCGCCCTCATGAAGAACCAGGTTGACCTGATGCGTGGTTACAGCGAGAAAGATAATGTGGCGCATTTCCTGAATTCCACCCTTTCCAAAAAACAAATAAAAGAAGTTCATAAGGACCTGCTCAGCGGACATACCAAAATGCTCTACGTAGCACCCGAAACACTTACCAAACAGGAGAACCTCGATTTCTTCAACGATCTGAAAATATCTTTTTTTGCGGTAGACGAAGCACATTGTATTTCAGAATGGGGACATGATTTCCGTCCTGAATACCGCCGCCTTCGGGAGATTATGGATATGGTGAATCCCAGCATTCCCGTGATCGCTCTAACGGCCACGGCTACCCCAAAAGTGCAGAGCGATATCATCAAGAACCTTGCATTGCGTGATCCCGAAATTTTTATCTCTTCCTTCAACCGTCCGAATCTCTATTATGAGATCCAACCCAAGGTGAAGAAGGATCAGACGATCAGAAGTATTGTAAAATTCATCCTCGGACATAAGGGCAAGAGCGGCATCATTTATACGCTGAACCGCAAGACGACGGAAGAGCTGAGCGATATGCTGGTGGCCAACGGAATTAAATCTGTCGCTTACCACGCAGGACTGGATTCCAAACTGCGTGCGGAGAGACAGGATCTTTTTATGAATGAAGATGTGCAGGTGATCGTTGCGACCATCGCGTTCGGCATGGGCATCGACAAACCCGATATCCGTTTCGTAATCCATTATAATATTCCGAAGTCCATCGAGAACTACTACCAGGAAACCGGCCGTGCGGGACGCGACGGACTCGAAGGCATCTGCGTTTTATATTACTCTCATAAGGATGTAGCCAAGCTGGAACATTTCATGAAGGACAAACCACTCTCCGAAAGAGAAGTGGGTGCGCAGCTCATCAATGAAACGGTGGGATATGCCGAGACAGGTGTCTGTAGAAGAAAAGTGCTGATGAGTTATTTCGGAGAAGAATATAATGTTGAGAACTGCGGCGAATGTGATAACTGCCGTCATCCGAAAGAAAGAGTGGAAGCGAAGGACAATGTAGTGAAGGCAATCAAAGTAATCAAGGCCCTCGACGAAAGATTTGCATCCGACTATACGGTGAATGTGATCACGGGTAAACTCACACCGCAGCTGATGATGTTCCGTCACGAGAACCTTCCTGAATTCGCCATTGGCAATGATGAAACAGAATATTACTGGAACACGGTGCTGCGTCAGATGTTGCTTGGTGACCTGCTGGTAAAAGATATTGAAGAATATGGTGTGCTGAAGATCACGAAGAAGGGTCAGGAATTTTTGAAGAAGCCCAGATCTTTCCCGATCGTGCTCAACAATGCTTTTGAAGAAGCGAATGCAGATGATGAAGAATCTGCAGAAGCCGTTCCGGAAGTCGTAGCCAGTGATGAGAAATTATTTGCGATGCTGATGGAACTTCGCCAGAGAGAATCGAAGAAAAAATCGCTGCCTCCTTTTGTACTTTTCCTGGAAAATTCCATACAGGATATGTCGACCATGTATCCGACAACGCTGGAGGAACTTGAAAAATGTCAGGGTGTTTCAAAAGGTAAAGCTATCCGCTACGGCAAACCTTTTATTGAGCTGATCGGTAAATATGTGGAAGAAAATGATATCGAGAGACCTGATGATTTCCAGATGAAGACGGTTGCTAATAAAAGTCTCAATAAAGTGTATATCATCCAGCAGATGGATAAAAAGATTCCGCTGGAAACGATTGCCAAGAATAAAGACATGCGCCTCGACGCACTGCTCGAGAATATGGAAACGATCGCTGCCAGCGGAACAAAACTTCACCTGGATTATGTGATCGACGAAATGCTCGACGAAAGCGAACAGGATGAAATTCTCGATTATTTCAAGGGCTGCGAAACTTCTTCTCTGCAACTCGCGCAGCAGGAACTCTCCGACGGCAATTACAGCTGGGAGCAGCTGAAGCTGATGCGAATTAAGTTTCTGAATACTTATGGTATGTAGGGGTCGTCGGGAAACTTTACATTCCAAGCAAATACACACCTGCTGCGCTCAGTTTCTCCGATATTATAAGACCCTGTGCGCAGCAGCTGAAGGCTTGGAAAGTAAAGCATCCCTCCTTTTATAGGTAAAATTTTCAATCAATTATTAATACTCTTATGCACCAGCCGAAGGCTGGAATTCAGACCATCCTCCTCTCTAATTGTAAATAAAAATCTACCAGCCTCTTACCTAAAAGTATCGCCCTTCCTGATTGCCAAAATGATGAAATTCCCCTATTTTTGCAGCCCGTCCTGAAAATGGACAATGGTTGGTGCGGTAGCTCAGTTGGTAGAGCAAAGGACTGAAAATCCTTGTGTCGGCGGTTCAATCCCGCCCCACACCACAGAGCCTCTGATAAAGTCAGAGGCTTTTTATTTTATGTACTTCGTATATATTCTTTACTCCATGTCGAGTCGTAAAACCTATGTAGGATATACCAATGATATCAACAGAAGGGTGCAGGAGCATAATATCACGGAATCAAGCGGGTTTACTTTAAGATACAGGCCCTGGACCTTAATTCGTACTGAGCAGTATGCCAGTAAATCAGAAGCTTTGGAACGAGAGAAATATCTCAAGACAGGTAAGGGAAGAGACGAAGTTAAGTTTCATGTTGTAAATTTCTTAGATTCAGCAGGTGCGGTATCCGCCGTGGCGGAAAAGGACTGAAAATCCTTGTGTCGGCGGTTCAATCCCGCCCCACACCACAGAGCCTCTGATAAAGTCAGAGGCTTTTTATTTTATGTACTTCGTATATATTCTTTACTCCATGTCGAGTCGTAAAACCTATGTAGGATATACCAATGATATCAACAGAAGGGTGCAGGAGCATAATATCACGGAATCAAGCGGGTTTACTTTAAGATACAGGCCCTGGACCTTAATTCGTACTGAGCAGTATGCCAGTAAATCAGAAGCTTTGGAACGAGAGAAATATCTCAAGACAGGTAAGGGAAGAGACGAAGTTAAGTTTCATGTTGTAAATTTCTTAGATTCAGCAGGTGCGGTATCCGCCGTGGCGGAAAAGGACTGAAAATCCTTGTGTCGGCGGTTCAATCCCGCCCCACACCACAGAGCCTCTGATAAAGTCAGAGGCTTTTTATTTTATGTACTTCGTATATATTCTTTACTCCATGTCGAGTCGTAAAACCTATGTAGGATATACCAATGATATCAACAGAAGGGTGCAGGAGCATAATATCACGGAATCAAGCGGGTTTACTTTAAGATACAGGCCCTGGACCTTAATTCGTACTGAGCAGTATGCCAGTAAATCAGAAGCTTTGGAACGAGAGAAATATCTCAAGACAGGTAAGGGAAGAGACGAAGTTAAGTTTCATGTTGTAAATTTCTTAGATTCAGCAGGTGCGGTATCCGCCGTGGCGGAAAAGGACTGAAAATCCTTGTGTCGGCGGTTCAATCCCGCTGGAAGATTACTACGGGTGATTATTGGGCTGTTCGTCGGAATGGTATTCCTGATCTTGGGATGGATTAACACTTCCAACAAGTTGGATCAATTTCGAATGCATGATGTCATGTGGCGATACATCAAGCTAACGAACCATTCTCAAAACCTGGAATATCTGCAAGGGATTGAAGAAATGTATTTTAACACTCCAGAAAAAATGAAGTTTTTGGTAGAAAAAGAGGAAATGCGCATGAAACAACAGGAAGAATCCAATCCAAAATCTATTAAAGACTATCCTACCGATCCGGCGAGAGTAACTGATACCATTATCCGTTCTTCCAGAAAAAAAAGAGTCAAATCGAAAGACGATCTCAAATAGTCATTTTCGTCTCCGATAAAAATAATAGGTTATTGAAATATTTGACACCTAGTATGCCATCCTAATAAAAGCATTTATTTGCATACGGCCGTGAAATAATAAAACGATAGTGATGAACTTTCGCCGCTTTAAAAAGAGCAATATTATTTCTTATATTGGTTGATTGTCCTAACTACAATATGACAAGTATAACACAAACAACCTCAGTATCAATGACAATATTTTTTCATACTACGCCTTATAACATAAATTTGAGTGTTGGTGGCAATTTTATTTGGACACTTCAAATAACAATAAACCTTAATTATTTTATTCTCTTTCAATTGTAACAAAACAGAACATACCTGTAACAAAATCGGACATGCTTGACTGTGAAAAATTAATCAGTTAGTTGATTATCAATAAACAAAACGATGGCATAAGTAGTGCTTAACTACTTTGAAACAATTTCCAGCTATGCTTAAAAATTATTTTAAAACAGCGTTGCGCAATTTGAAAGCCAATAAATTTTACAGTACAGTAAACATAAGCGGTCTTGCTGTGGGATTGGCAACAGGAATTATGCTGCTGCTTTGGGTGCAGGATGAATTTAGCTACAATAAATTTAACCAGGAGTATAAAAATATCTATCAAATAAATTCGCACATTACTTTTGTTGGAAAATCACTTGCCTGGCAAGGAGTGCCCGGACCATTATCTATATGGACAAAAAAAATTCCGGGTGTAATTTCTGTTTTAAGACTGGTAACTGATGATGAAAATCCAACGCTGTCCGATAAAGTGTTGTCCAATATTGATCAGACAAAAGTATTTGACAACAACAATATCGTATATGTAGACAGTAATTTTTTAAACTTCTTCGACTACAAATTGTTGAAAGGTGATCGCAACAACTTTTTGCCGAATGCGAACTCTATTGCACTTACACAATCAACAGCCAAAAAATTATTTGGCACTGATGATGCCATTGGCAAAGTTGTGCGGTTTGATAAAAATAGTTTTACGGTAACCGCCGTTTTGCAAGACTTTCCTCATAATTCTTCTCTGCAATACGATGCCATTTTTCCGGTGGCTTATTATGCTCAACAATTCACAATTAATGGCGGCAATCATGGTTGGAAAACAATAGATGAAGATGTAAATGATTATAGTTTTAGAACATTTCTTCTGCTAAATCCAAATGCCAATACTTCAAGTATTGAAACAAAACTTACACATTTATTTAATGCAACAGGAAATGGTCAGGCTCCAACAACTTTCCAATTACAGAATTTAGGAGATCTGCATCTTACAGGAATTGACGGAAATAATTCTGCATTACAAATTGTAGAGATAATAGCTCTTGTTGCAATATTAATATTGATTATTGCAAGCATTAACTATGTAAACCTTTCCACGGCTCGGGCTCTAACGAGAATTAGAGAGGTAAGTATAAAGAAAATCATAGGAGCGAAAAGAAGGCAATTATTTTTGCAATTCATCACTGAGTCAGTATTGACATTCGGGTTTGCTATTTTCATCGCAATTTGTTTAATCATTTTATTAAAGCCATTGTATGATGGAATTACAGGTGAACAATTAACTCTTTCCCTGTCCGATTTTTCTATATTAGAGATATTGTTCTACGCACTTTTAGGAACAATACTTATTTCAAGCATTTATCCAGCAATATTATTATCATCTTTCAATCCTTTAGGCGTAGTACGTGATAAAAGCCTTTTTGGTATTAAAGTGACTTCATTCAGAAAATCATTAGTAGTCCTTCAGTTTGTAATCTCATTCATATTGTTGGTCAGCACAATTGTAATGGGAAACCAAATGGCATATATAAGAAATAAAGATTTGGGTTATGATAAGAACTATGTTTTTACTGTTTCATTTCCCGAAAAAGCAGCAAAAAATGCTGATGCTATTGAAAACGAATTATTGTTACAAAAGGGCATATTAGATGTTTCATTCAGTAGCGCAAAAGACATTACAAATGTAGCAGAGGTATCAGGAGATATTGTCTGGGATGGTAAAGAGAATAATATTCCGTTTATGCTTTGGCGTGTACAGGCAGACAAAAACTTCATACCTACGATGAAGTATCAACTTATTGCAGGAACAAATTTTACCGGAACGTCTTCAGATGATAATAAATATATTTTGAATGAAACTGCCGTAAAAGCTATGGGTTTGAAACCTCCTTACGTCGGCACAAAAATTGGCTATGGAAATGCAGATGGAGAAATATTAGGTGTAATAAAAGATTTTAATTTTAAATCGCTAAAAGATCCCATTGCGCCTTTTGTAATAAGAACGTCTGGCTTGAAAAACATTTTATATGTACGCACAACAGGTGCAGGCGCACAGGCAGCCGTCAAAGCCGCAGAACTACAGTATAAAAAATATGCAAACAATGCACCCTTCTCCTACGATTTTCTTGACAAGACATTCGAATCGCATTATCAATCGCAACAGCGTGCAGGCACTTTGTTTACAACCTTTGCTGCTATCGCTATTTTTATTTCCTGTCTTGGTTTATTCGGATTGGTTACTTATACGGCGCAGGTGAAGACCAAAGAGATCGGTATCAGAAAAGTGTTGGGTGCAAGTGTAGGCAGCGTTGTACAATTGATTAGTAAAGATTTTTTGACATTGGTAATCATAGCGACTGTGATTGCAACGCCGGTGGCTTACTGGGCAATGAATAAATGGCTGCAGGATTTTGCATATCGAATAAATATCAGTTGGTGGGTTTTCGCGGCAACCGGCGCAGTAATGATTTTAATCGCTTTGGCAATAATTAGCTTCCAGGCAATCAAAGCAGCCATTGCAAACCCGGTGAAGAGTTTGAGAACGGAGTAATGACAAAGGAAAACTGCCACCAACATTCGGCTTGCTGCTATGCTGGCGGACTGAAGAGCAATCGGCATTTGTAATGCTATCAGCTAACATCGGGCAGACGGAATTCTTTTGAGCATTTATTATTAACTTCATCATCAGCAATTTTATTCTGCTTCAGTTCTCGGCTGACAGTCATAAAATGCCAGCACAACAGCAAGCCGTGAACGTTGCGTGCAATTTTACAATGACTCCGAAATTCAGATACTGCTTAGGAACATATAACAAGCCGACAATTAACGATGAAATAGAAATCAGCGAGACTGACTATTTACATTTCCGGACTACAATACCATCAACAGCCAAAGGATGACCGTTAGCAACAATTGCATGATTACCAATCAGGTAGGGTTTCTATTTTATAAATTTTTCAAAATTCGGCATAGTTAAGTTTTTCGTTTTGGCTAATATTTTATAATTTAGCAAAAATATTAGCTAAAGAGAATAACCATCTAAAATGCGCGTTATTTCAAGGAAGCCCTTATACGATTTTGCCGTGCGCTTTCCTACAGCAACCAATTCTTTGAACGAATGGTGGAAAAAAACGGAGGCTGCAGATTGGAATAATTTTGCTGATATTAAGAAGACTTTCAATTCTGTTGATTCTATTGGAGATAACAGATTTGTGTTTAATATAAGGGGAAATAATATTAGACTCGTGGGTATGATTTTTTTTGAAAAAAAGAAAGTTTATGTAAGAGGAGTATTAACTCATCCGGAATATGATGCATTAAACGAAAGTGGTAACTTAAAAACTTTGTGAATATGTCAACAGGTATTATTAATAATATAGAAAACCAGGTTTTAACACCTGGTCAGTATCATGCCGCCATGTCAGAAATAGAAAATTATATTTCCAGGGGATTTGAAAATTTAAACAAGAAAGAAGCGAACCATTTAGATGAACTTTCTAATAAGGTGCATGAATATGAATCGCGCAAATATCCAATGCCAATGGCTAATACGGTATCTGACTTGCTACAGGGATATATGCTGGCCAATAATTTGAATGGAGTTAAACTGGGGAATATCCTTAAAGTCTCAGGATCTACAATCTCAGATATTCTTAATGGCAAAAAAGGCATTAGTTTTCCACTGGCAGTCAAAATGCATCAAATTCTGAAGATAGATGCTGAAGAGTTGCTTAATGTAAAAATTGCCTCTTCTTCCTCAGTTCGGAAAACCACTATTTCAAATGGTCAAAAAGCAGCCTCAGGAAATATCAAATTAAACTATAGAAAAAGAGTAACAGTGAAAAAATCCGCCGCTAAGAAAGCTGCCAGAAGAAAATGAAAAAGTGAAAAGGACTTATCTTAATCACCATCGACTATACTGTAGTTATACTACAAATTTCTTCGGGCACAGTTAAAACGGTATTTAAGTGGATATTTATTTAATTAGTGGATTAGGGGCCGACCAGACTAGTGTTTAGAAATTTGACATTCAGCGAAGGAGTAAAGATTCATTATCTCGATTGGATTATTCCCAATGCAAAAGAGACATTACGAGCTTATGCCCTCCGATTGGCTGAGGGTATCGATACTTCCAGAACATTTTGCATCTTAGGCTTATCTTTTGGTGGAATGCTTGCGACAGAAATTGCGAGTGTACTTAAGCCGCAGATGACAATCTTAATCTCAAGTATTTCGTCGAAGTATGGACTGCCCTGGTACTATAGCCTTGCAGGCAGAATTAGAATTAACAAATTGATTCCAGCTATAAAACCAGCTAGCGTCCCGCGGTTTATATCTTCTTTTTTTGGCGCTGAGACAAAGGATGATAGTTTATTTTTTAATCAATTAATGAAGCGCACTGATCCACATTTTTCGAAATGGGCCATTGATTCTATTATAAAATGGGATCGAACTGAAAGTCCGCCTGGCATTGTCAGAATTCATGGGAGTAAGGACAGAGTATTACCAATCAGAGATGCAAAGGTTGACTATTTGATCAACGATGGCGGTCATTTTATGATATTCAATAGGGCAGAAAAGATTTCGGGAATCCTGACAGAATTGGGTGTCAGCTAACATAAGTATTGGCGCCATGCCGGCTGACAATTGTGTGTAACGTAAATGAAATTCATTCAAGGCATTGAAAAAAAACAACCTATTCAGAACGAAGGCTACTCACCGGGTTTGCAAGAGCCGCTTTTATTGCCTGGAAGCTGATGGTTAGCAAAGCAATGAACAATGCGATCAGACCCGCTGCAAAAAAGATCCACCAGCTCATGTTAATTCTGTAAGCATATCCCTGCAACCAATGATTCATTGCCAGCCAGGCGATGGGTGTGGCGATGATAGCTGAAAGAGCAACGAGTTTTATGATGTCTTTTGAAAGCATCCCAACGATGTCGCTCACACTCGCCCCGATTACCTTCCGCACACCAATTTCTTTTCTGCGCTGCTCTGCGGTAAACATGGTTAATCCCAGCAAACCCATACAGGAAATAAAAATGGCAAGAAATGAAAAACTGTCCGACAGTCTGCCGATGGTCAATTCACTATTATATAATTTCTGATACTCCTCGTCGGCAAAAAAACTGTCGAGCGGAAACTTCGGTTCCATTTCTCTGTATAGTCTTTCGATACTGGCAAAAGCTTTTTGTGTTTCGCCCGGATTTGTTTTTACAAACAGATAACCCCAATCCGGGTTTTCAGGTGCCAGAAAAAGCAGGAGTGGTTCGATGGGATCGTGCAGTGATTTAAAATGAAAATCTTGTACGACACCAACGATTGTTTCTTTCCTTCCTCCGGAAAGAATGATCTGTTTGCCGATGGGGTTCGGGAAGCCTGTCATTTTCAATGCAGACTCGTTCAAGATGACACCGCTGGAATCGGAAGGGAAATCCCTGGAAAAACCGCGTCCCTGCGAAATCTGAATATTCATGAGTTTTAAATAGTCATAGCCTATGAAATTGCGTATAACAAACTGTTTTGAATTGGGGTCTTTCCCTTCCCAATTCATATCGTATATCATATTTGCGGCATGTAAAGGTGGCTGCCCGCTAAAGTCAACTGCTTTTATCCCGGGAGCATTCAAAAGTTCCTGTTTAAAAACTTTATACCCATACGCAAGGCCTTCCGGATATGGAAAATGAATATAGATCAGGTTTTCCCTGTCGAAGCCCAGATTTTTTGTTTGTATATATTTTACTTGCCTTGAAATGATAATGGTTCCGATGATCAGAATAATGGAAAGCACAAATTGAAAAACTACGAGGCCCTTTCGAAACAGCAAAGCATTCGGGCTAAACTTTAATGCGCCTTTTAATACTTTTACGGGATTGAGGGAAGACAAAAAAAGCGCCGGGTAGCTGCCGGCAATAAATCCTGTTATCAACAGAAGGGTTGAAATACTGAGCCAGAAAGAAAGGGATTCAATCGGCAATGACATCTGCTTACCAGTGAGTATATTGAACCAGGGCAACGCCAATTTTACTAAAACAAATCCAACAAAAGCTGCCAGGAAAGTTATAAGAAATGCTTCTCCTATAAACTGAATAATAAGCCGGAGTCGCAACGCACCCACCGTTTTACGAACACCCACTTCTTTCGCACGTTTTACCGAACGGGCTGTCGCCAGATTCATAAAATTTATGCAGGCAATCAGTAAAATAAAAACAGCTACCATACTGAACAGTCTCACATATTCAATCCGACCCCCGTCGGGCTTTCCGTCTTTAAATATCGAATTCAGATAAGTTTGATCGAAACGCTGCAGGCCAAGCTCCGGACGAAATCCTGCACTATTTTTTGAATTCAGGTAAGGCGTTATAAAGTTTTTTATCTGTGCTTCTACTTTTTCAGGGTCTGAGCCAGGCTGCAACTCTATATAAGTCGATGATGCACGATTTATCCAGTTATCAAACCAGTCTTCGACCGAAACAAGGTATTTCCAATTCAATACAAAGTCAAAATGCTGGGAAGTATTCGTGGGTAGATTTTCAAAAACAGCCGATATCTTAAAGTTATGGGCATTATTAAATACCAGGATCTTCCCCACAGCTGAATGGGTGCTGCCGAAAATGCTTTCTGCCATGCTGCGGGATATGGCAATATTATCAATGGCTGATAATGCATCCGCAGGTGAGCCTTCCACGAGGGGATAACTGAACATCTTAAAGAAATCAGAATCTGCATAAGTACCCATCCGGCTGAAATTCCTCTCTCCTACACTGAACAAAGTTTCGTTTTCATCTTCCCAATAACCGGTGGCGCGTTTAATTTCTGGTATCTGGCGCTTTAATTCCATGGAAAGCATTCCGGGTGTCGTGGGACCGGCTTCCACCTTGCCTTCTGAAAACACGCGTTCGTATACTCTGTATAAATTTTCCTTGTTTACATGAAATGCATCTACATTTCTCTCATCCTGCACCCACAGGAAAATGAGCATACTGCCAGCCATTCCCAAAGCCAGTCCGAGTATATTGATAAAACTGAATGCTTTGTTGCGAATAAGGTTTCGCCAGGCGGTTTTTAAATAATTCGTCAGCATAAAAGTTTATTTTGGCTATGAACTATGAGATATGAGATATGGGATATGGGATATGAGTTATGGGATATGGGTTATGAGATATGGGTTATCCCGCACGTGCGGGATGGGTTATGAATTATTGAATAATTATATCGCATAACTCATCCCTCGGATACCCAATCTCATAGCTCATAACCAAAAAAACCCATATCCCATAACTCATATCTCATTCAGATCGTAAACTTTTAGTGGGATTCGCAACTGCTGCCCTGATCGTCTGAAAACTTAGTGTAATGAAACTAATAGCCATCATGAACAAACCGGCTGCGCCAAAAATCCACCAAGAAACAGTAGTCCTGAATGCAAAATTTTGAAGCCACTGGTCAATACCTATCCACGCCAGCGGTGTAGCAATGATAAAGGCAATCAGCACCAGCCTTAAAAAGTCTCTTGATATCAGGTAGATGATTTGCGAAACGGTTGCTCCCAACACTTTTCTTACGCCAATTTCTTTGGTGCGTTGCGTGATGGTGTACATGACCAAACCCAATAATCCAAGTGAACTAATAAAAATTGCCAGTACGGTTGCCCAGGTAAGCAAGTTTGCAAGATTTTGCTCCCTTGCATAACCTTTGGCAATGTCTTCGTCAAGAAAGGCGGAATAAAAATCGTCGTTGGGGTAAATTTGTTTAAATGCTTTTTCAGTTTTTGTGAGTGCAGTTTTCCATGTGGTGCCGTCTGCATTTTGGGGCTGAAGCAACAGACTGATAAGCATTTCATTTCCAATTTCACTTGTGATCAGTAAGGGCTTTATGGGTTCATGCAGGGATTTTTGGTTGAAGTCCCCAACCACACCAACTATAGGAACCTGTTTACCATTCCACTCTATATTTTTTCCGATGATATTCTGCGGATCTTGAAAACCAAGAACGTGCATATAGGTTTCATTGATCAGTATTTCCTTTGATGTATCAGACTGGGACAAATTGCGACCCGCCAGTAATTTTATGCCGTATAGTTTTATATAGCTGGTATCAGCGAATTTCTCCTCTACGTCCGTTTCAATTTCTTTTTTCCCGTCCCTGTATTTCATCGATTCTCTGGACGTATTACCAGAATTAGGAGGACTGAAGCTCAGGCTAACCATTTTGATCTCAGGAATAGTACGAAGCATGTTCAGCAGGGTGATTTTGTGGCTCTTTTCTGTATCGCTATAGCTTGTAATGATATAAACGATGGCATCTTTTTTAAAACCTAAATCTTTATTTAATGTATAACTGATTTGCTTGCCCACCAGGATCGTTGCCATAATCAGGAACTGTGCGATTACAAATTGAGATATTGTTAAAGCTTTGCGCAGGGACGCTTTGCCTGTTCCTGTAGTGGTTGTACCAGTTTGATTTTTTAAAACAGCTATCGGTTTATAGGATGATAAAATAACCGCCGGATAAAAACCGGATAACAGTGTAACAATTATTATCAACAAGGATAAAAATATAAGGATTCCCGGTTGCTGCAGCATATTAAATTTTACAGCTTCCGGTACAAACCCGGAAAAGGCTTTTAATATGAAAGGGGTCAGAACAATGGAAAGAATGGTCGCTACACAGGTAAGCAGGAAAGCTTCGGTGAGAAACTGGAATACCAGTTGCTTTTTTGAGCCGCCAATGGTTTTGCGAATACCGATTTCTTTTGCTCTCTGTGCAGACTGAGCCGTGGAAATATTAATAAAATTGATGCATCCAAGTAATAGTAAAAATAAAGCTACCGCCAGCAGACCAAGTAACACGGTAGTGCTTGCCTGTGGTACTGAATACGTATTGTACCTGGCATTAAAATGAATATCATGTAATGGTTGTAATGAATAATTGACCTCGTAGTTATCTCCCGGTTGTCTTATTGCATTTCGATTATAAAGGGCAGTGATAGCTTTTTGAATTTTATCCGGAGATGCACCTTCAGCAAGCTTTACATACAACTGGGAAGCGCCATTTGCACTCGCCCAGTTATTAAAATTTTGAGGGCGAAACCTGGCAGTTTCTAGCGTAAGTTTTGATACAAACACTGTAAATGTAAAATCAGTATTGGCGGTTAAATCTTTTACAACACCGGTAACTGTTACCATGACACTATCGTTCATGTCTAAATTCCTGCCGATAATTTGTTCTGGCTGCAGGTTTGGAAAATATAATGCCGCTGCAGATTCTGTTAACACGGTTTGATATGGTTGCTGCAGAGAAGTTTTTTCTGAGCCCGCGAGCCAATGATAGCCAATGAGTTTAAAATAATTTTCATCAGCATAAACAAAACCACGCTGATTTTTAAAAACAACCGGTTCCGGATTATTCGCAGCTGCCACAGAAATTTTTGGGTTGTTATTGAATATGCTGAACGGTGCAACTACATCCAGTCCCGCAATTTCTTTTTCTATTGCCGGCGGCATTGCATAGGTAATGCCGGTAAAATCATATTTTTCACCGGCAGAAGCTAAGGTCAACACCACCCTGTAAATACGGTCCTTGTCTTTTTCAAACTTGTCAAAGCTCAGATCGTAGCTGACAATTAAATAAATCACTAGTGAAGCGCTTAAGCCGATTGATAACCCCAAAACATTAATAAGCGACAGGATTTTATGTTTCCATAATGTGCGCCATGCTGATTTCAAATAATTCCAGATCATATAAATGAAGATTATATGCTTTCAAAGCAACAAAAAGACCAAAAGCATATTTGATTGTTACATAATGAATTAGCCAAAAGTCTGGAAAATCAATTGCACGATTTTGATACAGAAGTTGTTCGCTTATTGGTAGAAAAATTATGCATGGAAAACCCTTAGCAGCTCCCAATTTTTGCCGTAGGGAAACATTTAGGTACTTTATGTTATTATAGAATAATAGGATATTTCACATTCTTTCAAAGTATTTACCCTTAAATAGGTATATGATTCTCTTATCAGTTATTTTAAAATCTTCCAATATCACTGGAATTGATATCGTTTTATTTTCCTTGTCATAAATAATCGAAAAATCAGGCACATCCACATCCCTATTTGAAGAAGCATTTAAATCAATTTCATAACTTAGTTTATTCCTCAATCCATTTTTTGTTTTAATAAGTTTTGCATTGTCATTAAGTTTTAAGTTATCGATAGAGAAGATCTTTAAAATGTTGTAGTAATATCTGGAATCCAATATTGCGCGACTCTGAGTAATATAATACTTTTTGTTGTTTGAAATTATATCGTTTATTTGGAAATAATAACTTCCTGCTTCACTATCCTCACCCTTGGATACCGGACTTATTTTAGAAAACACTTTATTCTTACTGCTGAATTGAAATAAATTATTGTAAATATGCATGGTTCCCCCCATCTGAGTGTCCCAGGAATAAATTCTAAATAGCCCATCTTCAGAAGTTACTATTAATACACCTTCTTCAATGAGGTTCTTAAACTCATATTTTAGTGTTTGGGAGTAATTTGCAGTGTAGTCCAAAAGTAATTTTTCAAATGTGTTATTGGCATTTTCCAATGAATCAGTAAAAGAACTATTGTAGTCCGTTTCATATTGCCTATTCGACCAATAGTCAATTTTGCCGAAGGCATCACTTAAATTTCTTTCAAAAATTTTGATATCCTGTCCTTCGAGTATGGGAGACAGAAAAATTAGGCCGAGTATAAAAATTGCAATTTGTTTATACCTCCTCATAAATAGTCAAAGTAGTAATATACATGCAACAAACAATTGTTATCAAAACTAGCTGAAGTGGGAGTCATTCCCAATATTCAAATGAATCCAATCCCAGCCTTTACTTCAGCCTACATAAAAACCCTTACTAGCTCGGTTTTTTCGACAAAATGGAAGATTCGAAATCTCAGTAACTTGAAGATTCATCACAAATTTGTTATATTCATCTCTAGTGGTAATTTTTAACCCCGCAATTATTTTTATGAAAAAAATAGTCTGTTCTCTGGTGGCATTGGCTATTGCTCAATTTTCACTTGCCCAGGGAGCCGATACGGGACGCATATTTAAAAAATTCAAGGTGGACGTAAGTCTCGGATACGCGGTACTTCAGGGTTCAACCACGGGAACCAGTGTCCATGGAGGCGGGTTATTTGCGATTGAACCTAAATACGCTCTGATAGATCCACTGGCCATTGGCTTGAGGGTTGAAGCAGCAGTGATTGTGCGTGAATATTATAATAACAACACCTCCAACCTGAACAATGCAAAAATTAATTCATCCTATCTTCTAACAGGCGATTATTATTTTTCCAATAAAAGCTTTCGGCCTTTTGTAGGGGCGGGTGTAGGAATTTTCACATTTGCCAGTTTGGATTCATCCACTTTTAGTGGGCTTTTTAATGGTGATTCGGGTCAGATACCTACAATTACCCAATTCGGATTTATGTCACGTGCCGGTTTTGAAGCAGGCCATTTCAGACTGGGGGTTGAATATAATTTTGTAGGGCACGGCGTCAGCTATCTGGGACTCAAAGTGGGAGCCTGCATTGGAGGTGGCAGGAAAAAGCGGACAGACTGATATAAATGGTCTTTTGTGGCAGGTGGCTAAAGTTAGCATTGCAAAGAATATTTGTATTCAGGTTGTGTAAAGAGAGTCTGAATTGCATCATTCCAGAAAATCACCTCATGTCCAGGGTCGCTATATGTTTTGTCATCTTTTTCATTTTTCTTAGTTTAAATACCTTCGGACAATTAATTGAACCAGCCTCGTGGAAACATATTGATTCCGCAATAAGCACCAGGAGTAACCTCAATGAGATCCAAATCCGGTTGCTGAATATAAAAACCAAGGCCATAGACGATCACAATGATGCAGCTTTGGCAAGGTGTTTTGCAGACCTATTAAAGATTGAAGACCAGAAAACAGAGGATTCACTTTTTTTTAGGAATGCTGCATTTATGGACAGTATTCTGAGTAGTTCCTCATCTTCTGCACTTTTGAAATCGATCATGCACCTGTTTCTAGCCAGGCGAATTTCTGATTTTGAATACATGTTTTATTACCGGAGTAATAAAAATCTTATCAGCACCGGAATCCCTGGAAAAGAATTTGCATTAATGGAAAGGAAGGAACTTGATAGCCTGGTTACGGAGCATATTAATATTTCCATCAGCATTAGTAAAGAACTAAACCAGACCAACCTGGATGAACTGCTCTGGCTTTCTTCCAATCCACTGATTTTTCTTTTCAGGCCCGACTATACTGATCTGCTTTACGGTGAAAGAATTTTCATGTTCCACAATCAGTTGGGTATCCATTACGAAAAAGACGCCTTTGAGTGGCTCGCGGAATCTCAGGATGCGTTTATAAAAAACGGAGAGCAGATCAAGACTTTCAATACTAATGAACAAATTCTTTTCCGATATTTTCATGAATGGATTCTTTACAACTTGTCAAATAAGACGGAAGCTGCTTACTTTATTGAAACCCTGGCCAGAAAAAACCTTTATCAAAATCTTGTGGAAGATTCGACCAATAAAGAGGCGTACGAAAAATATCTCAACAACCTGCTTGTATCTCCTTATAATTCGGTGGCCGGTCATGCTGCTTATCAATTGTGTAAAATCTGGTACGCTGAAGCCTCTAAGTACAATACGACCTTAACCAGTCATATTTTTAGATATGGGACCAAAGTGGCTGCATTCGACAGCAGTTATCGTTTATACTACAATAAAACTTTGCAACTACTGAAAAGCTATGAAACAAAACTGGACAGTTTTTCCTATATTAAAAATGACTTGCTGAATATGAGAGCGGACATATGGAGTCCCGGTTTAATAGTCAGGACCCAGGACGTTCAAATACCTGACTCCGCTATCCCGGCCATGTTGCAATACAGAAACATACGCCAATTATATACCCGTATTGTGCGTATAAATCCCTGGGACACTCTTTCGCAGAATAAATCAATAAACCTTAGCATGTTCATGAAAATGCCAGCGATTGTAGAAAAAACCCAATCATTGATTTTGCCCGATGACCATCAATGGCATAATACTTTTGTCAAATGGGACGCTCTATCAGTCGGGAGATATATCATAATATATTCCGATACCATTATTTCAAATGACACGAAAAGAACCAACTACTTAGTTCTCTCTGTAACAAATCTGGCTGTAATAAATAATGATCAAAGGGTGTTCGTTCTTAACAGAATAACGGGCTTTCCTGTAAAAGATGCAACTGTCGTGATTACTACCAAACAGGACAAGGGAACTAAGGACAATCCTGTCCCGGCACTGAAAACCGTCACTAAAATTGTAAATGATCAGGGCTACGTAGTGTTCCAGGAATTATATGCCGACAGAATTAAAGTTTATTTTAGAGATGACAGTATAACGGCTTCAGTAAACAAACCTGAAAATAGTATCCCAAGGGGCTTGTATGATAAAGATTCCGATGATGGTCTGGCTGAATACTATGAAGACAATATCCGTCTTAACATTTTTACCGATCGTGCCATTTATCGACCTGGCCAAAGGGTATTTTTTAAAGGGATCTTTACCGTGCCAAATCCGAAAACAGGAGAGCTAATGGTACTCGATTTGCAAAAACTTCAGTTCCCTTTTTTTGAAAACCTCGGCTACAAAACGCTCCTTAAATTTAAGAAATCAAAAACCGCTGTCACAATCAGTGACCCGTTTAACAGGACTGTTGATAGTTTTCGCGTAAGACCCAATGAATTCGGATCTTTCTCAGATTCTTTTTTGATACCCAAAGATGCTGCTACAGGCGAATGGGATTTTGATGCGGGAGCTTACGAAATGGAAAATCAAAATTCAGGCAGGTTCCACGTAGAAGAATATAAGCGCCCCAGTTATAAATTAATCCTTACCAAACCAAAAACTGAATTGCAACTTGGTGACAGCTTCAAAGTCCAGATAAAGGTTAGGTCGTTCGCTGGTGCACCACTTACCCATGTGCGTCTTCAATACCATGTTTCCCGTTATTTTTCAGGAATAGGTGATGAGGAAATTCTTAGGGGAGAGTCATTTAGCAATGAACTTGGAGAATTTAATCTTTCTGTTTGTGACAGTTCCCTGGATTTAGATGATATAACGGAAGAAGATGCAAAAACCAATGCAGAATATAGAGTAAATGTTGAAGCTTTGGATGAAACAGGAGAAAGTCATGAAGAGAATTTAAATATTAATCTTTCCAACAGACCGGTAGATATAAACCTGCCTGTACCTGATGTAGTTGAGAGAAAAAGAATTGCGCCGATATTTATTTCTATGACCAATGAATTTTCAGGTCCTGTAAAAAAATCGGTGGATATCTATATTTATAAGATGTCGCGGGATACGGAAACTGCCAATGGAATGCTCTGGCCACCGCCAGATTTATGGAATGAAAATCAGGAAGACTGGGGGAAAATATTTCCTGATATTAAATACGATGGATTTTCCAATGTGAAGCCCATTAAAACTCTTATCTATAAAACACAGATGTCGGCTGAAGCTGACAAGAAATTCACGCTGCCTGAAGATCTGTTAGCATCGGGTTTCTATAAGATTGAAGCAGTTTGCAATGTGGATGGTAAAATCCTGGGTGAGACAACCAGGGACTTCAGTGTTTATGATGTAAAGGAAAATAGTTTCCCGGGAAGAGAATTTGAATGGATGTCGGATAATTCTGGATTTATCGGAGATACATTGAAACTAATATCCGGGTATAAATACAAGGATTATTTTTCTGTCTATCACTTGGCCTATAACGCCAAATCTAAAAATGGTGTTTCCACTAAAAACGATTATATAATTAGAATTGACAAGATGGGATTAAATGAAATGGACTTTAAAATTCCGGCCGGTGTCGTCGGCGATCTTACTTTGACCCACTTGTTTATTTTGGATAACCGGATTTATCTCAATGAACATCGGATCCAGATTCTTAATAAAAAATCCCAGGATCCTGATATTATTATTGAAAAATACAGAACACAAATTTCACCCGGTGAAAAAGAAACATTTGTGGTTTCCATCAAAACGAAGAATTCCCAGGAAGCCGTGGAATTGATGACTACGATGTATGATGCCTCACTGGATGAACTTGAACCTCACCATTGGGTGATACCCAGAAGCAATATTTATTACTATTCCAGAAATAACTGGAATCGAAATATAACCTATTTCCAAAATAACAATTTATATGAATCTGAATCTTTGATCCGCCCTTACCAAAAAAGCGATAAGCCACTGTGGTGGATTTCATCATCAGATCTTCTGCCAAATTATTTTATCTATCAATACAGACAGTCCGGAGACATGTATGTCTATGGCAACCACATGAAAATCCCGCTGCAGGGGCAGGCTCTGGGAGTAGCTGTTCAAAATTACGATCTGAATGATGTAGTAGTTACGGGATACGGGGCTTCAAAGCGCGGTATAACGGGAGCCGTGACGACTATTCGAATAAGAGGAATTAATTCCTTATCCGGATACGCCCAGCCAATGATTATCCTCGATGGTGTTCTTTATACAGGAGACATCAATAAAATCAGTCCGCAAAGTATTACAAATGTTATTGTTCTTAAAGGTGCTGATGCGACAGCTATATATGGAAGCCGCGCTGCTGAAGGGGTATTGATATTAAGCACACATGGACCGATCATCCTGCCCACGCCTCCCGAAATGCCGTTGCCGCCATTAGTAATACGAAAGAACTTTTCGGAATCTGCTTTTTTCTATCCTATGATCTATGCAGGTAAGGACGGAATGTATTCCATTTCATTTACGCTCCCCGAATCCGTCACTGAATGGAAATGGAAACTCTTTGCTCACACCAGGAATGCCGGATTTGCATATCTGGAGAAATCATTATTCAGCCAGTTGCCGCTGATGGTTCAACCTTCAATGCCCCGCTTTCTTTACCAGGGAGACAAAATTGTTTTAAAAACCCGTATCACAAACCTGGATTCTACCGACCAGGCCGGTCAGCTAAAATGTTCTGTTGAGGATCTTGTCACCGGAGAAAATATAAGTGCCAGCCTGCTTAAAGCATCCAGTCAATCATTCAGTGTAAAACATGAATCCAATACTGCGGGAAGTTTTGTGCTCAGTATCCCCCCAGGTTTTTTACATCCTCTACGGATAAGGATAAGTGCTGCAACAAATAGATTCAGTGACGGCGAGGAACATATTGTTCCGGTACTGTCAAGAAAATTTCTCCTGACCAGGACAATACCAGTTAAAACTGAAATTAACCATGCTTCACTGGTAACGACACCTACTTTTCCTGAGGACGCTGAACCTTACGGATTATCTCTGTATATTAATCCCAAGCCACAGGCGACATTGATGAATGCCCTCTCCTATCTCGCATTTGACCCCTACGGATGTTCTGAGCAAACGCTGAATAAAATGCTCGCATTTTCAATGGCCATCCGGATTGCACGCGAAGATTCATTCCTGCGAAAGGGATTATCAAAAATTCCAAATGATGAAAATATCGGAAAGAAAGAAGAAGAGCCTGAGCCGGACGAGCAAACGATGCCCTGGCTTCACCTGCGCCATGCCAGTATGATACAGCAACAGAAACTGAAACAATTATTTGATACCACAAAATCGGAACAAGCTTTTGAAAAACAGTTAACCGAGTTGATGGCAATGCAAAATGCAGACGGCGGCCTGAGTTGGTTTAAAGGAGGCAGCACCGATGATTTTATTTCTGGTTACGTTTTAGCAGGACTCGGAAAAATGCAACAAGACAAATTGCTCGACCCAAATTTCATAAAATCAGAAGATGGTTATCCTGAATTCCTGTCCCGTCTCATCACATTTGCAGATAATGAATCGGTGGCATCTGGTAAGGAGACTAATCTGGTTGATTTTTTGTATGCACGTAGTTATTGGCTGAATGATCATCCCCTTCCCCCATCTGTCAGATCTGCGGCAGATTCGGTTCTAAAAATAAACTGGAATAATATTAATTCCTACCCTATTGACAAACAGGCAACGGTGATTACTATCAGTCTGCGATTTGCAGGTGAAGGAGACTCTTTCCATGATCGGTCACTCCGCCAATTGGAATCTATTCGTCAGCTTGCAATATCAGACTCCTTAAATGGTGTCAGATGGAAAGCATTTTCCAATTCGGACGATCTCGATCAGCAGGATGAAGAATCAGTCGCGCGAATTGCAGAGGCATTTGAAACCGCCGGAACATCTGGAGATATTATGCCGGGAATTGTGAAATGGCTACTGAAGACCAGAAATGAACATATATGGAATACAACAAAATCCACAGCAGCTATAATTGATCTTCTTCAGACTCCCGATCGGTCAGGTGTTATACATCAGTTATCCGCGAAAACGGAAGATAGCGTATTGAGTGTGACCGATGACCTTTTCGACGGGAGAAGTACTAGCTTCATCGAGTTATCCGGAAAGAAATTTCCATCTCACATCAGTACAAGCGGTTCCACGACTGCGTCCGGCAGTATAAAATATTATTACTTCAGTTCCATACCTCCTGATGATTCTCTGAATGCAATTGTTCAGGTTCATAAAACTTTATACAGGTACAACACCATATCCGCAACATGGGACCCAATGAATGAAAAAACCATGCTTCAAATCTCGGACAAAATAAAGACGGTCATAACTATTAAAACAGCCAAACAATTAAATTATGTTTTCATAAATGAAAGAAGAGCAGCAGCGATGGAACCCAAGGAAATTGAAAGCGGCTACAAGTATGAGGACGGTCTGGATTACTACCAGTCTGTAAAAGATGCAGGATATTTGTTTTTCGTTGACAAAATCCCCTCTGGTATACACAGTATTAGTTACGAAACTGTGATATCCGCGTCGGGTAATTTTACAAACGGACCGGCTTCACTCCAGTGTATGTACCAGCCTTCAATAAATGTTTATAGTAACATGAGCAATATTGTGGTAAGCCCATAATTATTCAATACGATCAGGGTCGAAACTGGACTGCAATGTAATAGATAGTTATGAACTCTCGATTCGTCAATAAAACATATCTGGATCATACAATATCAATTCGTAAATTTCAATTCAAATATGTTTTAAGAATGTTTTAAAGTCCCGTCAATTTGGGGGTAAGTTGTAATACCAACAAAAATTTAGAAAATGATCCAAAACTACCTGAAGATAGCCTGGAGAAATATCACTAAGAGCCGTTCTTATGCAGTAGTGAACATCACAGGCCTTGCGGTAGGTATCGCCTTCATGCTCCTTATCGGGTCCTATGTCTGGAATGAATTTGAAGTGAACCACAATCTCCGGAACATAGAAAATCAATACATCATTCAGAGTAGCTGGGGTGATGCAGCCACTTTTGATTTAACTACTGTCGGCGCACTGGCAAAATCCCTAAAGGATCTATACCCCAATCTGATTGAAAACTATTACCGCTGGGATGGCATTTCATCCAATGTATCCAAGGGCGAAAAGGTATTCAGGGAAAATATTCAGATCGGCGACAGCACATTATTGTCCATGTATGGGTTTCCGCTTTTATTCGGCAACCCTGCAACTGCATTGAATGACCCTTACTCTGCGGTAATTACCGAAGAAACTGCCATAAAATATTTTAGAAGAACCAACGTAACCGGAGAGACATTATCAATAGGAAGTTTTTCGGGCACCAAACATGATTTTCTCATAACCGGAGTGCTGAAAAAAATACCGCGGAATTCCATTATCAGTATTAATGACGATAACCGAAACACCATATTTTTGTCAGCCGCATGCATTGATTTTTTCGGAAGAGTCATCGACAGTTGGAATAATCCCTGGATCATAGGTTATGTTCAATTGAAAAAGGGAGTTCATTCAGCAGAGATAGAAAGGATCATGCGACACCTGGTGAAACAAAACACACCCCTGGGAATCAGTGACCAGATGAAACCAGTTCTGATTTCTTTGAAGGATTACTATCTGGAAGCAAATAATGGTTTGGTAAGAAAAATGCTTTCAACACTCACCCTGATCGCCCTATTCATATTATTTATGGCGATTGTGAACTTCATCAATATTTCCGTTAGCCAGGCTTCTGCACGAATGAAAGAAATAGGTGTGCGTAAGGTGCTGGGTGGCATGCGGAAGCAACTAATCTTTCAATTCCTGACTGAATCCTTCCTTCTTGTTGTTTTATCCACTTTGTTCGCTTGTGGTTTATATGAAATATTCAGACCCGCTTTAATGAACACATTAGACACGCAGATTCCATCGCTAATTGGTTTTCCCCTATATATCTATGGTATATTGATCGCACTCGTTTTATTGATCAGCCTGCTTTCAGGTTTCTATCCGGCTCTTGTGTTATCTAACCTGAAGCCCGTGGAAGTGATCAAGGGAAAACTGACTTCCATAAAAGAAAATATATTATTGCGAAAATTTTTGGTTTCCTTCCAGTTCAGCATCGCAGCCATTGTGCTGATCGGGGCGATTTTGATTTCGAAGCAGGTGAATTTTTTCCTGAATGGCGATCTGGGATATGAAAAATCTTATATCCTTTCCGCGCAGGTACCAAGGGACTGGACGGGCAAAGGCGTTCAACATATGGAAACCGTAAGGAACGAATTTGCGAAAATACCGGCCGTCGAAAATGCCAGCCTCTCCTATGAAATACCTGATGGCAATGCGGGTGACGTGCCAAACGCTTTCAGGCCGGGCCAGGATTCAACCAAAGCCATATCGGTTCTCATGTTAAAAACAGATGCCAGCTACCTGGTCACTTTCAAAATACCTTTAAAGGCAGGCCATTTTTTCAGCACTCCGGATATGAACAGCGATTCAACAAATATTATTCTCAATGAGTCGGCTGTTCATGCTCTTGGATGGAAAGATGCCGGAAGTGCTGTTGGCGGACAATTAAAGCTGCAGGGATTCAATGGAACTGTATTTACCATCATCGGTGTTACAAAGGATTTTATGTTTGGAACAATGCAGGGCAGCATATCACCTGCTATTTTTTGCCATGTGAATTATATGAACCAATACCGGTTTTTGTCTTTCCGTGTCAGGCCCGGTAACCTAAGCAAAGCCATTGAATCACTGCAAAAAAACTGGTCTGTTCTGTTACCCGGGTCGGCATTTGAATATCGTTTCATGGACGACCGACTGAAAAATCTTTACAAAACAGAAATACAATTGAAGGAAGCTTCTTATGCGGCAACAGCTCTTGCCGCCATTATTGTTTTACTGGGAGTATTTGGACTGGTTTCTTTGAGTATCGAAAAACGCAGAAGGGAAATCGGCATCCGCAAAGTATTGGGTTCTTCAGTAGCAGGCATCATGGCATTGTTCATCAAAGAATTTTTACTGATCATTCTCCTCGCCGGTGCCATTTCATGTCCGATAGCATATGTGATTATTCATAAATGGCTGAACGTATACGCCTACAGGATAAATATTACCATTTTACCTTTTCTGTTTTCCATTCTGATTCTGGGAACCATTACGTCTATACTGATCATTTTTCAATCTGTCAAGGCAGCTAATACAAATCCCGTGAAAAGTTTAAGATCAGAGTAAATTAATGTTTGCTTCCTTATCAAAAACGGATTTTATTTCATCAAATTCATACGAATAGAGATCTGCGCCAAATGAAATGGTTTTTCCCTTATAATCAAACGCTATTTGTTTGTCGTCACCAAGCTGACCAATCAATTTTTCCTGGGTTTCAAATCCAAGATAATCCATTGACTGACCTGCCAGCGGATGAGGCGCAATAGCCCCTTTTTCAATAAAACGGAAATTGGAAATCTCCTTTATGTCGAAGGAAAGAACTTTGGATTTGATTAAACTTTTTTCCATCCACTTTACTTCCCCGTTACTGATTTGCATTTTCTCAAAAAGGACGGCCTTATTAAAGAAACGAAAGGAAGCGATAAAAAATGCAATAGTAAAAACGGTTGTAATAATGATGGATCCGGTATTATTAGCGTTACCATGAAAACCACCAGACATAAAAAAAAGTCCACCGAAAAAGAAAAAAAGAGCGTAGAATAAATTAAGCATTTTAAGGCGACTGTCAAATGCCTGGCTCAGCGTGATTATTATTTCCTTTCCATCGCTTTGAATTTTCATGTTTTTTATTTGGCCCCCCCCCCCCCCCCCCCCCCCCCCCCCCTTTTTTTTTTTTTTTTTTTTTTTTTTTTTTTTTTTTCCCTTATAATCAAACTCTATTTTTGTCGTCACCAAGCTGACCAATCAATTTTTCCTGCGTTTCAAATCCAAGATAATCCATTGACTGACCCGCCAGCGATCAGTCGCAATAGCCCCTTTTTCAATAAAACGGAAATTGGAAATCTCCTTTATGTCGAAGGAAAGAACTTTGGATTTGATTAAACTTTTTTCCATCCACTTTACTTCCCCGTTACTGATTTGCATTTTCTCAAAAAGGACGGCCTTATTAAAGAAACGAAAGGAAGCGATAAAAAATGCAATAGTAAAAACGGTTGTAATAATGATGGATCCGGTATTATTAGCGTTACCATGAAAACCACCAGACATAAAAAAAAGTCCACCGAAAAAGAAAAAAAGAGCGTAGAATAAATTAAGCATTTTAAGGCGACTGTCAAATGCCTGGCTCAGCGTGATTATTATTTCCTTTCCATCGCTTTGAATTTTCATGTTTTTTATTTGGCATTTACTTTTTGCGCATTCAAGTTTACAGCGGCAGCAGTTAATAATGCGATTAAAATTATTCTTTTCATACCAGTCAATTATTTATTCTTCCTTCCAGTTTCTCAATTGTTTTTTTCGCTGCTGCCAGCCGTATTTTTTTATTTTTCTCTATCATTTTCCCCGTTACCCAATTTTCTAATTTATGGTGTAATGGAATAAGCAATGCAGCAATAATGACCAGGATAATCAGCATAAAGATGGGTGAATCGTTCGTAAATGTTGTGAGATAAGGATGAATAAGCAGGTTGATGAATTCAAATACTATAAGCAATCCAAGCACACCTAAAAACTCAATCCATTTTTCACTTACGATAATGGTTTGACTAAGCAATAAAAATATGCTGATAAAAATAATGATACCCATGGCAATTAATGCGTACTGAATATTGTTCTTGCGCTGTTCACTGGCTTCATTAATTTTTGATTGCTCATCTATATCTTTAAGCTGCTGCGCAAAAGTTATGTTTTGAAACTCTGCAATTCTCTTTTGATTGCTCACTGAATCTTTGTAATCAATCTGTAGTTGCGCGTAGTAAATGATACTGTCTTTCTTACTTTCGTGTGCATAGATTTTCCTTAGAATTCCGGCGACGTTACTAATGCCTTCATTAATTCCTGCACTGCGGGCAACCGTTAAATTTTCCATTGCAAGCTGTTTAGCCTCTTCATATTTCCCTAACTGCAATAAAAAGTTGCAGTAAACATTGCCATGCCGTATTTGTGCCGATGCAATTTTTTCTTTTCTACAGTAGTCAATAGCTTTTTTATAAAAAGCTTCTGCAAGAATAGTATCACGTTTGAGCTCATATGCCTTGCCCATTTGCGTTGGCAGAATGGCATACACAGTAGCATCATAATCTTTTGTTTCACTTTCATCCACTCTCTTTAAATAGAATAACGCAGAGTCCGGCTTTTGAAGATTATTGTAAATCATACCATACAAAAGGTTTTGGAAAAAAAGATTAGTGACACCAAGAGATTCTCCTTTCTCCAGGTAATTCAAAGCAACTTCATTGTTTTCAGTAACAGCATATACATAAGCAATATTTTGATAAAGACCCGATCTTATTGCATTGGTACATGCATATTTTAAGGCAGTGAAATAATTTTCCAATCCAAAGTTATAATCCGTTTTTGTAGTAAAGCGATTGCCGATCGCCCGGAATACCAAATACATTATTGAATCTGATTTTAATTCTTTGGCGAGCGCATACATTTGTGTTTGAATAAGAGCAGAACTGTCGTACAAACCCGTAGTGTAGAAAAAGCGGTCGAGCCTTCGCATAGCATAAAATTTTTTTACTCCTTTTGCTGTTTGCAATGATAGACGTGCTGAATCTAAAGACATCAGGTACCCTTGAGAGAAAGAAAAAAGGCTTGCAAGCAGACCAACAATCAACAGGAATTTTTTTTTCATACAGCCTATCAATGATTTACTTTTCGTTTTTATTTCCACACATATTACATGCAAATTATTTTCACCGACATTTTTTAATGCATGAGCAGCGAGCGGATCACTCCATATGGCAGTGCCCGGCAAAGGAATTTTTTCAAGTGAGCGTGAATCGAACATTACATTTCCATCAGCATCATACCGTATAAAATCACTCCAGCTTATAAAATACAATGAAGCAGAATAACAATGCTCATGTAAATTGGTTTCTTCACCGGCAGGAATATTTGCATCCAGCACACGCACCATTTCATTTTCAAATAACAGCTTGTGATGTTGCGGCGCAGCAATTAATGCATCAAGTTCATGACTCATAAATATAATATTCTTTTGTTATTGCTTCCATAAGGCTGATATCTGCATAACCCATAGCATTTAAATTTATGATATTATGCAAAATTTCTAAATGTTATAGTAATTCAAAATTGCATCTTACCTTAGGATTCGCATTGAACGGTTGTATACACTTAAAAACCCTGTTCCGGGGATAAGGAGACCATATGGCAAATAATATTTACGACGCGATTGTTATTGGATCGGGCATCAGTGGTGGATGGGCCGCTAAAGAGCTAACTGAAAAAGGTTTGAAAACCATCATGCTGGAACGCGGAATGGACATCGTACACATCAAAGATTACACCGAAGCATCGAAGGAAGCCTGGGATTATCCGCACCGGGGTGAGTCGTACCCAGGCAGATGATAAAAAATTATCCTGTACTGAAAAGAGATTACCCGCTGAATGAAAGAAATCTTTCCTGGTGGGCGAACGATCAGGATTCCCCCTACACAGAAGTAAAACGGTTTGACTGGTTCCGCGGTTATCATGTGGGCGGCCGTTCCTTACTATGGGGCAGACAAACATACCGCTGGAGTGATTTGTATTTTGAAGAAAATGCAAGGGATGGTATCGCCATCGACTGGCCGGTAAGATATAAGGATATTGAACCCTGGTACACTTATGTTGAAAAAATTGCCGGCGTAAGTGGTTCCGTAGAGAATTTACAGGAATTGCCCGACAGTCATTTTCTTCCCGCTATGGAAATGAATTGCGTGGAGAAAGATCTGTCAGCCCGTTTCAAAGATCACTATAAACAATCGAGAAAAATGATCATCGGCCGTTGCGGTCATGCCACGGTTCCTCTGGACGGAAGACAATGTATGTATCGCGATAAATGCTGGTATGGATGTCCGTTCGGCGGGTATTTCAGCACGCAATCGGTCACACTTCCTGCAGCGATGAAAACCGGGAACCTTACCCTTCGCCCCTGGAGCATTGTTACCAAAATTTTATATGATAAGGATAAGAAAAGAGCTACCGGTGTGGAAGTGCTGGATGGACAAACCAATCAAACCTATACTTACTATGCAAAAATCATTTTCCTGAATGCCTCCACTTTCAACAGTGCCTGGATATTGATGAACTCTGCAACGGATATCTGGCCCGATGGACTGGGCAGCAGCAGCGGAGAGCTGGGTCACAATGTGATGGACCATCACCTGGACGTTTCTGCAGGTGGTATCGTTGAAGGGTATGAGGATAAATATTATTTTGGCCGCAGAGCCAATGGAATTTATATTCCGCGCTACAGAAATTTCTTTGGCGACAAACGCGATTATCTGCGTGGTTTTGGTTACCAGGGTGGAGGCGGTCGCTTAGGCTGGGATCAAAATGCCGGATCGGAATATTCGATTGGTACGGATTTAAAAGAGAAACTCAGCGAACCGGGACCATGGACTTTTGGAATCGGTGGTTTCGGTGAAACACTTCCCTATCATGAAAATAAAGTGACGCTGGATAAAACGAAAAAAGATAAATGGGGACTCAATGTGCTGGCCTTTGATGCGGAAATAAAAGAGAACGAAAAGAAAATGCGTAAGGATATGCTCAATGATGCCATCGAAATGATGGAGGCATTGGGAGTAAAAAATATTCAGTCGTCTGATGATAATCCATACCTCGGTCGTGGCATCCATGAAATGGGCACAGCACGTATGGGCAAGGATCCCAAAACCAGTGTGCTGAATAAATGGAACCAGGTCTGGGATGCGCCGAATGTTTTTGTAACCGACGGATCTTTTATGGCTTCTGCCGCCTGTCAAAATCCTTCACTTTCTTATATGGCTTTTACCGCAAGAGCTGCTGACCATGCCGTGAGTGAGCTAAAGAAGAACAACTTATAAGGGATCAAAAAGATATGAGGACTTTTGAAATAATAGCAACTTTACTTATATGAAAGATCCGGTACAAATCAAAATTGAAGCGCTCCTGAAAAAAGCCAGCGAAAGTAAAATGCCGGCTAAAATGCCCAAGCCTCCCTACTCCTCTTTACATAAAATTATAAAGACGAAGGAACAGGCAGACCGGTTTATGAAACAATTAAGAGAAGCCTGACCATCATTTCCACATTGCTTTTGGCTTTCTTCGACCGCCGAATCCCGCGTTTCGCGGGAGAAGGCGGTAGGCCCAGTCCCGCATGTGCGGGATCATTCAGAGCGTAGACTGAAAACCGGATTTGCAACCGCCGCTTTGATGGATTGGAAACTGATGGTGATTAAAGTAATCAGCACTACGGAAAATCCTGAAACTACAAACACCCAGGGTGATAAATGTATCCGGTAAGCAAAACTTTGCAGCCAGTTATTCATCAGCCACCACGACGCAGGAAATGCTATGCATAATGAAATTAAAACCAGTATCAAAAAGTCTTTTGAAAGCATCGCAACAACATTGGTTACAGAAGCGCCAATCACTTTTCTTATGCCAATTTCCTTTTGCCTCTTTTGTGCAGTGAATGCAGCCAGACCAAATAAACCAAGACAGGATATAATTACGGCAATACCTGCAAAATATTTTGATAATACAGCAACCCGTTGTTCCGACGCGTAAAGCTTATTATAATCATCATCTAAAAAAGAATAATTAAACTCAAGGCCATTATTGAATTTAGTGAAGATACTTTTTATGCCGGCAATGGTTTGTTCTTCGTTTCCTGCTTTTATCCGGATCAAAGTATAATCTGAATTCTGATTATATTCTAAAAAAGCCGGACTGATTTTATCATACAAAGATTTAAAATGATAATCCTTTACAACGCCTACAATTTGTTTCTTTTTCCCCCACAATGAAACTACTTTGCCTATCGGATTTTTTAAACCCATTGCCCTGATCGCTGTTTCATTAAAAATTACACTTGTACTATCGGCAAATGCTTTCGAAAAAGCCCTTCCATCAGCCATAGGCAAATTCATCGTCTCAAAAAAATTATCACCCACATCATTGCCATAATATTCAATCCCTAGATTCGGATCTTTCCCCTCCCAGTCTATTCCGCCGCCGCCGTGTGATGCCTGTCCAAAGAGGTCCCCACTTTCAGCAGTTGCACCCACTACTCCCGGCAATTTTTTTATCTCTGTTAGAAAGGGAACGGTGGTTTTCTTTAAGTTTCCCTCATTCGAAAAACGAATCACATTCTCTTTATTATAACCCAGATTGGTTGTTTGAATTAATTTCATTTCCTGGTAAACAACCAACACTGAAACGATCAGGACAACAGAAATAGCAAATTGGAAAACTACCAGACCTTTACGTATCCTGCTTTCACCGGTTGATGTGATCAATTTGCCTTTTAAAATGGATACAGGTTTGAAATGAGATAAGTAAAAAGCAGGATAACTCCCTGCGATCAAACCTGTAATGAATGTGATTAAGACAACTGAAAAAACAAAGCTGGCAGTAAATCTCAGCGTAAGATATTTGCCAGTTATGTCCCTGAATGCCGGCAATAATAAATCAACCAGGAACAATGCGATCATTAACGAGGCAAATGCCATGAATATGGATTCCCCCAGGTATTGCAGTATCAACGAACCCTTACTGGCACCCACCACTTTTTTTATTCCAACTTCTTTCATTCGTCTGGATGCTTTCGCAGTAGACAAATTCATGAAGTTGATACAGGCAATAACCAGAATAAAAAGGGCAATGATGGAAAAC
The DNA here is from genome assembly GCA_963711345.1 of uncultured Bacteroidota bacterium. GTDB lineage: Bacteria > Bacteroidota > Bacteroidia > Chitinophagales > Chitinophagaceae > Puia. The sequence goes on along the minus strand of CAVQDS010000001.1, from coordinate 61,975 downwards.
AGCTTTACGTATTCAATTCTTCCCCCGCTTATTTTACCATTTACATAATTGCCGTGCAAATACTTGTCGGAATATTTTTGAATGAAAATGTTCCCTTCCCAATGAAGCAAATTTTTATCGCCGGGATAAAACTGTTTTATTTTTTCTTTTGTAAAATCCTTTATCTTCTTATTAAATGCATCTGCATCTGTTCCCCTTTTTAAAAGAAGAAATGTATTTTGATTATTACTTCCCCAATTAGCAAGATCTTCTGACTCTATTGACTGATACATTTTATAATTCAAAAACAAATCAAATTGATCCGTACCATTGGGCGGTGGAGATTGAAATACGCCCGACACCAAATAAGAACCGGTAAACTCTCCTTCGTCCCATGTAATCGTTTTGCCTATGATATTTTGCGTTGTGTTGAACAATTTCAAAGCCATTTTATCAGACAGGAGGGCTCCATATTTGTTCTTTGCAAATCCATTTGCACTGCCATCAACGATTGTATAAGAAAATATCCTGAAAAAATTCTGATCAATAAATTCAGCGCCTGTTTTAAAACTTTTATTGTTCACTGAAATAATTCCTGTTTCCGGACGTGCAACTGTGGCATATTCCACTTCAGGCAATTCTTTTTGCATGTACTGCCCTAACAAACCAGGCGTAGAATGATAGGTATCGATACCGCCATCAGCCATGGGCGCTGTTTTCAATATCTGATATAACCGGCTGTCATTCGCATTATATTTATCAACGCTCCATTCGTCATTCACCCATAAAAAAATCAAAAGTACACAAGCTAAACCAGTTGATAAACCTAAGAGGTTAAGCAAACTAAACTGTTTATCTTTTATAAGATTCCTCCAGGCAGTTTTTAAGTAATTACGTAACATGGTAATGAGATATGGGTTATCCCGCACGTGCGGGATGGGTTATGGGTTATGGGTTATGGGTTATCCCGCACGTGCGGGATGGGATATGAGTTATTGTGTGAAGGTTGAAGTTATATCAACCCATAACCCATATCTCATATCTCATATCTCATAACTAATAAAGTGCCAGCTTTGTGATGGTTTGATTTTCAAAACGATCTAAAAAGACACCATGTGAAATTGTTCGGATATGATACAGATCCTGTCCGAAAATTGCGTCCTGTTATTTACTCCAGAGCTCATAGAAGTCTCCGTCAGTAATCTCAGACAATGAAATTGACGCAGTAGTTGCCGGCGGTGCATCCTGATAGGTAACCTACAAGACTTCATCAGTACAACAATGTACCAAATGCTGAAGAACATTTATTATAGAAATCCAGACTTTGGTTGACGAACTAATAAGCCTTTTCTTTTTGCAATCATTTTATTCAATGCCGAGATATTTGCGAAATAAAAATTATCTTCTTTAATCAGGATTTCTAATTTCAATAGCTCATCTATATCCCGTTCCAGTGTTTTTATTGAAATATTTGAGTAAAGGCGCGCTAATGCTATGTTAAGAAATGGAATATCATCTTTTACAAATTTTCTATCCACAGGTATTTCTAACGCAAATGTTCTTTTACGTTTGAAAACTTCTTTTTGTCCCATTTCCACCGAATTGAATTTATCATAAACGTATTTCTGCCAGGTGATCGAGAGCTGGCTTGCCTGGATTTTTTCAAGTATTTGTTGGAGTCCATCTCTAAATCCCAGTAAAGCATACGCAATAAATTCCGTTAAATCCCTGGTTGCAAAAGCTTTCTCAAGCTGACGATAATACTCAGGCCTGGTTAGATTATAATAATTTGAAAGTATGTGAAGGGTAATATCCGGATTGCCTCCCCTGGAAAGAATGTAAAATTCTATTAGTCTGCCAGTTCTCCCATTTCCATCTCCGAAAGGGTGAATCCATTCCAAATACACATGCGCAACAATTGCTTCAATGAATAAATCACTAAATCTTTGCCGTCCGTCTTCATATCTGAAAGTATCCTTTAGAAAAGCACAATATTTATCAATTAATTCCGGTACATCCCTATAATCCGGACAACGATATGTGCCAACGATCACATCATTCTCCCGGAACCTGCCAGGTACAGCCGCAAAATGATCGCCAAGATTTTTTCCAACCATTTTGTGGAACCTTAGCAATAGATCTTTTGTAATAAGTTGTTCTTTTTGTTCAACAATAGTTTCATGAAGTATAGTGTTAAAGGCATTTAATATATTTTGTACTTCTATTCCCTGGTATTCCACGCTGGCAGGTAATTTTTCACCAGCCTGAAGCTTATGAATATCTTCTTCGGTCAATGTATTTCCTTCAATAGCCGTCGTTGCCTGAGCACCCTTTGTAAGGGCTACGAGCATTAATTCGTCATAGTATTGTGGTACTATAGGAGTGTTATTTATCGCCTTTAACAACGAAACACATTGACCGATTCTAATCAATTCACATTCCTTAATTTCCCAGTGCTTTCTAAATAATAGATGAGGATAGTCTCTATATAATTTCATTCATTTAAGATTAGATCATATGAATTAAGATCATATTGGAAAATTGAGCTAATCAGAGACATAAAGTAAGACAAAAATAATGCCTTATTTGTCCAAAGTTATGTCCAAATTGTTGACTTTATTATTATTAATATAATATATTGATAACTAGGTAATTACGGGATATTTGTCTAATAGATATCTGCAATTAGTAAGCAATAAACAGAATTGTATGTCCAAATATTTAATGGAATTCATTGATCTCAATGCTGAGAATCTGTACTTTCAATACCCGCACTATTTAAAACATCATAATCGGTATAACAGAGTGGAGATCTGATTTTGGTCCGTGGCCGACGGTTCCATCTGCAAAATTTTGCCAGTAAGCATCAGTGCTGTCGTATTGACTGGAGCTCCAGTAAATGACCGGTTTTAATTTTAAAATATCGGTGTGCGCTGCGGGAGCACCGGGACCTGCATAAAGATAAAGCTGATTCAACTCTTCCTTTGAAGGTAGATATCCCTGTGCGGCGTAGCCAACATCATTGAATGCAGATACGCAATAAAAAGCCGCACTCCATCGAGCCCCTTGTTCAAAATTCTGCTGATAAACAATGTTCGAAGTATTGGAAGCTCCTGACATGATGATGGTATCCAGTCCCCAAAATAAAAGATTCTGCCCGCTGGCGTCCCATGGCTTGGCATTATATATGGTATCCTGTCCGAGATAAGCTACGAATCCGTGGATTGTTGTGGAATCATAGTTTGGGTCGTCCGACTTCAAAAAGTAAAAGATCAGTCTGCCTGAATAAATGTTGCCAATTTTGAAACCTTCAAAAATATCAATGGTGGTAAAACTTTTTTGCACACCATAGGTCGTTCCATTGAAGTTGGTTGCATATTCCCTTACATAGTAGGTAGTTTTCGGCTTAAGACCGGTCATTACCATGGAGTAACCACTTATATTATCTCCTATATCCGTTTTAGTGCTTAAATCAACCGTTGGATTCGGTGCCGTATTCCATACAATACCTCTATCTGTAATCGGAGAAACCTGGGGACTACTGATCCATGCTACATCTGCATCGGCACTAACTGAATCAATATTATAAATTCTGATCAATGAAGAATCTGGCAAAACGGGTGCTCCGATTATGGTCGGAGGATTTGTTGAATTGGTTGTAGTATCAGATTTCTGGCAGCTGTGTAATAATAAGATCATCAGAAATATTCCGGATATTTTTCTCATAGGTCTCGATAAGCTGGCTTCTCTTTCTTATAAAACGCTCCATTGAAAGTTTAATTGTTAACATAAATTCAAATGGTAAAAACCACCTAAGGGGTTTCACTTAGCATGTTTGCAATCAGTAGATGAATATTTGTAACTCCGTGGCAGTATCCCGGAATCGCATGTACATTTATTGAAATAAGAAAAATGTCAATTCACATGCCGTCCAAATTTCCGATATTTCTTTTATTGTGGGCATTGGTTGGATGTAATCAAATTTATCTTGATGTTCCAGAAGAAGAAAGGCCATTTTTTAAACATGCAAATCTCATATTTAAAATATTTTTTCATCTTAAATTACCATATATCAAAAAACCAGCGTAAATTCAGCGCAGAATTCAAAGCGAAAGTTGTACTGGAAGCATTGGAACGCTCCCGTTAGGAGCTGGCCCGCACATCGTTGCTCCCATCAATAATATTTGGGAGAGCGTAGCCAATATGTCTTCGGTATTTGGGCAGACAGCAGATGATGCTGCAGATCATGACAACCGAGAGTTGTATGCCCAGATCGGCACTATGACGACTTTTTATTTTAGCAAGCCGGTTTGCGAGCGTCGTTCCATGATTGATCATAACATAGTTCTTTGAGTATTGTAGGCATGCAGACTACTGGGTTTCATCGCAGCGGTTGTATTACACCCCCTGCAGGGAGAGTGAGAGATCTGACCATCCTGCGTCTGCTGATGACAGTATTATAACGCCGTTTACGGATCCAGAAGCTTACGGTCTGGTTGAGACAGGATTTTAATTAACCGCAGCGGACAACGCCTGATGGTGATGGATGGCAGACGTTGTACCGGTATAAATACCAGTGAACCCGATAGCAAACAGCTCTATCCCTATATGCTCAAGGTCTACGGATAGAAGACCCAACCAGGTCTGGCTATGGATATTACGTTGTTCCGATGCGCCGGGGTTTATGTATCTATGCGCTGTGATTGATTTGCATACGCGCTTTGTAGTGAACTGGGTCTGAGTAATACGATGACAGCGGATGGTGCGGCGGGTTGTCGAGAGCTTTTGAATGCACGGATGTCCGGAATATTTATACCGATCAGGCTCGCAATTTACCAGCGATGTTTTTCCGGCCTGCTGTTGGAGACAATACAGATCAGCATGGATGGTAAGGCAGGGCGATCGACAATATTTTTATCGAGCGGCTCTGGAGATCGGTGAAGTATGAACACATTACCTGCATGTGGCCCAGGACGGCGTTCTACTTTATGAAGGCTTACAGAAATATTTTTCTTTTTATAATCACGAGCGCTCACACCAGTCGCTCTATATAAAACGCCTGCAGAATGTTATCTGCAAAAAAAAGTAGCCTGATGCCGAAGTTAAAAGAAGTGTCGCCTTGCTCTGAAACTCCTGATTAAGTGTAAACCTTTCAATGACGAGTTTTCGCTGTACCCATTATAAAAATATTTGCAAATTCTGAAATCGCTGTTACTGTTTGAATCCACTATACGGTAAATTTGAGTAGAACTGAAACAAGTTGCGTTTTTGATTAGCCATAACGATTACCCAGATTGACAATAAAAATGAAAAAAATAGACGATGTCTTTGCGTACATCTTTAAGCATCGTCTTATTTATTTCATTTTGATGCTGATTGCTACTATTTCCTGTAAAAAATCGACACAATCATTAGAGCTGCCTCCAATTACTGAGTCCGGAAATAATACGTTTGGTTGTAAGGTTAATGGACAGGTTTGGGTGCCCTATTGGCGTTTTTCCAGCATTTGGACCGAACCACCTGAGTTGGACTATCTTATACAACCGATAGATTCAATTAGCTCGTTACCAATCAAAATATTGATTAATGCAGGAAACTCCACGAATGGACAATCCTATTTTAGCTTTCGACAGGGTTATTTACTCAGCGATCATATTTATGGGCCAGGAAATATTATTGATTCTCTTACGATTGAATATATGCTGGGTTCCGGAACAACATATTCAAACTTCCAGGTTTATCAGGTATCCAGTACTCCCCGTTATTTTCAAATCTCCAAGCTTGATACGACTAATAAGATCGTATCGGGAACCTTCGCGTTTACGCTATATACATCTAACAACAACACTTTGGACTCCATGGTAATTACAGATGGTCGGTTTGATTTGCAAATAGGGAGTTATGCCAGATGGTCCCCTTGAAAGCCTTATTTATAACAGAATTTCTTCAAGCTTTAAAGTGTAAGCTGTTTGAGATAAGCAGCACTCGGCGCCATGGTATCGAAATTCATTTCGACATAAAAATATTTGACGCCACCGGTTTTAGCGGCTGCAAAAAATTCCTTCCAGTCGATGATTCCCTGACCTATGGGCACTTCCTTTTTATCCGCAGTCCAGTCGGACAAATGAGATGAAATAAATCGTCCCGGATATTTATTAAAATAGGTGGAAGCTTTATATCCAAGTGTAATCACCTGGGTCTGGAATTGCATTTTAACGAGGTCTGGATTAAACCGGTTCATCAGTGCATCATAGATCAGCTGGTTGTCCAGTTTGGCAAATTCCATAGTATGATTATGACAGCCCGTAAGCATTCCGGCTTTTTTTATTTTTTCTGCGGCTTTATTCAGTTTGTCGGCCGCTTTGAGCCAGTCATCCAGCACAGCAGTCTTTGGCAGGTCGAAGCTTGAACAGACCATCACCGACAATCCCAGTTGTTTAGACCATTCGATGCGTTCATCCAGATGATCGGTGAGTTCGTCAAAGCCGAAATGACAACTGGGACAGCTGAGGCCGGCATCGTTGATGATTTTTTTCATATCAGCCGGTTTTATTTTTGTCAGCGGACCAAATCCCGAATCGACATAACCTTCCGGAGAACACATTTCTATCAGCTGGTAACCTTCGGATGCCATTGTTTTCAAAGTGCCCGGAAAATCTTTCGCGAGCATATCACGAACAATCCAGGATTGAAAACCGAAGGGCTGTTCGATCACGAGACCCATATTTCTGAGGAAGGCAGGAAAAGAAAGTCCGGATAAAGCCACGGAGGCAGTCAGTCCCATTCCGCTTTTACTGATGAATGATCTTCTGCTAAAATTTTTCATGATTTATTTTTAAAGATTAAATAGAATCCAGATCCCAGCCTTTGCGATAGTTACGGCTCAGCCAGGCATTCGCCTCCGGATAGTTGGTGATCTTCACGCTGGCGCTGTCATATTTGAGCATTCGCCTGGTTCTTAAAGCGAGTGCGTATAAATTGACAGCCTCCGTGATGTATTCGGCTTCAATGAAATTTCCCGGATACTGTGTTCCTGATTTGCATGCATCGGCAAAAAGCGTGAGTGCAGCCTGGCCCCTTTCTTCACGGGTTCTTTTATCCGGTACGATAGCAGCGGGCTGCATTTTATTTCCGGAGATGATTTGTGGATTCTGAATATTGAAGCCGGCGAGAATTTTTCCTTTATCCCCGACAAACATCATTCCTTCCTCGGGAAGTTCTTTATTTTCTTCCAGCAGCTCCATGGGTATTGGTGGTCGCATGCCGCCATCATACCAGCAAAGATCTACCGCTGGCCTTGAGCCATTGGCCGGATATTTAAATCGCACGGCACTGGCCATGGGGAAGGAAAAATTATTTTCTATTTCGTAAGGCACGGGATCGTGCATGGCGCAAACATGACTGAGATTAGGTTCGATGATTGTTGGACTCGTCAGCTGCAGGGCTTTAAATACGACCCACAAACTATAATGCCCCATATCAGCCATCGAACCGCCGCCGAAATCATACCAGCCACGAAAAACCATATTGGTGTACTCCGGAGAATAGGGTCGGTCGGCTTCGGGGCCAAGCCAGAGATCCCAGTTCAGACTTGCGGGAACCTGCGCGGGTTCCGGCAGCTGCGAATATTGTGGCCAGACGGGCCTGTTCGTCCAGTTATGTATTTCCTCCAGGTTTCCGATGGCACCCGCATTGATCCAGGTCATAACGTCGGTCATGGATCCATTATGATCCCAGGGAATCAGATGGGTGATCACCTTACTGTCACGCGCCATCTGAATGAGTTTCTTTCCTTCGAGCAGGCGGTTGGAAATGGGCTTCTGTACAAGAACATGTTTCCCTCTTTTAATCGCCGCCATGGAAAACAAACCGTGCAGATGATCGGGTGTGATAATTTTTACTGCGTCCAGGTTTTTTTCTTTATCCAGGAGTTCACGATAATCGGCATACATGGTGCATCCCTTATAGCCCAGTTCGGGATGGACATTTGCATAGAAATTATCGACGATGGATTTTCCGTTTTCGCGGCCGCCCGGAATGGTATTGTCGCCACCGGGTTGCCAGTCCGGTTTATGGATGGCTTTTCGGATTTCATCATTCAATCCGTCGATATCCCAGTCCTTATAACCAATCGCATCTTTATTCGGATCACAAACGGCTACGACTCTGATACGCGGACTGGCAAGCATTGGAAGCAGTTCGCGAATGCCTTGCGTACCAATGCCCACATAGGCCAGTGTGATCACATCACTCGGGGCTATATAATTTTTGCCTCCCAGCACATGGCGAGGAACGATCGTAAATCCAATGGCCGATGCTGCCACGATCTCCACGAACTTTCTGCGGTCAAGGGAAGTTTTTGGTGCGTCTGGATCTTTTGAAACGGGCTTTGCGATTTCTTCAATTGGAAGACTGTTGTGATTGGTGGGTTTCATATAGCATATTTATCGGTTGCTATCTAAATATACTTCATTTCGGGAAAATGGAATCGGGGAGTGTATCAGTTTGAAAGGTCTGGTTCGTTAACGATTGAAAATGTTGATCAATATCCTGACATCAGGAAGGTGATCCTAATTGAATTTACCAGATTTAAGATTCAATAACAGAGGATGGCTTTACGACCTTTAATAGTTCGTCTCTCAAAAATACCTTTAAGCTTAAATCTTCATCGAGTGTTGGCCAGTGAATGCCTGTACCATTTCCCATGATCTTATAATTTAAAACTTTACCCCTGGCGGCTTTTTTCAAAATCGGGTAAGAGGATAAATTTGTTCTGATAACAAACCCGGTATTCAAAATGATGTTCATTATATTAAGATCTGGATGAATATCCAGTTTTTTAATACGCAAATTGTTGGAAAATATCATTTTCTCAATCGAATCAAAATTGTTGCCATTGTTAGCCAAAGTATTCATTCCATTTTTCATTGAACAAAATCTTATTATCCGATAGTGTTTGTAAAATTACTCTTTTTTCAGAAATTTTAAAACCTGTCCAATAGGCAACTTTAACAGGATCCAACCATGCTTTTCCAAACGCATCCCCCTTTTCAAAATGTACATGAGGCGGTTCATCATTTTCCAAACTGTAAAAGAAAAAGCGAATCCCCTTTATAATTAATTGTGTTGGCATTCACCACCTCCAGTTTCCATAAGATTGATGATAAATTATTCTAAAAATAGATCATCATTATTATGCTATTTCAGGTACTTACGCCCTACTAACTGGAGTTTTTTAGCGCATAAGCATCAAAATAAAACTGATGTTTAACCTACGCCGCGTAATAGATCAGGAATTTGTCCCCTACCTCAGCAGAAATTCTGTCGACTTCTTCGCAGACTGCAAGCATGTTGGAATTATAGTTTTGCAATTACTTCTTGGGTACAGCAAATGGGAAAATTTTGAGAAAGTAATTAAAAAGGCGAAAGAAGCATGCAGAAACGCAGGAGGGGATGTTGAAAACCATTTTCCTGACGTCAGGAAAATGGTTGATATTGGTTCAGGTTCCTTCTGAAGATGTCAAGAAGGTTCAACGAAAACTGGAAAGCGAAAATAAAAAAATGATGAAGGATGTTAAGAGGAAATCAAAAAGATAGAAATTAAGGACATTGCTCAGCAGTGAACCTTATGGTTAAGAAAAGCCCGTCTTGATCAGCGGGTGATTGATTTCTTGGTATTTTTCTCACTCTTCAATTCTTTGTCGTCATCAATACCGGAGTTGATGGAATTCCAAATAATTAAAAGGAATAAAACTACTTGAATAAATAAAATAATCAGGGCAATTGTTTGTAAATCCATCTTTATAGTATTTTATTAATTTCTGACCTGATTTTCCGATCCAATTTTATAATTACAATTAGTACACCAAAAATAATTAATAATCCAGTAAGAAGCAACATCCAATCGTATGTGGTTAAGTGACTTTTTTTAATTATCGAGATTATTCCTGTTGCATCAGCAAAAAAAACTACAAATAAGATCCTGACTATTTCTGTCTGGTATTTAATTAACTCCTTGTATCTCTCGTTCATGATAATTGGAATAATCAAATTTATTCCTGCCTGCTCAAATCGATAATAATAAACAACCCTTTTTTGTACCGTGTTTTTCGGGTACAAAAGAGAGATAACTGCTTATTATAGGGGTTTTCACTTAGTACGTCACGAATTTCATTTGGAGGTTATTTTTATTATCTTGTACTCTAACCCTTTCCCGGACAACCAATGAAATCTATCCCTGGAATCCTGTTCTCTTTATTGTTCATTGTGAAGCTGTCTGCCCAAAACCCTGACAGCTTATACAACAGCAATTCATTCCTTCCCAAAATGGATGTCCTCACAGGGATCTATCCACATAGCGTGGTGGCTGCAGATTTTAACGGTGATGGTAAACCGGATCTTTTTGTTTCCAGGGGAAGTTCCAGTCAGGTAACTGTGCTGACAAATACAAGCACGTACGGATCCATAAGTTTTGCATCTCCACTTTATTTTCCCGCTATGCCGCCGGATATGGAGGGATCAGCCGTCGCAGACCTCGACGGAGATGGCAAACCCGACGTAGTCGTCACCAACGGGGTGGGCGATTCTTCGGTTTCTGTATACCGGAATTCCAGTTCCGGATCTGTCATTTCATTTGACGACCCATTGAGATTTCTTACGAAATATGGTCCTTATAGTGTGGCCATCGGCGATCTCGACGGCGACGGAAAACCTGATCTGGCGATTGCGGATAATGGTACCGGTTTTATAACGCTTTATAGAAATACAAGCACTCCTGGTTCCATTTCATTCAGCAACATGACAAACCTTTCGATCCCTGGCAATCCTTACGGAATTGCTATCGGTGATCTGGATAAGGATGGTAAGGCTGAACTGGTTGTATCCACGGAAGGAAGCAATAGTTCTCTGTACGTAATTAAAAATAATTCCACACCCGGCAATCTTTCTTTCGGATCTCCAGTGTCCTATGCAACCCTTGCAGGTGCATTTACGCTGGCTATCGGAGATTTGGATGGCGATGGCAATCCGGATATCGCTGCAACGGGAGGAAATCCAAGTGGGGTGCTCGTTCTAAGAAATATCAGCACATTGGGGAATCTTTCGTTTGACCTGCCAAAGAGTTTTGCAGCCGGAAACTACACGGTGGACGTTTCAATCCGCGATTTAGATGGAGATTCAAAACCGGAACTGATAGCAGTTAACCGCTTTGGAAATTCGGTTTCTGTATTGAAGAACAAAAGTACCATTGGCAATATCGATTTTGAAACCCATGTGGATTATCCGGTTGGTGATGCGCCGCTGATTGCAGCAATTGCAGATCTCGACGGGGATGGCCGTCCCGATATCATCACTGCGAATTCTTCTGACGATAAAATTTCTATTCTGAGAAATATGATCGGCGATACGCTGTCACCGATTATTGATACTTTTTATTCCGATACTGCAATCCGCGGAACGAAGTTGACGATATTGGGTAAACATTTTACTGGTGCCAACGCAGTTCAGTTTGGCGGTGTCAGCGCAGCTTCGTTTGTGGTCGACTCAGCAACCGGTATTTCGGCTATTGTAGGCCGTGGTGCCAGTGGTAATCTCACCGTTACTACAAGTTTTGGTACCGCAACAGATACGGGATTTATTTTTAAAGGCCCTTTGATTTATCAATTCAACCCAAACCATGGGAGTGCCGGTGATACAATCCAAATTAGCGGGATAAATCTTACGGGTGTTAGTTCCGTTTCATTTGGTACAATTGCAGCAGCTTCGTTTACCATACAATCAGATTCTGTGATTGCGGCTGTACTGGCAACGGGGGCCAGCGGCGATGTATCTGTTACTTCCTCTAACGGTAATGATACCCTTCACGGATTCGCATACGGTGGTAAACCGGTTATCCTTTCTTTTTCTCCGGTGTCAGATACCGTCGGCGCAATGATTACAATTAACGGAATTAATTTTAGTCCGACCCCGAATGATAACATCGTTTATTTTGGAGCGGTGAGGGCCGTGGTGAACTCAGCTTCTACTTCCAATCTCCAGGTAACTGTGCCGGCCGGAGCAGTATATGATCTCATCACTGTCACCACGAATTCCCTTTCCGCTTACAGTTCTTTGCCATTCAGTGTAATATTTTCGGGCGGAGACAGCCTGATATCAGCAAGCACATTCTCATCTGCGGGCGATTTCAATACAGGAAATTATCCGGTATCCGTGGCCGTTAGTGACCTGAATCAGGATGGCAAACCCGATCTGATTACTGCCAATTCGCTTTCCAATAATATTTCCATTTTACAAAATAATAGTAGCGGTGCTAATTTTTCATTTGGCCCACACACCGATTTGAATGCGGGCAAAGGGCCAACTAATATTGCTGTAGGAGATTTGAATGGCGATGGGAAACCTGATATCGTGGTAACCAATTTTAATAGTGGTGATTCGAGTACAGTTTCCATTTTTAGAAATACCAGCCAGAATGGAATCATTTCTTTCGATCCGGCCATCAATATTCAAACAGGAAATGGAACCCTTGATGTTGCTATCGCCGACGTAAATCTGGATGGCAGACCCGATATTATCGTGACCAGCGGCAATTCAGGAATATTCTCCATTTTGCAAAACACTTCTATTGGTTCGGGTGCACTCACATTTGCTCCGAAACTTGATTATTTTTCCTTTAATCATCCGGATCACGTGACTGTCGCCGATATGGATAATGATGGAAAACCGGATATTATCATCAGCGAATTTTCAGATTACGAAGTTGACGTGTATAGAAATATAAGTTCGGGCGGAGTGATAACGCTTGCCCCTCCTATTCCTTATTCAGTCGGGCAGAATCCAGGATTCGTACGTACTGGTGATCTCGATGGAGATGGGAAACTGGATCTTGCCGTTGAGAATTATGGCACAGCTTCGATTTCTTTTTACAAAAACATAAGTTCTCCGGGTTCCATTTCCCTGGTCAATCGGGTAGACAGTCCCTCAACCGCCACTTCGATAACTTTCGCCGATCTTAACGGAGATGGGAAGCCGGATATTTCTACGGGTAATGGCCAGACAGGCAACATCTCTGTTATGCAGAATAACAGTGGAGGTGGTCAGATAGCTTTATCACCAGTTATCAATTTTAAGACGGGCAATTTTGACACATTCGGAAATGTGGGTGATTTAAATGGGGATGGAAGACCCGATCTGATTGCCGTTAATGTTTTACTGAATACAGTTACTATATTAAAAAATAATATCGGTGCACCTTTGATCAGTTCGATATCTGATACGCTGGGCACAAAAGGAAAAACCATCGTGATTACAGGTAAACGATTTACAGGTACGACATCTGTTGTTTTTGGTGATGTTCCCGCCACTTCATTCCTTGTAGTCTCGGCAAATGAAATTGATGCAGTAGTAGCCGACGGTGCATCCGGAGATGTAACCGTAACATCTGCCTCAGGTATCGGTGCAATCTCCGGATTCCGGTTTGTACCTCAGATTGTTTTTGAAGGATCCACAAGTATCTGTAATAACAGTTCCTTCTTATTGAATTCAACTGCCGATTCCAATAATCAATGGTACAAGGATAGTGTTCTGATTTCAGGAGCAACGGGCAATTCATTGCAGCCGTTAACAAGTGGTTTGTATTCCGTTACGACTACGTCCAACGGCATCGTTACTTCCTCTGATTCAGGCATTTTCGTAAATGTAATCTCTGTTCCTGTTCCATCCATTTCAAAAAATGCAGACAATATACTGGTTTCAAGTCTGGACTCGGGTAACCAATGGTATCTTAATGGCGCGGCGATATCAGGTGCTACTGATAATACATTTGCACCTGTGCAGAATGGTATATATAATGTTACAAATTCAGAAAATGGATGTACCAGTGATATGTCCTCCGGCTATACTGTAAATATGACGGATGAAGTCGATCTGGGTAATGGTCAGCATGCACGGCTTTATCCCAATCCGGTTACTACAGATCTGACGTTAAAGTGGAAAATAAATTCAGGCTCTCTCAATATTTCTATCACAGATCTCCAGGGGCAACCAGTAGTCACTGCGATGAATCTTACAGAACAAGGTACTACCATCAATTTGTCGGCACTTCCAACGGGATACTATTTTGTGAAAATGTATAGCGCTGAATCAGGAATCAATAAGACGGTTAAAATCCTGAAAGTAAACTAATTGAAACTATTTCTGAAATCAGAAGGGGAAAGGTCTGTTTTCTGTTTGAATAACCTGCTGAACGATTGTGGATGCTCAAATCCAAGCCTGTAAGCTATTTCGCTGGCAGATAACGTTGTGGTGCTTAATAATTCTTTTGCTTCTTCAATCAAATAACTGTGAATATGATGCTGGGCATTTTGTCCCGTCAGTTCACGGAGCATGTCGCTAAGATAACCTGGTGAAACGTGTAATTGTTCAGCTAAAAATTGCACAGTCGGTAAGCCCCTGTCCAAATCTGTTCCTTTAAAATATTTCACTAATAATCTTTCCATTTGAACCAATACATCATTATTTGAGTTTTTGCGTGTGATGAATTGACGGCCATAAAAGCGATTGGAATAGTTGAGCAACACCTCAATGTGCGATACGATTACATCCTGCGTATATCTGTCAATATTGGAGCGATATTCCTGCATGATTTGCTGCATTACAGAAATGATCATCTCTTCCTCTTTTTCAGATAAGAACAATGCTTCATTTACAGCATAAGAAAAATAACCATAGTTTTTGATTGCTTTTGCTAATGGATAGCCTTTTATAAAATCGGGATGAAAAACGAGGCCATAACCACTATTGGTTTGTTCGTGGTCGCTGGTTGACAAAACCTGCTTGGGTGCAATAAAAATCATTTTACCTTCATCAAAATCAAAATAACCCTGCCCATACCGAATCTTTCCTTTCACTTCTTTTTCCAGCCATACAGAATAGAAATTGAAAACAACACCAGAAATGTTTTCATCCCTGGGACTTTTCATATCCTTCAAATTGATAACACTCACCAATGGATGTTCAGGCGCAGGCAGGGAAAACCTGTGATGCAATTCAGCTATAGAATTAACTGTAAGGATGTTATTATTTTTCATCTCATTCGTTAAAGAAAATACCTGCATAGTAAAGGTACAATATGCCGGTTTGTAAGATGATTACTTATAATTAATGCTCTTTCCCTTATTAAGGAAAACAAACATTCTTATAATTTTATCCCCATTTAACGAGAAGAAATAATCAAGATAAAGTGGGTCAGGCGCTTTTGTTTTATCATAGTTGCCATTGGTAAGTGCGGTAACCATGTAATCACCATAATGCTCCATTACCTCATCGGTTTCAAAAGTCACTTTAGCTTTTATCATTTCCTCATCACTCCATTTTTTAATTGCTCCTTTACCCCAAAAATTCCTGGCAAAATCATTAACAAGGGCATCATCGGAAAAACTGTTTATAAACGCTTCGCCATCGTGGGCATTGACTGTGGAAATAAAATCTTTAATTATTTTCGGAACTTCATTTTTGTTTGTCATTTTTATTTGAATTTGTTCTGCACAAATATCAAAACTGCCATGTTAAAGAATATAACCGAACTGAGGCAGGTTGTAACCAAAATGAAAGGGCTTAAAACGCACACCCATAGTTCAAATCCGAACAGTTTCAGGGAACGCATTTTTTGTTGTGCGTTGACGGATAAGATTTTATGAAACTGGCATTTTCTTGGCGTATTACGCTTAACGCTTAACGCGGAACGCTGAACGCTGAACGCTTAACGCGGAACGCTGAACGCTTAACGGCCAACGAAATAAAATTTTATGTTCAGAAATTACCTAAAAATCGCGTGGAGAAATTTATTGAGGAACAGGAAATCCTCCTTCATCAATATAGCCGGACTGGCAGTAGGTATGGCCGTGGCCATTTTGATTGGCCTGTGGATCTGGAGCGAGATTTCTTTCAATAAAGACAATCGCAACTACAATCGCGTGGCTTCCGTAATGCAGAACCTGCATCAAAATGGAGAAATAGAAACATGGGATGGACTGCCCTGGCCACTGGCAAAAGCATTGCGCGACAATTACAAAGACGATTTCAAAGCGGTTAGTCTGGTGAACTGGGTGAATTCAAGTATGCAATACCGCAATAAACCGTTTGCGCAAAATGGTTTATTTCTGGACCCCGATGGTCCTGCCATTCTGGATTTGAAAATGATCAAGGGCCGGATAAATGCATTCAGCGATCCGAATACCATTTTCCTCTCCCAGTCTGCCGCCAAAGCCATTTTCGGAAATGAGGATCCGATGAATAAAATACTGATGGTTGAAAATGTGCCAGCAAAAGTAAGCGGCGTGTATATGGATATGCCCGACAACTCTTCTTTTGCCGACAGGGCTTTTATGGCGCCTTTTGAATTAAAACTGCAGATCGTGGAGGGGATAAGAAAAATGGAAAATCCCTGGGGAAATAATGCCTGGCAGATTTTTGTTCAGTTAAATGACCACGCCGATTTTAAAACGGCATCTGCAAAAATAAAAGATGAGAAACTGAAAAATATTCGTGAAGGAGAACGAATCACAAAACCGGAACTATTCCTTCAGCCGATGAGTAAATGGCACCTCGAAAGCCAATTTAAAAATGGAGTGAATACCGGCGGACATATCAAATTCATCTGGTGGTTTGCCATCATCGGAATTTTCGTATTGCTATTGGCCTGTATCAACTTCATGAACCTCTCAACCGCGAGAAGTGAAAAACGTGCAAAAGAAGTGGGCATCCGCAAAGCGGTTGGCTCATTAAAAAATCAACTGGTCATACAATTCCTGAGTGAATCAGTTATGACTGCTTGTCTCGCTTTTATTTTTTCAATTGTCATTGTTCAGTTTTCGCTTCCGTTTTTCAATACCATCGCAGATAAAAAAATGAACCTGCCCTGGATGAATATGTATTTCTGGATGGCAGGTGTAAGTTTCACTTTGATCACGGGTGTAATCGCTGGCAGTTATCCCGCTTTTTATCTGGCGCATTTTAATCCGGTTACTGTATTAAAAGGAAACTTCAAAAGTGGACGGTATTCTGCATTGCCCCGCAAAATGCTGGTGGTGTTGCAGTTTTCTGTTTCTGTTATTTTAATCATTGGTACGCTGGTCATCTACCGCCAGATACAGTTTGCCAGGAACCGCCCGCTTGGATATAATAGCAATGGGCTTGTTTATTTCTTTACGCACATGTACGATATTCACAGTCATTTTGAAGCGATGAGAACCGATTTGAAACAATCGGGTGCAGTTACGGAAATTGCCGAGTCAGGCAGTCCGATAACGGAAGTCTGGAATTCCAATGGTGGTATGTCATGGAGAGGCAAGCAGCCCGGTTCTTCAAATGATTTTCCGATGAACTTGGTTTCATATGAGTATGGAAAAGTTGTGGGTTGGCAAATTATTGAAGGCAGGGATTTTTCAAGATCCTTTGCATCTGACTCGGCCGCGTTTATCTTAAATGAATCTGCAGTGAAGTTTATGGGATTGCAACATCCGATCGGAGAAGAAATATCGTTCAATGATGGTGTTGCATTTAAAGTAGTCGGCGTGATAAAAGATATTCTTACAGAATCTCCTTACTCGGTTGTTCGTCCTGCAATGTATCGAATCATCAGAGGAAACGATGGAGGCATGGTGATGATGAAACTCAATCCTTCGCTGAGTGCACATGATGCATTAAACAAGGCAGCGGCCGTATTCAGTAAATTTATACCCGACCAACCCTTTGAATATCATTTCACCGATGAAGACTTTGGCCGGAAATTCAGTGAAGAAGAACGAACAGGAAGTTTGGCCACGGTGTTTGCTGTGCTCGCTATTTTTATTTCATGTCTCGGTTTATTTGGTCTGGCATCTTTTGTTGCAGAACAACGTACAAAAGAAATCGGTGTAAGAAAAGTGTTGGGCGCATCAGTGTTCAGCGTATGGCGTCTGCTTTGTAAAGATTTTGTGTTGCTTGTCTTTATTTCCCTGCTGATCGCCATACCAGCTGCTTATTGGTTTATGTATAACTGGTTATTAAACTATCAATACAAAACGGGTTTGCCCTGGTGGTTATTTGCCGCAACGGGTGTAGGTGCATTGGTGATTACCATCTGCACAATCAGCATGCAATCGTTGAAGGCTGCAACGGAGAATCCAGTGAGTAGTCTCCGTTCTGAATGAACGAAGACTGCCTAAAGCCCAAAGCCTAACTGCCGTCAGGCAGGCTTAAAACTGAACCGCGAACGAATCCCGCATGTGTGGGACTAACGCCCAACCCCGCATGTGTGGGACTAACCCCGCATGAGCGGGACCAAAGGCTGCTATAGAAAATCGTGTAAATTGCCCATGTACTGAACGTACAAACAATAGTGAACACCAACTTTTATTTTAAACTCGTCCGCCCAGACAGTCTGCTGGCTGATTTTGTGTACAGCTTTTCATCGTTGCAAAATATATCCGATATCGCCGAAGGTGTGATTGTTCCCAATGGAAGGATTGATTTGATTTTCTTCAAAACTACCGACAATCAATTTCTCATTTCGCTTTTGGGCCTGGAAACGAAACCTAAATTGATGCCCAGGCAACATATTGCAACTTTTTTTGCCATCAATTTTAATCCACTCGCGGTGGAATATATTCTGCATCATTCCGTCTCCGATATATTGAATACGGGAAAAATTCAGATGAATAATTTTTGGGGATTCAATGCAGATGATTTAAACGATTTTGACATGTTTTGCCAAAAGGCTTCTCAAAAGATACAATCGCTTTTGCCAAAAGAAATTGATGAGCGGAAACGCACATTATTTGAATGTATTTTTGCGTCAAACGGAGAGATTTCCGTAAAAGAACTTTCCGAAAAACTGTTTTGGAGTGAACGGCAGATCAACCAATACTTCAATCAGCAATTCGGACTTTCATTAAAAGCGTATTGTAACATTCTCCGTTTTCAGGCTTCGCTTTCACATATCAAAGAGGGCAAACTATTCCCGCAACTGGACTATTACGACCAATCGCATTTTATCAAGGAAATCAAGAAATTCTCCGGCGTTTCACCCAAAGAGTTATTCAAAAATCAAAACGACCGTTTTTTACAATTCCTGGTGACTGATAAGAAATAATTTTGCAGCTTAAAGTAAAAACCATGTTGCTTCAAAATAAACAAATCGCCATCGTGGGAGCAGGTCCCGGCGGACTAACCCTGGCTAAGCTTCTTCAGCTTAAAGGAGCAAACGTAAAATTGTATGAAAGAGATTTTGATAAAAATGCGCGTGTGCAGGGCTCTCCGCTTGATTTGCACGATGAGTCGGGACTTGCTGCAATCCGCAAAGCAGGTTTATTAAACGAGTTTAAACAAAATTTTCTTCCACGTGCAGATAGAAAATTGATCACCAATGAACGTGCAGAAGTATTTTTCAGCGACCATGATGCTAAACTCGAAGAAAACTTCGGCAGCGAATATTTCCGTCCCGAAATAGACCGTGGCACATTGAGAAAAATATTGCTGGAATCTTTGCGGCCGGAAACGGTTCTGTGGGACAGCCATTTTATTTCTATGGAAGTGCAAAATGAAGGTTGGTTGTTACATTTCAAAAATGATTCATCCGTGTATGCTGATATTGTAATTGCTGCCGATGGCGCCAATTCTAAAATCCGTCCATACATCACCGGCATCAAAGCTTTTTATTCAGGCATCACCATGCTGGAGGGCAATATTTATGATGCAGAAAAAACAGCGCCCCGTATGAATCATTTTCTGAATGGCGGAAAAATTATGGCTTTCGGAAATTCAAAAGATATATTCGTAGGCCAAAAAGGAAACGGCGATATTGGTTTTGGTGCAAGTTTTAAAACTGATGAAAACTGGGCAACTAATAGTGGCATGGATTATTCCGATAGAAAACAGGTCCTGGATTGGTTTACAACTGCTTACTCCGAATGGGGCGCTATTTGGCACGAACTCTTTGAAACTGCAGCCACACCTTTTATTGCACGCCCTATTTATTGTGCACCCTTAGACCAAACATGGGAAGCGCTGCCCAACCTGACCATGTTGGGCGATGCCGCACATGTGATGCCACCCTTCGCAGGTGAAGGCGCCAACGTGGCGATGCTGGATGCATTGGAATTAAGCGAATATTTAACGAGTGATAAATTCCATACTTTAAAAGAAGCCATTGCTCATTTCGAAACCGACATGCGCAAAAGAGCATCCATTGCAGCTAAAGAGTCACTCGAAAATGGAGAGCGCATGCATTCGGAAGGCGCGTTAAAAATAATGCTGGACTTTTTTAGCGGGCATTCATGACGAATCAAAGCCGCTTCCTAATCTTTAAAATTTGAAAGGACATTCCCTAAAAATGACATGGTCGACCGCGTGCTGCTGTTTACGATGGTTCTGCAACTCCCTGTTGAGGTTATGGATAAAGAAATTCTGCTTGCCGAGCTCTGGCCTTCCGGTTGAATCGTAATATCCCAGCCTCCTTTTTTTGTGGTATCCGCCTTATAGGTGAATTTGTGTGTATGAAAGTTTATTCCCGCATCTTCACCTGATGCGCCATAGTGACCAGCGGATGAATTTGACGTTCCAAAAAAAGGTAATGCCACAGTAAGACTATCTCCGTCCAAAAATACAAAATAAGCGCCGGTTAACTGGGCTGTCTTGCCTCTGGAACCGGTAGCTGAAGTGGCTAAAAAATGAAATTGCCTTAAATCGATCCCATGTTTAAGTTTCTGATGACTACTTGGTTTTGCCTGGTCGGAATTCGATTGTGCCGAACTTTGCAAACATACGATCGTTAGTAAAGGCAGTAGCAGGCGATGGATTTTCATACAGAAAGTTTCATTAAAATTAATGATTCCGGCCGGACTTGCCATCGCTGATCTCAGGGCTGGAAACTTTCATCGGCCTATTTGAATATCACTTCTTTACAAGTAAATGGTAATCTTCATCAACCCATAATGTAATTGCGTCATTGAATTCATTTGCTGCTTCTTCCCAAACGCGGTGCTCAGCGTCAAGCAATATGTTACGATTGTTTGGGAGCCTTTCCGCAAGAAATTTCCCGTTTACCGGTGGCACTATCTTGTCATTTTTCCCGGCAATAATCAATGTGGGAGTTTTTATTTTGGACAATAGAGGTTCGAGTTTAGGACTATCATGAATATATCCACGCACGTACTGCGTCGCATCCTCAAGCCTTCGACCAGATGAGGCCGCTCGAAAATCTTCAATGATAGCTGCTGGTGTCAAAACTGCTGCCTGTTCTAAATAAGACTTTACACCATCTGCACCAATCGTCGCTAAAGATCCTGTTGGTGAAAAAATGAGTTCCTTCAAAGGGCCATCTGCAAGATCGGTGCGCATAGCACCTCCACCTATAATTAAACTTTCAAAAAGTTCCGGTTGTTTTGAAGCCGTAAACAGAATTGCTGGTGTGCCTACATCAAGAGCAATAGCATGTGCTCGCCTTATACTAAAATGATTGAGAAGTTTGATTACAAAATCGCCCATTGCTTCCGGTGACATGACGTCAAAACGGCTTTGCGAAAGCCCAAACCCGGGCAGGTCAACTAATAAGAGTTGATGTTCGTCAACGAGACGTGACACAAGACGATGAAAAGAATAAATACTTTCTGGCCAGGGTGCGGTAAGAAGTATCGGTATGCCATTCGAAATTCCGGCTTGGGAATATCGAATTGAAAGACCTTCTATCTCAGCCGTTGCGACAGTACCGATGTTTGGTAAAGAATCTTTGACCATACCCAAATGTGGTTTTGCTAGTGATGAATATCAGGAATCGCCGTTAGCTTTTTTTCAAAGGAATCTGCAAATTGGTTGGGCGGTTTTCTTCTGTATCAAATCCGCGACCATCGATATGTCGCGCGCCCCAAAACATCATCCCTTCATATATATAAATCAGATCATACTCTTTGAAAACCTGCCCTTCAGCTAAACCAAATGGAGGAAACGCTTTTTTAAGAATGTTTTGGGTTTCGCCAATCTTCCATTCATCAAATCCTTTCGTGAATTTGTTGAGGATGTCCACAAAAGCCTGAATCATAGGAGTGATCGAATATTCGATGTCTGCGGTGAAATCGACTTTTTGCGCTCCTTCCGCTATCTGATGTGAACCTTTCCATTCAACATGTCCCCTGATCAACATTCTTGCTATAGGGATTTTTGCATACGGGTCGGCGAAATTAGTTACAAGAAGTTCGAAAGTATCATCATCGGGAAAAGTAAATCTTCTTGTCAAATAAAACGGCTTCAGGGTACCGTCCGCATTCTTAGTGCTGCTCGGCCGCAGTTCAGTTGCGATGCTTTCCCATTTTCCGAGTGAGTTTTTTTTTATTTGTTCCACAACCAAAATTTGCTTGTTGGCTTCCATTGCTGCTTTTTCAATGACAGACGCTAACAGTTAATATTAGAACACAAAGCTGCTATCTTTGTATTATTTTGTAAGGGTAGTCTATATTTTTATCTATAGTACATAATTACTGACCAATGGAAAAGAGGCGTAAAAACAAAGATTTTAATCCCCATAACTGTGGTGTTACTCATTTTTTAAACCGCATTGGCGGGAAATGGAAAGTGTTGGTTATTTATGCCATCGACAATAAAGTAAATAGATTTAGCAGCTTGCAAAAATTAATTCAGGACATCAGCAAACAAATGCTGGTAAATCAATTAAGAGAATTGGAAGAAGATAAAATCATTGACCGTATTGTTTACGCTGAAATTCCACCGAGGGTAGAATATAAATTAACCAAATACGGAAAATCATTGATGCCCGTGATTGATGTGATACAACAATGGGGAGAAAAGGATTTGAAAAACAGCAGGAGGTGTGATACTGTTACTTAAGCACCAATCGTACCCGCCTTAACTTTTCCGGCCCGCTTGTAAGCGGCAATGATAACTCCGGTTGTTGTAACAATACTTTCTGTCAGCATAAATGCCGTCGGAATCGATCCACTGTCAAAAAGTTTTTTTCCCCTGCCTAAAGTGAGTGGGTGAATTTTGAGCCTGAGTTCGTCTACAAGATCATTTTTAAGCAGTTTCTGAACCAGTTCACTGCTGCCCCAAACATGAATGTTGGAACCATTTGAATTTATGAGCTTTTTGATATCCGCGATGTTTCTTATTATTATTGAGTTATTCCAACCGGTAACCAGTGGGTCAGACTTTTTCAAGTTTTTCGAAAACACATATTTCGTCCCTGCATTAATACCCGGCCAAAAGTCTCCGTGTTGAGGCCAATAGCCGGCCCAAATCTCAAATGTTTTTCTGCCCAATAAATAATCTGCAGGTTCCAGCTCTTTTTGCACCACTTTACCATAAATATCGTCGCCATACGGTGCAGACCAACCGCCATATTTGAATCCGCCGGATGTATCTTCCTTCGGTCCGCCGGGTGCCTGCATGACTCCATCTAATGTTATCATGGACAAAACGATTATTTTTCTCATATTAGATAGGTTTTGTTGGAATATAAATTTCGTAAATATATACGAAATCATTGCAGTGTGAACCCGACAATTATTGTTATGGTAAGTATTTGTATTTTATACCAACTCTTGGTATCTTTATTAAAATTATTTAAAATGGCACGGAATACTTCAATTTTGTTGGGAGAATATTTTGAAGATTTCATTTCATCTGAAGTTTCATCAGGAAAGTATAGTTCTGCGAGTGAGGTAGTCAGGACGGCTCTTAGACTTTTAGAATTAGAAGAATCAAAAAAGAAAAGCCTCTCTAAAGCACTCCGGCAAGGTGAAAGAAGTGGGTTTGTAAAAAACTTTGACGCGAAGACTAACCTTAAAAAACTTCGCGGTAAGCTCCAATGAAAGTTCTGCCTTATGTAATTAGTAAAAAAGCTATTTCAGACCTTGAGGAAATTTGGCTTTATACAGCAGACAAATGGTCCGTTGAGCAAGCAGACAGATATTACAATCTAATATTTGACGAGATAGCATTCATTTGCAAAAACCCTAAGACAGGTAGGCAAATGGACGATATTAGAAAAAACTATCGTTCAGCTAAGGTAAATTCTCATCTTATTTTTTTCAAAGTTGAAAATGGTATAGTCTGGATTGTAAGAATTTTGCATGAACGCATGGATATTAAAAGCAGCCTGGATGAATAGACAACTATACCAAACCTTCATTCAGTCTTTACTTTTTAAATAATTCCAATAAAGAAACGGCGCCAATCTCGGTTCCCCAGGGAATAGTAGAAATATCAACCTGGAAATCCCCGCCGTGATGATTGAACGGAGCTGTTTTTCCTTCACTTATGGCTTTCGCAAAAAGAGCCTGATTGGCTATACCAACCAGGATATAATCACTGACCATCTTCTTATTTCCATAGATTAAATTTTGAAAATCCTCTGAAAACATCACAGGAGGTCTGTTGACAATAATATTTTCAGCAGGCATGACGGTACCAAGCGCCGCATTTATCCTATTCGTCATGGAGACATTATTATCCAATGGGAAAGCGCTTCCTTTTATTTTTATTGTTGGATATTGTTCACTTGAAAGACCATTGGCAACTGCAATTCCTTCATTAATTCTCTTAATCCCATCCAATAAAGTTTTCCTGGTTTTTTCATCGAACCAACGAAGGCTTATTTTTAAAACTGCTGATGCAGGTATCACATTGTTGTCGGCATAGGACCATCACCGTTTTTAAAAATGCCTATAACGCCTGTTTTTCCTATTCCGGTTATTACCCGGTAGCCCAATGTTTTTAATTCTTTTGCAACAATCGCCGAGGTGCGAACTTCCATAAAACCGAGTTCAGGATTTTCATGGATGTCAATAAAAATACCTGTCAGCCTTAACGAATCAGTATAAGCCATTTGTCTTATCTGTTTTGTCGTTTGTGCATGAAGTTTTGAAGCTGTCGGTATTATTAGCATCAGAAACACCAGGACCTTATTTTTCATTTTAGTTGTTGTTGTTATGTACTGCTGATAACATTCAGCTATCAGTGCCAAATGTAAAACGTACAGCTTCGGTATCAAAATCGAACAGTCACTATATATAGTTATCGGCGTAAGCTTTTGTAAACTAGCAGGTTAATGTTTTGGCATATTATTTACGATAAAAGGTCATAACAGAGATCAAATGCTAAAAAACTATTTCCTCGTTGCACTGCGTGCTTTCCGCCGCAACAAGACATTTTCGTTTATCAATATCGTCGGCCTCTCTATCGGAATCAGCGCCTCCCTTGTAATTTTTCTCCTCGTCCAATACGATTTCAGCTTCGATAAATTCGAAAAGGAAGGTTCACGCATCTATCGTGTTGTCGCCAATGGGAAGAATAGTAATGGGAGCTGGCAAAACGGTTGCCTGCCTGAACCCATGAGCGCTGCCGCCAAAAAAGAAGTGCCCGGCCTTGAGATGGTTGCCCCTTTCCGCACTCTTGATGAAACCCGCGTCACAATTCCATACCCCAGCGCAAATAATCCCGTTGTACTCCGCAAACAAAAAGATCTCATTGCCGCAGACGCGAATTACTTTAATGTGATTGGTTATACCTGGCTTGCAGGCTCACCGGCATCATTTAACCAGCAACCTTACAAGGTGGTGCTCACAGAAAAAAATGCACGACTTTATTTCGCCAATACAAAATATACCGACATCATCGGTAAATCCATTTTTTTTGATGATACCATACAGTGTACCGTCGCCGGCATTGTAAATGACCTGCCCGGCAACACAGATTTCTATTTCGGTACATTCCTTTCCCGCCCGACCATTTATACAAGCCGCTTAAAACCGGAGGGCTTTGGTGTATGGGATGACTGGAATTCTGCCGATCAACTTTTCGTGCATCTTATACCCGGCACGAAACCTTCATCCGTCGAAGTACAACTTAGCAGGATCCTGAATGCCAACCAAAAGCCCGACCCCCGCGACCACTTCACGGTTGTTGTTGGCCTTCAACCTCTTTCTGATCTCCACTTCGATCTCGACTACGGTGTATTTGATAGCAGTCGTCAGGCTCATAAGCCGACCCTTTACTACCTGCTTGCCGTTGCAGCTTTCCTGCTGTTGCTGGCCTCGATCAACTTTATTAACCTGACAACCGCTCAGGCATCACAGCGTGCGAAGGAAATCGGCATCCGTAAAACCATGGGCGGCCACCGCCGTCAGCTGATTTTACAATTCCTCACGGAGACCTTTGTGCTTACACTGGTGGCTACGATGTTATCCCTTGTGCTTACGCCCTTTCTCCTGAAGATGTTTGCCGATTTTATACCTCCGGACTTTCATTTCAATTTGCAGCATCAGCCAGGTGTGATTTTATTCCTCGTCGTTCTGCTCTTCGTCGTCACCCTGCTCTCTGGTATATATCCCGCCCTTATACTATCCGGTTTCAAACCTGTGCTCGTTCTGAAGAACCAGTCCTTTGCCAACACCGGCCAGACCCGTACAGTGTGGCTTCGGAAATCGCTCACCGTTTCGCAGTTCGTCATAGCACAGGTTTTTATAATCGGGACCCTGCTCGTTTCGCGACAGATCAGCTATGCCATCAACAGAGACCTGGGTTTTAAAAGAGACGCGATCCTTTTTTTCAGGACCAACAGTCGACAGGATGTCAATAAAAAAAATGTACTTCTCGATAAACTGAGAGCGATCCCTGGCGTAGCGCTGATAAGTATCTCCAGCAGCCCACCTTCCAATCATGGTATGTGGACAAGCAACATGGTATTCAATGACGGGAAAAAAGAGATTCGTGAAAGTGTGCAGGTAAAACTTGCGGACAGCAATTATTTCCGCATGTATGGCCTTCACCTGTTAGCAGGAATAAGTGTTCCCCAAAGTGATACGGTTAAAGACGTAGTGATAAATGAAACTTACCTTCATTTCCTGGGCTACGAGAACCCGCAAAAGATCATTGGGCAACAAATCAAAGAATGGTACAGCAATCCCCGTATCGTAGGTGTTGTAGCCGATTTCTTCCCCCGTTCCCTCCGTGAACCGATGAAACCCCTGGTGATCGCAAACGGCACCAAAAACGAAAACGTCTTTAACATTAAGCTCCAGCCCCGCACCGCTGATGGCTCCAACTGGACGGCGACGATTACCGCGATAGAAAAAGCTTTCCGCCTCGTTTATCCGAACGATGACTTCGATTATCAATTCGTAGACGATTCCATTGCAAAATTCTACACTGCGGAAAAGAATATCTCCCGATTACTTGCCTGGGCCACCGGACTAACCATTTTTATCAGCTGCCTGGGCCTGCTTGGGCTTGTCATTTATATCACCAACCAGCGGAAAAAAGAGATCGGCATTCGCAAAGTGATTGGCGCAACAGCAACCAGCCTGATCATCCTGCTTTCCCGCGACTTTCTCAAGCTTATCGCCATTGCGATCCTCATTGCCGTACCCATATCCTGGTGGGGTAGCCGCAAATGGCTGGAAAACTTCGCGTACAAAACCCAACTCAGCTGGTGGATATTCGCCGCAGGAGGTGGTATACTTTTATTTATTGCACTTATTATTCTTTGTATCCGCACATTGCGCGCAGCGCTGGCAAATCCTGTCGAGAGTCTTAGAACGGAATGAGATTTATTGGATATAAAAATTTCATCAAGGTTCAGCATTACTAAAATCTGAAATTTGTTTTATAAAAAGAATCCATTATGGAAATCAAAAGGATTGGAACGCAGCCTTCAGGAAAAGGATCCGCCGAATGGTTTACAGGTACCGTGCGTGTAGACCCTTTATTTCAGGCCAGTGCTCCGGCGCGCGTTGTCGGTGCTCATGTAACTTTTGAGCCAGGCGCCCGAACAGCATGGCACACGCATCCGCTGGGCCAGACACTGATTGTCACTTCCGGTTGTGGCTGGGCACAATGTGAAGGAGGTCCGGTTGAAGAGATACATCCTGGTGATATTGTTTGGTTCCCGCCAGGTGAAAAACATTGGCACGGTGCAGCTCCAACTACAGCTATGACGCATTTGGCAATTCAGGAACAACTCGACGGTAAAACGGTCGAATGGATGGAAAAAGTTACCGACAATCAATATAATAAGTAACCCTGCTCCTGCCATCACGGATTTATTTACCGTTCATATTGCCGATCAAAAAATCCAACGCGGCCCATTCAGGAAGTTTCTCCGATTTGATTTTTTCATCCAGCACCAGTATCTTCTTCTCCCTTGAGTTATATGCAGGCCATTCAGGAAGTCCGCTGCCATTGGGATTGCCGGTTCTGGCAAAGTTTACCCAATATGACGAAATAATTTTTGCAAGTAAATGGTCAATTGCTTCCCAGGGTCTTTTTACAAATTTTAAATTGTCATAAGCATATGGGACTTCGCCTGTGTGAAATGCACCATATTTTGCATACTGACCATATCCGGGTACTTTACGGGCAAAGCGATATACGAACACTTTCGATCCCTGATCACTTTGAAGATTTGCCCAGGTATAATTCTGTGAGCCCATTATAATGTCGCTGGAAAGTTTATATTGAGAGAGGGCTGCAATCGAATCATTATCTGCAGGGTAAAACTTTAGAACAGTTACAGCGCTTGCTCCATATTTTTCATTGATATCCTTTTTATACAGTTCTGCTGATTTTACAGGACCAAATAAAGTTCCTTCATTATCATTCCAGCCTGTAAGCAGCGGCACTTTGTTTTCCTTACCCTGAGCATAAATATCCGAAACGCTTGCCGGCAAAACATATCCGTCAATAATTGGCCTGAAAGATGTTTTTGCCTTTTTCAACAGTTCATCGGCAGGAATTTTTCTCAGTTCAGAAAGAGAAGACGCGTTCAAAGATTTTGCCATTTCGATTCCCGACTGTTCAGCCATTTGCAGTGTTGCTATACTTGAAAAACTTGCTCCGCTTTCCCCGATTGCCTTTTGAAATAATCCTTTCCCCAGCGGTGATGCAACTAAATCATTCACTGAAAAAGAACCTGCTGATTGTCCTGCTATAGTAACATTTCCCGGATCACCGCCGAATGCTGCAATATTTTTTTGTACCCATTGAAGTCCGGCTAACTGGTCCATCAATCCATAATTTCCGGAAGCATTCCTCCCGGATTCTTTTGTTAGTTCCGGGTATGCAAAAAAGCTAAATATGCCTACCCTGTAATTAATACTTACATACACGATTCCTTTTTTCGCCATAGCTTCCCCATCATAAATGGGCACTCCCGTACCACCACTAATAAAACCGCCTCCATAAATCCACACGATTACCGGACGTTTTTCGCTGGAGGATTTTGCTCCTGACCAGACATTCAGGTAGAGGCAATCTTCGCTGATGGGAGATTTTGGAATCAAAAATTCTTCAGACCACATATAGAATGGAACAGGAGCACCCTGCATCGGGCTAGGGCCAAATGCATTACATTTTTTAACTCCACTCCAGGGTTGAACCGGTTGCGGTGCTTTCCACCGGAGGTTGCCAACGGGGGGAGCAGCAAAAGGTATTCCTCTGTAAATATGGATATCACCATTACTATTTGTTGTTCCCGAAATAAGCCCTGCATCGGTTTTAACAACATCCAGGCTGTTCACCTGTGTTTTCATAAAAGAAAAACCAATTGCAGCTAAAAGGATAATACAAAATAGTCTGATTGACATAATAAACTATTGGATGTAAGAGAATTTCATTTTTCAAATATACTTGTAAATTGAACTCTCACAGGAAGTCTTTGTTGATCCCCGCCATTTATTTTTTTATAAACTTTGCACATTAATTCAGATCGTTTTGTTATGAAAAACATTGAAAAAGGAATAAGATGGATCATTTTGCTGGCTCCTCTTATTTTTATTTGCAATTTCTCGGAAGAAACGCCTGGTTATGTTTCATGGTGAACTCCCACTATTTCAATTACAGAACCAGAATAACCGATTGCAGATAGTTGTGTTTTATTGATGCTTGATATAGGACCAATAATCCTGGAAAGAAATTCGGGGTTTGTAAGATTCGGAATAGAATCAAACAATATCATAAAAAGGCATTAGACAAATTTCATTCCACTTACTTCATGGCTTCAGTGGACAAAGTCATTCTGAACGTAAGCTATTCACCGGATTTGCAATAGCTGCTTTAATTGCCTGGTAACTAACTGTCAGAAGTGTAATCATAATGGCTCCGATTCCAACTGTCGCGAAAATCCACCAGGGAATATTAGTCCGGTATGTATAATTCTGTAGCCAGTTATGCATAAAATAAAATGAAACAGGTGCTGCAATAAGTAATGAAATGCCAACGAGTATCACGAATTCCAGTGATAATAAATACCAGAGATTAGATACAGAAGCTCCTAATACTTTGCGTAAACCAATTTCTTTTGTACGCTGCTCTGCCACAAACGATGCCAGTCCAAATATCCCCAGGCAGGAAATAAAGATGGCAAGTATCGCAAATGCAGTTGCGAGATTGCCAACACGTTCCTGTTCATTGAATTTCTTTGCGTATTCCTCATTTACAATTTTATAGTCGAATGGGGAGGAAGGTGAATATTTTTTGCAAACAGCTGCGATAGTGTTGAGTGCGTCTTTGAAACCTGCGTCAGGTTTGACTTTAATGTTTATAACGCTCCCAACTTCCGGATTAATATAATAAATAGCCTGTTTCACAGGTTCATATGGTGATCCCACTATAATATTTTTTATTACCCCAAGTACGGTATATTTTTTACCCCAGTTGACAATTTCACCAATGGGTTTTTTAAGCCCCATATATTTAGCCGCCGCTTCATTTAAAATCAATCCGGACGAATCTGCCAAACGATTTCTGGAAAAATCTCTCCCTTCAATTAACTGCCAGTTTACCGTTTTCCCAAATTCAGGCGTTACACCTACAACAGCAAACATATCATTCATATCGGGGGTTTTCCCACTCCAGGTAAAGCCACTGGTTTGTCTGCCTAAACTGGTAATCGGGTTAAGTGATGCACTGACTTCCTTAATAAGATCCGACCGTAACAGATCATTCCTAACGGCATCGAAATGATTATATAAATCCTCCGTGTGTATTCTCAATAAAACCAACCTGTCACGATCATAACCTATGGGACGGTTTTTAGTAAATTGAATTTGACGGAAGACGACAATTGTACTTATTATCAGAATAACTGAAACTGTAAATTGAAGAACGACCAGAACTTTTCGCGGAATTGTAGCAAATCGGCCAGCTCTAAATGTACCCTTCAATACTTTAACAGGTTGAAATGATGACAAAAAAACTGCGGGATAACTTCCTGCGATTAAACCGGTCACAAAACTAAACCCCAGGCCTATCAACCAAAAAAAAGGATTTCCCCATAATATATTCATTTTTTTATCAGCCACCTGATTGAAAAATGGAAGGATAAGCTGCATTAAGAACAAGGCCACGATAAATGCAAAAAGTGCAACTAATAATGATTCACAAAAGAATTTATATATCAACTGACGACGCATAGAACCAAGGGCCTTAAGAATACCCACTTCTTTTGCACGTCGTTCATAGCGGGCGGTGCTTAAATTCATGAAATTAATGCAGGCCAGCAGTAATACAAAAAACCCAATAATAGTGAACATCCATACATATTGAATTCTTCCGCCGGTATTTACTCCGTTGATAAAATCAGAATGCAAATACCAGCGACTCATAGGTTGTAAGAAAATTTCCGGTTTCAACGCGTTGGCTTCTTCCTGGCTTACTTTATCGAGTTTAGCATTTTTTATACCCTTTGAGATCGTATGCATATCCTGCTTATCAGCAATCTCCACAAATAACTGGTATCCATTACTGCCCCAGTCTGTAACGGCATTTTTAATTTCATCATCAGATGAAACATACATTTCCCAAGGAGCAATAAAAAATACATCCCGGAATGAAGTATTGTAAGGAAGGTCATCATAAACACCTGTAACTTTTGCATTCAGTTTATTATCGATCGTAATAATCTTTCCAATGGGCTCGTCATTTCCAAAAAGCGATTTGGATAAAGATGCTGCAATAAAAATGGAAGAGGGATCATTCAAACCCGATATCGTTCCTTTAATCATTTGAAGGGTAAGCATAGAAGGCGCAGTCGGTTCCATAAAATTGCCGGACTTCAGGAAATTATTTCCATTGAAAGATAAAAGGTGTGAGTTCGTCCAGGACGATAAGACAACATTTTTAAAATCCCTTCCATATTTAGTGCGAAGCTCAGTAGCTAACGGAATGGCGATCGCTTTATCAGTATGAACATCTCCGCTGAAAGTCTGGTGTTGCATTACCTGCGCGATGCGATCATAATGTTGATGATATTTGTTGAATGACAATTCATCTGCAATCCAGATACCGATTAGCATGGAAACGGCAATTCCAACCGCTAAACCACCAATATTTATGAAAGAAGAGGTCTTGTTTTTCAACTGGTTTCTCCACGCGATCTTGAAATAGTTTTTTAGCATACTTGTAAAATTATTTATGCTCGTTTTTGTTCTTACCTGATTCCACGACATATCAGACCAGAAAATTCTAAAATAGTTCCCGATAATACCCAGAATATTTCACAAAATATCTCACTCCGTTCTTAAATTCTTAACCGGATTGGCAAGGGCTGCTTTAATTGTCTGGAAGCCGATAGTGAGTGAAGCAATCATCAATGCCATAATACCTGCAATGATAAATATCCACCAACTGATGACGATCCTGAATTCATAGTTCTGCAGCCAGTTGTGCATGATCCACCAGGCAACAGGAAAAGCAACAAGGCAGGAAACTAAGACCAGTTGCAGAAAATCCTTCGATAATAAACTGGTGAGACTGGTTACACTTGCACCTAATACTTTTCGGATGCCGATTTCCTTTGTCCTGCGCTCCGCCGTGAAAGTAGCAAGACCAAATAAGCCCAGGCATGAAATAATGATGGCCAGAGATGCAAATATACCCGAAACTTTGCTGGTCAGTTGCTCATTAAAATACATTTCGTTAAACTGGTCATCAACAAATTTATACTCTAAAGGATAGGCCGGATTATCCTTCTTCATTATCTCTTCTATTTTTGTCAATGCATATGAAGGATCACTTTTTGGTTTTGTCCTAACGTAGATCAGGTTTGCATCGGAGCCTTCAGGTATTCCACAAAAAAATATTACAGGGCCAGGGCTTCCGTAGATATTACCGTAAATATAATCTTCTACAACGCCAACCACACTGAAATTTTTATAAGTCTCGTATTTATTCCCACGCGGTGACTGTATGATTTTTCCAACAGCACTTCCTTTACCCATAATTTTTTCAAGTGAACGTGTAATAATAATATTTGAATTTTCGACGGCTGCATATGCTCCAAAATCTCTGCCTTCTGAAATATGCATACCTGAAGTGGAAATAAATTCAGGACTCACATTTCTGAATGCAATCTCCATATCTGAATTTTCAGCCTTGCCCTCCCATCTGAATCTGTTGTCAGTATTACCACCATAAATGGTTGCATGGTCCGAGAGTGCGGCATTCTCTACGATACCGGAATGTAACAGATCCTGCTTTATCGATGCAAAATTCCCTGCGACATTCTGTTGCATGTTCAACTCAATCAGATTATCCTTATTAAATCCGAGATTCCTGTGTTTCACAAGTTGAATTTGCATATAGATAATTATCGTACTAATGATAAAAACCAGTGATACACTGAATTGAAAAACTACCAATCCCTTTCTAATAAAAACTGTGTTGCCTGTCTTCAGTTTCATTCCTTTCAAAACGAGGGCCGGATTAAACGAGGATAAATATAATGAGGGGTAACTACCCGCAACCAAGCCACAAATGATCGTAATGATGAGCAGGGTCAATATATGCACAGGATTTCCCAGGTCCAATGAAAGTTGCTTTTGCATGAGCATATTAAATGCAGGTAAGGCAAGCGTCATAATGACAATTGACAAAACTGCTGCAAACATTGACATCAGCAAGGCTTCACCGATGAACTGAATGATCAGTTTTTTCTTTCCTGCGCCCAGCACTTTCCGCACACCCACTTCTTTCGCACGTTTCTGACTGTTGGCAGTTGCCAGGTTCATAAAGTTGATGCAGGCAATGAGAAGGATGATCCATGCTATTGTTGAAAGGATACGGACTTCTTTTATTTGTCCTCCCCCGGTTTGTTTCCCATTATCAAATTCACTATACAAATGCCAGTCAGACATTGGGAACAGAAAAGCCTGATTTGTCTGGTCAGTCTGCCTGGCATGAATATAATTCTTCAATTGTTTATTAATCGCATTGGGGTTCGCCTTTCCATCCAACTCGACATAGGTAAACGGCCCATAACTTCCCCAACTGGATTCATCATTTCCCCCTCTGGCACGATCTGCCAGGAGCGTTATTTCATATGGCGCCAGCCATTCAAATTGCAAAGTGGAATTTGCGGGAGGGTCTTTCAATACCCCTGTAACTACATATGTCTGTTTGTTATCAACGACCAGTTTTCTTCCAAGCAAATTTTTATCCTCTCCAAAAAATTTCTTTGCTGTGCGTTCAGTAATGACAAGTGAGTATAGCTGAGAGAAAGCAGTTCTTGCATTGCCCTGCAAAAAAGTCAAAGTGAACATACTGAACAGGGAAGAATCCACGTATCTGCCTGATGAGTACAAAGACTTATTTTCAAAACTGAAAAGAAGCTGCACATCTTCATCGGATACCCGGGCAGTGTTTGCAATACCACGAATGTCGGACTTCAAAGATGCAGCCATCGGACGAGGCGTTGAGCCCATCGTAAATGTGTTGCCGCCAAATTTTCCATTTACCCTCACAGCATAAAGCCTGTCTTTTTTGGCATTCACATTGTCAAAAGTCATTTCATCTTCTGCCCATAAAAAAATAAGACCGGCACAGGCAATGCCAATGGCCAAACCGGAAATGTTGAGAAAGCCATAAGTTTTGCTTTTCCAGAGATTGCGGAAAGCTGTTTTGAAATAATTTTTTAGCATAACTACCCCGGAATTTATTCAGTTACAATTAAGTTTTAAAAAGGAAATAATTGGTGGGATGAAAGCTTCGAAAACAATGCCTGAATTTAATGAATTGATTGTCAGATAAGATTTT
Source organism: uncultured Bacteroidota bacterium (assembly GCA_963711345.1). GTDB lineage: Bacteria > Bacteroidota > Bacteroidia > Chitinophagales > Chitinophagaceae > Puia. The sequence continues at coordinate 26,920 of CAVQDS010000001.1, read as the reverse complement.
TGATTCACCTCACCAGGCTGTCCGTTTTCGATACATCGAGTGTACGATGCAATGAATGCCATTCATGTTCAATTTCAGTCATTAAAAGAGCATTGTCAAATTGAACAGAACCCTTGGGAAAAATTGATTCATTCTCGAAAAAACTGGAATGTACTTTGGAAACGGTAAGGGGCTGGACTTTCCAATTCGCAGTATTTAGTCTCAAACCTTCAAATTTATTTCCATTTGGAGAGTAACCCACCGCGCCTGCTTCAAAGAACCCGGAAGCATTCTCTAAATTCTGAAATATTGATTGCTGATCAAAGACAATTGATTTATCGGCACTGATATCAATGGTAGTTCCATCGGAACTTTTAAAGGCCACGTGATAATGTCCATTTTTTTCATCTACATTGAATTCGGCATGAAAATGTCTGCCCGGTAAAATTCTTCCGCCAACAAAACTATTTATTCTGGAGAAGTATCACGACGTGGAATAAAAACTCCTTCTTTTATATCATTATTTTCAACCCATTCCACCGCAATCCGGTGAGCCCCATTTTCAGATGAAAGACTTATCAAACCAGGCAATCCTTTCGGCCTGATTTTCTTTAAACGAATTAAACATATCCCAACGATTGCCTTCCCTTTGTACAGTTTTGGAGTAAATGGAGCTGGGATAATCTTTGAAATAATATCGGGATCCGCAGTAAAGTTGACCAGGATGCGTCGTTCGATAATACCTTTTATTGCCGGGAGGTACATTAAGCTTTGGATTAATTCAATTTTCGTAAAAGTTAGTAAAACTTAAGAAATAAAGGATCAGTAAGAGAGCTGAAGTTCAAATAATGGGTTCCTGGATGAAAGAACAAACTGAAATACAAAATTAATATTCGTACTAAAAATTAAATATACAGCCTACTCCAAATAAGAGCAGGTTTCGTTATTTTGTTTTTAGTATTCCTTTATTAAAACCTCGGTTGGAATATTCAGTGAACTATTTAACTTCCTTATCATATCAAGAGACAATTTTCTCTTTTTACTCATGATTTCGCTTACCCTGCTTTTAAATCCAATCACCTTTACTAAATCAGTCTGATTATAACCCAACTGTTCCATCCTGAATTTGATTGCCTCAATAGGATCCGGGAAATCAATTGGATAATGTGCCGATTCATATTTTTCTATCAACATTCCAAGAATTTCAAGTTCGTCCCCTTCTGGTGTGTCGGGTTTTGAATCAAAGATTTTTTCAAGTCTTGTCATGGCAAGGCTATAGTCTTTCTTTGTTTTTAGAGGTTTGATTTTCATTACTTAAATTTTATTTGCATCGATTTTATCGTATTGTTTATGTGAGCCTATAAATCTTATCCATACCATTCCATAATCATAATTAATCCTGACGATCAGCCTATAATGATTTCCCTTTATATTAAACACAACCCGATTGTTTTCAAGTATGCTTGCTGAAGGGTATTGATTTTTGATAGCTTTAGGCGTTGTCCATTTTGATTTTTCAGCTTCACGGTACCATGATTTCAACTGTTGCTCGCAATCAGGATATATCCCCCAAAAATCTCTAAGACATTTCTTAGCAATAACTCTCAAGACAGTCTGATTATTATGTAAAGGTATGAAGAAGTTACCAAAATGGGAACTTTAATTTAAAATAAACTAAGTCATTAATTCCAGGAATCCACAATTCATTGAATATCCGATGATATTTATATATTAAGTTGTTATAAACAACCCTATCCAAAAGAGTGAAATAACCCGCTTCCATACTTTATTTGAAGTTTTACTAAAAGAATGCCCTTATTGTAAAATAACTACAGACAAATAAAGCACTTATCAAGGGTACTGTCGCAAGTAATAATTTTATATTTCTACTTATGTCCTTTTGTCTTAAATTCTTCCATACCAAAATAATAGTTATAAAACTAAGAGCCAAGGGAATTACGGACTCTATCATTGGCGGTTTATATTCGCCCGTAAAGTGATCAATAAGTAAGAAAACAGGAAATGAAAAGAACATAATTATAATAATAATAGTAAGAAGTATCGCGCCCAGTTTTGGCTTGAAGAAATGATACCAGCTTAGAAATCCAAATATGATTAATGAGCAATAAAAACTTATCAAAGGCAAGGCCGAATTGAGGCCTGCTGAAACAGTTAAGTAAGATGCAAAAAGCAGGTAAACAAATCCGGATAGCAGTAATGCTGATATGTAAGTGAGGATCTTCATTATTCGTCCTAAGGTTTATCCCTTATTGCGTACTTACAATTTATCATTTAATTTGTAATATGCATTCATTAAGGATGTCCTTCCACATCCTATCCTTCGTTTCAGGTATAAAATCATCATATTGAAAATAAAACATTGGCATTTTCTGTTATTTCTGGCAATCATTCTCCAAGGTTGTGATACATACCATCTTACAACCAAGAGCCTGGTAGACCAGTTTGCCAACAGCAATACTGAAAAAAAGAAAATTCTGTTACCCGTGCCGCCTTATGTATTTTTTATTGACCCGGTTACAGGTAATGACTTGAAAACTTTAAAATGCATTGACAGCAAGGGAATTGAAAAAATCATTACCATAACCAATCGGACAGGTATTCGAATCACCAGAGTGGATAATTCGAGAACCACATTTTATATCAATACACTTTTATTAAAAGACAGTTCTATTACCGGCAGCAAAACCCATTTTTTTAATATGCCTATTAAGCCGATAAATTTCAGCGATATTTTGAAATTGGAAGTACAGGAATGAGATTTTAAAGTGTAATTGATTCGCCGTGCGACGACATCCTGAGATAACCATCCGCGCAATTAATATTGAAAAGTCCAATAATCAGTCACCTGTCCGGATACATTGTCGGTGCCAAAACCCTGCACTATTCTTCCCTCTGAATCAGTAACCCATGTATAATTTCTGGTAAACTGATTAGTGCCACCTATGTTCATTGTCCACTGACTCATCAGATAGGGAGATATGAAATCGCCGATATTATTGAATCGAAGTACAGCGCCTAATCTGTTGGCAAGTGTACTTTCATACAAAGGATTTTTATTGTTTGAATACAAATAACTGTCACTCCGATAAAAACTTGTATCACCTGGCTGCACATTGTATTGTATCGTATTGCCGAGGTTTCCGGTGACAATCGTAAAAGTATCCAGGGCAACCATCGAATTGATATCCGGACCACTGGGATTCTGGTAAAGATATTGGGCAATAATATTTGAGTTGCCATAGATAAAATTGGTAGTATACAAATTCGGAGAATTGGAAATATTTGTTTTGCTGCTTATAGAATCTTTCACAATCCGGTTTTGGCCATCATAATACAATAAATGGTGTTCCGTTGCGGCCTGAATTGGATTAGCGCTTCCCATGACCCAAGTGATGTCATATGACACAGGCGGCGTGGTTGGACTACTTGATGGATAAGTAATCAGTGAAGAATCCAGATAAGCCTGCCCACCCAATGTATCGTAGGTATGTGTATACACAGCGCCAAGTTCCTGGTTTTGATCATAAGAAAAATTCCTGACTGTTTTTGTAATAACAGGTGCCGTCTGATATTCTGTAACAGACACCAGGAGGCTACCGTTTGAAGTGTTTGTATTGCTTGATTTTGAACAGGAAAAAAGTAAAATCAGTGAAAATAATAGCAGGTGTACGTATTTCATGGAGTTCAGTTTGGGAGTTGATGATGATGTTTCCCAAAATACACTTTTGCATCCAGAATGTAAAGTCCTCCTATTCCCCTCATAATCAATGTTCAATCAGACCCTTTACTCCGCCCTTAAGCTGTCTTCGCCAGGCCCGCACGTACGGGATCATTCTGAGCGTAAGCTATTCATCCCGCCAGAGCGGGATCCCATCACTCCGTTCGGAGTGATTCGACCGGATTAGCAACAGCAGCCTTGATAGCCTGGAAACTAACGGTAAGCAGTGCAATGAAGACAGCCAGCAATCCTGCCCCAATGAAAATCCACCAGCTGATTTGAATTCGGTATTTATAACCTTCCAGCCAGTTATGCATCATCCACCAGGCAATGGGAAATGCAATGAGACATGAAATACAAACGAGCAAAAGGAATTCTTTGGAAAGCAGTCCTGCAATTCCCTGTACGCTCGCGCCTAATATTTTTCTGATGCCAATTTCCTTACTTCTTTTTTCAGCAGTAAATGCAGCCAGGCCAAACAACCCGAGACAGGAAATAAAAATAGCAAGGATTGAAAACACTTCTGCCAATTGTCCGATCAGCGTTTCCGTTTTGAATAATTTGCCGAATTCCTGATCAACAAAACTGTAATCGAATGGATATCCCGGATTGTCATTTTTAATGATAGTTTCCATTTTAGCCAGCGTTGCAGGAAGCTGTGTACCTGTTTTTAAACGGACAGTTAAAATATTGCAATTGGATGTATCCGATAACAGCATGAGCGGTGACGCAGGTGAATACATGTCCCCATAAATAAAATCCTTTACAACGCCCACCACTGTATACTTTGCACCATTCCCTGAAATAACACTGCCAATCAATGATTTTTTCTTCATGATACCCGCCAGTGTCTCGTTGATAATAACACTACTGCTATCAATTTTAGAACCTGGGTAAAATTCCCTGCCTTCTTTCATATGGAGGCCCATGGTGGACATATATTCCGGACTCACACCTTCTATGGTTATGAGTACGGATTTTGAGGGATCCTTCCCTTCCCATGAAAAATCTCCTGTATTACTGTACAATTCCAATATCGGACTGTTACTTAAAGCAGTATTCTGAATTAATCCTGTTGCCAGTAAATCATTTTTTATTACTGCATAATTATTTTTCATTTTACCCTGCATATACATGTACACCAGGTTATTCTTATTATAACCCAGGTCGCGGTCTTTTATATGGAATATCTGCAGATAAATGATGATGGTAGAAATGATCAGTATAACTGAAATGGAGAATTGTATGACCACCAGGCTTTTTCTGATCATGCCGGCACTCCCGCCTGCTTTGATTTTTATTCCTTTGAATACATAAATCGGGTTAAAGGAGGAAAGATAGAAGGCGGGATAACTTCCAGCGATCACTCCGCATATCAGGGCGATGGCCAGCAAAGAGCCGATATGAAGCGGATTGAAAATGTCGACTGACAATTGCTTTTCAACCAGCAAATTAAAGGCAGGCAAAGAAATATACATAATGCCTACAGCCAGCAACAAAGCAACCATCGAAGTAAAAACAGATTCACCAATAAACTGACCAATCAATTTTCGTTTGCCGGCACCCATTACTTTTCTAACACCCACTTCTTTCGCCCGCTGTTCTGAACGCGCCGTAGAAAGGTTCATAAAATTGATACAGGCAATGATGAGAATAATCCATGCAATTACATTGAAAAGATTCACGTATTTTATTCGTCCCGGAACCTCCTTTCCATTTTCAAAACTGTCATACATTCTCCAGCGATTCATCGGATAGATGGACATCCTTGCAGCGGCTTCGTTTTGCTTCGTCTGGACATAGCCATATAATTTTTTATTGATGGCTGCGATATCTGCATTTGGCTGTATTTCTACAAAGGTTCTGACAGCATTACTTCCCCAATTCTGCAACCATTTGTTCTGGTCTTCATATATTTTGAAATTTGCCAGCCATTCAAAACCGAATGAAACATTTTTTGGCAGATCTTTAAATACACCCGTGATAGCATAATCCTCCTTGTTGTCAACCTTCAGCGTTTTTCCGATAATGATTCCGGCACCAAAGAATTTAATGGCCATCGTTTCAGAAATCACCAGTGAATGCAATTGGGTAAATGCAGTCTTCGCATTTCCCTGGGTAAACTGCAGCTGAAACATCGTAAGAAAAGGAGGATCTACATAGAGGCCCTGTTCATAAATGGGTTTATCCTTTAAAGAGAATAGCAAATCGTTGCCCCAGGTAGTCCTGGCTGTATTTTTTATGCCTGGTATTTCTGTTTTGATCCCGGCAGCCAAGGGTCCAGGTGTAGCGTCAAATGTAAACGTATTGCCGTCGTAAGTCTGCCGATCTTTTACTTTGTACAAATTATCCCTGTTGCTGAAATAATGGTCGAAAGTCAATTCATTCTCCACCCATAAAAAGATCAGGCCCGCACAGGCCATGCCGATGGCGAGTCCCCCGATATTTAGAAAGCTATATCCTTTGTTTTTCCAGAGGTTTCGGAAAGCGGCTTTAATGTAATTTCTTAACATGATGAGGAGATTGAGAGATGATCAATATTCGTATAATAAATATATCAAGATTTCCATAAACATATTTTCCGCTCATCAAGTGAAAGGAAAATAGTCAGATATCTTAATCTGGCACGAAATTTTAGTATTAAATATGGTTGCTAATTTTTAATATCTTTACTAAATGTATACGCAGATTCAAATAGATCAGCTTATAAAAGAGATAGTTTCAGGATATGATCCTGAAAAAATCTATTTATTCGGCTCATATGCAAGAAATGATTTTTCAGAAAATAGCGACATAGATCTTTTTATTGTAAAAAATACCTCAAAGAGAAAAATCGACCGGAATCAGGAAGTAAGAAAATGTATAAAAAATTATCCTTTAACAGGATTGGATTTAGTTGTTTACACACCAACTGAATTAGAAAAAGCCATGACCAAAACCGTTAATATCGGGAAAGAAGCTGTTAATCTGGGCAAGTTGGTTTATGAAAGAATATGAAAAATGGGTTAAAAAAGCAGAGAATGATCTGCTGAATATTGCCAATAATCTCGCGTCTGATCAAATCCCAATCGATACTTGTTGTTTTCATGCACAGCAGTCATCAGAAAAATATCTTAAAGTTTATTTAGTTTTCAAAGATTATTCATTTCCAAAAACTCACGATCTTCAGACTTTAATATTATTATGCGTAAAGATCAATCCATCTTTTATTGATCTTTCAGACGAGGCCATCAAATTATCAGATTTTAGCGTAGCAACCAGAGATCCAGATGAATTCGATGATTTGACTATCGAAGATGCGAAGAACGCATATCAGAACGCATTAAAAATTAAAAAGTTTGTACTCAGAAAATTCCTGGAATAAATCTTAACAATCTAAAATGGCAGAACTCATTAATATCATTCAGTGAGAAAATTTTAACAAAATTTGTCGCGCCGAAAATTTATTAATGGCCTGACCCAATGAAGATAAAATCGGGAAGATAGGCGGTGGTAATTTTTGCAGAATATTTGATTCAGTAGATTAAAGAGTACATCGATGAAGTACCAGGTGTATGTTATAGAACTTTCAAAAAGAGTCTTCACAGAAAATAAAAAATTCCGAGATGCCAATCCACAATTTAACGGAGTGCTTGAATGTCTTTATGTGGGCATGACCAGCAAGACTCCGGCTGAAAGATTCAAACAACATAAAACAGGATATGTGAACAAGAAAGGTCATAAGCTGTCCGCCAATATTGTTCAGAAATTCGGAATATACTTACGGCCAAGCCTGTACGAACATCTCAATCTGAAACCCATGACGAGAGAAAAGGCTTTGCTGATGGAAGAAAAACTTGCGCTTGATTTAAGAAGACAGGGCTATGCGGTTTGGTTCAATTGAAAATATTTCAAATCTCAGACAGGTCTCATATTCACGCCGAAATCATGTTCTATTCTGCTATACCATTCCTCATCGCTTATGGAACCCCGGTCTATCCACGCTTCATCGGTCATCGATGCCCTGCCTTCGAGAAATGGCTGTGCATCTGGACCCACAGGATGTCTGAGTATCCAGGTTCCACTCTCAGCGATTTCCAAAATCTTTTCCGCAACCAAGGTTGCTGATGTAGGCATTTTCAGCGATGCTACAAATAATGCTCCGAAGCGGTTGACATGGGGATATACAGAGTTACCACCCTGACCAATATCCTTCGCCATATCTGTATTGATGATTCCCGGCTCAACGATATTCACCCTGACATTAAAAGGTTTCACTTCCATGGCAAGTGCTTCGCTGATCGCTTCCAATGCAAATTTACTTGCTGCGTAAGCACCCAATGGCGAAGTGGAAACCTTCCCAGAAACAGATGTAATATTGATTATACAACCTTTCTGTCTTTTGCGCATGTCAGGTAGCACAGCCTTAATACACCGGAGGGCACCAAATACATTTGTTTCCATCACCGATCTAAAATCCTCCATCGTCAGCTCTTCAATGGAACCATGCCGTTCGATGCCGGCATTATTTACCAAAACATCTATTGTTCCGTTTTCCTGTAGAATAGAATCGATTGCATATTTGACGGAAGCATCTGAATCCACATCCATGGCATATAGGCTGATGTTCAAAGATTCTTCTTTTAATTTATTCCTGAGAACTTCAGCCTTTTCCGGATTGCGCATAGTAGCGAACACCTGGTAACCTGCTCTTGCAAATGCGAGAGCGGCATCGAAGCCAATGCCCCTGTTGGCTCCTGTGATGATGACTGATTTCATATGATTTATTAATTGTTATTCCTTATTCCCGGCCCGTGCAATGGATTCTCTGAACGTGGCGATCGGTTTTTCGTTATAGCCATCTACAATCATCATTGCCTGATACCAGATGTAAATGGGCACGGGTAATTTGCCATAGTTGTCATTCAGATATTTTTTCTTATCCTGACCTTCCGGAACAGGATTGGGCATAAATTTCATGTAATTCTCAAATCGCTGTCTGCTAAAATTACTATATGCGGTATCGGCTTCCCGCCAGTAAGCGATATCAATTCGATCGGCAGCCATCTCACTCGAATATGAATCAGTCACTTGTTGCTGGCAGGCACGCCACCAGTGGCCGAGTTCGTGAATGAAAATCCAGCGATGGACGCTGGACTCAAAATAATTCTCACCTGAATATCCATATCTTTTTCCGGCCCTGATAAATAGTTCTTTGTCACTCTCAGGAAGCGTTTTCCAGTCACTGGTGTGAAGCGCATTGGTTGAATCGTTGTAATTCCCGAAAGAAGGTGGGTTATCCATGATGATTTCAGGCGGATTCAATCTGGGATGGTATCCCATGACTTCTATCCTGCTGATGAAATCATTTCGAAGAGCTATAAGCCTGCTTTTCTCAGTTACTGAATCGGTGTTTGTCTGGGCATTAAGATTTGTTGAAATGATTATGAACAAAAACCATAGTAAGCAGGACTTAATGCAGGCTACAATTTTCATGGTAAAAGGTTTTTTACCAAGGTAATTGTTATTATATAAATTATGAGATGGGTTATGAGATATGAGCTATGGGATATGAGATATGGGATATAAGATATGAGTTGCTTTAAACCCATAACCCATAACCCATAACCCATAACCCATATCTCATATCCCATAACTCATAACTCATAGCTCATAACCCACATCTTATTCAGAGCGCAAACTCCTCGTCGGGTTCGCCGTAGCCGCCCGAATAGCCTGGAAGCTCACCGTAATCAGGGTAATGATGATGGACAATGCAATCACCAGGATAAAAACGCCGGCGCCGATATTGATTTTGTATTTATAATCTTTAAGCCATTCATTCATAAAATACCAGGCGATCGGAACAGCAATGACGCAGGAAATCAATACCAGTTTTACAAAATCTTTCGAAAGCAATTGCCAGAGACTGAGTACGCTGGCGCCCAATACTTTTCTCACTCCGATTTCCTTCACGCGTTGCTCTGCAGTAAAAGAAGCCAGTCCAAAAAGTCCCAGGCAGGAAATAAAAATCGCGATCACGGCGATGATGGCTGCCAGGCTGCCCACGAGTTCTTCGTAATTGAATTTCTTCGCATATTCTGTATCGGCAAAACGATATACAAAGGGAAAGGCCGGATTGTATCTGTCAAATATTGGCTGAATTCTTTTAATGGCATCGGATGCGGACATTTTTGGATTCATTCTCACGTTCACGAATCCTACCCACTCTTTATTGAAAATAATGGTGAGTGGTGAAATCGGACGAAAAGGCGACTCCATCTGGATATCGGGTATCAGGCCGATCACTGTCATTTTTTTATCATTCCATTTCAATGGCTCTCCCACCGGATTCTTAAGCCCCATCCGTTTAACCGCAGCTTCGTTCAGAATAACAGAATTGGAATCAGCATAATCACGGGAGAAATCCCTGCCGGCAATTAATTTAATCCCGATGGTTTTCGTATAGTCATAAGCGGTAGCGATGGTAGAGAAGATCACGGTTTTTTCGATCGGCTGACTGCCCTTCCATTCCCAACCGTCGTTGTTGCTAAAAATATCAGAGGGCGGGGAATTGCTTTGACAAACAGAAACAACAGCCCCGGAGCTTAGCAAGTCCGCGCGCAGTGCTTCGTAATTTTTGCTGATATCGTCTGACCAGTCAACAGAAATCAGTCCCCTGTTATCAAAACCAATCGGCCGGTTTTTACCGAATTGGATTTCCTGATAAATGATGGTAGTACCAATCATTAATATAACGGAACTGGCGAATTGTAAAACCACGAGTATTTTCCGGGGTAATGCATCCGATCTGCCAATATTCAAATTTCCTTTTAGCGTATTAACCGGATTAAAAGATGAAAGATAAAATGCCGGGTAACTGCCCGCCAATAATCCAGTGAGAAGAGTAAATGCGATCATGATGATCCAGAACAACGGGCTGCCGAGTTGAAGACTCATTTCTTTTTCAGTCAGCCTGTTAAAATAAGGCAGTGCGAGGGCTACAATACCCAGGGCAAACAGAAATGCCAGAAAGGAAATAAAAAGAGACTCACTGAGAAACTGGCGGATCAATTGTCCGCGGTCTGAGCCAACCGCCTTACGAACACCAACTTCCTTAGCTCTTTTTTCTGAACGGGCTGTACTCAGGTTCATGAAATTAATACAGGCGATGAGCAATACTACGAGACCCAAAATGCCAAACATTCTTACATATTTGATAAAGCCACCGGTATTTACAGCATTTTCAAAATCACCATACAGCCGCCATTTGGACATGGGGTGAATGAACACTTCTGGTTTGATGCTTTTGGTCGTATTCTCATCTGTAAAATGCGAGATGACCACATTTTTAATTTTTGCATCCACGGCTTTTTCAGTGGCATGATCATTCAGCTGAACAAAAATCTGCCAGGAATTATTTCCCCAGTTGGTTTTATGATATTGTTTGACCCAGGAATAAATTTCCTCCTGCAATTGAAAGGGTATCAGGTAATCAAATTGGAGTGAACTATTCTTGGGCAGTTTGGTTACTACAGCAGTGACTTTCAGGTCGACCGTATTGTCCAGTCTGACTATTTTATTCAGGGGATTTTCATTTGGAAAAAGCGCTTTTGCAGTCTCTTCGGTCAACACGATGGAACGCGGCTCATGCAGTGGATTTTTGTCACCACTCAAAATGTTCAGGGAAAACATGGTCAACTGCATCCTCACCAATATAATGACCGAATTTGCTGATCTTTTTATCTTCATATACCAGTGAATGATTCTGTCCCCAGTCGCACATAGCCACACCCTTCATATCCGGATACTTGGCTTTCAGTTCTTCACCCAGGGGATAGGGAAGGGCAGTCTGTGTACCTCTTTTCCCGTCGAAAGTCTGATGCATCATCACCTGGTAAACCGTTTCGTAATTTTTAAACTGCCTGTTGGCGGAGAGCTCGTCTGAAATCCACAAACCAATGATCATCGCTACGGCCATGCCGGCCGCAAGACCCAGGATATTGATGAAGGAATAGGTCTTGCTTTTCAGCAGATTTCTCCAGGCGATTTTCAAATTGTTCTTAAACATAAATATTTATTTCGTTGGCGGTTGGCCTTAAGCGTTAAGCGTTCAGCACTAAGAAGGTGCCAGTCTTATAAAATATTGCCAGTCAATAGGGTATGATAAAATACTATTGGGAAACTGTCCGAATCCGACCAGTGCATGTCCGGATTTTCATTAATCATAAGACGCAGTTTATTTTGGTATGTTGCACCTAAGGCCTGAATTTTTCGCTTGGCATTGAGAGAGCCTGTAGGCAACTTTCTTTTCACTTAACCTCAACAGGTGTTGATTCCCCGGATTCGGCAGGCGGATTAGTAATCATTTCAACTATTTCGCTTTTACTTTTATTCATGAAGGAAAGTGCCATTGCTTTTTGTGATTTGTCAGCCTGATTTTCATAAACCCGTATCAAAAGTAAATTTCCCTCTTCTTTTTCTCCTAACATTATCAGATCCACAGCTTTATTCGTGCTAAGCATTTCGTAATTCCTGTTTTCGACTTTCATTGTATCCAGGACCTTTGTACATATTTCCAGCGACTTCTGGAAATAATTACGCGAAGAAATGGTGTCTCCCATTTTTTCATAAATAATACCACCATTAAAATAGAAAACATTCGCATTCGGCTGCATTCTTATTAAATTATTTATCGCAATTATCGCCTTGCTATATTGCTTCAGTTGATTAAGAAATATCAGTTTATTATAATATGCTAAATAATAATTGCTATCGATGGCTGTAGCACTATCCAGGAAAATAATTGCTTTGCTGGCACTGTCGCTATTTTGAATATTAAGTTCCATAGCCATATTGTTCAGCCTGACAGCGGCTGGATCAACCTTATGCTGAATTTCTTTTTGAGCGGAGGCTGAAAGAGAAAATAGGGTAAAAATTAGTATAATCTTTGTTCCACGCATTTATAGTCAGTTCAATAAATATATTTTTAAAACTGCTCCAGCACATATCGTGAAATTTCTCCAAGATTTGTAGTTCCTATATTGTAGTTTCTCATCAGGATAATCCCGTAACCGCCCCGCTCCCCGAAGTCAAACCGTGAAGTATAGCCTGGTACCGAACCATTGTGACCAATCATAACCAGCTCAGGTTTGCGTGAAATCATTAATCCCAAACCATAGCTTCCACCATATAAGGGAGCCACTTTCATTTCATGGAAGCTTTTCGAATTAAGCAGTGGAGCTCCGTCCGACATAAGTGATATTACAAATTTTGCAAGGTCGAGAGGAGTTGAATAAATGCCTCCGTTGGGCACCCTGTAACCCCGTCCTCCAATCTCCTGTAAAGGTAGCAACGTATCAATATTTCCCTCGCTTTCGTTATCTATCCCCTCAGCCAGTCTGTTTTTCTTATTCTCTGGCAATGAAAAAAAACTATCGTCCATATGCAGGGGCGAAAATATTCTTTGCTGCACCATCTGTATGTAAGGCACACCTGAGGCCCGTTCCAGAGCTAATCCAAGCAATGCATACCCGATATTGGAATACAGGAACTTTTCTCCGGGTGAATAGCTGAACGAAGTCGCAGGTATACACAGCAACACTTTGTTCTCCCAAAGTTCAGTCGGACCAACATCTGCATCAGCCAAAACTGGCTCGCGGTTAAGACCAGAAGTATGTGATGCCAGTTGTCGCAGCGTAATCCTCGTTTTACCCGAATATCCCTGCAGGGACTTCACTTCCGGCACATAATTTTCAACCGGATCATCCAGCCTGACCTTTCCTTCCTGAACAAGTTGCATCAGAATAGTAGCGGTGAAAGTCTTGGTAATTGATCCTATCCGGTAAATGGTATTGGTGTCCGCAGCCAAATCCTTATTCATATTTGAATACCCAAATGCCTCCGCCCAAATGACGCGACCTTTTTTTATAATAACTGCCGATATACTTCCATGAAGATTATCTTTTCTGACATCGTCCCCCAAAATTTTACTTAGATCTTTAATAATTCTTGATTCCCTCGAACTCAACTGGCCGAAGGAATCCTGATGGAAAATAAAGAAGGTTGTGATGAAAAAAAGAAAACACCATTTGACAATCACGCCTGAGTAGATCATTGGTTATTTACCTATGCATAAGCCACCATATAGATGACAGGTATTAAAATGCCTATACAAGTAACGATTACTAAGTTAGCATTTTTCAGATACTTCTACAATTGAATTCGATATAAATTGACTATTTTATTGTTTCAAGTTATACAAGCATGCTGAACAACATTCCCGGAATTGCGATCATCATCATTGTTTTTGTTTTTATTGCGAGCCCCTGGGTACTCAATAAAATAAAACACAAACATAACAACCCTCATAATTCAAATGCAGCAACCGATTCAGATATGGAAATTGTAGATCAGCCCGTTTCATTTGGATATAAATGTATGTGGTTCGCAATAAAATCTGTTCATAATGAAGAGCTGATAAAAACCCTGAACCTAACTAATATCAGACCTTGTAACTGGAATATCGGCAGAGAAAAAGCGTATGAAAATTCTGTTTTTATAACCCCGCCCATCAATGGCTGGACACTTGCATTCGGTCGTGGATTGCCATACGGCGATTGTAAAGAAGGAATAGTATTCGTAAAAAGTATTTTACAAAAATTGAGTAAGGAATATGGAGAAGCACAATTTTTTTGCACACATAGGGTAACCGAATATCATTGCTGGATAAAAGCCATTGATGGAAATACAGAGCGCGTTTATTCCTATCTCGGAGAAGCTGGAGAAAATATTTTGATAGAAGGTGAAGCCACAGATTTCGAGAAAAGCCTTCACCTGGTAAATACATTTTCTGTAGAAGCGAAAGAAAAAAATTATTTTGAACGAGAGGACATTGCCCTCCCCGATGAAGAAATTGTAATGAAAGTTGCAGAAGACTGGAGTATCGATCCATCAACTATTGAAAGCAGGAATGATATCATGCCTGGATTGGGATTACTGGGGGAACGATAACAATCAACCCTAAGCGGACAATATTTGTATCAAAACCGGGCAATTCAAAAGCAGCCCCTGTCTTATCGCATTGATTAATAAGAATATAATTTTATGGAATATTATTGGTGCATGCATCGTATATAAACCAAAACGGCTATCCCATGCTGTATAATTATTTCAAAATCGCCTGGAAGAACATCCTGAAGTCCAAGGGACTCAGTGTAATAAACATATTTGGATTGGCCATCGGCATCAGCGCCAGTCTGGCCATCTGGTTTATCCTTCAGCACGAACTGAGTTACGATACATTTCATGCCGACAGAGACCGGATCTACCGGCTCGTTTCTGATTTTGGTGGAAAGGGGGATCACCGTTATAGCCCAAGTGTCCCCATGCCTACCGCTGCCGTGGCAAAATTGAAGCTGACGGGCATGGAGACCATCACCTGTTTTCATAATTATAACGCAACAGTTACCATACCCGTTCCCGGAAGTGAACCCAAACATTTTCCCAAAGTGACTAATGCGGAAAATAACAACGAGCTGATATTCGCGGCACCGGAATATTTTAAATTGTTCAACTATCATTGGCTTGTTGGCAATCCCGTTGCTGCATTAACTCAACCTTACCGTGTGGTACTTTCCACCAAACAGGCGCTCAAATATTTTGGCGGCTCAGACTGGCAGAACCTAATCGGCAGACAGGTTATTTACGATGATACCATTAAAACAACCGTTGCAGGTATTGTAAAGGAACTGGAAGGAAATACCGATTTTACTTTTACCGACTTCATTTCTTATAGTTCTATCGACGCTGGTTATCTAAGGGGTGTAATGCAGTCTTTTAACTGGATGAATTGGAATTCAAACGTACAGACTTTTGTAAAACTGGAAAAGGGAAAAACTACGGGGCAGCTTGAAAAAGAACTGACCTCCCTGGTAGGTCATCATTTTGACTGGGATCCCGGCGCCTACAGGGTTTATCTCCAGCCACTATCTGATCTGCATTATAGTCAGAAATACGGTATGGATTATGGAAAACAGGCCAATCTTTCTACCTTATATGGTCTCCTCGGAATCGCAGCCATTATTCTCATTATCGCGGCCATCAATTTTGTGAATCTCTCGCTGGCGCAGTCGCTACAGAGAATTAAAGAAATTGGTATCCGGAAAATACTGGGCAGCAGCAGAGCCGGTCTCGTATTTCAATTTTTGACAGAAACATTCCTGATGAGTTTGCTGGCACTGATCGTTTCATTGCTTCTTATGAAACCCCTTCTTGCTGCCTTTCCTTCTTTCGTTCCAAGAGGAGTGCTACCGGATATACTAAACCCGAAAACGATCTTGTTTATCATTTCACTTCTTGCTTTTACAACAGTGCTATCTGGGCTTTATCCCGGCCTGGTACTTTCTGCTTTCCAGCCTGCTGATGCATTGAAAAGTAAAACGGGTATCAAAGGTGGGTTCAGTGATCAATTCCGAAGGGGACTGATTGTTTTTCAATTTACCGTCTCCCTGATATTTATTATTTCCAGCATTTTTATTGGCAATCAGATCCATTATATGCTCAGAAAAGACTTGGGATTTAAACAGGACGCAATAGTAACGCTTGATACGAATGGCTGGGATTCCGTCGGCAAAAAGAAATTATTTGCAGAAAGAGTCAGGAATTTAACAGGAGTAGAACAAGTGAGTCTGGATGATCAGCCTCCGGCTGTGCACGGCATCGGCACAGTACCCTGTATTTTCGAGGGGGCAACTGAAATAAATATTGGTGTGACCCTAAGGCATGTGGATGAACACTATATTCCACTATATCAGATCAAAATGATAGCGGGCAGGAATTTCTTTGCAGGAGATACCTCCAATGCAGTGATTATAAACGAGACCTGTGCCAAAATACTGGGCTTTCAGAATCCTGAAAAGGCAGTCGGCAAGTTCCTTTCGAGCGGAGCCCCGAGCCTGAGGGGAGGCCCGGACCTGGGCAGACACGATTATCCCGTTCCCGTTATTGGCGTGGTAGCTGATTTCAACCTGCAACCACTCAATCGAAAAATTGTACCCCTGGTGATGTATTCGATTCCTGCGAATGAAAATTCTTATAGCATCAAATTAAAAACACAGGGAAAAGATGTCGGCCATTTCACAGATGCGATGGACAATATTGAAAAGTCCTGGAAAGAAATATTTCCCAGTCAGCCATTCATTTATCATTTTTATGATGAAGCCATTGCAGACTTCTACAGTAAAGAACAGAAAACTTCGCAGCTCGTGTACCTGGCCATGGCCATCGGAGTTTTCATCTCCTGCATTGGTTTGTTTGCGTTGGCAGCACTGACTGCAGAGAACCGAAGAAAAGAAATCGGCATCCGAAAAGTACTGGGCGCCAATGTAAGAACCATTATCACGATGCTGTCAAAAGATTTTATGAAGCCGGTACTCATTGCGATTATTATTGCTTCGCCGATAGCCGGATATCTGATGAATAAATGGTTGCAGGACTATCCATACAGGATACATACCAACTGGTGGATATATGTAATGGCAGGGATGATTGCTTTATTTATTGCCATGATCACGGTAAGTTCCCGCGCCATCAGAGTAGCGATGGCAAATCCAGTCGAATCACTCCGCACGGAGTGAGGAGTTATTCGACATCATAGGAACCGTCTTCAACTAACAAGGGTATAGGTGCAGGAACGGGTTTATGAACTAAATGTCCTTTCACCCAATGTTCAAGTCTAAAGTTGAGGGGTTCAAGCAGAGAGGCTAAAATTACAAGAAACAGCATTTCCCATATCGGGTTTTCATTCGTCAACTGACTAACATAGGGGTAGATCAGATCTGTAATGAATTCAAAAAATAAAAGCAGGCTCAAAATTCCCAGGAATTCAACAACACGGGGCCTGACTTTTGTCCGGCTTAAAAGAAGGACCCCAATAAAGAACATGGGAATAAAAACACCGATAGCTAATAATTGTAAGTTCCTGACATGATTTTCTTCAGCTTGCTTTTTTTGAGCCGCGATTTCCTGTTGTCGCACAGTTTCATTAAAACTCAACGTTTGTATTTTCCTTATTTTCTCCTGGCTAAAGATGCTGTCCTTTGCTGCAACCACAGCCGATAAATAATAATAGGCGCTGTCCACCAACCGATGCTGTTTATAATAATCTGCGAGGAATGTACTTGCATCCAGAAGTTCGCCGGCTAACTTATTTTTTTGTGCTGTAGTATAAGAAAGCTTTGCATAATAGAGAGAGGAATCCTCAAGATGCTGGTACCCGAAAATTTTTGCCATGCTGAGATAGGTTGGACTAATATCACTCTCCCCATTTGTTTGTACCATGTAAGGAAGGCTCAACCGGTATTTTTCCAATGCCAAAGGATATTCCTTTTTTTTTGAATAGATAGTTCCGAGATTATCTAATGCTGTTCCGATTAATTCTCCAAAACCGCTCCTGATGACAAGACTGTAACCCTTTTTTGCAAAAAACATTGCGGAGTCCAATTGGTTTAATTCTGCATAACCGTACCCAATTGCTATTAAGGAATACATAACATGGTATTCATTATGAACTGCGGTTGCCGCTTCCATTTCCTTAAAGCTATATTCCAATGATTTCTTCATATCGCCCTGTTTATCATAAACGCTACTGATAAAGGCTAAAACACGTGCGCTGTTTTTTTCCTTCGAGTCTTCCGATTTTTTCAATGCCTGCAATAATATTTCCAGCGCCTTTGCATCGTCACCCATTACTGAATACAAATTGCCCATTGATCCCAGGCCTATTATTTCTCCTCTGTCGAAATCTATCTTCTTTGCCAATTCTAATCCCTGGCGGGCCAGTAACATCGCTGAATCTGGTTTGGTGTAATCATATTCATAGGATAACCATTGAAAGAGAATACTTCTGGTGCTATCCTGTTTTTCGGTTTGCAATAATCGTTTCAGGCTGTCAATTGTCCGGGTTTGCGCATGTATGCAGTTTATTTGCACAAAACATATAAGAAGGAAGACGCAAGTATATCTTCTCATGGGATTATTTTAAGATGTCGAAGTTATTATGGAGCAAATATTTCCAAAGTAAAAATGGAGGATTATCTTTTCTTCTGGGCCTTCAGCATATCTGCGATATCTGAATGAGAAATATACTTGCCGTTCACGATGACAGCATAAATCTTTTGTGTGTTAGTGATATCATTAAGCGGATTCTCATCCAGAATCAACAGATCAGCGAATTTCCCTTCGGTAATGGTACCTAGTTTGTCTTCCATGTATAAAAATCTCGCAGGATTGATAGTAGCTGTTTGAATGACCTGCAAATTGGAGAGGCCGGCTTCATGCAGGTTTATCAATTCCTGCTGAAGTCCAAAACCCGGCACACAAAATGGATTGTTTACATCAGTGCCTGCGAGGACCAGTACATTCTTATCCATCAGAAATTTAGCAGCCACACCAAAATACTTTATAAATTCAGGAGGAAACGCAGGTTCCTGGTGCATCCAATATTGGACAAAATCTTCAGTCAGGTAATTAAGTCCTTTCGTTTGCACAGCCATTTGTGATGGACTGAATCCACGCCCCTGCAACAACGTGAGGGTTGGAACAACCGCCACCCTGTTTTTCCGCATTTTATGCAGCACGGCATCAGACAGATATAAATCCTTAAAGGAAATACCGGTGGGTTCTGTGCTAACCATTAATTGTTCTGCTTTTGGAACATGTACGGTATCCAGGTAATTATGGGCCCATTGAATAGAAGACTTTTCTCTACGGCTCAGGTAACGATTGATATTGAAGTTGTGTTCAAAACTTCGTTGTCCCGCATCGATGGCTTCTTCAAATCCGATTTCAATCGGCAGATGCCCTTCCATGGGTATCGATTTCTTTTTACATTCTTTCGCGATCGCCAGGTAAACCGGCTCTCTCAACAGAGAATATATTTTTATGAAATCATACCCCGCATCCTTTAGACTATCCACATAATGACGACCCTGTTCCGGCGTCTTTGCAGAAAGGGAACGTCGGAAGAAAGGTTTGGCTCCGTCTACAATCGGACTTCCTACAATCATGCGGGGACCCGTGAACTTCCCCGTTTTAATTTCGTCTCTCAGTTTCAGCATCTCTGCACTCCCCCACATATCTCTTATGCCTGTAACTCCGTTTGCAAGGAAGAGCGGAATGTATTCATAACGCGTGGCACTATCATTTGCATCGTGAATATGCATATCCCATAAACCCGGAATGATGAATTTACCGGAACAATCATAGACTGTATATTTCGAATCATTATCTGAGGTCCTTGAGATCGATTTAATCAATCCTTTTTCTATACGAATCGTTTGATCATTTTCTATTGTCCCATCAAGGACATTTATAATATTGATGTGTTCAAGAATGAATTGCGCCTTTCCGCTCAATTGAAGGGCAATAAGAAGTATGAAAAAAACTGTTTTAATCATTGGTTGAATGAAAGCAGTATTAAAAGTAAACCAATTTATTCTTTCTGCTTCCCAGTTTCAATATGAAAAATGCAAGGAGGGAGGACATTAGAAAAGAAATAGCCAGCGGAGTCAGCGATGGCTTTTCAAAGAGACTCATGAATACCGAGATCACTGAACCCAGACCTATCTGAATGGCACCCATCAGCGATGATGCCGTTCCTGCATTTTTATCGAAGGGAGCCAGCGTCAGAGCAGAAGTATTCGGATTAGCAATACCGACACAGCCCAGCAGGATGAATAGAAAAATCATAGTGACCGGCAGGCTCAGCCAATCCAGCTGTGAAAAAAGAAAAAATAATACAGCCAGTATCATATAACAAATAAGAATAAAACGGAGGATCTGCTGGCTGTTATATCGTTTCAATAAAAGATTATTCAGCTGGCTGGAACCGATGAATCCGATGGAAAGAATCGCGAAGATCCAACCAAAAGTTTTCGGGGACACACTGAAAACATTCATGAATATAACGGGTGAGCCTGATACATAAGCGAACAACCCGGTAAACACCAGACTTCCTGTTAAACAATATGTATAAAACTGGGGCGTGGTAAATACAGCAAGAAAGCTTTTTGTAATGGGAATCGGTTTCAATGATCGTTCAAGATCAGGCGGGTTGCCATCGGGAAGCCAGAAAATACAGCTGACAAATATCAACACACAAATTAGTGTCAATACGATAAACACAGCATGCCATCCATAAGCACTGATGATATATCCTCCGGTCGTTGGGGCGATCATCGGCGATGCACCCAATACCAGAATTAACAATGCAAATACTTTGGCATTCTCTTCAACTGGAAATAAATCCCTGACAAACGTCATCGAAGCAACAGTTGCGGCACAACTACCCAGTGCCTGAATCACACGAAGACCAATAAACCCACTGATGGAATGAATAAAAACACACCCAACAGAAGCCAACAAATAAACCGAGAGCCCAATATAGAGTGGTTTTTTTCTTCCGAAACGATCAAGCAAAGGACCGTATAATAATTGTCCGAATGCAAATCCGATAAAAAAACTACTCAGCGAAAGCGAAACTTTCGCTGCTGAAGTTGAAAGGTCTTTCGCTATCGCCGGAAATCCCGGCAAATACATGTCGATCGAAAAAGGGGCCAGTGCGGTCAGTCCGCCGAGAATTAGTACCAGCGAAATATATCTTGATCTCGTCATAAAAGATTCAATATTTTTTAGATATTGGTGTGCAGGATCTGATGTCATATTTATTTCACTACATCTATACCCTTAGCCGAAATATGATTTGGTGGCAGATCAGTCCAGCACTTTCACCATGATGTTTTTGAAATGCACTTCACTTTTCGGATCGTGCCCCTGAAAAGCAAAAGTACCTGAAGAGAGAAAATGGTTTGTTTGTCCGGGCGCTGGTTTGTAGTCAGCAGGTTCGGTATAGTCAACCACTGTTTTGTCGTTGAGTTTTATGATGACGTGTTTACCGTCCACTTTTATATATTCCGTGAACCATTCCATGTCCTTCACATATACTTCTTTTATATTGACAACATCGTACAGGCTGCCGGTTCGTTTCCAGTCCGTGTGAGAATTGTTTACCTGCACTTCGAATCCTGTGTCAGGCCAGCTTTTTTCCTGGTATTTCGTATGAAAATAAATACCTGAATTCGCGCCGGGATAAGTCATGACATCCGCCTTCAGTTCAAAATTTTTAAAGTCATGATTATTATAATCGCCTACATAAAACAAATGAGCCGTTGGGCCATGCACAACGATCTGGCCGTCTTTTACAGAAAATGTAGCTGCGTTTTCACCTACTTTCCATCCGTTCAGTGAATGGCCGTCAAACAACGGCACCCAATCAGGCGCAACCGGTTTAATGTAACAGAATGCAGTAAGTGCAACCAGTATTGCTGACAAGAAGATCCATTTTTTCATCGCGAATATTTTATGATGTAAGCTAAGACATTTTCATCTCCCGCCATATGGCGGAATCAACCGTCAACTGTCAACCATTAATCTTCTGATTCATCTTCATTAGAAATGCTTTCAACCACCACCGGAACCAGCACCGGCACTGGCACTTGTGCAGGCCTATGAACTAAATGGCTTTTCACCCAGCGTTCAAGTTTGAAATTGAGCGGCTCAAGCAAGGCGGCCAAACTTACAAGAAATAACATTTCCCATATCGGGTTTTCATTTGTCAATCGACTAACATAAGGATAGATCAGATCGGTAATGAATTCAAAAAACAGAAGTAAACTTAAAACACCCAGAAATTCAACCACCCGGGGTTTCACTTTTGTGCGGCTGAGAAGAAGGACTCCCACAAAGAAAATGGGAATGAAAACTGCGATGGCTAAAAGCTGGAGATTGCGTTCCGCATCTTCTTCTGCCTTTCTCTTAAGTTCAGCGGCCTTGGCCATCTCTTCATTCTTTTCGGATTCATACAGCATCTTTGCCTGCAATGATTTTTTCGAAGTTTCTTCATTTACGATACTGTCGCGATAAACAATGTAACTTTTATAATTCTGATAAGCCTGCTTATAGTTCCCGGTTATACTGTCTAATTGGGACAGCCCCAGATAACTATCCATGAAAAAATTGTTGTTTTCGCTATTTGCAGGCAGTTGCAAAGTCTTTTTAAAACATGATACTGCAGCTGAATAGTTTTTCAGCCTTGTAAATGTGAATCCTAATTCATTGTTCATTAATGCAACGGTGCCTTCGTCTTTTATTCCTTCATAATATTTTCGCGCTTCCTCTAAAGATGTAACAGCTTCATTGAAATTTTTTCTGGCTTCATATTTATCTCCGGATGCATCCGCCCTTTCACCCAGCTTTCGATAATTCTGACCAAGAGAATAAAGGGTCATAGGTATTCCCCATGCATTAGTTTTGAGTTCAGTAAAAATTTTAAGGGAAGCAGAATCATATTTTAATGCCTCTGAGAAATTACCCATTGTAGTATTCAGCGCTCCGAGAACGGACATGGATATCGCCATGTCTGCCTGTATGTTTAATTCCGTTCTCAATTTCAATCCGGTCTGAAGGTTTTTGATGGCATCAGAATCATCATGGAGGTTCATATAATTCAATCCGATCAAGTGGAACGCATTGGCCATTTGTTCTTTATCACCCATTTCTTCAAAAAGCTTTAATGCCTTATATGTATTCGTCGAAGCATCGCCGTAGGAATTCAGTTGTGTATAACAATATCCTATCTTCAGATAGATTTCCGCGATTTTATTCCTGTCGTACAGTTCACGATAAAGATTCAGCGCTTTATTATAATTGCTGAGGGCATCTGCATATAAACTCTGATAATAATAATTGTCTCCAATCCATAAATAGGTTTTTGCGATATTCTTTTTATCATTTAATTCCTTGAAAATATTAAAAGCAGTATCCAAATATTTATTCGCATCGGCATATTGACCCTGACGATTATTTATCTGACCCAATTTAAAATATCCGGTTCCCTTACCTTCTTTAAATTCGATTTTATTGGAAAGAGATAATCCATTCAGAGCATATTTCATGGCTTTTGAATAATCCCTTTCCACATCCCGAAACTCCTCGCTTAACGCATACAGCGTGTTCACTTTACTGGTATCATCATTTTGCTTTTGTAAAATCTTATTGAGCGAGTCAATAGCTTTATTCTGTGCATTGCCTGTTATGGCACTTAACATATACACAAAAAATAAAAGGGATTTATTCCAATTAATTTTCATTTTAAATATAGTTTATAAATCCTGTTAACCATATGCCAATTTATTCTGTTCTGTTAAATTAAATCAAATAGGGAAAAGTTTAGACTATTCACATGGATGAGGGTATAGAATTTGCTTCTATGTTACTGAAAAATAACGATCATGCGTGCAAAAAAGGAATTGTTGGAGATAGAGTCTGCTGAGGAAAGAAAACTATTGAATCCGGATGCTATTAAGGATTTGGATATAGATTTTAAGGATTTGAATATTGCAGAGCGAACCCAAAAACCTCCCAGCGAAGAACTGATCGAACAATTAAACAGGATTGCTTCTAAACCGCCATTTTGCCGGACGAGCAAATACAAGGACCGTATGCCCCGCTAATTCCCTTTAATCACTCACATAACTTTATAAGTTTATCGGCATTCACGTGCGCTATCTTTTCGATCTGATCAATACGAAGCGGCATCGCGTTCAGAAATTTTTTTCCCTGTTCATTAGTAGCGAAGGGATAATCGACTGAAAACATAATATTATCTATTCCGAAAGTATCTATAGCCACCATAAGTGGGGGATTAGTAAAAATGCCGCTTGTGGTAATAAATACCTGGTCATGCAGGGTTTCTATCACAGTGCGCTGGTTGATGCCTATCATTCCCGGTATGAACTGACTATCGCATCGTACCATCATCATCGGAAGCATTTCACCCATATGACCGATGATCAGCTTTAATTTTGGAAAACGATCGAAGGTTCCGGAGATAATCAGCCTCAACACATGGATGGCTGTTTCAGAATGCCATCCCCAGCCTGCTATTGATAATAATATACCCGAATGTTTAGGCAGGCCACTGTAGTAAGCATCCACCACGGCTTTTGGCGGCAGTCCCGGATGCAGGTATATCGGAACATCCAGCTTTTCCGCCCTTGCCAATATCGGATCAAAGGATTTGTCATCTAAGAACTTGTCTTTGGTGAGCCCGTTAATTAAAGCTCCTTTAAACGCATATTTCCCTACGGTTCTCTCCAGTTCATCGGCCGCGGCTTCAGGAGCCGTCATAGGCAGGTGAGCAAATGCGGAAAGCCGATCCGGGTAATCTCTTATTTTCGAAGCAATCGCGTCATTGTATCGTGAAGCGAATGCAGGCCCTTCTTCAGGGCTTAACAGGTCGGCCCCAAGCCCTGCCACGGATAACACCTGCATAGTGATACCATTCTGATCCATCGATTGTAACCGCGCACCGGTACAATCTGCCAGTTTCGGAGCTATTTTCTCCATCATAGGAGAACGAAAAAAGTTCTCCGTTGGGATTAAATCCTTCGGTATCTGACTGATTAATTCCGGAAAACTCAGGTGTTCTTCCAAGGTTACTATGCGCATGGTAATTGATTGAATTCGTCCGGTTACATGTTGCAATTTTCCTGCCTGCATCTGAGGCTGGCATATCAATTGCAAATCAAAAAATATTATTCACCATTAAAATTAATTCAATGCCAGACAAATCAACGATAGATAAAGCAATGGAAGATAAGAAAGAGGGTAAATCAGCCAGTACACAGGCCGGTGAATTCGTGCATGACGAAATAGAAAAGATCCGAAAAGGTGAGCACGGTGCCAGGTCCGCCAAACAGGCCATTGCCATCGGGCTATCCGAAGCACGCAGGGCCGGTGTAAAACTTGCCCCGCCTAAAAAAGGAACAGTGTCTGAGAAAACCCGCATGAATGCAGAACGTGAATCCGAAAAAGGACAAAGTCATGAGCCCATATCCAGGACCAGGTCACGAGCAGTAGTGAAAGCCCTGAGAAGAGAGCCTGGTTCAACCGTCTCGAAATTCGGCCCTTTCGCGCCAGACAAAATCAGTAGCCAAAAAAAGAAGTCCCGCCAGCCGGTCTGCTTCTGCAAAAAAAGCAGCCAGGACAAGAAGAGCTAAATAGCTTTTTTTGAAAAAAGCATTCAGGAGGAAAAGTCTTTTAGACGAACGACATATTTGCGGTTTTCAACTTTTCCGTTGTATGATCCTTCAGGTCGAGGGCGAATTGCCTGATAGCAGGGAGCAATGGCTGAAGATCTCCCATCATATGCTTTATATCGTTCTGCCATTTCTTTTTTATTTTAATCAAGGCCTTCTCTTCGGAAGCATGAATGATGTTGTGTTTCTTTTCCAACCATGCGATGAAATAATCGGTGTCGTGCAGTGATCCTATTGTAGTCTCCATGTATTTGATGAACTTTTTATTTGTTTTCAATAGTACCTGAACAGTCTTTGAACCTTTCTTGCAGAGAGGCAGAACATATAAAATGGATTTAAGTATTTTTCTCAGTTGATGCAGGGAATGGATATCAGCCATGATATCCTTTGTTAAGAGATCCAGGATAGATGAAGCGTGGGACGCTAAAAACTGTTGCCATGTGCGGGAGGATAGTTTTGAGTCTGCATGTTTTGCAAATTCTTTTATTTTGAATGGATGGTATTCCCTGCGTTTTTTGCGCAGTTGTTTACTGCTTTTCTTTTTAGACAAATTAAGCTGTTGTAAAAAAAGGGTTGGTTTGGTGAATCTTTTATTTTTCGAGATTGAATGTATGGCTCCTGTTTCCAGTTCGAATGTTCGTAGCCTGCCTGCTTTTCGAAAAAGTTTCCCGAGACGATCCGGAATGGCTGGGCGGGCGCCAAAATTATGTTGAATCGACATGAGTTCTGTAAAAGCCTCGATATGTTTTACATCGAGACGTAACAGATGAATGCTTTTAAGTGTGGGTTTCTTTTTGGATGAAAGGAACGCGTTAATTTTTACCAGTCGCTTTTTTATTTTATTTTTCATTCTCATTGGTGCCTGACGATGGGGACGGTAAAACTACAGGAATATACCATTTCTTTTATCAGATTCTGGCATGATTTTTTAAGTACTTACGTCAGAAGTTTCCAACAGGGAGCGGTCAGTAAAACGGCCTGAGAATATACTCCCATTATTAAATCTGGATGATACCAGCGAAGTAATAAGGAAACTACTAGACTCCGGAAATGCCGGAGTCTTTTT